>JBBRCJ010000017.1:0-51968 GCA_038204955.1 Flavobacteriales bacterium
CTTTGTCTTAACTCGCTCGGTCTATGACTTAAAGAATTATTAATATATGTACGGTACGAACTAGGTTTAAATTTACGCTCATTGAAGATGATTTCTGAAATTTGTACTTCAGATTTTTTCTCTTTCACTAAATCATATATTCTTCCATTGGCAAATTCAACTGCTACTTCAAAATGAATTCTTTCTTGATTATTTTTTTTTGGTAATGGTAAATTCGAAACTAAATCATTTTTTTTATAAAGTCTTTGAATAATTAAGTCAATATGTTTTTCTGTAAACATTGATGAAGATATATATTTAAAATCGCCTCCATAATCTTTCATATAATCAACAAGATTTAACCAACTATTACTATGGTATTTTTTTTGTAGAAATTTAAAAAATAGTATTTTAAGTTCATTTAGTTGACTTAATAAATTCGATGTAGTCGCTATGTCATTGTCATTATCTTCAAGGGATAAAATTGTTTTATTTATTTGAAAATATAAATAAATGTATGCTTTTTCTAAATATCCATCTTTATCATCTTGGCTTTCTAAAATTTCAGCAAAATCATTTTCTTTATAACCATCAATTAGATTTTTGTTGTTTTTTGATGTTGTTTTTATAAATTCTTTCATATCTTAAAAATAATCTGCAAGTTCTTTGGCTTGCTCTGTTTGTGTTTTATTTATGTAAGCCATAAATGTATTTTCTTTAGAATGAGCTGTTACGCTCATTATCAAACTTGTTGGAATTTTACCAAAATTATTAGTTGCAAAAGAGCGTCTTCCTATATGACTGCTTACTAACTCCCATTTTTCGTAAGTACCAAATTCTGCTCGTTTATCCCCGTTTTCAGTAACTATAATTTTATCTCCTTGCACCAGTTGGCGAAGTCCTGCTTTTTTACAAACTTCTTTGATGTAATCATTATATTTTTGGTCGCTTATTTTTCTTGGAAAATCTCCGTTTCTTTTTTCAAGAATAGTTAAAACTTTATTGTCTAGCGGAACTGTAACCAGTTTATTCGTTTTTACCTGTTCAAATTCTATTAAATGGATGTCTTTATTTTTCTTGTTCTTTTCAACTCTAATCATTGATTTTTCAAATCGCATCAAATCACTTATCCGTTGTCCAACAGAAGTTGAAATTACTAACCAATCTCTAGCGTTATCTAAAAAATCAGGTAAGTCCTTTAAGTTTAAAATATTTTCAATTTCATCAAGGTTTAACGAAACAAAAGGCGTTTTTTCAACTTTAAATTTCCAATCTAAAACTTCCATATCAATTTCTTTACCCTTTTTTAATGCTAACCTACAAAGTGTTTTAATTTCGGTTAAATCTCTAACAATAGTGTTGGTTTTATAATCAGCAAAGATTTTATAATATTTCAATTTGAAATTATCATTAATATCCGTCAAAAAGATTGGTGTTGAACTAAATAACTGCTTCCTTTTTATTAGTTTATTTTTGATTGTGATGTATTTTTTTTGAGTACCATATTTTAAATGCGGATTCATTTCCAAATAATAATCAAAAAATTCAATTATTGTGTTTGGTATGCTACTTTGCTTTCTAGGATTGTAAAACTCTTCAACAACTCCTTCCAACCATTCTTTATTTGCTGATTCAAGGTTAATGTCATTAAATGCTTTTAAAATATAGTTTTCAATTTTGTTAAGGTCTTTTTGTATTGCAATTTGCTTATTCCTTAATTCAATATCTTTAGTTCTGATATTGTTATGCATTTTGTCCCAATAGTTTTTGGCATTTAATGTTGGGTCGTTTACTAAATCTTTTTTTGAGTAAATCAAATATCTAGAATTTGTCCCGATTATTTCATTTACTCCATTATTAGTAAAAAGCAATCGTACAGTAAGTGGAGCGTTTTCCCTTGTTGAGCGGTATAAAAAATAAATTGTTGCCATAGTTCCTTAAAAATAGTACCTTTGTAAAAAATAAGTTCATTGTCAACTACAAATATAAAGAGATTAAAATCATTCTGTATTATTTTTGTATTGTAAATATTAATCTAGATAAATTTTCATAAATTTATTTAAACATAAAACATAGTTAAATCATTGATAATCAATAATTATACATTAATTTAGATTTAAAATGATTTAGGGGGCTTAACGTAAAAGTAGCACTGTTCCCGCTACTATAAAAGCCATTCTGAAAAGAGTGGCTTTTTTGTTATCTTTATATTTTAAAATTACATCATGGAACACAAATCAGGTTTTGTAAACATTATTGGAAATCCAAACGTTGGTAAATCGACTTTAATGAATGCCTTTGTTGGCGAACGATTGTCAATTATTACTTCAAAAGCCCAAACTACTCGACATAGAATTCTCGGAATTGTGAACGGTGATGATTTTCAAGTAATACTTTCTGACACTCCCGGAATTATCAAGCCTGCCTACGAAATGCAAGAATCGATGATGAATTTTGTAAAATCGGCTTTTGAAGATGCTGATATTTTAATTTATATGGTCGAAATTGGTGAACAAGAATTAAAAGACGAAGCCTTTTTTAATAAAATTATTCACGCAAAAATTCCAGTTTTACTTTTATTAAACAAAATTGACAATTCAAACCAAGTACAACTTGAAGAGCAAGTGGCTTTTTGGACAGCAAAAGTGCCAAATGCAGAAATTTTCCCTATTTCGGCATTACAAAATTTTAATGTCCCAGAGGTTTTTGCTCGAATTATAGAGCTTTTACCCCTTTCGCCACCTTTTTATCCAAAAGATCAATTGACCGATAAACCCGAACGCTTTTTTGTAAACGAAACCATCCGTGAGAAAATTTTATTGCATTACAATAAAGAAATTCCGTATTCGGTAGAAATTGAAACCGAAGAATTTATTGAAGACGAAAAAATAATTCGAATTCGTGCTGTTATTATGGTTGAACGTGACACCCAAAAAGGAATCATAATTGGTCATAAAGGCGAAGCCTTAAAACGAGTTGGTGTAGAATCAAGAGCCGATTTAGAAAAGTTTTTCGGTAAACAAATTCATATTGAAATGTATGTGAAAGTCAATAAAAATTGGCGAAGTAACACTAATATGTTGAAACGTTTTGGATACAATTAATAAGATTTCGGATTTCAGGTTGTAGATTTTTGAATTTAGATTATCAAATTTTAATTTTTAACCTCAAATCAACTTAAAACTACCTCTGCCCTAGCCCAGACCGAAATGGAAAGCCCGGAGTAGAAAAGTTGACGTTTTTTAAATAAAAAAATGCGACCAAAGAAGCACTTTTTTTGTTTAAAAAAACGCAACTTTTTGGCGAGGACTTGTAATGCAGTGCTGGAAATGGCTTCAAAAAAAATTATAAAAAAAAGTTGTACCTTTGCAAAAAATTAGAGTTTTGTAAATTAGATTATTTGTGATGTGTTACTAAATCATTTTAATAATTTAAAATCTGAAATCTGAAATCTAAAATTGTCATGAGTAATATTGTAGCCATTGTTGGAAGACCAAATGTTGGAAAATCGACCCTTTTTAACCGATTAATTCAACGTAGAGAAGCGATTGTTGACTCAGTTTCGGGCGTAACTCGTGATAGAAATTACGGTAAAAGTGAATGGAACGGAAAAGAATTTTCAGTAATTGATACTGGAGGATACATTCGAGGTTCCGACGATATCTTTGAAGCAGAAATAAGAAAACAAGTAGAATTAGCTATTGATGAAGCCGATGTAATTATTTTTGTAGTTGATGTTGAAGAAGGCATTACTCCAATGGATGATGCTGTTGCCAAGTTATTGCGTAAAGTTACAAAACCAGTTTTGCTAGCTGTAAACAAGGTTGATAATGCAATGCGTGAAAAAGACGCTGTTGAATTTTATAACTTAGGTTTAGGCGAATTTTTTACGTTTGCAAGTATTTCGGGCAGCGGAACAGGTGATTTGTTGGATGCATTGATTGACGCTTTTCCTGAAAAACCGTTACCAACTCAAGAAGAAATTGTATTGCCTAGATTTGCAGTTGTTGGACGACCAAATGCAGGAAAATCAAGTTTTATAAATGCCCTTATTGGTGAAGAACGATATATTGTAACCGATATTGCTGGTACTACACGGGATGCTATTGACACAAAATTTGACCGTTTTGGGTTTGAATTTAATTTAGTTGACACAGCGGGAATAAGAAGAAAAGCAAAAGTTAAAGAAGATTTAGAGTTTTACTCAGTAATGCGATCAGTTCGAGCCATTGAACACGCCGACGTTTGCATATTAATTATTGATGCAACGCGTGGTTTTGAGGGACAAGATCAAAGCATTTTTTGGTTGGCCGAAAAAAACCGAAAAGGAGTTGTGATATTGGTTAATAAATGGGATTTAGTTGAAAAAGAAACCATGAGCACTCGTGATTACGAAGCTAAAATTCGAGAGCAATTACAACCTTTCACTGATGTACCTATTTTATTTGTATCGGCAATTACTAAACAACGTTTGTTAAAAGCTTTGGAAGCAACGGTAAAGGTTTATGAAAACAGAAGCCAACGAATTGCAACTTCAAAATTCAACGATCACATGTTGAAAATTATTGAAAATATGCCACCGCCAGCATTAAAAGGAAAATTTGTAAAAATTAAATATTGTATGCAATTGCCTACTCCTACGCCACAGTTTGTATTTTTTGCCAATATGCCTCAATATGTAAAAGAACCTTATAAGCGATTTTTGGAAAATAAAATTAGAGAACATTGGGATTTTTCAGGGGTTCCGATAGATATTTATATTAGAGAAAAATAAAACATTTAAAATCCGAAATTTACGTTTCGGATTTTTTTATATTTGAAAATGGAAATTAATAACAAAATAGTTTGGATTACTGGAGCATCAAGTGGCATTGGTGAGGCTTTAGCATACGAATTAGCGACAAAAAATTGCAAATTGATACTCTCTGGCAGAAAAATTGAAGCTTTACAAAAAGTGAAATCGAACTGCAAATCGGCATTTGTTGAAATTTTACCTTTTGATTTAGTCGATTTTGATAATGCAAAGTGCAATGCTGAAAAAGCCATTTCTTTTTTTGGAAAAATTGATGTTTTAATCAACAATGGAGGCGTGAGCCAAAGATCGTTAATTGCAGAAACCGATTTTGAAGTCGATAAAAAACTTATAGAAGTTGATTATTTAGGAACTGTTGCGCTTTCAAAAGCACTTTTGCCTCATTTTATTGAAAATCGATCGGGGCATTTTGTTACCATTACCAGTTTGATGGGGAAATTTGGTTCGCCTTTTCGTTCAGGCTATTGTGGCGCCAAACATGCACTACACGGCTTTTTTGATGTTTTGAGAATGGAACACGAAAAAGACAGAATTAAAGTGACTTTAATTTGCCCTGGTTTTATTCAAACCAATGTGTCAAAAAATGCTTTAACAGGTAATGGAACTGCTCAAAACCACGATGATACTGCTACCAAAAACGGAATGCCAGTACTTGTTTTTGTGAAAAAATTAGTCAAAGCTATTGAAAATGATAAGTTTGAGGTTTATATTGGTGGTAAAGAAGTGTTGGGTATCTATTTAAAACTGTTTTTTCCTAAGTTGTTGCATAAATTCGTGCTTCGCTCAAAAGTACGGTGATTTATAAATCCATCTTTTTATATCTGCAAACCGAATACTGAAATCTACCAATCCCCACCAGCGCCGCCTCCAGAAAATCCACCACCACCAAATCCGCCACCAAAACCACCACCGCCTGATGAACCACCCCCAAAAGAGCTACCGCCACCAAAACCGCCCCGACCAAGGCTACTTAACACTATAGCGTCTAAAAGTCCGCCGCCTCCGCCGCCATTTCGGCTTCTGAAAATAATTAGGAGTATAAAAAAGACTATAAAGACTATTGCTCCAACTGGAAGATTCCCTGTTGAATCATCTTGGCGAACTCCTTTATATTTGCCTTGTAAAACTTTGTAAATGGCATTCGTTCCATCATCTAAACCTGCATAATAATTACCTTCTTTAAATCGAGGTTTTATTACTTTTCTTATTATTTCACCATTTATTCCTGCAACCAATTGCACTTCGGCACCATAACCCGGAGAAATCCAAATTTTTCGTTCTTGTTTAGCAACCAAAATTAAAATTCCGTTGTCTTTATCTTTATCGCCAATTCCCCATTGAGTAGCCCATTTTGGAGTTAATATTCCAATGTCTTCGCCATTAATGGTTTCTTCGGTAATAACAACAATTTGGGTTGAAGTAGAATCAGAATATTTAATTAGCTTTTGTTCCAAATCTGCTTTTTCAGTTTCAGATAATAAATTAGCATAATCGTAAACTGAAGTTTGAAAACTAGGCTTTTTAGGAATTTGAAATTGCGAAAAACCAATCTGTGGAAGTAAAATAGCAATTAATAGAAAAGAAAGAAAATGTGCTTTTTTGTTTTTCATCCTATGGATATTTCATTTGACAACTCGTTAGAATCATCTGATTGATACGGAAAATGATGTTTTAATTGTTCGCCTGCTTTAGTAATTCCGTCTATTAATCCTTGAGCAAAATTTCCAATTTTAAATTGATTTTGAATGACTGCTTTGGTACTTTCCCAGAAATCATTTGGCACTTTTTGGTCAATTCCTTGATCACCACAAATTATAAAATTTTTATCTTTTACGGCAACATAAATTAATACGCCATTTCTATCCTTGGTTTTGTACATTTCAAGTGAATTAAAAACATCAGTAGCTCTATCGAAATGTAGTTTATCGGTCTTTTTTTCTAGATGAATCCGTATTTCGCCCGACGTATCTTTCTCTGCCAAAACAATTGCTTCAACAATCGCTTGCTCTTCTGATTTCGTTAAAAAATCTTCAACTTTAGACATAACTTTTTTAAATTACTAAGTTCGAATACCAAATAAGTTCCAATTTATTAAAATTCATTAGTCTGAATTTTAACGTATAGAATTTATATGTTATCATTATTCAACGGTTTATATTCTCCCTTCGGGGGTTAAGGGCTTCTAAAATTTAACTTCAGGTGCTTTTTCTGCTCCAGCCACCGATTTAAAATAAGGTTTTTCTTTGTATTGACCTAAAAACCAACTGTTCGGAATTGCCATTACGTACCCATTATAATCTTGAGTTGCTTCATTAAAACGAGTTCTAGCAGTCAAAATTTGGTTTTCGGTACTAGCTAATTCGTCTTGTAATTTTAAAAAATTATCATTACTTCGCAATTGAGGATATGCCTCAACCGAAACCAATAGTTTTGATAAAGAAGAAGTTACACCACTTTGCGCTTGGTTAAATTGTTGCAATTGTTCTGGTGTAATGTTACTTGGGTCAATAGTTACTTTGGTAGCACTTGCACGAGCTTCAATTACTGCTGTTAAAGTTCCTTTTTCAAAATCGGCTGCTCCTTTTACGGTTTTTACCAAATTATCAATTAAATCATTCCGTCGTTGATAAGCTGTTTCAACATTTCCCCATTCTTTGTTTAAAGCTTGATTTTTTTGCAAACCTGTATTTTTAATTCCAACAATCCAGAAGGCTGCAATTGCAATCACTCCAATTCCGATAATCCAAGGCAAAAATTTGTTCATTTTATTTGTTTTTTTAATTAGTTAGATTCATATAGGTTATACGTTGTTGTTCATTAAAAGTTACAAAAAAAATTAAATTCCGTTTTTTAATTGCAACAATTGTGCTTTTACCGATTCCAATTTTGAAATAATTTCAAATTTATCCAAAGTCTTTTTTTGTCCTTCTTTTAAATGCGTTCTAGCTCCATCCAACGTAAAACCACGTTCTTTTACTAAATGATAGATTAATTTTAAATTTTTAACATCCTCTTGGGTAAACTGACGGTTTCCTTTAGCATTTTTTTTAGGTTTTAAAATGTCAAATTCTTTATCCCAAAAACGAATCAAAGAAGCGTTAACATCAAATGCTTTGGCTAATTCGCCTATACTAAAGTATAACTTTTCTGCTGATAATTCTACGTGCATTGTTTTTCTATAAAGTATTAAATAAAAATTATTTCCTAAGACCTTCAATCTAAACTTTAAAATTAATCCAAAGATTGATTCTCCTGTCCGGCCACTTTAGCAATTGCTACATATTCAGCAGCAGAAATGTTAGCATAATAAAAATTTATCGGGTTCACTATTGCGCCATCTTTATGTACTTCATAATGCAAATGTGGTGCCTCGCTCCTACCAGTACTTCCTACAAATCCTATAATATCACCACGCTTAACACGCTGTCCAGCTTGGCAATTGTATCTGCTTAAATGACCGTATAAGGTTTCATATCCAAAACCGTGTTCAATTACAATATGATTTCCATATCCAGAAGCTGTTGCATCTGCATTTTTAACTATTCCGTCACCCGTGGCATAAATAGCAGTACCTTGTGGTGCGGTAAAATCCATTCCCTCGTGCATTTTTCTCGCTTTTGTAAACGGATCTGTTCTATAACCAAAGCCTGATGCCATATGCTTCAAATCTTCATTTTTCACAGGTTGAATTGCCGGAATTGCAGCTAATAATTTATCTTTTGCCTTAGCCATTTTCAAAATTTCGTCTAACGATTTCGATTGAATTGCCAATTCTTTTGACAAAACATCGACCTTTTTTGAAGTACTTAAAACTAAATCGGAATTGTTAAAGCCTAATAATTCCTTATATCTATTTGCACCTCCAAACCCGGCTTTTCGATCTTCTTCACTTATTGCCGCAGTATTAAAGTACACTCTATACAAGTTATTATCTCTATCTTCAACATCGTTTAAAACCTCCGAAATAGTCTCAATTTTTTTATTTAAAAGTGCATAATTCAACTTCAAATTTTCAATCTCGCGACCTTGAATTCTATCTTTTGGGGTACTAAAAAACGAAGTATTCATTAAAAGCACCAAACACAAAAAACCAAACAAAGCCGACGCTATTAAAAAAAGTATTAAAAATCCAAATTTTCGTCTTTTTTGAGGCTTAATTTTTCGATAAGCCAAGTTTTCCGAGTCGTAATAATATTTTACTTTCGCCATTTACTTATTTATACTATTTTTGTGCATTAAAGTATTAGACTCACAAATTTAAGAAATGTTTCAATACCAATGCGATTTATTTTTTTCAGGATTTATGCTGAATAATTTCAGTAGCAGCAGCATTTGGCATTTTTAAAAAACATCGTTCCCGCTGTCCACTCTATCCTCGCTCTAAAAAAGCGAGGGATGCCGTTCCCATCGGGACTAAATGACAAAATTTGGGTCTTTTATTTATTAAGTTTGATTATAATATTTCAAAACTCTTGCAAAATTAAAAAAATTGCAAGGAAAACTTTGTGACTTCTTGCCATTGTGGCAAAAAAAGTCCAAATAAAAACTAACACTAAAAATGAAATCACAAGACATTCGCAAGCAATTTCTACAATTTTTTGAATCCAAAGGGCATTTAATTGTTCCATCGGCACCAATAGTTTTAAAAGACGACCCAACCCTAATGTTCAACAACTCAGGAATGGCGCAGTTTAAAGAATATTTTTTAGGCAACGGAATCCCAAAAAGCAACCGAATTGCCGATACCCAAAAATGCTTGCGCGTATCCGGAAAACACAACGATTTAGAAGATGTAGGCTTCGATACCTATCACCACACTATGTTCGAAATGCTAGGCAACTGGTCGTTTGGCGATTATTTTAAAAAAGAAGCCATTCCGTGGGCTTGGGAATTGTTGACCGAAGTATATAAAATACCTAAAGAAAACCTTTACGTTTCCGTTTTTGAAGGCTCCAAAGAAGACAATGTACCTTTCGACCAAGAAGCGTGGGACATTTGGAAAGGTTTAATCGACGAAGACCGCATCATTTTAGGCAACAAAAAAGATAATTTTTGGGAAATGGGCGACCAAGGTCCGTGTGGGCCGTGTTCCGAAATTCATGTTGATATTCGAACTCCGGAAGAAAAAGCACTAGTTTCCGGCAAAAGTTTAGTCAACAATGACCATCCACAAGTAGTCGAAATTTGGAATAATGTTTTTATGGAATTCAATCGAAAAGCCGATGGTTCTTTAGAAAAACTTCCTGCGCAACATGTTGATACGGGTATGGGTTTCGAGCGATTATGTATGGCTTTGCAAGGTGTAACTTCCAATTACGATACTGATGTTTTTACACCACTAATTGCAAAAGTTGAAGAAATAACAGGATATAAATATTTAGGCAATACTGTCACTCCGAGCGCAGTCGAGGAGAAAACCAACATTGCAATTCGAGTTATAGTCGATCATGTTCGTGCAGTTGCATTCGCAATTGCCGATGGACAATTGCCATCCAACACAGGCGCAGGTTACGTTATTCGTAGAATTTTGCGTAGAGCCATTCGTTACGGATTTACTTTTTTAAATACCAAAGAGCCTTTTATCAATAAATTAGTGGAAGTTTTGGCGAACCAAATGGGTGAATTTTTCCCAGAAATAAAAGCCCAACAAACACTTGTAACCAACGTAATTCGCGAGGAAGAAGCCTCGTTTTTACGAACATTAGATTTAGGTTTACAACTTTTAGACAAAGTAATTTCTGAAACAAAAAACAATGAAGTTTCAGGCGAAAAAGCATTTGAATTATACGATACTTTCGGTTTTCCAAAAGATTTAACGGCATTGATTTTAAAAGAAAAAGGAATGACTTTTAACGAAGTTGATTTCGAAAAAGCGATGCAAGCCCAAAAGTCGCGTTCTCGTGCTGCTTCAGAAGTCTCCACCGAAGATTGGTCAGTTTTAATTCCAGGAAATGTAGAAACTTTTGTTGGGTATGATAAAGTTGAAAACGAAGTGAAAATCACTCGAATTAGAAAAGTAGATTCTAAAAAAGATGGAATTTTATATCAAATAGTGTTAAACAACACACCATTTTATCCAGAAGGCGGAGGACAAGTTGGCGACAAAGGAAGTCTGGTTTCAGCGAATGAAACAATTCAAATTATCGATACCAAGAAAGAAAATAACCTGATTTTGCATTTCGCAAAACAACTTCCTGAAAATTTAGATGCAAATTTCATAGCAAAAGTAAACACCAACTTGCGAATTGCAACCTCAAAAAACCATTCAGCTACCCATTTAATGCACTTGGCGTTACGCAACGTTTTAGGCACACATGTGGAGCAAAAAGGATCGTTAGTAAATTCAAATAATTTACGTTTTGATTTTTCTCATTATAGCAAAGTTTCTGATGATGAAATAAAACAAGTAGAACTTTTAGTAAATCAACAAATAGAAGCACAATTGCAACTGGTTGAACACCGAAATATTCCAATAAAAGAAGCATTAGACAAAGGTGCAATGGCATTGTTTGGTGAAAAATATGGTGATTCGGTTAGGATGATAGAATTTGGCGAAAGCAAAGAATTGTGTGGAGGAATTCACATTAAAAATACAGCAGAAATTTGGCACTTCAAGATCATTTCAGAAGGAGCGGTTGCGGCAGGAATTCGTAGAGTTGAAGCAATTACTGGCGATGCTGTAAAAAATTTCTATCAAAACCAGGAAAATACGTTATCTGAAATTAAAGAAACGCTAAAAAATCCGCAAGATATTTTAAAATCAGTAATAGCATTACAAGAGGATAATAATAAATTAAAAAAAGAATTAGAGCAATTAGTAAAAGAAAAAATTGAAGGGTTAAAAAATAATTTAATTACTGAATTTCAACTTATAAACGGGGTTAATCTTTTAGTAAAACAAGTCAATTTATCAATGAACGCAACTAAAGATTTAGCTCAAGCCATCGGAATGGCAAAGCCAAATACATTTGTAGTTTTAGCATCAATTGAAGATAATTTACCAAATATTCATTGCTATATTTCAAAAGAGTTAGTAGCTGAAAAAAACTTAAATGCCAATATTGTAATAAAAGAATTGGGTAAATATATTGATGGTAATGGTGGTGGACAACCTTTTTTCGCATCCGGAAAAGGGAAAAATATTGGTGGAATTAATGAGGCTTTGAAAAATGCAATTGACTTTATAAATTAAAAAAATGAAAACAACTATAACATTTGTATTATTATTTGTATCCATAACATTTTTTGGACAAGGTTTTAACAATTATAATAATCAAGCAATGAACCAGCAAAGAATGATGCAACAAAATAATCAAATGTGGGCACAACAAAGACAAATGCAAATGCAACAAGATCAATTGCGATATATGATGCAAATGCAAAGCCGACAAGTTACAACCGAATCATTATTATTAAAAGAAGAGAAAAGAATTAAAAAAACCAATTCCAAAAACAAAGAAATCGAATCGGATATTACGGAATTAAAAAATGATTTAAGTTCTTCTAATGATGAAGATAAATCTAAAAAATTAGAAAAAAAGATAGCTAAATTGGAATCTAAAATTGAAAAAAATAATTCCAAAAATAATGACTCTTCAGAAAAAGTGGCAAAATTTAAAAGTTCGATAGAAGAACAAAAAGCAAAAATTGAAGCCACTAAAAAAGAAAACGAAGCAAAAAAAGCGGAGAAAGTTGCTGAAAAATCAACGAAAGAAGCCGAAAAATCGGCAAAGGAAGCAGCAAAAAAAGCTGAAAAGGAAGCAAAAAAAGCAGCTAAAGAAAGTTTGAAAACCAATTAAAATTCGTAAATTGTAATTTTTAAATCATAAATAATTTGACTCGAGCCGAATTCATAGAAAAAAATAAACACCTTTTTTGGTACATCAAAAAAGATAAAATACAAGACATTGGAAACGAGGTTTTAGTGGAGTTTATTTTTAATTACGGCACTTTGGAAGATGTAAAAGAGTTAATTAAAATTATTGGTTTTCAGGAATTAAAACTAGTTTACGAAGCCACAACCGACAGGAAAATTGGCAATTATATGCCAGAAATGTTCAGCCTTTTAGAACGAATAGTCTACAAATATGCATCTTGAAATTTTAAGCACAGAGCAAAAAGAATTACTTCCTGTTTTATCTCAATTTAAAAGAGAATATTATTTGGTTGGTGGCACTGCGATTGCTTTACATATTGGGCATAGAGAATCTATTGATTTTGATTTGTTTAAAGAAAAAAACATTCGTAAAAAAGATATTTACTCAAAATTAAATACGTTAGATTACAAAGTTTCGTTTGCAGATTATAATCAAATAAATATGTTGTCGAATGGAGTGAAAATTACTTTTTTCTCATTTCCATATCAAGTTCCTTTAGAATCTAGTTTTGTAAATTATTTAAAAATGCCCGATTTGTTGACACTTGCTGCAATGAAAGCGTTTGCTTTAGGAAGACGAGCAAAATGGAAAGATTATGTAGATTTATATTTTATCATTAAGTTTCATTTTTCGGTTAAAGAAATATCTGAAAAGGCAAAATCAATTTTTAAAGAAGAGTTTATTGACAAACAATTTATTGCCCAACTTGGTTATTTTAAAGGAATAAATTATGACGAAGAAGTAACTTTTTTAATTCCAAATCCGCCAAGTGAAGAAGAAATCCAAGAATTTTTAATAAATGTAAGCATTGAAGGATTTTAAATTTAAGAATGTCGAATTTTGATTGTTGATTTAAGATTTGCCAACTTCAAAAATTATAAATCGTTACTCAAAAATCTTAAATTTTATGAACTTTTTTACTAAAATTCCAATCCAAAAAAGCCCAAACCAAATCAATTACAATTCTAAAATTGTTTTATTAGGCTCTTGTTTTTCTGAAAATATTGGTAAAAAATTTGAGTATTTTAAATTTCAAAATTCAGTTAATCCGTTTGGGATAATTTTTAATCCAGTTTCAATAGAAAATTTGATTTCACGGGCATTAAATGGAATTTATTTTACTGAAAACGATATTTTTTTTCACGATAATTTATGGAAATGTTACGAAGTACATTCTGATTTGAATTGCGAAAAAAAAGTCGAATTGATTGCTAATTTAAACCTCATTTTAGCCAATTTTAAAACCCAACTTCTTGAAGCAACCGACTTAATAATAACATTTGGAACAAGTTGGATTTACAAAGAAATTAGTTCAAATAAACTAGTTGCAAATTGTCATAAAGTACCTCAAAATCAATTTTTAAAAGAATTGTTATCGGTTGAAACCATCGAAAAATCGATACAAAATACAATTGATTTCGTTAAAAAAGTAAATCCAAATTGCAATTTAATTTTCACCATTTCACCAGTCCGACATATAAAAGACGGTTTTGTAGAGAACAATCAAAGTAAAGCCAATTTGATTTCTGGACTTCAAAAAATCCTAAATCCTAAATTGCAAATCCTAAATTATTTTCCTTCGTACGAAATAATGATGGACGAACTTCGAGATTATCGTTTTTATGCAAATGATATGTTACATCCAAACGAAACCGCTATTGATTATATTTGGAACCGTTTTTCTGATACTTATTTTTCAGAAGAAACCAGCTTGATTTTCAAAGAAATAGACTCAATTCAAAAAGCAATTTCCCATCGGTCATTAAATCCAAATTCAGAAAGTCACTTTCAATTTTTAAAGAATTTAGAGTCAAAAATTATCAACTTCACACATAAATATCCCGAAATACTTTTTTAAAAAATACGTATTTCTGCGTATTTTTAAATTCATAATCCTGTTATAAATTTGTCTTGTTACATTCAAACAGTTTAGGTAGTAGTTTGCTGTTGAATAGTTTTTAAGTTGTATCCTTTTCAAATTGTTGTTTTAAATAATTTCAGTTTGGAAAGGTTTTCTTTAATTTTTAATCATTCTAAAATGAATTTACTTTTAATAGTTACCGTTTTTATTTTATTAGTTTGTTTTTATTTTTTGTTTAAAGAAAATTATAAAATAAAAGCACAGCATCGAGAAGAAATTTTAAATTTGAATACTATAATTTCAGAATTAGTTTCAATTCAAAACAAACAAAGCGGTGCAATTCAACTTTCAGAGGAATTAAAAATTAAATTGCAAAATTCAAGAGTTGTAATTGATAAAAAAATGTTAAATTTACAAAACGAACTAATTGAAAAATTGGTGGATAATGGACTTGCCGATTCTTTTTAAATTTATTCAAATGATAAAAAAACTATTTTATTTTATATTTATTTTAGTGGTCTCGAATAAAATTTTTTCTCAAACCGAAGTACAAATTGATAGTTTGTATAAAATTACTAAGACTACCAAAAACGATTCTATTAAAATTAAAGTACTTAACAAAATTGCTTTTCATTTTGTTTTTAATGATGCAAACAAAGCGCAAAACATACTGAATCAATCAAAAAAAATTGCACTTGAAAAAAATCTTGTTTACGGGTTAGCTGAAACCACAAATATTAATGGGATTTTAATGGATGTTTCGGGCAAATCGGATTCGGCATTTTATTATTTTAACAAAGCATTAAGTTTAGGGATAAAAGGGAAATTTAAGAACATTCAAGTTAGAAGTTTGAATAATATTGGCATGTATCATTACAACAAAGGCAACTACAACGAGGCTTTATCTTATTTTTTTAGAACATTAAAAATTAACGACGTATTGCCAGTTGCAGACCAAATTAAGGTTTCTATTTGCTACAATAATATTGGACTTATTTATCAAGAGTTAGATTTGAACAACAAAGCGTTGGCATTTCATCAAAAAGCATACGCTTTACGATTAAAAGACAATGCGATGAAAGATCAAGCATCATCACTAAATAACATTGGAATTTGTTATAAAATGCTAGATAAATTAGATTTGGCTGTCGCAACTTATAAAAAAGGGATTCTAATTGCAAAAAATGCAAATGACGATGTAAATTTTTATAAATTACAAGAAAACCTGGGTAACGTTTTACAATCGCAAGGAAAATTTAAAGAATCCATTCCGTTTTATGAAACCGGTTTAATAAACGAAAGTCGAACACCTAGAAATGACTTGCAAAATTATTCGGGATTAATTGCAGCAAATAATGAATTGAATATGCCAAATAAAGCATTAGAATATTCGAAAAAAGTTGAAATCATTTTGAATAAAAATCCAGATTTAAAAAACTTTTCGGCAGATTTTTATCAATATTCATCGCAGACTTATTATATGTTAGGAAATATAAAACAAGGCGAAATTTATAATCGAGAATTTATTGAAATCGTAAAAAGTAATTTTTCAGAAAAAAATGCCAAACAAATTGCTGTTTACGAAACCAAATACCAAACCGCCAAAAAAGAAAAATTATTGCTCGAAAAAGAAGCCGAAGCAAAAAAACGAAATACAATCATTTTAATTTTAGCAATAAGTACTTTTTTTATTGCGCTTTTAGGTTTTTTAATTTACCGTCAACAAAAACTCAAAAACAAGCAACAAACCCAAGCTTTTGAATTAAAACAAGCCATAAATCAAATAGAAACTCAAAACAAATTGCAAAGTCAGCGCTTGGCAATTTCCAAAGATTTGCACGATAATATTGGGGCACAATTAACGTTCATAATCTCATCAGTGGAAACGGCAAAATTTGCACCCGAAATTGAAAACACTAAATTGGGCAACAAACTCACCAAAATTTCTGACTTTACTAAAGACACGATTGTGGAGCTTCGTGACACGATTTGGGCAATGAACAGCAACGAAATTAGTTTTGAAGAATTACGAAGTCGCATTTTAAATTTCATTGAAAAAGCAAATGAAGCAACTGAAAATATCGATTTTAAATTTACAATAGAGAATAGTTTGGATGCTACAAAATTAACGTCTATTGCAGGAATGAACATTTATAGAACCATTCAAGAGGCTGTGAATAATGCTTTGAAATATGCAAACGCTACTGAAATATTAGTTGACATTAAAAATACGGAAAATAAAATTGTCATTGAAATTGCCGATAACGGAAAAGGTTTTGATAAAAATAAAATGGTAAATGGTAACGGATTAACGAATATGCAAAAACGAATTGACGAAATTGGTGGAACATTTGAAATAGTTTCTGAACTTAATACTGGGACTTTTATAAAAATTGAAATATGAAAAAAATAATTACACTTTTAATTTTAAGTTTTCAACTTTTAAGTTATTCACAAAATGCTCAAGACTTGATCGACAAATTGAAAATTGAGCTAAAATCAAAACCAGATGCTAAAAAAACGGCTACCATTTATTCTGATTTAACTTGGTATTATTCTAATATTTCAATTGATTCGGCATTGGTGTATGGAAATAAAGCAATTTTAGAATCATCAAAAGTTGGTGACTCTACTATTATTGCCCAAGTATATGGCGATTTAGGTGCAGTTTATTTAAAAAAAGGGGATTATGATGAATGTTTGAAATATTACAATAAAGTTCTTATAATAAGAAAAATAAAAAAAGATATTTTAGGGTTATCTAAAACTTATGCTGGAATAGCAATGGTTTATAATTATCAGTACAAATATGATTTATCAATGAAAAATTACCTCATTGCATTAAATTATGTTAACCAAACAAATGATGAAAAAATAAAAAATACAATTAAAAATGCTATGTCAGCATTACTTCTAGATTTGAAAGATTTTAAAAAAGCTTTATCTTACAGTCAACAAGCTATTGAGTATTTTGAAAATATCAAATCTATTCCAACTCTTTGCCCAATGTATATAAATAAAGGAAATATATATCTTGGTCTCAAAGATACATTGAATGCCCTTAAAATGTATGAAAAAGGCAGATTAACTTGTTTAGAAACTGGAAATAAATTATTTCTTTCAAAAGCATTAAATAATATTGGGGTTATAAAATCTGAGCAAAAAAAATATCTAGAGTCAAAAAAATATTTTGAAGAATCTAAACAAAATAGGAAAGAAGTAAATTTTGGCAAAATAGATTACCAAATGAAATTTAATGATATTGATGCACTAAATAGAGCTGAAAAATATAAAGAATCAAAAATGCTATTGATAGAATTAAAAAATCACTTTGAATTTCAAAAAGATTTTAAAAATCTAATTATAGCATATAAACTATTAATTCCAGTATGTTCATATTTGAGACAGAATGATAGCGTTTCTTTTTATCAAATTAAATTTTTGAATTTAAATCAAAAACAAAACAATTTGGAAGTCCAAAAAAAAACGATTGAACTAGAAACCAAATACCAAACCGCAAAAAAAGAAAAACTTCTAATTCAAAAAGAAGCCGAAGCCAAAAAAAGAAACCAACTTATTTTAGGTTTACTAATTTTATCTTTGCTAATTGGTTTAATTGGTTTTTTAATTTACCGTCAACAAAAACTCAAAAACAAGCAACAAACTCAAGCTTTTGAATTAAAACAAGCCATAAATCAAATAGAAACACAAAACAAATTGCAAAGTCAGCGCTTGGCAATTTCCAAAGATTTGCACGATAATATTGGGGCACAACTAACGTTCATAATCTCATCAGTGGAAACGGCAAAATTTGCACCCGAAGTTGAAAATACTAAATTGGGCAACAAACTCACCAAAATTTCTGACTTTACTAAAGATACAATTGTTGAACTTCGCGACACCATTTGGGCAATGAACAGCAACGAAATTAGTTTTGAAGAATTACGAAGTCGAATTTTAAATTTTATTGAAAAAGCAAATGAAGCAACTGAAAATATCGATTTTAAATTCACAATAGAGAATAGTTTAGATGCTACAAAATTAACGTCTATTGCAGGAATGAACATTTATAGAACCATTCAAGAAGCGGTTAACAACGCTTTAAAATATGCAAACGCTACTGAAATATTAGTTAATATTAAAAATACGGAAAATAAAATTGTCATTGAAATTGCCGATAACGGAAAAGGTTTTGATAAAAATGAAATTGTAAACGGCAACGGATTAAACAATATGCAAAAACGAATTGAAGAAATTGGTGGAACATTTGAAATAGTTTCTCAATTGAATCAAGGAACTAAAATTTCAATAAAAATCTAAAAAAAACTTAGTAACTCAGTATCTTAAAATCTTAGTAACTTAAAAAAAATGATAAAACTAGCCATTGTTGACGACAACTCCTTTTTAATTCACGCTACGAATGAAAAACTATCTTTGTTTGATGATTTTACGTTAAAATTTACGGCAATAAATGGCGAAGATGTAATAGAAAAACTCGAAAAAAACCACAATATTGATTTGATTTTGATGGATATTGAAATGCCAAAAATGAATGGTATTGAAGCCACCGAAATTATAAAACAAAAATACCCTCAAATAAAAATTATAATGCTAACCGTTTTTGACAACGATGAGAACATTTTTAATGCCATAAAAGCAGGTGCCGATGGTTATTTATTAAAAGAAGTAAACCCACGCGATTTACAACAAGGCATTATAGAAACAATGAACGGAGGAGCTTCAATGACTCCGAGCATTGCAATGAAAACGTTAAAGTTATTTCGAAATCCAATTAATTTTGAAACTGCAATTCCAAAAGAAGAAATTAATTTAACCACCCGTGAAATTGAAGTTTTAGATCAATTAAGCAAAGGATTAAAATACAAAGCCATTGCCGAAAACCTCTTTTTATCGGAAGGTACAATTCGCAAACACGTTGAAAACTGTTATAACAAGCTCAAGGTTCACAACCGATTGGAAGCCATTCAAAAAGCTAAAAACAATAAATTTATTTAGTAAACTATAAATTACTTTTTTAAACAATGTCTATTCATCTTTTTTTATAGTGATTAACCTATATTTTATTTTGATTTAATAAATAAAATCACCACTAAACACTATTTTTATCATAAAACATTGCATTAATATAATTAAATAATTATTACATTTGAAAATGAATACAAGTGAAATAAACCTTAGCCAATTTACTTAAAATGGGGTTATGTTGAAAGTTTGTTTTGTGTTTATATGAGTTGTGCGTAATTTTCCCAAAAACCTGAAAATACAAATTATAAAAATGGAGTTAACAAATAATGATTATTTCGAAAACACAAATGGCGTAAAAATCCCGTTTTTTAGTACAAATTCTTACAGGACATTTATAAAAGAAAGTGGACAACTTGAATTTTTCATCATATTTATTTTATTAGCCGAACATCCTGAAAAAAATGATTTCAAACAACATTTAGTTGAAATGTTCAGAAAAGATGACAATAATAAGGTTATGAAAAATTTCATTTCTCATATGGAGTCTGAATCATCAAATAAAATATTTGAAGTTGGAACTTACGAAGAATATTTTGGGCAAATGGCATTTACTAGATTAACAGATAATGCTCTGTGTTATTTCAAAGATGTTTTAAGCGAAGTAGTTAAAATTAGACCAGAAATATTGAAATCAAATGAATCTACAACATATGAATACATTCTCGAATTTGAAACAATGGAAGATTTGATATTAGATTTGACCGAGAAGAAAATAAAGCAATTATTTTATGGAAGTATTGAACAGATAAAAAAATATTTTAACACTAAACTTAAAATTAAATTATTTGAAGATATCAATAATGAAAATGATTTTAATCAAATAATAAAAGAAAGAAATTTGATAGTCCATAACAGAGGTGTAATTACAACCGAACTAGCGAATGAATTCGAAATGTATCAAAATTCAGTTGGGAAAAAATTATTTTACACTTTTGAACAATTATCAATTATAAATAAAATTATTAGCAATATCATTGTAGAAATAGATTTAAAACTTGCAAAGAAATACAATTTACAAACAATAGAAATTACATAGAAACTGCACGCAAGGTGGTTTCTCGCAATTGTAACTTTTGTTGCAAATTCACGTTTTTCTTTCGCAAGAAATATTATCTTAGTAGAAAATATGCGGTTACGTAGTTCGCCACATCTTAAAGCTACCAAACATTAGCTATAATAGTATCTAAACTAAGCTCAAAATACTAAAAAACAAGAAAATAAACCAAAAAAAATATAAAAAATGGATTTAAAAGACCAACTTAAATTAATCGCAGACAGAACAAAACACAAAGAAAGTATCCAAACAGAAGAGGCAACAAAAAATGCTTTTGTAATGCCTTTTCTTCAAAGTTTAGGTTATGACGTTTTTAATCCATTGGAAGTTGTTCCTGAATTTATTGCAGATATTGGAATAAAAAAAGGTGAAAAAATTGATTATGCAATCTTTAAAGATGGTCAACCAACAATTTTAGTAGAATGTAAAGATTGGCGTCAAAACTTAAATGTTCATGACGGACAATTGTTAAGATATTTCCACGTTTCTAAAGCTAAATTTGGTTTACTAACAAACGGAATTGTTTACAGATTTTATTCTGATTTGGTTGCGCCAAATAAAATGGACGAAAAACCATTTTTGGAGTTTAACATAACTGAAATTAAAGACAACCAAATTGAAGAATTGAAAAAATTTCATAAAGCGAATTTCGATGCTGAAAGCATCGTAAATACAGCAAGCGAAATGAAATTTATGAATGAATTAAAACATTTACTAAATAAAGAACTTACAGAACCAACTCCAGAATTTGTAAAACATTTTGCAAAACAAGTTTATCCAAGTGTTGTAACTGCAAAAGTTTTGGAGCAATTCACAGAATTGACTAAAAAATCTATTCAACATTACATTAGCGATTTAATTACTGAACGTTTAAAAACTGCATTATCAAAAGAGGACGAAAAAAATAAAGTAGAAAATGAAATTTCTGCTGAACAAAATCTTGAAGACATTAGCAAAATAAACACAACCGAAGAAGAACTCGAAGCATTTTTAATAGTAAAAACTATTTTGCGCCAAAAAGTTCCAGCAACAAGAGTTACATATCGTGATGCTCAATCATATTTTGCAATATTTCTTGACGACAATAACAGAAAAGCAATTTGCAGACTTTATCTAAATGGTGGGAAAAAATATATTGGAACTTTAGACGAAAACAAAAAAGAAACGAAATTTGAAATCGGAACTTTGGACGAAATATTTAATTATTCAGAAATATTATTAAAAACAACTGATTTATACGAAAAATAAACGAGTGAAAAATAACTACTACAGCTAAAAGCGGTTAGAAGAAATGCAGTTAAATCAACCAAATTAACATTTCCCTTTCGCAAGAAAAACAATCCAATAAAAAGTAGCAAACACTTAAACTCATTTGGTTTTATCTGTAACTAATTAAAATAAAAGAGTTAAAAATAAAAAAAGTAAAATAATATTTCACAAAAAGCTTCTAATTTTACAAAATATTGTTTTCATTTTTACGTTCTACTTTAATAAATTTTAAAACCTAAAATATGGCTTCAACAAGCGAAACAGGACACGCAAAAAACATTTCAAATTTTCAACAATTAATTTCATTTGTAACAGGGTACGGCGCTCCGTACAACCCCTCCAAAACAATTTTAAAACTTCCAAGTCTCATAGCTTTGCACGCAGCTGGTCAATCAGATATCGGAACAGTAGTAACCGACAACACCGCATTCAACAACAAAATAAACGAACGTTTTACCGAGTTTAGCACAGTTAAAAGTCTTTCCACCAGATTAACCAATGCACTTGAAGCAACCGATGCAACCCCCGAAAAAATCAAAGATGCAAAAGGTTTTAACCGCAAAATGCAAGGTAAAAGAGCCTCAATAATTTCAGCACCCATTGACCCAAATATACCTGCACCAACAACAATTTCATCAAGTCAACAATCCTACGACCAACAAATTCAGCATTTAGCAGGTTTAAACTCTGTTTTATTAACCGAAACAAGTTACGCACCAAACGAAAATGAACTAAAAACAGCAACCGTTACAGCCAAAATAAATACTTTAACAACTAAAAATAGCGAAGTAGCAACAGCATACACTAAAATAAACAACTCCAGAATTAAGCGTGACAAAACAATATATGGTGCCGATACAGGAATAGTTGACATAGCATTAGAAGTTAAAAAATACGTAAAATCTTTATTTGGTGCAACTAGCCCAGAATATGCGCAAATCAGCGGAATCGAATTTAAAAGAGCCAAGAAATAACCTCGCCGCAACCCTACAAGAGCAATCCTCATTTAAAAATACAACACCCGCATAAAGAAACTTTTGCTCCGCAAAAAGACTTGCTGCCACCGCAACAAGTCTTTTCTTAAAAGTATTTTAATTTATTACTTCCGCACTTGTATTTATTGCATCCGCATTTATATATATTGTAACCGCATAAAGAATTATTACTTCCGCATTTATGTTTATACTGCCCGCATTGTAATTTACAGCAGCAACAATTAAATGCTACAAAGTCATTCAATCCCACCACACAAAACCTTAAAATAATAAACTAAAAGGGTATTCATTTCAAAACATAAATTTCTAAAAATGTAAAAAATACGTATTTCTGCGTATTTTTTTGTGTGTATAGGCCAGCTACATTTGTACTATAACTTTTAAACTAAATACAAATGATAACAATAAAAAAACTCTTTTTTTACCTGATGCTTTTTGTTCTTTACACTACCAACTTGCAAGCCCAACGCCCAGTTTTAACCGATGAAGAACAAATTACCGAAGTCGTTACTAACGAAATTAATGAACTTTTTCAATCTAAAGATTTTATTAAAACCAAAGCCAAAAAATATGCCGATGTACAAGGAACAATGACTGTTGATGTTGGCATCATTCAAAACGGAAAAGTATCAACCTTTTTTAAAGTCGATAGCGATATTAAAAACATCAATTTTATCAATTTTATGTCCGATTATATTTTAGATCACAAGTTTAAATTCAAACTTCAAAAACAACAACGTTACAAAGTACGCTACGCTATTACTTTTTAAAATAATTTACAAACCACTAAATACTAAAAAAATGAAAACAAAATCAATGCTTTATTTGTCACTCATCGTTTTGACAACTGCAACTTCAAATGCCCAATTCGGAAAATTATTGGACCGACTTAAAGGAAAACCAAAAACCGAAACGGCAACAGCAACAGCAACAGCAACAACTACTACTGACGCTAAACCTATTGAAGAATCTAAGGTAAAAGTAGGCAAAGGCTCAAGCAAAAAATCGGGCAGTTTTGCCACCGTTTGGGAAACCGAATTTGATAACAAAGCCACTCTTTTAGGCGTTTGTAACTCTTCCGGAAACTTTGTACTAGGCACCGATGACAATTCGGCTTCGGTACTAAGTGAAGATGGAAAACCAATTTGGAGTGGCGATTATAAAAAAATCACTACCAATAAAACCAACAATTGCGATAAACAATTTGTTATTTATAAAGACAATGGTGGCTATTTATTTTTGTTTGATGCCAAAACTTTTGGAGCCGACAAAGTAGCCGTTATTGATATGGCAACTGGTAAAGAACTTTGGAATTCCGATAAATACCAAGATTTAGTTCCAAAAGGCGCCGCTGCCGATGCTGAATTAGAAACCGTAAAATACATTTCAGAACTTGATTCGTTTTTAATCTCTCAAAGAGCTTCCATAATTTTAGTTAAAGCCAATACTGGCGAAAAAATTTGGGAAACCAACCGTTTTAAAGGTGGCGTAGGTAAATATGTATATGATGCCAAGAGAAATGAAATTGTTTTAGTGAATTTTAAACCAACCGCTTTGGGCGCATTATTTTCAGGATTTAAAAATCAATTAGTTAAAATAAACGCTATTAACGGAGATATTGTTTGGGATGCCACTTTTAGAGGAACCATTGAAAAAGAATTGGTAACCCGTAAAGTAATTCTTGATTTATGGGTAAAAGGCGATAAAATATTTATGTATTTAGATGGTTTAAATGTGTATGATTCCAAAACAGGTCAAAAAATTTGGGAAGCTACCTATGAAAATGATATGAATAAAGGTGGTGGAGGTTTTGGCTTTTTAGGCGGTGGAGGAAAATCTATTTATAGAACACTTGCAGAACCCTTATTTACTGATGATGCTGTTTATTTAGTAATGCTGGGAACTAGAGATAGAACCAAATATGTTGAAAAACATGATTTGGCATCAGGAAAATTACTTTGGGCTTCCGAGAAAATTACAGGTGCCTTTTGTATGCCTCACATCTATAAAACAGGCGATAAAATTATAGTACAAGTAGGTGGAAAAGTTCAGGTTCAAGAAATTGTAAAATCAGGTGATCAAATGGTTGCTAAAATTTATTGGGATTATAAAAATCAAAAAAATAGTTTATTAGCCTTAGACGATAAAAATGGAACAACTGCTTGGCGTTCCGAAAAATTTGACAAACGAATTACCGATGTAGTAATAGATAATGATAAAACCGCATTTGTTGGTGATGGAGATGAATTTTATGGATACGAAATTGCATCTGGAAAACAATTATTTGATGTAAAACACAATGATGCCAATGTGGGTAGAGCAAAAGATGTTCGTGATTTTGGAGATAAAGTGGTTGTTTTTTCTGAAAAAGGATTGGCTGCGTATTATAAAAAAGACGGCTCTCGTGCTTATGCTTCGGACAAAATAAGAGGTGTGGACAATCTTTTTCAAGTAGGAGATAATTATTTTTTGCAAGATTTACGAAATAACAAAAACATCATTTATGGCATCAATATGGAAAATGGTGAAACTAAAGGAATGGTTCAATCTAAAGGAAAAGGTGGAAGCCCAGAATATGGTAACGGCATTGATATTACTGCCGATGGTGAATATATTTATGCTTTTAAAGGTAAAAAAGTAGAAAAAATAAAAGTAAATAATTAAAAATTTAGTAAGTAGTTTTTTTGGGGCCGATGAATTCGTTTGTCGGCTTTTTTTAATCTTTAAATTATTTTAATATGAAACTATTTTTTAGTCTTTCTTCTTTTCTCTTTTTTCTATTTTCTGTTAACGCACAACAAGTACAATGGGCTAGTAAAATCATCAAAATGCCATCCGATTTAGGAGGTAAACAATACGGAATTAAAAGAATTTTGGGTAAGCCCGATGCTTTTCCGCAGGCAGGAAGCAGCCCAAATGCTTGGTCGCCCAAAAATGCTTTAAAATATAGAGATGTTTTAGAAGTAGGTTTTGAGAAACCACAAACCGTGAAACAAGTTGCCATTTTTGAAAATTTAAATTCAGGCTCGGTTGTAAAAATTTCTGTTGCCGATGCATCGGGAAATTATCAAACGGTTTGGACACGGCAAACCGACTATAAAACACCTCTTTACCGTACCACTTTATCAACCGATAGAAGTTATTATTTTAAAAGAAAACGCCGTAAAGTAGAAGAAGCACCCGATGTAAATTTTAATCCTGGAATTGAAGTAGCACTTTTAGAAACGCCAATTGCAAATGTAATTTCCGTTAGAGTTTTATTTGATTTTGCCATTATGCCTGGTCAAAAACAAATTGATGCCATCGGAATATCTGATTCTGAAGTTCCAAT
Source organism: Flavobacteriales bacterium (assembly GCA_038204955.1). Classification (GTDB taxonomy): domain Bacteria; phylum Bacteroidota; class Bacteroidia; order Flavobacteriales; family Flavobacteriaceae; genus Flavobacterium. The sequence continues at coordinate 26,226 of JBBRCJ010000017.1, forward strand.
TGAAGCCAAAATTAATAGTAATCCATCATTTGAAAATATAGCAAACCCAACAATCTTAAATACCGGATTAATTGAAGCTTATGCACCAATAGTAAGTTTTGATGGCAAAAAATTATTTTTATCAAGTAATGGAAATGCAGCAGTAGATTCTGATAATGTTACAGCAAAAATTTATTCTATGTCTAAAAATACTTCAGGAAATTGGGAGAATCCTGTTATTGAAAATGAAACTTTAAATGCCAACCCAAACTACAATTATCAAGAAGCCAACTACCCGAATTTTATAGTTCGTGGCGGAAAACCAATTCAAGTGGGTACGCAAGAAAGTGGGTACGATATTATAGAAAACACCCCTAATTACAACTTTTTAGAATCAATTAAAATTGTAGGTTTTAATAATTATGAAGATTCGAGCGACTTAACAATTACTGCCGATAAAAAAACAATTATGATCGCTATTGAGTCTGATTTTTCGCAAGGTGGAACTGATATTTATTTTACCACCAAAAAAGACGACGGTACTTATAGTTTGTTGCAAAATGCAGGTAAAATAATCAATTCGGCAGCCGATGAGGCAAGTTTACAATTACTATCCGACCAAAAAACACTTTTATTTGCCAGTGAAGGTTTTAGTGGTTATGGTAATTTTGACATTTACGTAACGCAACGACTGGACGATACTTGGAAAAACTGGAGCGAACCTATAAATTTAGGCAGTAAAATAAATACTACAGCCTTTGAAGGCAGCCATTTTTACGACGAAAAAAGCCAAGTTTTATACTACGCTACTGTTGAAAATCATAAAAAAGTAGTCAAGCAAGTAAATTTACCGTTATCAATTTTAAACGGAAAATAAATTAAAAATACGTATTTCTGCGTATGGTTTGGTGTTTCACTAATACGCAACTTTGTTAAAACTTTAAAACTTATCTATTATGAAAACATTTTTACGATTATCTATTTTGATGTTGCTAAACAATATTGCTTCTGCACAAGCGGTGCAAGACTGGACATCTGGTTTGCCAACTTTAGCCAATTACAATAATCATTTAATTGCAACCGATTCACAAGGCAATGTGTATGCAGTAAACACCTATTATGGAGCCAACGGACCCGTTGATTTTGACCCAAGTGCTGGTGTTTCAACATTAAGTGCCATTTCTTTAAATATGTATATAACCAAAGTAAATGCTACAGGTGCTTTTGTTTGGGCCAAACAGATTGGTGGAGGTTCAACATTAGGTTCTTCAACCGCAACTTCAATAACCATTGATGTTGCCGATAATATTTATGTTTCAGGAAGCAGTAATGCAATAATAGCTGGAGGCAGTTTCGATTTTGATCCAGGAGTTGGTGTGACTACTGTTACAAATCCGTCGGGACATTATGTAATGTATATTTTAAAATTAGATGCCAACGGAAACCACATCTGGAACAAGCAATTTTATAACCCGACCAATACACAATATGATTTAGATAAAATGTACCAATTAAAAGTAGATACTGGGGGAAACATTTATGCAACTGGCTGTTTTAATGGAACAGTAGATTTTGACCCAACCTCAACTGGAATCTCTAATTTAACATCAGCGGCGACAGGATTAAGCACCGAAATATTTATTTTAAAGTTAAATAATAATGGAAATTTAGATTGGGTAAAATCTCTGCCAAACACTAGTAGTACCACTGGAAGTAAAACTGATAGAGGCATTTCAATAGATGTAGATTCGGCGGGAAATGTTTACACCACTGGTTATTATTGGTATGCTATTGATGCAAACCCTGGTGCAGCAGTAAATAATTTAACAGCTTATATTAGTAGCAATCCAATTATTCCTGGAAGTAATACACAATATATTTCAAAATTAAATTCATCTGGCGATTATGTTTGGGCTTATGATTTAGTGGGTCAACACAATGACCAATATTTACCGTCGCTTGCTGTTGATACTTCAAATAACATTATTATTGCAGGTGATACTTTTGCAAATACTGGCGGATTTAGAGATTTTGATTTTGGTTTAGGAACGTATTTTTTACCAGTTGACGCAGGCGCTTGGATTTTAAAAATAAATGCTAATGCCGATTTAATTTGGGTGAAAAGCACGGCAAGAATAACTACTGTTTCTGGTAATTCTGCTACTTTTGGCCCCGGATTAACGTTAGATGCATCTGGAAATATTTACACTACAGGAGGCTTTAAAAATTCAACCGATTTCGACCCAAGTTCAGCAACCGTTTCGTTAACATCTGTAGGAAATTATGATGGGTATATTTCAAAATTAGATACCAATGGTAATTTTGTTTGGGCAAATAAAATTGGCGGCACTGGAATAGAATTTTGTTATTCTATAACAATAAGTCCCTTAAATAAAATTACAGTTTCAGGTTCAACTAATGCTGGTTTTACAAAATCGGTTGCTGCTGTTCCAACTGGCGGTTTTATAGCATCCTACACCCAACCCGCCCTCGCAACAACCCAATTCGAATTAAATAACAACATTTCAATTTATCCAAATCCATCATCAGGAAATTTTAATATTGCTATTAATGAAAATTTAATAGGTGCCAAAGTAGCTGTTTACAACCTTTTGGGTCAAAAAGTTACCGATTTTAAATTGGAAGTTTTAAATACCAATCAAAATTTAGATGCTGGAATGTATTTACTTGAAATAACTAAAGATGCCACTTCGGTTACTAAAAAACTAATTATAAATTAGTAAAATTCAATTACACCTTTGTCAAAGTTAACAACTTTGACAAAGGTTTTAAAAACCAAAAATTACTATGAAAAAAATAATTATTACATTGGTTTTATTATTTGGCATCTTGAGTACCAACGCCCAAACTATTCCAAAAGAATCGTATGCAGAAACTATTTCTTATTTAATTAAAGCAGGCGAAAACAACTTTGATGATCTTTACGATGGTGTAGTTCCTGTTAACAGACCTTTTACAGAAACTAATTTTGTTAATGTTTTAACCGGAATTATGGATTCTTCCTATTCCTATTTAATAAGTATTAGTAATAATTACCCCAATTATGCCACTTCACAATTTAGAATCAACTATATCGAAACCACTAGATATAAAAAAGGAGTGAAAACAGATAAAATAAAAGAAGAAACAGCCGATTATTTTGAATTACTAGCCCAACAACCAGGATATAAAATTACCAATGAAAAAACTTTTTTAGTTTATAAAAAAAATAAATACTTATATAAAAACAATATACTTTTAGCAAGTTATCACGATAAAAAAGATAATAGTATAGCACAGTTTAGAAGCAATTGTGAAGGAGAATTTACACTTATTTTTTATGAACAACCTCGTACTAAAATTTTTGCCGACGAAAGTAGTTTTAAAGGTGTTTTTCCGAGTACGATTATTGCAACAACAGCTCCTCAGGTTTGGGAATCAAAAACAGTAAAAAATGGTAAAGAGCTCATATCCCATTGGAACGGCATTTTTACATCGGGTGGGGTTTTAAAAGTAGGCAACAAAACGTATCACGGATATGGCCCTCTTTATGATGGTGTATGGTTTAGCGAAAATTGGGAGTATAGTAATGTAACCTTTATTCCCGAAGGCACTACAGATGTAATATGTGGTATTTTTAAAAGTGAAACTATTGATATGCAGTATTTTAATACCATTGATAATTTTATTGATAAGTTTAAAGATCAACCTGTTGACGGTCAACCGCAAAAATATAGTTTTGTTACCAACTATAATTGCAATTGGGTTAAAAATATATTTACACCCTATAAAATACCTTGTGATGCAGCATTGCAAGTTATTCAAGATAAAAGAAATGCAGAAATTGATATTTCAAATGCAAAATATCATAAAGAACATCCTGAGGCAGTTCAAGAAGCTAAAAAAACAGGCGTTTTTACCAGTTGTCACTTTTGTAATGGTTCGGGTAAGGTGGTAAATAATGTAACTACAACATCATCATATCAAGCAACTAGTTATAAAACGTGCCCAAAATGTGGTGGTAAAGGTATGTGGATGGAGTATTGAATTATTTACAAATACATTTGTGTACAAATACTATCTTATATTTTTTATTTAAACTTTATTTGTACACTTATGTATATGTATTTTTTTAATTTAAAATACATTTATATACAAATGGCTATTGATTTTAATTTTAAACCTACGCACTACTCGTTGACCAAAACAAGCGTTCGGCAGCATTAAAATTAATGATTGATGCAATTGCCAGCAACGGATTTGGCAATAAAGAATACGGTACTACTTTTTGGACCACCATTAAAACCAATTACGATGCATTACTTGCCCAAGCCAGCGGTACCGATGGTACAGTGGCAACTACAGTAAGCAATAAAAATATTTTAAAAGCCGAGTTGAAAAAAACATTAAATGCAGTAATAAATTCGTTAAAAGCCCACTACCCCGATACCTATAAAGCCGAGTTGCGCAACTGGGGACTACAGAAAGAGAAGTATTAAGGTGGTTTCCTGCAAGGTTTTTTTAACCTTGTAGGTTTAATTTACATACCTACAAGGTTGAAAAAAACCTTGTAGGAGTTTAAAATAATGTTGCCTTGTGTAGCACTATTTTTTTGTTTTATAAATTTAAAAAATACGTATTTCTACGTATTTTTTTGTGTTTAATCAACTCCTACATTTGTAGTATAAACTTTTAAAAATTAATATCATGAAACCATTTTTACGATTATTTATTTTAATGTTGTTGGGCAATTTGGCTTGTGCACAAACGGTGCAATGGACTAACAATACTGCTGGCACAGCAAGCGTAAATTACGAAAATCATTCCGTTGCAACCGATTCACAGGGTAATCTTTACTCAATAGGCACTTATAGCGGTGCCTTGACCGATTTTGACCCTGGTACTGGTGTTTTTAATATGTCAGCGGTTGGAACTAATATGTTTCTTTTAAAATTAGATGCGGCAGGTAATTTTGTTTGGGTTAAACAAATTGGTGGTGGTTCTACTTATGAAATTTCTTATGGAGATGCTATTACAATTGATGCTTCAGACAATATTTATTTTTCAGGTAGACTAAGCCCAGTCATTTACACTACAATAGACTGTGATATGGGTACAGGTGTATATAATGTTACAGTTAATAGTGGTTCAACTCAGTTTATTGAAAAATTAGATTCATCTGGCAATTTTGTCTGGGTAAAAGCATTTGATAGAACTGTAAATCCAAATGGTTTTGGACCTTTGGAAGAAGTTCGATGTTTAAAAGTAGATGCCGCAGGTAATATTTATGCCACTGGCAGTTTTACGGGCACTACAGATTTTGATCCAAATGCAGGAGTATCCAATTTAACAGCTACTCATACTGATATTTTTATTTTAAAACTAAACAATTCGGGAAGTTTTGTTTGGGTTAAAGCACTAACAAATACAATTGTAGGGCAATGTGTTTATTGTGGAGGTATTAATGTAGGTTATAGCATTGATACCGATTCAAATGGTAATGTTTATACCGTAGGTTATTTTTCGGATACAATTGATGCCGACCCAGGTGCAGGAATTCAAAACCTAACAACCGTTAGTGGAGAATCAAATAGTTTATACGTTTCAAAACTTGATAGTAACGGTAATTATGTTTGGGCATATAATTTAAAAGGTGGTCATAGTTTAAATGTTTTACCATCGTTAGCAATTAATTCAAGTAATAATATATTGATTGCAGGTTATACTCAAGACGCTACAGTTTGCGATTATGATTTTGGCGCTGGTACAACTTTTTTACCCAAAGGCTCGTTTGTTTTAAAACTTGATGCAAATGCAGGTTTTATTTGGGCAAAAAACACAGCACAATCTACAGCCTTCGATACTTCGTATTCAAACAGTGTAAATGTTGATGGTGCCGGAAATATATATACTGCAGGCACTCTTTATCTAGGAACTTACGATTTAGACCCAGGCGCAGGTACTTTTTTAGTAACCCCAAATAGCCAAGAAATATATGTGTCAAAGTTAGATACTAATGGAATTTTTGTTTGGGCAAAAAAAATTGGTGGTAACGGTAGTTCTATTTACTGTGGTTCATTGGCGGTTTCATCAACAGGTAAAATTGTTGTTTCAGGTGTGGTACAATCAGGAAGTTTTACTAAATCAACAGCGGCTGTTGGTGTTGGTCGATTTTTAGCATCAATAACTCAACCTGCACTAGCAAACAATCAATTTGAAAGTAACGATCTAAAACTAGCTTTATATCCTAACCCAACTAATGATAATTTAAATATTTCACTTAAAAATAGTATTGAAAAAGGAACTTTAAAAGTAATATCAATAACAGGTCAAACGGTTTTGGAACAACAAAACCTCAACGGAACCGATTTTAATTTTGAAGTTTCAAGTTTAAATTCAGGGTTGTATTTACTTCAAGTTTCCGATGCACAAAATACATTTACATCAAAATTCATAAAACAATAAATACTTTTTAAAACACCAAAAAATACGCAGTTCTGCGTATGGTTTGGTGTTTTGATTTTCTACAATTTTGTAACGAACAATTAAATCATTTAAAATTAAAAATTATGAAAACAATTAAAAAATTATCTTTAGTTATTACAATTACAGTTGCATCAATTCTTACATCGTGCAGTAAAAGTAGCCCAACTCCCGATCCGGTTGCGGCTGTAGCAGGATCATTTATAACTACCAAAATTAATGGGGTAAATTACAGTTCGGCAACCTCGCCATTAAGCTCTACTATAGCTAGTAAACAAGGGTCGGGAGCGGGAACAATAGTATCACTATTAGGCACTATGACTTCAAATGTTTCGGCATCGGGCGCCACTACGGAATCTGTTACTATTAATTTATTGGGGGTAACCGCAGCAGGAACTTATGCACTTAATCTTGCTAATAAAGATACCGCTCAATTAGGTTACACCTATGCTCCATCTCCTGGTACAGCTGTTGGGTATTCAACAGGTGATTGTTCGGGTACAACTGGAACATTAGTAATAACCAGCTTTACCGCTACGCAAATAGAAGGAACATTTACTTGCACCGCAAAAAAAGTATCAACTTGCGATGTTTCTAAAACTATTACGGAAGGAACTTTTAAAGGTGTTTTTCAATAAACAGTAAAGTTTGATATATAAATTTAGGCGTACAAATTAAAAATAGTAATTTAGTGAACGAAAATGAATCATACTAAACAAAAACATTATGAAAAAATACGTTTTATTATTTCTTTTTTTTCTTTCTACAATAAGTTTGTACGCACAAAATTTAATAAGTGGTTCTTATGCCAACCAACTCACCTTTTTAATTAAAGCAGGCGAAAACAATTTTGACGATTTATATGATGGTATAATTCCTGTAAACGAACCTTTTAGAGGAACTAACTATGTTACTCTTTCAACCGATGTAATGGAATCATCACGAGCTTATTTAATTAGTATCAGTCAAAATTATCCCAATTTTCAACTTCGCAACTCCGAATTTATTACAATGAAAGCTCTAATTATGTAAAAGAGGTAAAAAAAAACCAAATAAAAAAAGCCCGAAATGAAGTAGCCAGTTATTTTGATTCGATTGCCAATTTACCCAATTATAAACTTTTAAAAGGGAAGGAATATTTAGGATTTAAAAAAAATATGTATCTCTTTAAAAATAATATAGTACTAGCAAGTTACCATAACAATAGAGATAAAATGGTGCAAATTATTGAGCCCAACATTGATTGTGATTTTGCAGTTGTTATTTATGAACAACCACGTACCAAAATTTTTGCCGATGAAAGCATTTATAACAACATCTTCCCGTCTGTTATAACTAAAACAACATTGCCACAAGTTTGGGAGAAAAAGGAAATAAAAGATGGAAAAGAATATCTATATCATTTTAATGGAGTTTTTACTTTTGGCGGAGTTTTAAAAGCAGGCAGTAAAACTTTTCATGGCTTTGGTGCAAATTATGATGGCACTTGGTACAGCGACAATTGGGAATATGGTAATGTAAAATTTACTCCCGAAGGCACCCACGATATTGTATGTGGTATTTTTAAAGGTAATGCACAAATTGACATTAATGATTTTTATTTACTTGAGCATTTTGGCGATAAGTTTAAGGATGCCAAGATTCCGTATCAACCTCAAACCTATAGTTGTAGCACAAACTACAATTGCAATTGGGTAACCAATGTTTATAATCCGTTTAATGCAACCCGACAAGCAGCGCAAGACGTGAAAGAGGGCAAAAGAAATGCAGAAGTTAAAGCATCAAACGCCCAATATTATAAAGATCATCCGGTGATAAATAAAGCAACCGATAATACGGTACTAACCTTTTGCCCTATTTGCAATGGTACAGGAAAAGTGATTGATAAAGTTGTAACAGATACTCGTTTCGAAACTACGCATTATAAAACGTGCCCACATTGTAACGGTAGTGGTCGTTAATAGAGGTATAAGTTTCTTTTTCATTTATAGCTACTAAATTAAAGTTTTCAAAACACTAAAAATACGTATTTCTGCGTATTTTTTTGCGTTTAAACCAATCCTACATTTGCCTTATAACTTTAAACGTATAGTCAAATGAAAATTTCTAAACTTATTTCAAAAGCAGTAGTTGTTTTGTCAATAATTACTTCAATTACAATTACTTCGTGTACTACAACTTCTTCTGAGCCAGCGGTAACAATTCCTGATCCAATTACTGCGGTTCAAGGTAATACGGGAATTTTAAATTTAGTTGCCATTGATACTGCCAAAGTAATTACAATGACCGAAACAGGAACTAACCCAGTTATTGTTTTAAATCGCAAATTAAATCAAAACAGTTACATATCCGATTTTTGTTTCAGCACCGACGGAACTAAATTTATTTATGTAGACCAACAACTTTCGGGGACATTTCCAAATTTAATTAAAACCGTAAAATTAAAAATTGCTAACAGTAACGGTTCTTCTGATGCTGAGTTATTTTCGGCTCAAAACGCATTACAAGGAAGTTCAATAAGTTCGATTCGCTATTGTTCAGACGGAAAAATATTTTTTGCTTATAAGATGTTTACCTCCACCGGAAACGCTTCTAGCTTGAGTTACAATACCATGAATGCTGATGGTACAGGTATTTCATCAACAGCAGTTGTAGCTGGCGATATTCAAGATGTGTCCAATTCAAGACGATTTTATATTCAAAATGGTGTATATCCAAACTTAACAAATAGAACTTCAATTTACGACACAACTTTGGACGGAGGACTTGGAACCTATTTACAAGAAAATTTTTCAACAACAGCACAAATTGGAAACGGCTCCTTTACAAATGATGGAAAATACGCTGTGATTCCATTTAAAGAAGCAAATGATATTAAAGTGAAAATTATTGATATGACTACCAAAGCGGTTGTTACTAAAACCATTGTTTCAAGTTCAACAGCTTCATATCCTGCATTTAGTTTACATATGGCATCCGACGGAATTCGTGGTATATTGACTATTCAAGCTCTAAATTTTTCTAAATCAAAATCGTATGTTTTTAACGCTTCAACTGGCGTAGTAAATGTGCCATTTGATAATAATGATGAAAATGTATTTGACGTCTATGCTTATTAAATAATCTCAAAGACAACAAAAAAATAGGTGTTTATAACTATGTTTTGGTGGTTTGTTTGTATTCAATTTCATTAAAAACTTTTAAAATTATTTATTATCACAACAATCAAGAAACCATTTAAAATTGTAATAATCTTATAATTTTAACGATTTCGCAAGCATTTTCTTAAAGTGTAACTCAAATTAAGTTTTTGGAATTAGGAAATAAACCATTAAAACAAAATGAGTTTATACATGGTAATTCTTGTGGCTCGTCTTTTACCACAAATTTTGCCGATAATGAAGCAAAAGTTAAAGAAATTATAAAAAAACAAAAAGAAGAAGGTTTCAAAAATGTAGATGCGGCAAATTTTATTAGCTAATACCAATAGTTTACAAACACACTACCAATTTAAACTGGATTTACCAACAGAATATTTTCTGTTTTAGACTACCAGAACGAACATCAATTTTAAGAGCCAAAAATATACTTGGCAATGAATTTTGGGTGCAGAGGTACAAAGTGACAATATTCAAATTAGATTTAATTACCAAAAATCACGGTTGCAGTTAAATGATATTATTTGACCAAAATTAAAATATATTTATAGAAAAGGAAAGGATTTGCGACAAAACAATTTTTTATGCCACAACCTATTTAATATTCAAGAAGAAATCTTAATTTTGATTTAACACTTTCAATTTTCATTGAATTATTTTTATAAATTTAACATAGCATATTTTATACAAAATCCATTAATTATGAAACTTTTAAAATTAATAATCTGTTTATTTTATTTAAATTTCTGTTTTTCACAAAACACAAAAGGCTATTCAAAAGAAATTCCAATCAAAATTGAAAGACCTGATATGTCAGTGATATCACACGATAGCTATATTCCAGATAATAACGCCAAAATAGAGTTTGTTAATTCGGGAAAATATAGTTTGGTTGAATATGAAAATGCTTTTAATTTGGCTAAGGAAAGTAATTTTCCAGAGGGCATCAATTCACCAAAAAAAATTATTGAAAATGAAGCAAATATTGAACTTTATACCGCATTTTATCAGGGATCTTGGATTGAAGTTGATACGGTAAATAAAATTGCATTATCACTTAATTTAATTTGGATACCTAAAACTGAAAATTTAAATATGCCTACCGAATTTATTCCGAAAAATGAAAACGGATTTTTCTTGGTAACTCTAGCAACAACAAATTATAAAATTATTGGATTAAAAAGTAAAATTCCTACTCAATTAGAAATCAATAATTTAAACACCAAACATCTTAAAACAAATCCTTTTATAATTGAAAATTCTGGCGGTTCAATGTACACAAATTATGGATCTTCAATGGAATTTGCATATAATTCAATGGTTTTGAACGGAAGATACACCAATGAAGAATTTTTAAGAATTAAAGAATTGGCAACTAAAAAAAATTGGCCAAAAGCATTTCAAAATGAAAATTATGATGCTGCATACGATTTAACTTACGAGAATACAAAAAAATATAAATGTTATGTAATAGCAAATTTTTATGATGCAGATTCTAAAATAGCACTTTTATGGATTCCCAAAGGTGAAAATAAAATTATGCCATTAGATATGCAACCAATTAGTGAGGAAGGATTTTTTATAGCTGTAAAACTCGAAGATAAAGCAAATTCAGAATTTAAATTTGCACTTTATGGAAACACTCCACGAGGACGACTGAATTATACGATTGCTGGGAAGCGCCCACTTAATACTAATAAAATAGAAGCATATACAGAGAGTTATGAAAATTCAAAAACAATTACAGCTACAAAATCATCAACTAATTCTTACGTAAGCAAAACCCAAACCACAGCAGGTGGCGTGCAATATAGTTATGCCGATATGTCCGAGTTTACCCAACAAGGTTGTATGCTAATTATGCAAGGGACAACAATGTATGTTTTTGAATTAAAAGGCGGAAGCGTTGGAAACGAATCAACTTTAGCATCAAAATGTTTTCAAAATGCCAACCTTTCTGGCGACTATAAATATCAATATAAATCAGGTAATAATTGCGAAACAATCAAAAGGCAATTCCAACAAGGTTTTAATATCTATTGCAAAGGAACAATTCAAACGGGTAATTAAAACAAATGAAAATGAAAAAAATAATAACAATTACGATGTTGTTTTTTGCGATTTTAAATTCAAATGCACAACTCTCGCAAGCAGAATTTAATCGAATTTATGAATTAAATTTAGGCAATAATCAAAAAAGTGCCGACGATGCCATCAAATTAAATGAAACTAAATTTCCAAAAAATGTTCGCATACTATTTTTGCGGGGAATGTATCAATATCGAGATGGTGACGAAAACGCCGCTATGCGAAGTTACACCGATGCCATAAAAGCCAATCCTAAATTTGGTGATGCTTTTTTGCAACGCAGTTATATTTTTGATAAAAAAGGATTATATGATAAAGCTATTGATGATGTTTCTGAATATATAAAATTGAATCCATTGAACAAACAAGGGTTTTCATTACGAGCAAGTTTATATTATAAAATCGAAAATTATCAAGCGGCTTTAAATGATTTTAAAACCATAATTTCAATAAAACCGTCCGACGTTATTAGTTATTTAGACGTTGCCAATACGTTTTCAAAATTAAATCAAGTACAAAACGGCAAGACTTTCTTAGACAATGCTTATTCTGTAAAAGGCATTGATATTGATATGGTTAACATTATTTATGGACAATATTTATTAGGACAAGGCGAATTTGAAAATGCAAAAAAAAAATATAATGCTGCTTATTCTAAAGCTGAAAATAAGTTTCAAGACGACGATTTTAGCAATTTTTCAGTTTGTGCTTATAAAACCAATGAATTAGATAATGGAATAATTTATATATCAAAAGCGATTAGATTAAATCCAAAAAATTTAGATTATCGTATTAATTTAGCCAGTTTTTATAAAGACAAACAAGATTGGAATAAAATAATTGAAGTAACTCAAGAAGCATTAAATATCGACAGTAATCACATAATGTCAAATATGTTTATGGGATACGCATTAATTCAAAAAGGCAATCAAGCCGAAGGAGAAAAATATCAAAATAAGGCTAAACAATTAGATGCTGAACAACGCAAATAGAAAATCATGATAATCAAGAATACTTTTTACATAATACTTTTTTTAGTGTTTAATTTTTCGTTTTCTCAATGCAAATCAGGTGATTGCAAAAATGGATTTGGAAAATTTGATTATGGATATGCAATTTATTCAGGCAATTTTTTAAACTCAAAACCCAGCGGTCAAGGCACGATGGATTACGGGGGCGGCGACAAGTTTGAAGGCAATTTTGTAGACGGAAAAGAAGACGGTAAAGGAATTTTATACAAAAAAAATATTCCTAAAAATGTAAATTACGTAAACGGAAAAATTAAAATTTATCAAGAAATTGTTTCAGTAGGCGGCAATGCTCCAAAAATTGACGGTTGTATTCAAGGCGATTGCTATAATGGATTTGGAATAATAACATTCAGCAGCGGAAATCGCTACGAAGGTAATTTCAATAACGGTAGCAAGCAAGGACTAGGAAAATTTATTTTTGTATCTGGAAATGAGTACAATGGCAGTTTTGTTGACAATTTGTACAGTACTGGCACTTTTAAGTTCAAACTAGATGGAATCATTTTTACAGGAACCTTTTTTGACAATGGCTCGCCAAAAACTGGCAAATATGACTATCAAAACAATCAATCATCGGTCGAAGTGCAAAATGGAGTCATTACCAAAGTAGATAATGCCGCAGAGCGCGCCAAAACACTACAATCTGAACATGATAAACATTTTGCAATTTGCCCAAAATGTAAAGGTGCGGGTAGTTTTGAAACCACGGGATATTCTGCGGGTAGCACAACGCGGACAGAACTGGGTGCTAGCATTAACAGCAATACAGGTGCAATTTCACATCTTACAAGTGTCAAAACCACAGAAGGCGGCTTTTATACCGATTATACAATTTGTAGCGAATGCAACGGCAGAGGCGAAATTAGAAAATATTAAATTAATAAATTATGTTTTTAACCTCTGTTTATTACTTTTTAGCATTTCTAGTTTTTGTATCGATGATGGCAGGTTTACAAAAATGGAGCAAATTAACACAATCCAAAAAAGATAAAATCGGACTTGAAGTTTTAAGCCTATTTCTAATTTCATTATTTGCATTTATATTTTTAGTAGCAACCAAATCTAGTTTTATCTCAAGTGATCAAACTGTTTTTGGCGGAATGTTGTTTTTCTTTCTTTCCATACTTTTTTTGGTATTAATTATCAATTGGTATAATGAAAAATACCACAAAAAAATAAATATAGCAAGAGTTGTTGTATTAATTTGTTTAACGGCTTTCGGAATCATTTTTGTGATTTTGAAATCATTTGGAAGCGATGAAAAACAAAAACTAATTCAAGACATATCTTTAAAAACTGTTGTTACTAAAATTACTTTCGACACGCACAAACCCTATTTTAAAGATATGCAACTTGCCGATGGTCAAAACCTGCCAATGCCAGAAACAATGAACGGAGTTTTGCAAATTGGAGATAGCATTTATAAAATTAAAGGCGAAAATTTTTATACAGTTTTTAACCCGATTACAAAAATGAGAAGAAAATTTGAAGTCAAAATTCACGAACGTGTTTTAGGGAAAGCACAGTAAAATTATTTTATAAAAAATATAAAAATACGTATTTCTGCGTATGGTTTGGTAATTCATTTTTAATCAATTTTGTTAAAACATTTAAAACTATTTATTATGAAAAAAATTATTACTTCTTTTTTGATTTTAGCGTTGCTACAAGCAAATGCACAAATTTTAGAAAATTATCCCGCTGCGGGGAATATTTTTCAAACTTCAAATTATATAAATTTTAATAACAAAATGTATTTTTTTGGTCGATCATCGGGCTATCAATGGTCTTTGTACAGCACAGATGGTTCGGCTGGTGGCAACCAAGTTGTGAAAAATTTGGGTGTGCAACTTGCCAATATTATTTCGACTACTTATACTAATGCCAAATACAATGATTTTAAAATTGAATATAATTCTAAACTCTATTTTTCAATTTATACAAATTCTGGCGAAACATTATGGCAATCTGACGGAACAGCTGCAGGAACTTCACAATTTATGAGTTACACGTATGCGAGAGCAAAATATTTCAAAATTTTTAATGGTAAATTATATTTTACAGCCGAGAATGGTACAAACGGTCGCGAAATTTGGAGTACCGACGGAACGATTGCAGGAACATCGATGTTGAAAGACATTTATCCTGGTGCAAATCCGTCAATCGATGCTCAATTTGATCCACATTTTACAGTTTTCAATAACAAACTTTACTTTGTAGCCAATGACGGTATAACTGGTTTTGAACTTTGGTCAACAGATGGCACAACTGCTGGAACTACATTATTTAAAGACTCAACAATTGGCTCATTTGGTTATACTAATGTTTACGATCACGGTTCTTTTAAAACAGGTAATGCATACAGTCAAATTCCTTTTAAAGTGGCAAATAATAAAATGTATTTTTTTGGTAATAACGATGCTACTTTTAGTTCTAATTTTGTTCTTTTTTCAACAGATGGAACGCCAGCAGGAACCAACCCGATACAAGCCCCAGTTCCGCCAAACAATAATAATCTAACCGTAAATTACGTTATCAATGGAACAGGAATGACGCTTATAGATAATGATGTTTATGTTTCGGGTAGTATTTACGGTGAACCACTAGCTGTTGGATTAAATGTTACAAATTTATTTGGTATATTTAAAATAACTAACTCAAACCAAGTGCAACAAGTAGGTAACATAGCTGTTTATGCTTGTGATTCTGGCAGCGGCCCCGATACAGAACAAATGTCAATGAAATTGTATAATGGTGAATATTATTTTGTTGGTTATCCAAATTTAACAACAGTACCAGAATTATGGAAAATGAATCCCACAACATTTGCATTCACTCAAGTGAGTTCGCCTGCGGCACAATCCTTTATTTTATTTAACACGTCACCTAACGATTTTTCAATTTTGTTGCTTTCACAGGTTTGGGACGGAAAATTGTATTTCTCAAAAGCTACTGGGTCAAACGGCGCACTTTTTTCTACATCAGGAAATTTGGCAAGCACAACGCAAGTTGCAAGAGAATCTTCACAAAACACAACTTTTTCAGTATTAAATTATGGTGGTGCAGGTCCAACCGAATTACAAAATTTTGGTTATGGATTGTATTTTAATACAAAATTAACATCAAGTTCACCAACATTATGGCGGATTTACAATCCAAGTTTGTTTACAGATAAATTTGAAGTAAGCTCATTATCTTTCAAATTATTTCCAAATCCAACCTCAAACAACCTCAATTTATCTTTTGAAAATAAACTCGAAAAGGGAACCTTAAAAATAATTTCATTAACTGGTCAAACAGTTTTTGAACAACAAAATATAAACGGAACTGATTTTAATTTTGAAGTTTCAAACTTAAATTCTGGTTTGTATTTAATTCAGATTTCTGATTCTCAAAATAGTTTTAGTTCGAAGTTTATTAAGCAATAAGTATTTTTCAAAACACCAAAAAATACGTATTTCTGCGTATGGTTTGGTGTTTTGTTTTTCTTGAATTTTGTTAAAACATTTAAAATTATTTATTATGAAAAAATTATTTACTTTTTTGTTATTAATTTCGCTATTAAGCATAAATGCACAAATTGGCGGCGGTTGGGATTGGGCTTTTAATACAGGTTCGATAAATCCTGCCTATAACTATTTAAAATATTCACCAGACGGATCAGAAATTTTATTTGCTGGCAGCAGTGGTGGTGCGGCTTATTTTGGTTCTACAACCCTAACATCGCCTAGCATAGTTTCTGGAACAAATACGTATCCAGGTGGTATTCAATTTTTCGGCAAAGTGAATTCTGCAACAGGAGTTCCCACAATAATTAAAAGTTTCAATAATCTTGCAATTACCTTTAGCAACGTAACTACAGATGATTCTGGTAATTTTTATGTTGGTGCACAAACTTACAGCAATAGTGCCACCGATTTGGGTAATGGAGTTATAATTCCTGCGGGTTCTTATGGTTTGGCAATTGTTGCAAAATTTGACCCGGCTGGCAATGCTCTTTGGGCAAAAACATTTCAATTAGGGGTTTCAACAGGATATTATGCAAGAGAGATTTTAAAGTTGGCGGTTACCAATGCTGGTAATATTTATTTCTGGGGTAAAAATTATAATGACGCTTTAATTAACGGAGTTGCTTATAAGAATTATCCTCTTTATAAATTAGACAGCAATGGCAACACGTTATGGTTTAAAGATGCCTTAAACACTGCGGCAAATAATATTTTTTTCGAGAACAATGCTGTAAAATATTTAAACGATAAATTTATAGATAATGACGAAAATGTATATCAATGCATTTACAGTACTAGTGGTTATTCATTTAACGGTATTGATTATCCTGTAGTTGCAACAACAGCTGGCGCAACAACATTTATTGCACTAAATTCTTCAGGAACACTATTAAATGCGCAAACATTTAAAGGAACAGCAAGTAGTTTTCAAGTGAATAGAACAAACGGAAATTTAACTTTTACTTGGGTTCAAAATGATCCGAATGTAAGTCCGTTTAATAATCTACCCTTTCTACAAGCTTTCATTAGTCCTATATATGCCAATCGTTTTAGTGGAATAGTGCAAGTAGATAAAAATTTAAATTTTTTAAAACTTAGGGCAGCTGGGGCTGATCCTACGTTTGGAGGTGCTGTAGGGAATTTTTTATTGCTTCCAAGTGGGAAACTACTTTTTGAATACGGGTTTGGAAACTTAAATTATTCGATAGGTGCAAATTATTATTATCCAGCAGATGCTAATAATGTTACTATGTCAATATTAGAAAGTGACACCGATTGGAATATGGCTAAATTTATAACGGGAGGGAAAGCACCAAATACCAACGTTTATATGTTAGCTGCCTTTAACGACACCTATTCAATAGCTGCAAATTTTTCTACAGCTACGAGTATTTATACAGCTTTACCAATTGATCCCTCTCTTTTACCAACAACCACATTTGGAAACTTAACTTTAACTGGAATGAATGCTGCACCAAATCTTGTTACACTATCTACTTCAAGACGTGATGTTGCACTTGCCCAATGCAAATCGGCTAATTTTCCAACAATTCCTTCAACCACTTGGTTAGGAGCAACTAATAATTGGAACACACCAAGCAATTGGAGCAATGGTGTGCCAACTAATGCAATGAAGGCTGTTTTTAATGTTCCAACCGCATTTTATCCAACCGTTTCAACCGCACCAACTTCTGCAACATTAGAGGTTCTAAGTGGAGTTACTCTACCATTGCCCTCGAATATAGCATTGCTAGGTGGACTTAAAAATAGTGGAACTATAGTTTTAAATAATGCTGGATATTTTCAAGGATATGGTTCAAAATCTTGGAGTGGTTCAGGATCCTTAAATTTTACTGGTACCGATGCAACCTTTTATTATCCTAATTCATTCTCAAATTCATTAATTTTAGGTACAAATTTAGAAGCTGGTTCAAATTTTACAATTCCGAATATAACTTTTAATTCAGGTAAATTAAATTTGAGCACCAACAAAATATCAATTACGAACACAAGTCCGTCTGCCATTTCAGGAACTTCGGCAACAAGTTATTTTTATAATGGTACTCTAGACCGAAAAATCAGCAGTTCTGGAATTTACGAGTTCCCTGTTGGAACTAGTACCGATTTTCAATCAGCAACAGTATATGCTACTGGTTTGGTTAATGTAAATTCGATTGCAACTACCTTCACTTCGGGTGCAATTACAGGTACAACACCTAGCACAACAATTGGGTCGGCAACAATATCAAGTGCATTGAATGCAGGATTTTATTCGATTACGCCAAATAATCAGCCAACGAGTGGAACGTATGATGTAACTTTAAAAATTAAAAATTCAACCAATTCGGTAGTTTCTCCTGCAAAATACACTGTTATAAAAAGAGATAATGCTACCAGTCCTTGGGCTGTGCAAGGAAATTATACTTTAGCATCAATTGTTAGTGGAACAATAACTGCATCAAATACTGGCTTGACTTCGTTTTCAGATTTTGCAATTGGAATTACAAATCAAGATGTGGTTTTGGCAACCAATAATTTCGAAAATAATCAAGGTAAATTAAGTTTATATCCAAACCCAACCAAATCCGATTTGAATTTACTATTACCAAATTTAATTGAAAAGGGAACCTTAAAAATAATTTCATTAACCGGTCAAACTGTTTTTGAACAACAAAACATAAACGGAACTGATTTTAATTTTGAAGTTTCAAACTTAAATTCTGGTTTGTATTTAATTCAGATTTCTGATTCTCAAAATAGTTTTAGTTCGAAGTTTATAAAAAATTAAAATAAATAAGTTTTAAAGGGTAACAAAAACAAACCCAAATTGATATAAACTTGATATTGCTATCAAAAAGGTTAGTTAGGTTAATTTAGTTTTTTATTAAGCCATTATTTTTTTTAAAGTAATGGCTTTTTTCTATCTTCGTGAAAACAAAAAGCAATGCTTCAAAAACCAAATTCTACAAGTAAATCCATTTTTCAAAAAGTTTTTGATATAATTTCCGAATCTCGAAAATGGATTTTTGTGTTGCTTTTGGCAATTATAGTTTACTTGGCATACCAACTTATGAGGAAACCTAATGAAAATTCAACTCTTGAATACGATACCAATTTAATACAACAACAAATTAAAAACGTAGGTAAACTGGTAGTTACCGAAGGTCATTTTGCCGAAGTAATTACTTATAAAGATCAAAAAAAGTATTTAGGAAATTTACTTTCGTTCGAAAAAAAAGCCATTGTAATTGTTAATGCGGATGTAACGGTGGGTTTTGATTTAAGTAAAGTTACCTATGATATTGATGCGCCAAACAAAACACTAACCATTACCAACATTCCAAAAGAAGAAATAAAAATAAGTCCTGATTTAAAATATTACGATGTGGAGCAAAGTAAACTAAATGAATTTGACGCAACCGATTACAACAAAATAAACGGAATAGTAAAAGCCAATTTAACTAAAAAAATAGAGGCTTCGTCATTAAAAGCCAATGCTAAAAACAGATTGGTTTCGGAACTTTCAAAAATTTTAATTCTCACTAAATCAATGGGTTGGAAACTAAAGTATAATGATGAAATAGTAAATTCAGATGCAATTTTAACTCAAAAATTAAAACCTTAAATTTTCGATTTTAAACTCATCCAGCCGCCACCATTAATGCTTTCTAAACCATTATTTTTTAAAATCATATTGGCTTGACCGCTTCGCATCCCACTTCTACAACATACAATTACAGGTTTGTTTAATTTTTTTATAGCATCAATTTTAGAGGCTATTTCGTGTAACGGAATATTTTTTGAGTTTTTTATATGCCCATCTTTAAACTCACCAACAGTTCTCACATCAATAATTACAGCTCCATTAGCCATAAATTTTTTTATTTCTTCTGTTTTGTTACCTAAACCTAACCAACTTAATAATCCCATTTTTTTATTTTTATAATTTTAAATAAATAATTTTAACGAAAAATTAAAGCAATAAGAATTTCAATTAAAATTAAAATAATAATAGTCCATTCTAAACGCGAACTTTCTCGAACATTTAATACATCGGTAAAAAGAGTCAAGTTATTTTCAACAATTTGAAGTCGATAATCCAAATCTTTAAAACGGGTGTTGATGTCAAAGTTGGCTTTTAAAAGTCGATTTAAAACATCCAATTCATCGTTATCCCAAACTAAATTTGGATCATCTAAAATGTATAAATTATCAACAATACTGTTTTTAATATTCAAAACTTTACCTATATACTTTAATAAATCGGTTTTAGAAATGCTAAGTTTTCCAAACTTTTCCAATTCTAAAATATAATGTTTGGAAGATGTTATAATTTCATTTGTTAATACTTCATAATAATCTAATGCTACTGATTGACCTAAATTTAGCATTACAATTCTAAGTGTTGAAGGATCTTTTTGGCTAATTGTAACCGAATTACTCTTTACAATTGGCTTTAAAACAGTTTCGTCAATATCAATTTCATAGTGATCAAAAAGATTCAAATGCACCAAATTGATAGCATAATTTTTTATGAAATTTAAAAATTCACTTTTCGAAAGAGCATCGTAATTTCCAAAAACAACAATTCCGTAATCAAAAATGTATAAATAACGATTTGTTTCTTCAAACACGTAAAAAACTTCCGATGTTGAACCTGAATGCGTTTCGGTTCGAAAATCCGAACGAAATTTTTTAATATTAAACGATTCTGCAACTTGAACGGCTTCGATTGCTATATTCATTTTAATTTACAGTTGTTTTAAACCTTTTCTTGTTCAAAAATTAAATCCAATCCACCCGAAATTAAATGAGCAATTTCAGATCTGTTTTCTTTCAATTTTTCTAAATAAATCATTACTTCTTGCATCAAATCTGCCTGCGGTTTCAAAGTTAAGATTTCAGCAATTTCTAATGCCAATAACCAATCATTTGGATGATTTGCTTTTAAATCTTGAAAAATATTTGTCAATGAGCCATTGCCATCATTTCCTTCGCGTATAGCGCGAACTTGATGATACAACTGTTCCAAAGCCGTTTTCTCATCTGATTTTTTTGCTTTTATGGTAGCGCTTTTTTGAACGTGCGTAATCATATCAAAGCTATTTACATCTGCTGGACCGGAAAAAACAGAAGTTACTTTTTTACCAACTGCCATGTCATAAACTCCCCATTCGGGTAAAAATAAAACCGTTTCATTATGGGTAACCGTGCAATTTTTAAAGCTTATAATTATTATTTCACCTTGTAAATTTCGTGAGCCAGTAATTATTTCGCCAGATACTGTAATGTTTCCTTCAAATTCTAAGGTTACATTTCCAGCCTCGTAAATTCCGTAGGCTTTTAAGTCTCTAGGACTCATATCTTCGATAGCTAAATTAATACCTTTTAGTTTGCCTATTGGGCTTCCAAAACCATCGAGATGCGTATTTGTTCCGTGTCCTACTAGCTCTTTTTCACGGTACGATAGCGCTGTTTTTCCTTTAGCTTGTATATAAACTGGTTTTCCATCCTCTTCAATAACATTGGTAAAAATACCCGAAATTTGAATTCCAGTACTCAACTCAATCGTGCCTAAAAAATTTGATTGAATTACTTTTTTTATGCCCGACAATCCACCCGTTCTAAGTGCCATTTTGTTAGCAAATTCCTCTAAAACTTCACTTAAATAAGCAAAGTCTGGTGTTACATATAATTGTGGTTGCGGTTTAGTAATGTCAAAACTTTGATCAACAGCTGCAATTGAATATGGTAATTTTATTACTTCCTCTTTCATGCACCAGGCGCTTTCACCAATTGATGAAAGTAAACCAGC
Source organism: Flavobacteriales bacterium (assembly GCA_038204955.1). Taxonomy (GTDB): domain Bacteria; phylum Bacteroidota; class Bacteroidia; order Flavobacteriales; family Flavobacteriaceae; genus Flavobacterium. The sequence goes on from JBBRCJ010000017.1 coordinate 48,289, forward strand.
ACCATAAATTTTTGGGTTTTCTAGTGTTCCAATCAATCCATATTCAACTGTCCACCAGTGTAGATTTCTTATTTTTGCCATTTCCGATGGTTCGCCCATATTATTTTGCAAATCTTCAACGGCTTTTTCGGCAGCAGCAACGTCCACTTTTGGAGTTCCTTCAGCTTCTTTTAAAATTGATAATAATCGAACAGCTTCATACAATTCGTAATCTTTATGGCTTGAAATGGCTTTGCAACCAATTTCGCCAAATCGACGCAAATATTCTGCATATTCTGGGTTGGCAATAATTGGTGCGTGACCTGCTCCTTCGTGAATAATATCAGGTGACGGAGTATATTCTATGTTTTCTAATTGGCGAATATCTGATGCAATTACTAAAACATTATAGGCTTGAAATTCCATAAAAGCATTCGGCGGAATAAAACCATCAACTGCAACTGCAGCCCATCCAATTTCTTTTAAAATTCGATTCATTCCGTACATGTTTGGAATGTTTTCTATATCCAAGCCTGTTTTTTTTAAACCATCTAAATAAGAACTGTGTGCTACTTTTCCTAAATAATCAACATTCTTACGCATCACATAACGCCAAACTGCTTGATTAATTGCCGAGTAGTCGCTGTAGTTTTGTGCCTTTATAAACTGTTTTAAGTGCTTTGGTAGTCTGTCAATCAGCGGATTGCTTTCAAAATGGGATTCCATATATTGGCTTTGTTATTTATGTAAAGATAAAAATAATATACTTTTGTTTTAATGAATTTTCGAAAATAAAAATGGTTGATACTTTGGATGTTGAAACTATTGTTTTCAAGATTATTTCAAATTCGTAACCTATCAAAAACAATTTTTATTTCAAAGGTTTCAAAATAAAATTTCTATCCTTTTTCAAATAAGGAAGATTTTATAAACTATAAAAAATACTATTTTAATATGTTATGCTAAAAATCTAAATGCCTTAGTTAAATTGAAAATAAAAATTTAACTTTGTAAAAGGACAAATTTATTAGTTTAACAATTAAAGTACAAAGAGTTATAGTATGAAGAAAATTATTTATTTATTTATTTTACTTACAAGTATAGTTTCATTAGCACAATACAATCCGGATGCTCCTTGGATGCAAAATTTGCAATCAAAAAAAGGAAATGCTACTATGAAAGAAATGAAAGAAGCTTTTGATGCCTATTGGTTGAATCATGACAGAAACAGTAAAGGAAGTGGTTATAAACCTTTTATGCGCTGGGTAAATAATCAAGAAAATCAACTTCACGATGATGGGACTATAATGACTAACGAAGAATTACTTCAAATTTATTATACAAAAAAAGAGTCCCAAAGCAATAAAGGTGTTGCCGCTACAAGTAATTGGCAACCCGTTTTTGGAACGTTACCCTATATTAATTCAGGGTCATGGTCGTCTGGTCAAGGACGTGTAGGAGCGGTAGCGGTAGACCCCAATAATGCAAGTATTATATATATTGGAACTCCCGCGGGCGGAGTATGGAAATCTACAAATGGGGGAACTAATTTCATTCCTTTGTTTGATGAGTTTCCACAGATCGGGGTTTCCGGAATTGCTGTAGATTCAAATAATTCTAATATAATATACATTGTAACTGGTGATAGAGATCATTCAGACACAACTTTTGTTGGTGTATTTAAATCGATAAATGGAGGTTCAACTTGGAATACAACAGGATCTATTTCTGGAGTTAGTACCGCATCCGATATTTACATAAATCCTTCAGATTCTAATGTGATTTGGGTGGCCACAAGTGCTGGTATTTATAAATCGGTAAACGCAGGAACTTCTTGGACTAGAACTTTGACTGGAAACATAAAAGATATTAAAATCAAACCAACAGATCCAACGGTTGTTTATGCTGTAAGTTCTAATACTTTTTATAGATCTTCCGATTCAGGTTCTACTTTTACAACAATTAGTTCAGGATTACCAGTTTCTTCTGGTCGATTGGTTATTGATGTTACTCCAGCAAATCCTAACTATGTTTATGTTTTAAGTGCAACCACGGGTTATGCTTACCAAGGTCTTTATAAATCGTCAGACTCTGGTTTGAATTTTACTGTAACAGCTAATACTACAAATGTTTTAGAAAACACTCAGGCTTGGTACGACTTATCTCTTGCGGTGTCAACAACAAATGCTGATGAAGTCTATACAGGTTGTTTAAATGTTTGGAAATCGATAAATGGCGGAACTTCATTTACAAAAATGAATAACTGGAGTTCACCTACTGCTGCATCATACACTCACGCAGATATCCATATTTTAAGGTTTTTTGGAACGAAATTATATTGTGGAAGTGATGGTGGTATATATGTTTCTTCCAATGGAGCAATAAATTTTACCGATTTAACAAAAACCATTCAAAACGGAATAATTTATAAGTTAGCGGTTGCAAAACAAACTTCATCAAAAATGATGACTGGTCATCAAGACAATGGTGGTCACGCATTTAATGGAAATCAATGGAAAAATTATTATGGAGCAGACGGTATGGATGTTGCTATAAGTCCACTAGATGAAAATTTAAGTTATGGATTCATACAATACGGAGGAACGTTATATAAAAGTACTAATGCTGGTTCTAGTTCAGGCGGATCTGTAGCTAGTGCACCTTCTGCGGAAACTGGAACAAATGATAGTGGCGGAAACTGGGTAACTCCTCTTGAAATTAACAGTTTAGGAGAACTTTTTGCTGGATATTCAAAATTATATAAATTAACAGGAAATGCTTGGGTACAGCAAAGTGGTTCAACAATTGGCACTGGTGACATAGATTTTATTACAATTGACCCAAGTAATTATAATATAATGTATGTGGCAAACGGTTCACAATTATATAAAAGTAATGATAAAGGTATAAATTTTACACTCGTTTACACAGCGCCTACGAATATTTCCTATGTTTGTGCTCATTCTTCAAACAGTAGTATTATTTATCTTTTAACTAGCGGTTCATCCGGACAAGCGTTAAAATCTATCGATGGTGGTTCAACTTTTTCAAATATCGCAACTGGCTTGCCATCAATAGGGAAGTTTTGTATTAAACATCAGGCATTAAATGCTAATAATCCTTTATATATAGGAACAAGCCTTGGTGTATATTATAAAGACGACACTACCACAACTTGGACAGCATTTGACACTAATTTGCCTAATGTAAAAGTGACCGACTTAGAAATAAATTATATTGACAACAACATTACTGCATCAACCTTTGGTCGTGGAGTATGGCAATCACCGTTATCACAAACAGTTTTAGGAAACGGCGAATTTAATTTTCAAAATATTACAATTTACCCAAATCCATTTTCTGCCAAGTTTACAATTTTGTTACAAGAAGATGCTACTGCAACAATTACTGATGTTATAGGAAAACAAATTGGAACACAAAAAATGGTTATGGGAAACAATACTATTGATTTAACTTCAAGCGAAACAGGAATTTATTTTGTAAAATTGAGTACTGAAAATGGAAGTAGAACCTTTAAAATGATTAAACAATAAGCCGATAAATGGAAAAAATCGCCCTTCGGGACAATTTTTTCCATTGGGCTCCCGCTACGCGGGTGATGGAAAACCATCGTTGCTTTCGCACGACGTTCTTCCATCACCCGCTTTGAGAGATTTCTTTTCAAAAGCTTCGCTTTCTCA
>JBBRCJ010000018.1:0-49370 GCA_038204955.1 Flavobacteriales bacterium
ACTATCACAAACGCTATAATTTAAAAATTGAAACAATTTCTGAAAATAAAGCATTTAGACTTTTTGAATCAAGAATAGAGAATTATAATGGCGAATTTTTATTTGAATTTCGTCCGGAGATTGAACATCAAATTTATACACCAAAAGCACTACCAAAACGTTTTATTGTGAATTGGGAAACAGGATTAAATCAATCTTTTAAAGGACATATTTTTTTTAATGAAAAATTAATATTTGAAAAATTTAAAGATTTAAAACCAAATGAGAATCAAGATTTAAAAATAAAAATTGCTCCTGATAATAGTTCAATAGAAATATTGCTTAACAATGAACCAATAAAAATGGACAGTATAAGGATTTGGGGGCACAGCGGAGATGGTAGTGATCCAGTTTACAAAGATTCATATAAATAAAATAATTATGTCAGAAGTAAAATATAAACCAACAGATCTAGAGGAAAAAAGATTTGAAGAATGGATGAAAATAGAATCTAATTATAAAAATATTGATGACGCTTGGTTTGACCCAGATGGTGCCAGAAATAATGTTATAGCTGCAAAAACACCAGAAGGTGTTCCCGCTGAAATGCAAACTTTTAAACCTTTAAAATGATGAAAAAACTAGTAATTATTGGTTTTATCTTTCTTATTTCAATTATTTTATTAAACAGATATTACTTAAAAAATCTTCCCTGTAAAACTGATGACGGTGGATATGAAGTTTATGCATTGTGGGGTTCCTCCAGCCCAATTAATTTAACTAATAGAATAAATAGTGACGATTGTGAGTGTATTAATGAATTTCTTATAGTAGAAAAAAAACCTATTCAATTTACGGAACAGCAGTTATTAGATATAAAGAGACAATTACCAAATTGGGCAGCTAAAAATTTAAAAAATTTTTCAAAGAAAGATAAACAAGATTTAGAAAATGAAATTAAAAAAATTTCAAATGAAAACTTTATTAAATCTTTTCAATATAAATATACCTTTTCACTTTTCGTAGGTCAAGTACCAGTGTATAGGCTTAAAATAAGAAATGTTACTGCATATTGTTTGAATTATTCTTATGTTTACGATTTGTATGATGGAAAATACTCTCCTAAAATCGAAAGCAAAGAACCATTTGGAAAGAAACCGAATTATCCAATTATAGAATCTGAAACATGGGTAAAGACTAAGTTTGGAGATAAAGGTGTTTAAAATGAAAAATAAAATTATACTGTTTACAATATCTATTTTTTCAATTTACATAATTACTCAATTAATTAAAAGGGTTAATTGGAATTCCAAACATGAAATAGGAGAAGTATTAGACGAATTTAACGGAATTAAGGTTTATTATAATGGTGGAGTAGGCAATACAGAAGGAAGAAACATAACTAAAGATGGTTATAATATTGGAATGAAATACCAATGTGTTGAGTTTATTAAAAGGTATTATTATGAACACTTAAATCATAAAATGCCAGATGCTTATGGTAATGCAAAAGATTTTTTTGATAAAGAAATTCAAGAAGGTGAAAAAAATACCAAGAGAAATCTTTTTCAATTTTCAAATCATAGTAAAATCAAACCAAGAGTAGATGATATAATTATTTTTGACAAATCCATTTTTAATCCATTTGGACATGTGGCAATTATTTCAAAAATAAATACTAACAATGTCGAAATTATTCAACAAAATCCTGGACCTTTTGCAAATTCAAGAGAAAATATACCTTTAAAGTATGAAAATAATTTATGGGTATTAGAAAATAGTAGAATTTTAGGTAGATTATCTTTAACTGAATCAACGACCAAAAAGTAATTCAAACCCGAAGCGGTACCAAAATTATTATGACCGATGCTATTGGTAGCGTTTTTATTGAAGACCCAAGCGGTAATACTTGGTTGATGGATGGTAAAGGAAATATTAGTGTTAATGCGCCGAATACTATTTCGATGAACGCTACCGATATTATTATGACAGCTTCAAATAATATTTCATCGAATGCGGGAATGAATATTTCTGAAAGTGCTGGTGTTGATAAAAATTCTTCTGTTGGTATGATGCATAATGTATTTGTAGGTGGTGATAGTATGATGAATGTTTCTGGAAAATTAACAGAAATTATTACCGGAAATAAAGAATCTACTGTTGAAAAAGATAAGCAAACTGTTGTCAATGGTAAAGGGACAAAACAAGTGAAAGAAAATCATGAGGTTCATTCTCATAAAGAGGTGAAATTGAATAGTGCTGAAAAATCTAAATTACATTAAGCGATGAGTAAATTCACATATATAGGAGGTGATTACATTGAGAATATAGGCGGAAGTGATATAATTTATGCTAAAGAAGGATATGAAATAAGTTCCAATAAACAAATTATTCACAATGGTAAAGAAGGCGGTATAACTTTTGATAAACCTAAAAGTCCAAAAAAAGTAGAAGGTAAAATATTTGATATAATAATGTTTGTTGCTGGTACAACAGATCCAGTTAATACAAAAGGTGAAAAATACCAAGCCAATACTGTATATTGGAGAGGTATTGATGAAAAAACTAGAAAAGAAACAAAAGAAAGTGTAAATAATTTTTGGCACAAAATTAAAGATTTGAAACCCCAATATTTGAACTTGCATATTGAAGGTGACTTTTTTAGTTGGTCGGGGGATAATGACACGAAACAGAGAAATCTTGCATCTGAGCGATTGTTGGATTTATTACTGAGAGTTTATAAATTTTGGAAAAATCAAGAAGTACACCTGCATCTGGTTGGTCATTCGCACGGTGGTAATGTGATTAACCAGTTTACAGAACTCATTACAAGTAAAGAAATGATTGGTAAATCTGAAATATTGAAAAAAAACAAATTTACAGAATTTCCTAAACTGTGGAAAGTTAAAAGCATAACCTATTTATCTACACCATTTTTTCAAAAAAAACATCAATTAAATCATGGTAAATTACACAAAGAGTGTAAAATTATCAATGTTCATAATGAGTATGATTTAACCCAACAGTTGATAGCCGATTTTAGTATGGTTAATTTAGAAGGTTTGATTAAATCTTTTCAAATGGATAAATTTGAAAAAGGTATACAGATGCTAAAGAGTGTAAACTCAGATGCTATTACTTCATATCTGAAAAGTTTTGTTTGGCAGGATTTTGAAAACAAAGCGATATTGGCGTGGAAAGAAATGTCGAAGGCTTTTTTAGGTATCAATTTAATAACATTCGAGTTAATACAATACATTAATTCAATAAAGATTGAAAATTCTAATTTACAAAAAGAGAAAAACTCATTCATTGACCTTTTAAATAAGTTTTTACAATGGACTTATGATGTGCATAATAATTATAATGTTGGTATAAAAAACGGTCATGATAAAATAACTTGGGTAAAAAATTTAAATTTAACCCAAGGATTAAAAGTTTTGAATATTTTATTTGATATTAAAAGTAACCCAAAAGACAGTTATATATTAAAACTATTGGCAGGTATTTTTGGAGAACAAAAAGGGATAACCGACAGCATTGATGCTACATCTTGGTCTCCAAAAAAGCAATCAAAAGGATTGTCAATACTTGACATACCAATTACTGATAAAGACCCATATAATACTAGAAACAAAAAGAAGCAATTTGATACTTTTTTAAAAGGGGCACAAGGCGCAGTACAAACCAATAATTTAGAAGACATGTTAATGCGCCTTTTTAGTCAGTTTATTAAGCCATCAAGTCTGGAGGCGATTAATAATGGTTTAAATTACGCAGAATACGTAATAACTGGTGATTTAGACGTACAAATTAAAAAATTAAGAAAAAATTTAATAAATTATTTAAAACTTGTTTCACAATATCATGTTGGACTTGTTAGTCACAGAGACGAAGTTGTAATTAAAGATTTAGAAAAAAGACCAGGTTCAATACCATATTTAGCAACGGTATCTCATAGTTTAAGTCACACCCAATTTTGGCCAAAAGTAGAAGAGGGATTAAAAAGTGCTTTCAGTTCAGGAAAAAACCCAGGTTATAAAAAGAAATAATTATGAAAAAAATTTACAAACTAATTTTGTATAGCATACTAATATTGATTATTTCAACAATAGTCATTACTTATTGGTATATTTCTAACCATCTTTTATCAGATTTAGCAGAAATTAGTACCCAATCAATTATTGAAATTTCGATTGAAATTGGTTTGGTTGGAGCACTAATTCCCACTATTTCATTTATCCTTATTTATATTGCAGTCAAGATGATAAGGAATAAATTGATAATGGCTTTTATAATAATCACTTTAACTGTATTATTTTTTTTAACAATATATATGTTTATTTTATATATGACATTTCACGAGTTCAATACTCCTATACAATTTATACCAAATAACTTGTAAAATAGTCTGAATGAATTTAACTAAAAGTCTGCAAAGTTTTTGTTTGATTGAGTAATTTAGTTTTCACTCTGGGTGAAATCAAAAGTTATAAAAAGAAATAATTATGAAAACAACTTACAAACTAATTCTGTACAGCATAATAATATTAATTATTTCAACAATAGGTATTACTTATTGGTATATTTCAGATCATCTTGATTATAATCCAATAGATTTTAAATTTTATAAAGTATCAGATATTACGTTTCTATCATTCATAGACATAATAATTCAAATTGGATTAGTTGGAGGAATATTTCTTGTATTTTCATTTTTAACAATTTATTTTTTAAAAATTAAGGTGAAAAATATTGGTTTATTTTCATTCTTAATAATTATTTACATTACATTAGCTGTAATTGTTGCATATCAATTTATTTTATACACAATATTTCATGATTTTAACAATCCAATTATTTTTAGGTAAGTTCTAAATAATTATATTTTTAGATTAGTTAAAAAAAACTATAATTCAAAATTAAAATTATGAATAAAATCAATTTAATAATTATAATAACTTCACTTTTCCTTCAAACAAATATATTTTCTCAAATTAAGAAAGCAGATAATTTTTTTGTGGTTAAAGAAACAGAAGGAGACTTAAATAATGATGGTCGTAAAGACAGAGTTACTGTGAGTATGGATACTGTCAATAAGACGGTTCCGCTAAAATTGCAAATATTTATTACCAAACCAAATGGAAAATTAAATCTAGTAGTATCTACTACCAAAATAATGGAAGCACAATACCCCGTTGAAAAAAAAGGTCAATATAGTGGAAATCAGGTTCCAGATTTTTTTATTGAAAAAGGGAATTTAACAATGTGGAATGAAATTAAAGGAGGAAATATTTATTCCATTTTTAAATACCAAAATATGAATTTTGAACTAATTAATATAAATAAATTAACTAAAAATACCACAAAAGGATATACAGACGAAAATTCGATATTTACAGAAATTAAATTTAATTTAATTACAGGACTTAGAATTGAAACTGATGAGATATTCGGTTCAGGTAAGAAAATTAAAACAAGAAAAAAAATAATTTTAATTAGACCCTTACCTAAAATACAAGATATTGATTTTTTAAAAATGAATAATTATTAAAATTCTATAAAAACAGTCAATACTTTACTACAATATCAGATAACGCATTTTCAAAACTTTATATCATAATATGTCATAACCAAGTACCCAAACCCAACCCGCTATAGTGGTTGATAACAATGACCCAAAAGGTTTGGGACGTGTAAAAGTAAATTTTGCGTGGCAAGACGGAAATGACACGCCTTGGTTGCGCATGACCAACCCACACGCAGGCGGCGGCAAAGGAATGTACTTTGTACCCGAAGTTGGCGAAGAAGTTTTAATAGGATTTGAAGGTGGCAATGCCGAAAAACCATTTGTACTTGGGGCAATGTACAACGGCAACGAAAGTTCCAGTTATGCCACCTCGGGCAACGATCAAAAAGTAATTCAAACCCGAAGCGGTACCAAAATTATTATGAACGATGCTATTGGTAGCGTTTTTATTGAAGACCCATCGGGCAATACTTGGTTGATGGATGGTAAAGGGAATATTAGTGTGAATGCCCCGAATACTATTTCGATGAACGCTACAGATATTATTATGACAGCTTCAAATAATATTTCATCGAATGCGGGAGTGAATATTTCTGAAAGTACTGGGGTTGATAAAAACTCCTCTGTCGGTTTAAAGTTTTTTGCATTTGTGTTTATGAATGTAGTGGGAAATTAAAGCAGACTATTCCTCAATGCAAAAAATATTCAATAAAACTTGACTAATTAAATAAAGCAGAAATAGAAAGATTTTCATTTTAACTAAAAATTAATATTCGTTTCAAACTTTTTCGATTTTAATTTTTCTACTTTTATAAGATGAATTTAAAAGATAAAAAAGGATTTTTTTTCAAAACTTATGAAGCGCCTTTTCAATCGCCATTTGATAAACTTTTTGAAATTTTTAAAGAGTTAATTACTCATACTTCAGGTGATTTTGACGAAGCTATTGATTGGTTACGGCAATTGGATGTCGAATATAAATTGACCGACAAAGACTATACAATAGATGATTTTATCGAAGATTTAAAGAAAAAAGGCTACATTAGAGAGGAACTAAAAGAAGACGGAACTGGAGGCGTTGGAATAACTGCCAAAACCGAACGAGCCATTAGGCAAAGTGCTTTGGATCAAATTTTTGGCAATTTAAAAAAATCAGGTTCAGGCAATCACAAAACTAAATATTCGGGCAACGGCGACGAACAAACAGGCGAATTTCGCAACTTTGTTTTTGGTGATGGATTGGAAACTATTTCACTTACCGAAAGTTTAAGAAACGCCCAAATCAATAATGGAGCAGAAGAATTTATGCTTACCGAAGCCGATTTGGTAGTAGAAGATTCTAGATTTAAAGCCCAAATGAGTACCGTTTTAATGATTGACATCAGCCACAGTATGATATTGTACGGTGAAGACAGAATTACGCCTGCCAAAAAAGTTGCTATGGCTTTGGCAGAATTAATTACAACACGATACCCTAAAGATACGATTGATATTTTGGTTTTTGGAAACGATGCCTGGCCAATTGCAATAAAAGATTTACCTTATTTAAAAGTGGGACCTTATCATACTAATACCGTAGCAGGTTTGCAATTGGCGATGGATATTTTGAGAAGAAAACGAAATACCAATAAGCAAATTTTTATGATAACCGACGGAAAACCAAGTTGCGTTCGCGAAAAAGATGGTTCGTATTATATGAACAGTAACGGTTTGGACGAATATATTGTAGAGCAATGCTATAATCAAGCGCAACAAGCCCGAAAATTAAAAATCCCAATCACTACATTTATGATTGCCAACGATCCGTATTTGCAAAAATTTGTTAACAGATTTACCGAAGCCAATCAAGGAAAAGCATTTTATACAGGATTAAAAGGACTTGGCGAAATGATTTTTGAAGATTATGAAGCCAATAGGAAGAAACGGGTGAAATAGTTTTTAGTTGCAGTTGTCAGTCTCAGTTTGCAGGTTTCAATATCAACGACAAGTTCAAAATTCAATATCAATTGCGAATTACATAAATTGTAATGCTTCAAAATGATATAGAATAGTTTACAAATGCATTTTACAACATACGTTATACATTTTACAATATACATTAATTACAAATGAAAATAGAAACAATAAAAACACTCGGAGAATTAGTAAAATTTGGATACAAATCAAAATCAATTAAAGACGAATTACGTGACAATTTACGAGAAAAAATTAAGTCGGGAAAACCAGTTTTTGAAGGTGTCCACGGTTTTGAAAACACCGTAATTCCCGAACTAGAACGAGCCATTTTATCCCGGCATAACATCAATTTATTAGGTCTTCGTGGTCAAGCCAAAACACGATTAGCTCGAAAAATGATTGAATTATTAGATGAGTATATGCCAATTGTTGATGGATCGGAAATAAATGACGATCCTTTAGCACCAATATCTAGATTTGCTAAAGATTTAATTGCCGAAAAAGGTGATGCAACTCCAATTGCTTGGATTCATAGAAGCGAACGATTTTCAGAAAAATTAGCAACTCCTGATGTAACTGTAGCTGATTTAATTGGTGATGTGGATCCTATAAAAGCAGCGAATTTAAAATTATCATATGCAGATGATAGAGTAATTCATTTCGGAATGATTCCAAGAGCCAATCGTTGCATATTTGTAATCAATGAGTTGCCCGATTTACAAGCCCGAATTCAAGTAGCGTTGTTTAATATCTTACAAGAAGGCGATATTCAAATTCGTGGTTTTAAGTTGAGAATGCCATTGGATATCCAATTTGTTTTTACAGCCAATCCAGAAGATTATACCAACCGTGGAAGCATTGTAACTCCTTTAAAAGATAGAATTGGCTCTCAAATACTAACTCATTACCCTGAAACCATTGAGGTAGCTAGAACTATTACACAACAAGAAGCTAAATTAAATCAACAACAATCGGAAGCTGTATACGTTCCTAATTTGGCTAAAGATTTGTTGGAGCAGATTAGTTTTGAAGCTCGTGATAGCGAATATATCGACAATAAAAGTGGCGTTAGTGCACGAATGACAATTACTGCTTTTGAAAACTTGATAAGCACAGCCGAACGTCGTGCATTGATTGCTGGAGTGGATAAAACTACCGTTCGTTTGTCTGATTTTATGGGGATAATTCCTGCATTAACTGGTAAAGTTGAGTTGGTTTATGAAGGGGAACAAGAAGGAGCTGCTCAGGTAGCACAACATTTAATTGGTGATGCAATTCACACTTTTTTTCCAGCTTATTTTCCTAAAATAGATAAGCTAGAGCGTGATTTAGAAAAAAGCCCTTATGCAAAATTATTAGAATGGTTTTTTGCCGAAACTGGTTTTGAATTGTTAGACGATGCAACGGATCAAGAGTATAAAAAACAATTAGATGCAGTTGAACCCTTGGAAGATTTAATTCAAAAATACCAACCGGAAATTCTATTGGAAGATAAATATTTTTTAAAAGAATTCGTTCTTTGGGGTTTGGTAGAATATGACAAATTGAGCAAAGACAGGTTTAGTGAAGGCTATCAGTTTAAGGATCTCTACGGAAGTTATATAAGTAAATTGTAAATTATTTCTATAATACACAAAAACCCAACTAATTAAATAGTTGGGTTTTTTTTGTGACCGCGGCTGGATTCAAACCAGCAACCTCTTGAGCCGTAATCAAGTGCGCTATTCAGTTGCGCCACGTGGCCTTTTTTGTGAGTGCAAATATAAGCATAAAATCAGTATTTACAAGAAGTTTTAAAAAAATAATTAACTTTTTTTGAATCATATATTAATTACCTAACGCTCTTGATGTTATAAAATAACGATACCCAAGAAGTAGCAATTGCCATTTTTTAGCTTTTGATACATCAAGTTGTTTTTTACTAAAACTTGGTAGTACAATTTTATTTATATGGGCTAAAATTTTAAACATTGCATTACTTTTTTATACTTTGTCTCGCTTTCTCCAATTCTTTTTTAGCCATTTCCATTTCTAGCGCAGCTTTCTTCATTTCTTCTTTGGCTTGAATCATTTCTTTTTTTGTATTTTCTATATCAAATTTTGATGTGTTATTTTTTTCAAAATTTTGCTGTAATTTTTCCATTTCCAGTTTAAATTTTTCCGAACCATCTTTTTTTGTTAAATCAAATTCGTTATTTTGAAAATTTCCATCATTAAATTGAAATGAATCTACTTTATTATTTTTCTTTATCTCTTCAATTTCTTCTTTGGTATAATCTTCGGCACCTTCAGTAACTTCGCCATTTTCAATTACTAATGGTTTTTTTCCATCTTTTTTAATAATAATTTTCGATTTTCCCAATCTTTTTTCTTTCGGTAGAGCATCCAATCCTTGTGAATCAAAATTTTCACCATTAAAGTTAAACTGAAATTGTTTCATTAAATCGTTACCGTTGCCGCTAAAAAGTGAACTTAACATATCGTTCCCGTTGTTCATTTGTGAATTTGAACCATTTCCGAAACCAATTTGATCGCCTTGTTTGAAAAAAGTTATGGGTGCAATTGGGTTTTGGTTGTTCAATTCCATGTTCCCTTTGTTTCCTTTTCTATCAGAATATTCAATTTTTAAACCTGTAATCTCTTGTTTTGAATTTCGTTTTACGTTTGAATATTTTATAGTAATTCCCTTTTCAAGCAAGGCTTTACAATCATCATTCATTTCTTGCTCGGGAGTGTTTTTATTCCAATTCATAACCACATCATTTTTATTGATGTCTGCTAACTTTAAATTATTTTCAACTTGGGCTACTGCATTTAAACCAAAAAATAATAAAAAAGCAAATACCAACAGTTCAGTATTAGTTTTAGAATTAAAAGTTTTCATAATTATAAGTTTTAATATTAATAAAGAATTGCAAACTTAAATCTATTCTACATTTTGTAAAAACAGATTTGCAATTTTTTAACACATAATCCATTTAAATATTTGTTAAAACCAAAAAAACCATCCGTATCGATAGTTTTTTTAAATTTATTTGGTTTAATTTAATTTTTTATCTTCTTCATACGCATTTCTTATTCTATCTCGTATTTTTGATTCCTTTTTTTCATCTAACTGTTTTCTATCATCAGCAATTTGTTTTTTAGCTTCGGCAAATTGTTTACTTGATTCAGCAATTTCTTTCTTAGATTGTTCAATTTCCTCTATATGTTCTGCAATTATTTTTTCTGCATTTTCTATTTCAGATTTATGTTCTTCAACATATTTTATAGAACGCTCAGTTTCTTTCCTAGATTTTTCAACTTCAATTTTACTTTTTTTAATATCATTTTTTGAGGCTTCAACAGCTTTCTTTGCTTCAACAATCGCCAATCTCACATCTTCTTTTTCTTTTGGAGAAGAAATGTAAACCTGTTTTTTACCCTTTTTTGGAGGACTTGGAGTAGTTGGTGGGCTTGGCGGAGTTTTCAAACTTGGAACACTTGGTACACTTGGAGAAGCAGGAGTATCTACTTCATTCAAATCGTGTGCAAAACCTACTTTCATTTTTCCATTAGCATACGTTTTTGACTCAAACATAAAAGGTTTAATTGGTTCGTCTGATTTTATTTCTTTCACTCCATTCGTCCCTTTATTGTTGTCAAATTTTATTGTAATTTCTATAAGTTCTCCTTTGGAATTTCTTTTAAAATTCGAAAATTTCAAATCTACATTTTGTTCTTTTTTAAATGCCGATGTTGCTTCTTCAAAATCTTTTACGGTCGAGTTTTTGTCAAAATTGATTTCAATAATTTTAGCCTTGGCATTTACAGTTCTGCCATCGGATTCCTTAATTTCTTTAAACTTTTCTTGTGCCACAACAGTTACCTGAAAAAATAATACAAATGCAATTAAAGCTGGAATAATAACTGAATATTTCCAAGCATTCTGTTTTTTTGATTGATTTTTGTTTAACATAATGATTCGTTTTTTGATTAATGATTGATAAAAATGATTAGTAATGGGTAAGCAGTTTTGATACGAAACTACTTTTAAAAGCGTCATTTGGTAGCGCTTTTTATCTTCAAATTGTGCAATAGCTTTGCTATCGGCAATAAATTCTAAATTTTGAATAATCGATTTTTTGTACAAGTAAAGTATTGGATTAAACCAAAAAACTACTTGAAACACACTAGCAACCAAAACATCTAACGAATGAACTTGTGAACTGTGAACTTTTTCATGTTCCAAAATACTTGCCAATTCGACACTTGAGTATAATTTTGAATTAAAAACGATGTATTTAAAAAACGAAAACGGAGCTACAACTTCATCAATATCTACATAATTAAAGTTTGCTTGTTTAGTAATTGGTTTGTTTTTTAAGGTTTTAAAAACTTGAAACAATTCAAAAGATATTTTCAATAAAAGTACTGTAGCAATACCAATATAAACCCAAAAACCAATTGAATACCAATTAATAACAACTTCATTAGTTATTGTTAAATCCCCAACAGATTGACTACTAGAACTTAAAGTTGGTATTGAATTATCATTATTAGTTTCAATAAGTTTAATTTTCTCAAAAGTAACTAGTGGCAATAGGGCAGAAGTAACCAAACCAATCAATAAATACCAGCGATTACTATTAAAAAAAGTTTCTTTTTTAAGTAAAAAATAATAGGCTAAATAAAAAGCTACAAGTAATCCGCTCGATTTTAAAAAATATATAAATAGTGTTTCCATAGTTATTTTTTTTGTTCAATTAGCGCTAAAATCTCTCTCAATTCCTCTGCTGAAATTTTTTCTTCTTCAGCAAAAAATGAGACCATATTTTTATAGGAACTCCCAAAATAGGTATCAATGGCACCGTTTATAAACCGTTTTTTATAATCTTCCAAAGCAACAATTGGATAATATTGATGCGTTTTACCAAAAGCTGTGTAACTCACAAATCCTTTTTCTTCCAAGTTCCGTACCATTGTTGAAAGGGTATTGTAGTGAGCTTCTTCGCCTATTTCTTGCTGAATTTCTTTTACAAATGCCTTTTCCAAACGCCACAAAACGTGCATTACTTCCTCTTCCTTGTTCGTCAATTTTTGCATACATTTATTTTTTATTTGGGCGTGACCCTAAAAAGGGTCAGGCTATCCGTTACAATCTTTTTTTTGAAAAAAAGGATTTTCACTACTATCCTTCACGCAACCTAAATTAGTTAAAAGAACTTTTATAATATTGCATTACAAACATAAAACTAAATTTTTAGTTATACAACTATTTATTTAGTTTAATAACTATTTTTGTAGTTAATACAGTTTTTATAATCAAAATAATATCTTTGAAATTTAAAATAAATCCTTTGAAAACCTATACAAAATACAATTTTCATCAGCATACTTTTTGCATTTTCAAACAAGTTGATTTTTCTTACATATCAAATTTAGAACCTAATTTCAAAAGTAAATCGGGTAGTGTATATTATTTTACTCAAAATGGCGTTTACCGAAAATCAAATCATTGGAGTAGAGTTGCTAACTGCAAATGGCGTTTAGTTAGTGATAATTCAAATGAAAGTGAAGGTAGAATAAAATTAGGTTTTGCCAATTGGACCGATTTTCATTCGGATAACGAATATGAAAAAATGTATTATTTAGAGGTTGATTTCGTTGAAAATAAGGTTCATTTTCAACATAAAAGCAATTGTGAAATTGCCGAAACCATTTTTAAATCGGCTCCCGAAGTTTCAAAGCAAATTAAACAAGTTCGTAATTTACTAGAAACCGATGCTTGGGCAAAACATTTTAATCTTGAAATTTCAGTCTTAAGAAAAAAAATTGTTAACGAATTGTTGAATTCGTATAAATCGTTGCAAGAAATAAAACGCAGTTTATTAAATTAAGTCTTGATAAGAATCTATTTCTGCCTCTGCTTCTTTTATTTTCGACACGGTTGGGGTGAGTACTTCTTTCTGTACCATCTTAACCACCCAAATACCTAAACCAACACCAATTAATCCCAAACAACCCATAAAAACCCAATTGGTTTGATAGCCATATTTTGCAATAAGTCCCATACCCATTTTGGCACTTAAAATATGTGCCAGGCTAAAACTCATTGTGAAAATTGCCATATATCTTCCTTCATGCCCTTTCGGCGCTCTACTCATTGCAAATGAATTTGAAAAAGGAAAAGCAAACATTTCGCCAAATGTCATGAATAAAATCATAATTAGTAAGCTTCCAATCCAAAAATTTAAAAGTAATGCAAACAAACTTAGTGCCATTGCTAAACAGCCTAGGGTAACCACTTTTACTTTGTTAATTTTGTTACGTTCAATGTAACTAACAATCGACATTTCAAGAAAAAAAACTATACAACCATTAATAGTTAAAATTAATCCTGTTTGAAATTCAGTTAAATCGAACTGTACTTTGTAATACAATGGCATCGTAGTGAGCAATTGAAAAAACAAAATTCCTGTAATAACACAACTTCCTAAAAATACCCAAAAAGGGCGGTCTCTAAAAACCGATTCTCGTTCTAATTCTATTAACAAATTATTTCTTTGTTTCTCTTTTTTACGTTCTTTTACCATAAAAGCAAATATCAAAATAGCAATTATACAAGTTGCTCCGTCGGTTATAAAAAGACCTTGGTATCCTAAAGTCATTATTATTAAACCTCCCAATGCGGGACCTAATCCGAAGCCTAAATTAATTGCTAAACGTACTAAAGTGAGTGATTTTGTTCTGTTTTCGGGTGTTGCATAAGCATTTAACGATACAAACATTGCAGGTCGAAACATATCTGAAATTACCATTATCGTAAACATACTAATGCACAAACCTATGAAACTGGTTACATATTGAATTACAAAAAATAACAATCCGCTTGTAAACAAACTAAAAATCATTATTTTATAATAACCAATTTTATCAGATAATTTACCGCCCAACCAGGAACCAGCCATAGATCCAAAACCAAAACAAACCATTATTGAGCCTACATCAACGACTGAAAACTTTAAATCTTCATGTAAATATTTGGTTAAAAATGGCAAAACCATAGTTCCAGCTCGGTTAATAAAAGTAACAAATGCCAAAATCCAAATTTCTCTTGAAAAACCCTTAAAATTATTAATGTAACGGTAAAAAGCTGTTTTTAACATTGATTTTTTTCTGAATTGCAAAGGTATAAAACTTTGTGTCTTTGCAACTTTGTAGCATTAAAACTTTAAACTATTTTTGCATTATGTTATTTTTTAATTTACACACGCACACGGCATCAAATAATTCAAATAATTTTGAATTAGTAAATCAATATCCTTGGGATTTTGATACTAGTTTACCTAATTATTCAATTGGAATTCATCCTTGGTATATTAATGAAAATCGATTGGATTTAGATTTAGAAATAATTGAAAAAAAATTACAACTTAATGAATGTTTAGCACTCGGCGAATGTGGATTAGATACCCGAATTGAAATTAATATGGCTTTACAAATAAAAGTTTTTGAAAAGCAAATAGCTTTGGCCGAAAAGTATCAAAAACCAATAATTTTACATGTAGTAGGAGCGTTTGGCGAACTATTTGAAATAAAAAAGAGGCTGAAAATTTCTGTTCCAATGATAATTCACGGGTTTTCAAAAAGAGAACAGTTGGCCAAGCAACTTGTAGAAAAAGGATTTTATTTATCGTTTGGAAAATATTTAATACGAAATCCAAATTTAGAAAGTGTTTTTAAATCGATACCCAATAATAGATTTTTTTTGGAAACCGACACAATTGAGGAATCTTTAGAAGAGGTTTATGAATTAGCATCAAAATACAAACAAATTACAATTATAGAGTTACAGAAGATTATAAATTCAAATTTTAACATTGTTTTCAAAAAATTGTAAATTTTAAATACCAAATAAAGAGAATGGCAAAATGGCAAGAACGAGCACAACTTCTATTTAAAGAAGAAGGCTTGCAAAATTTAAAAAAATCAAATGTTTTAGTTGTTGGAGTAGGCGGAGTGGGTTCGTTTGCAGTTGAATTCTTAGTTCGTGCTGGCATCGGTAATATTACCATTGTTGACGGTGACGACGTTGATATTACTAATATAAACCGACAATTACCAGCTTTACACTCTACTGTAGGTAAATTTAAAGTTGATGTTGTTGGCGATAGATTAATGGATATAAATCCGGAATTAAATCTTACCAAAATTAAAGAATTTTTAACTCCCGATCGGGCTTTTGAAATTATCACGGTACATTATGATTATGTTTTAGATTGTATCGATAGTGTTACGCCAAAACTAAATTTAATTCTTGGAGCCAAACGAAAAAGAGTGAAAATTATTTCTAGTATGGGTGCTGGAGGAAAAATGGAAGCCGCAAAAGTAAAAGTTTCTGATATAGGAAATACAGTAAATTGTATGTTTGCAAAAACCATCAAAAAACGCTTAAAAGAACATCAAGTAGATAAATTAAAAGTGGTTTTTTCATCTGAAATTCAAGATGAAACCAGTTTAAAACTTACTGATGGTAGCAATTTTAAAAAATCATTTTATGGAACGAATAGTTATATGCCTGGGCTTTTTGGACTATTTATGGCAGAAACTGTGATTAGGTATTTACTAAAAAGATAATCACAAGTTAAAATCACAAAAAATTAAATTCCCCACACTTATTAAACTTCTTTTATATGATTAAAACAGTAATTTTCGATATGGATGGCGTAATTGTGGATACTGAGCCAGTTCATCATTATGCTTTCTTACAACATTTTAAGCAATTAAACATCGATGTTTCGCCTGAAATGTATGCCACATTTACTGGTAACTCCACCATAAATGTATATCAAAAAATTAAGGATAAGTTTAATTTAACTCAAGAAATTGATGATTTGGTTACTACAAAACGTACTCTTTTTAATGCTGCTTTTGACAAAAAAGAAGATTTATTTTTACTTGATGGTGTAAAAGACTTAATTAAAGATTTACACCAAAATGGGATACAATTAATTTTAGCTTCATCATCGGCAAAGGTTACTATTGAGCGTATTTTTGATCGTTTTGATTTGTATCAATATTTTAAATTCAAAATTTCTGGCGAAGATTTTGAACATTCAAAACCACACCCTGCAATTTTTGAACATGCGGTTTTTTTATCGAAAATGCCCAAAGAAAACTGTATAGTTATTGAAGATAGCACTAACGGAATTAAATCGGCTAAATCGGCAGGCTTATATTGCATTGGCTACGATAGTCTAAACTCGAAATTACAAGATTATTCATTGGCAGATGAAATTGTTGTTGATTTTAATGAATTGAGTTTTGACAAAATAAGAAAAATTAAAACATAGTTTAAGTTTGATACACCAAGTTAGTATTGAATTCAATATTATCAATCTAAACCATCCGATTTGGCAAAGTATGTTTTTCAAGAATCCGTTTTCCATCAATTTGAACTTCTTTGTTTTTACGAATTGACCAAAAAAATTCACTTGAAAATCGTCTTGCTTCTTCTAAATTTACAATTGGGAATGGATAATCTCTTCCAATTTCAAAATCATATAACATTTGTTCTATAGAAGTTAATTTCCAAGGTTCGTGAATAAATTCTGGCGGAATAGTTGCTAATTCAGTAACCCATTTTTTAATAAAAATACCATCAGCATCGTGTTCATACGAATTTTTTACTGGATTATAAACTCTTAACATATTTATTCCGGTAACTCCAGCCTGCATTTGAATTTGAGGATAATGAATTCCTGGTTCAAAATCAAGAAATTGTTGAGCCAAATGTGGACTGCAATTTTGCCATGGTTGAAATAAATGATGTGTGTAAAAGGAAACCACCATTGCCCGCATTCTAAAATTCAAATAACCAGTTGTATTCAAGCATCGCATACAAGCATCAACTAGCGGAACTCCTGTATTTCCAGTGGTCCAAGCAGTATGAAATTCAGGTACAACTTTTTGATTTAATTTTCGAAACCCTTTGTTAACTGCTATAAACTCCATTTCACATTCCATCTCAAATTTTTGAATAAAATGAGCTTGCCAACGTAAACGAGATGCAAAATTATCAATTTGACGTACGTTTTTCTTTTTGTCTCGAGTTTCCATTGCTTTTTGACAAATTTGTTTCATAGAAATATTTCCCCAAGCAATATATGGCGAAAGACGGCTACATCCCATTCTAGCCAACTCGGGTTTAGAAATATGTTTACTATAATTAACAACTCGTTCATTTAAAAATGAATTCAAATATCTAAAAGCAGTTTGCGTACCTCCTTTTTGAAAGGGTAATGATTTATCAGTTTCAAGTGATACTAATTGGAACTTAGATTGTAATTTTTGAAAAATTTCAATATCTAAAAAAGAATTTTCAGTAGGTAAAAATGGATATTGATTCAAATCCATAAAATCACACCAATCGTCTTTCCAAGTTTTACGGTTAGAGATACCGCGTTTAACTCCGTTTGTAATATATTGATTCCAAACAATTTTATTGTTTTTACAAAATTTAGAAACCGCTTTGTCTCGATCAAAAGTAAGTTTAATTCCAGTTTCTTGATATGAAAATATTTGATTTATTTTAATTTCAGCATCTAATTTTGCTAAAACTGTAAGAACTTCTTCTTCAACAACTAAAATTTTTGTGTTTTGCAGTTTCAAAGTCTGATTTATGTTTTCTAACGATTGTTTTATAAAATCAAAATGACGCTTTGAATAATGATAATCATTGATTAATGAAGGTTCAAAAACATATAAAAACAAAATTTTTTGTCCCGATTGCAAAGCCCTAAAAACAGATTCGCTATCGAAGAGGCGTAAATCTCGTTTAAACCAAATGATATTCATCCTAAAAAAATTAAATTTTTGTTTTCAAAAGGAATAATTTTAAAAAAAGTCAAAATTATTTAGAATTACGAATTTAAGATTTTTCGATTAAACTAATTTATATTTAACAAATTGTTTAATTTAAATCAATATTTTTCATCAGTAATAATTTTAAAAGCTCCTTTTGATTGAAAATAATCGATACAAAATTAGTATTTTTGTAAATAAATTAAATATTGAAACGAGAAATTATACAAACTAAAGACGGTTCTACTACCATTTTTTTTCCTGAAATTAACGAAACGTATCACTCAAAATTTGGAGCAATTCAAGAAGCTTACCACGTTTTTATAAAAATGGGCTTTGACTTGCAACATCAAAAATCATTTTCAATTTTAGAGGTTGGTTTTGGTACAGGTTTGAATGCTTTTATAACTTTTTTAGAAGCAAAAAAGACACGTCAAAAAATTGATTATTTTGGAGTTGAAGCTTATCCAGTTTCAAGTATTGAAATTTCAAAAATGAATTTTGTTGCTGAATTAAATGCAATTAACTATGAATCAGTATTTAACAAAATGCATTCTTGCAATTGGAATGAAAAAATTCAGTTATCGGATGATTTTTCATTAACCAAAAGAAAACAATTTTTTCAAGAAATTAATGATATCGATGCTTTTGATTTAATTTATTTTGATGCCTTCGGTTATCGAATTGAACCAGAATTGTGGTCCATTGAAATATTTAAAAAAATGTATGATGCCTTAAAGATTCAAGGAGTTTTAGTTACTTATGCTTGCAGAAGTTGTATAAAAAACGATATGATTGAGTTAGGTTTTAAAGTTGAAAAATTACCAGGCGCACCAGGAAAACGTGAAATGCTTAGAGCCACAAAAGTTTAACATAAGTAATTATATGTTTAACATTATTTTTTGAAAATGAATCTTTTAAATGTTTAAATTTGTTCTACAAATGTTAATAAATTTATTAATTTAACTTTCAAATTTTAACCACCAATACTAAAATTAATGTCTCGAAAAATTTATGATTATTCAAAAATGGTTTTAGAACGAGTTAGTTTTGATGCACAACTTTTTTCTAAAGAACTTCAAAAAGCATTACTACTACTTTTACCATTTGAAATTGAAGAATTAACGGAATGGCTCATCAATTTTACTAAAGAAAAACCTGAATTAAGGCCATCATTATTACTTATCGGAAAATAAATTTAGATAAAAAGGAACTTAAACGGTTCCTTTTTTTATACATTCTTTATAGGTTTTGGACTTACAATTTCAACATTTTGAAATGCAATAGCTCCTTTTATAACTCCAGCAATAGTACTTCTTAAAGCATCAATAATATGAATTTTTAGTTCCGTTTTTGGATAAATTAAACTTACTTCACGTGCAGGTTTTGGTTCTGAAAATTGACGTAATTTGGTTTTGTCTTTTTCGTTTAAATTTAAAGTGTGCAAGTAGGGCAGTAGTGTGGTTCCTAAACCTTCATCGGCCAATTTAATTAAAGTTTCAAAACTTCCACTTTCTAATTGAAAATGATTAATATCGGATAATGATTTATTTTTACATAGATTTAAAATACTATCGCGAAAGCAATGACCATCTTGCAAAAGTAATAATTCATTAAGATTTAAATCGTCAATTGAAATTTCTTTTTTATTAAAAGATTGATGACTTTCAGGAATATAAGCAACGAATGGTTCAAAATATAAAACAACTTCTTTTATTTTTTCTTCATTTAAAGGTGTTGCAGCAATTGCAGCATCTAAATGACCATTATTCAATTTTGCAATAATGTCATTGGTGTTTAATTCTTCAATTATTAATTTAATTTTTGGATATTTTTTTATAAAATTATTCAAAAACATTGGCAAAAGTGTGGGCATTACAGTCGGAATTATACCCAATCGAAATTCACCTCCAATAAATCCTTTTTCTTGCTGTACAATATCTTGAATTCGATCGGCCTCGTTGACTATATTCTTAGCTTGATTAACAATTTTTTGTCCAATATCTGTTAGTTGAATTGGTTTCTTAGTCCGGTCGAACAGCCTTATTTGCAATTCTTCTTCTACTTTTTGAATTTGCATACTCAATGTAGGTTGTGTTACAAAGCATTTTTGTGCCGCTAAAGTAAAATTTTTATATTCAGCTACCGCTAAAACATATTGAAGTTGGGTTATAGTCATTTTTATAGTATTTTATGATGTAAATATAAAAACTATAAGTTTAAACTATGATAAATTGTGTTAATTTTAAGTATTTAAAATTTAATCATCAAAATTTTCATTGAATGCCGATGGTAATAATTGCGGAATAAATCGGATACAAATAGGCAATAATAAACTGCCACCTGGCAGCATAAAAATTGCAAAAGATGGAATGGTTTTAAAAACATCAAGTAATTGTTTTTTAACCTTCTTTTTTTCATCTTTATCTAAATCTCGCTTTGTTGATTGATGCAGCAGTGCTACCAATTCTTTACTTTCTTTCAGTTCTTTAACTAATCTTAATTTGTTTCTGCTTAAAAGTGTGGTAACATTTTCTGTAGTTTTATCATAAAAATGTTTAACAGGATTGGAATAATTTAGGTAAGGAATTTCTTTTTTGTATTGTGTTATAAATTCGTGAATTTCAACACTACTTTCTTTACAAAAGGAAATATCAACATTAAGAATTTCGGTTACTTTTTCTAAAAAATAAAGTTCTTCATTTTCAATTTTCCCATCACTCCAAAGTGTCATTGCCGTAATATCAATTAAATAAAATTTTTCAAAATCATCATTGAATTTTGATAATGGTAAAGATTCTAAACTAATTTTATTTTCGTTTTGAAGCAAATCTGCAAATTTTGAATACTTTACTGATGCTTCAAACAATTTAATCAATAAATCATCGTGATGTGTTTTATTTAATTTTATTTTTAAAGAAAGCAACGCCAAACTAATTACAATTTCTTCTGTTTTTTTTAAATAATTTAAAGAAATTTCTTCATCGATTAAATATTTTTTAAAAGCCAATACATCTAAAAATAAAAGTGCATTTGTAACTATATGAGAAAAGCTTTTACTAATACTGTCTTTATTAGTTTGAATTCTAGAATTTAATAAACTTTCTAATTCGTCATTTGGTGTTGGAGGCGAAATTTTATTAAGTAAACTAAATCCTTTTGGAGAAATTAAGTGATAAAATGAAATTAACTTTGTTATAAAAAGAGTCGAATCGGTATTTTTTGTCGAAAAACAAAAAACATCATATAAAGTGGAAAGAAGTGAAAGTTTAAACACTTCATCAACTTTAAGTTTATCAATTTCTATAAATGCATTTGAATTTATACCAACACTATATCCGTAAATTAAACCTGTTTTACGAATGGTTTTATACAATTCTATGGAATTGATATACAGTATTTTAGACTCGTTTTGTTCATGAAAAAATTTTTCAATCCAACCGTTTGCCGAAGGGTTAATCATATTTTAATTATCTTATTATTCCAGAACAGGCTACCCTTGCACCAGCATTACCCGTTGGTTGTGTAGTAAAATCGTCTGTTCCTTGGTGTACAATTAATCCTTTTCCTAGCACATCTTTAGTTGCATCACCACAACCAATACACCACTCGTTAGTTTTAAAAGTGATGGTTCCATTTCCTTTTTCGTCGGCAGTAAAGTTTCCTATATCGCCTTTATGGTATTCACCTACCCCAAATTGTCCATGTTTTTTAAATGTTGGGTTCCAATGTCCTCCAGAAGATGTTCCATCTGCAGCCGTACAATCCGATTTTTCGTGAATATGAATGGCGTGAACGCCAGGTTTTAAACCTGAAATTTTAGCAATAAGTGTTACTTCTCCATCTTTTTCAGTAAACTTTGCTGTTCCTGCTACAGTGCTATTACTTTTAGGTTCCAATAGTATAGTTAATGAGTTTTCTTTAATAGAATTTGATTTGCAAGCAAAAACTAAAACTAAAGTGGCTATAATTATATTTAATTTTTTCATTTTTTTTTATGTAAAGTTACACAATATATCTAACCAATTTTATTTAAATTTAATTTACTATTTTTTCTACTAAATCCAAAGTAAATTGTAAGCCCAATTAAAAGCCAACAAGTAAAGTAAATCCAGTTCCAAACACTTAATTCTGCCATCATATAAAGGCATGATACCAATCCTAGTAACGGAATTAATGATAAATTTTGTTTCCAAGACCAAATGGCAAAACAAAACAAGGCAATAAAGAAAATCCACATTGGAATTTTGTGTTTAAATAAACTGAAACCACTTTCGTACTTTTTAGAATCATTTATTGGAAGTGTATCAATTATTTTTTGATAATAATTGGCATCTTTATCCAACAATAAATTTAATTCCTTTTCAACATCAACATTTTTTACATTTATTAATTTAGCCAAAAAAGTATTTACTATAATTGTTTCATCTGAATTTAAAGAAGTCACGATTGTTTCAGGTGAATTAATTTGTTTTTCATTAGTTAAAAATGAAATGGTGTTTTCATGAAATTTTGTTGATGCAATTGCAATTCCAATAATTAATAAAACTGGGAAAATAAATTTTGAATTTATGTAAGGAGTTTTAAATTTACCTCTGGGAATGTCTTTTTTATTTTGTAACACTAAAACACCTGCACAAACTAAAACAAAAGCAAACAATGTACCAATACTACACAAATCGGTAACCATTGTTAAGTTTAAAAATAAGGCAGGAATTGCAACTACAAAACCCGTTACAATGGTTGCATAAGAAGGCGTTTTATACTTTGGATGTACTTTTGAAAATCGTTTGGGTAGTAATCCATCACGGCTCATACTCATCCAAATTCGAGGTTGTCCCATTTGAAAAACCAACAATACTGATGCCATTGCAATTACAGCACTTATTCCAATAATCCACGACATCCATTTTAAATGCAATTTACTAAATACGAATGCCAATGGATCACCTACATTTAGACTTGAATAAGATACCATTCCAGTTAAAACTAAGGCTATCGCAATATATAAAACGGTACAAATAATAATCGCCCACATCATTCCTCTTGGCAAATCGCGTTGTGGATCTTTGCATTCCTCAGCGGTGGTTGAAATGGCGTCGAAACCAATGTAGGCGAAAAAAACTGCCGATACCCCTTTTAAAATTCCACCAACTCCGTTAGGCGCAAAAGGTTTCCAGTTATCGGTATCAATATATCCAACTCCAACTGCAATAACTAATAATATGATACACAATTTTACTACAACCATTAAATTACTGGCGTTACGCGATTCTTTCATACCGCGATAAACCAACATTGTTATTAATACAATAATAAATAAAGCTGGTAAATCGGCCACAATATGAAATCCACAAAGTGTTGGCGAACTTGACCAAGCAGTATAGGCTGTTTTTAATCCATCGGATAAGTTTTCAAAAGTTTTTCCACTTTTCATTAATGCTGTTGCATCGTTAAAACCGTTATGCGCTGTTAAATAATCCATTTGAATCCATTGTGGTAAATTAATTCCGCCACTGTCAAGCAATCCAGTAAAATAATCGCTCCATGATATTGCAACAGTTATATTGCCTATTGCATATTCCATAATTAAAGCCCAACCAATTATCCAAGCTATAATTTCACCAAATGCTACATACGAATAAGTGTAAGCACTACCAGAAACAGGAACCATTGAAGCAAATTCTGCGTAAGCAAATGCCGCAAAACCACAAGCAATAGCAGTAAATAAAAATAAAAATATAACAGCAGGTCCACCATCAAAACTGGCTTTTCCTATAGTTGAAAAAATTCCTGCTCCTACAATTGCTGCAATTCCAAAAGCAGTTAAATCTTTAGCGGTTAAGTGTTTCCCTAAACTTTCGTGACCATCGGCTTCATTTTTAGCAACTTGATTTAATATGTCTTGAACCGATTTTTTTCGGAATAAATTTAAAAAATTCATAATGTTATTTTAATATAATCTGAAAACAAATATAGTATTTTAGTATTTGGTTTTACAATTAATTTAAACTATCATAAAAAACTATTAATAAATAAATTTATATAATTAAAATCAATAATATAGTTCTTTTTTATAGCTTAAATTTGTATCAGAAATTAACAATTAAAACAATAAAATTTATGTCATTAGTAGGAAAAAAATTCCCAAGCATTGCAGTTGACGCCATTTCGGAAATGGGTGATAATTTAAAAGTCAACATTTTTGAAGAGGCTACTAACAAAAATAAGAAAGTAGTTTTATTTTGGTATCCTAAAGATTTTACTTTTGTATGTCCAACAGAACTACACGCTTTTCAAGCCGCATTACCAGAATTTGAAAAAAGAAATACAATGGTTATTGGTGCTTCTTGTGATACTAATGAAGTACACTTTGCGTGGTTAAATACTGCAAAGGATAATGGAGGAATTGAAGGCGTAACATATCCAATTTTGGCAGATACTAACCGAAATTTATCTAATATCTTAGGTATTTTGGATATCGATTCAACAGAATATAGTGAAGAAACTGATTCAGTAATTATTGAGGGTTCCAATGTAACTTTTAGAGCTACTTATTTAATTGACGAAACAGGTAAAATTTTTCATGAAAGTGTTAACGATATGCCTTTAGGAAGAAATGTAAATGAATACTTGAGAATGGTTGATGCTTATACTCATATTCAAGAAAAAGGAGAAGTTTGCCCTGCCAATTGGGAAGCTGGTAAAGAAGCGATGAGTGCCGATAGAAAAAGTACAGCTGCTTATTTAGCGGGTCATTAATACATTAATTTAATCTTTGTCAAAACGAATAATTTTGACAAAGGTTTTTAAATTTATAATTATGTTTTACGAATTAGATCAAGATAATTTATCGGTATTAGTAGCCGATAATAAAAAGGTAGTGGTGCAGTTTTCGGCAACTTGGTGTGGAAATTGTAGAATTATGAAACCAAAATTTAAAAAATTGGCTTCAGAAAATGAAGGCATAACATTTTTGATTGTTGATTCTGAAAAATATCCTGAATCACGAAAACTTGCCGATGTAAGTAATTTGCCAACATTCGCTACATTTGTAGATGGTAAATTTGTGAATCAAACGCAAACAAATAAAGGTGAAGTTTTAATTGATTTAGTAAATGAAATTCTTTAAAATTCATTTAAGTTAAAAATTTTATTAAACCTGAAATGTATAATCCATAATCTAAAAATTTAATGAAATTACCTGTTATAAAACATTTAACTCAATTTATTGAGAATAATGATCAAGATTATTTAATCGAAACAATTGAAGTTTTAGAATCTTTAACTGAGGTATCTTCTTTAAAAGACGAAGAACTAGATGTGTTGGGTGAATTAATTTCAAACATGTACGGAGCACTGGAAGTAAATAAAATGATTAAAGACGGCAAGGATAAAAAAACCGCTTTGAATGATTTTATGAAGCGTGTTTTAGGTTCAATTGACACTTAAAATTTTATTTAAAATTGTTGTAGCCCTTTAATTTTTTTTAAAGGGCTTTTTTATAAATTATTTTTTACAACAAAGTCGCTACAATATATTTTAATTAATTCACGAACGTTCCTAAATTCTACTAAAATTTCTTCTTCATTGCCAACAGCTTTTGCTGGATCGGGAAAATTATAGTGAAATTTCATTGCTTTGGTTGGAAAATAAGGGCAAGCCTCCTTTGCATTATCACAAACAGTAATAACGTAATCAAAGTCAACATTAAAATAATCGCTAACATTATTTGAAGTATTTCTTGAAATATCAATTCCATCTTCTTTCATTATTACAATTGCTTTCGGGTTTACTCCGTGAGTTTCAACTCCAGCCGAATAGATTTCAACCTTTTTTTTATCAGTAAAATGTTCTAAATAACCGTGAGCAATTTGACTGCGGCAGCTATTGCCTGTGCATAAAACTAAAATATTTTTCATAGTAAAGTTAAATTATTAAACCAATAACCAAATTAAATTGATAATTGTAAATCGGGCATCAAAACCAAAATATAGGTTTAAAATAGTTAATGATAAAGTTATAATAATTGGTTTTTTATGCTTTAAAATATATTCTTTCATTTTTTTACATTAGAATAAGGATTTTTTCATTTAGTAATTATGTTCGTCGTGCCTAATTTGTATTAACAAAAACTTAGCAACTAAAAAAAGTTCAATCTTATTCTTCAACAACAATTTTCATCAGAGGAACAACAAGTTTGCGAAGTTTCAACTAAATTTTTAAGATTAACTTTGGTTTTAACAACCGGAAAACCGCAAGTATCTTGAGCTAAACAAGCAGTTTCTTTTTTTGTTAATTGAAAATTACCATTCGCAAAATCCAATCCAAATTTCCCAATTGTTTCTTGCATTTGATATTCAACCTCAATTTCAAAATCTTCGTTTCCAATTATTTTACTTGACATTTCAATAATTTTCAATGTATTTTTTGAAGTTAATCGGTGTTCAAAATCAGAAGCAAACCAAAGTTGAAAAGTAACTTTGCTTTCAGAATGAATTGAAATGCCGCAATCGATAAAATTTTTGGTCATTAAACCCATTTCTGTAATATGAAAATGAGCTGGAATCAATAAACCATTGGGTAATTGAAACGAAAATTGTTCGGAATTTTCTAGCTGCGCTTTAAATTGTGATAGTCTCATTTTTATTTACGATTTACGATTTTTCATTTGGGATTTTAGGAAATGCAGAAACTTAGAAACTGAGCAACTCAGATCTTAGCAACTTAATTTCAACAACATTTCAATTTTAATTTTGATGAAATATTCGAAAAGTAATTTTCAAATTTTTGTAATGTTATTTCATTAATACAATAGCAAATGGCAGTACCTTCAATAGTTCCTTTAATAATATTTGCATTTTTTAATTCTTTTAAATGTTGCGAAACCGTTGGTTGAGCAAGCGGTAAAACGTTCACAATGTCGCCACAAATGCAGCTGTCAACCGAAAGTAAATATTCAATTATAGCGACTCTTGCTGGGTGCGAAAGTGCTTTGAATAAAACGGCTAAATCCTTTTGATTTTCTGAAAAAGAATCTGTTTTAGAAGCTCCCATTTTTACTATTTATTATATTTTAATTTCTATTAGTGATGAGTAATCTTAAATAACTTAAAATTATCCTTGACTATACGACATCCAATCGCTTACAAAATATTAAATTATTGTTATATTGCAATATTACGATAAAACAATTTAATATAAAACTATTTTCTAATTAATTTTTTTTAAAAATAGTTCTTCAATTTTTTTTTCACTACTTTTGAAATCTTAAAAAAAACGTAACAATGGCAACAGTAACATTAGGCGGAAACGCCATAAAAACTAGCGGTGAATTACCTAAAGTAGGTTCAAAAGCACCTAATTTTGAATTAATTAAAACCGATTTATCCACAGCAACCTTAGCCGATTTTGCAGGTAAAAAATTAGTTTTAAATATTTTTCCAAGTGTCGATACTGGTACTTGTGCAGCATCTGTAAGGGCATTTAATGCAAAAGCGAGCAGTTTAGAAAACACTTTAGTATTGTGTATTTCACGTGATTTACCTTTTGCTCAAAAGCGGTTTTGCGGCGCCGAAGGCTTAGAGAATGTAGAGAATTTATCTGATTTTAAAACAGGTAATTTTGGTAAGGATTACGGTTTAGAAATATCAGAAAGTGCTTTTGCTGGTTTACACTCGCGAGTAGTTATTGTGTTAGATGAAAATGGATTAGTTAAATATACTGAGCAAGTACCTGAAATAGGCAACGAACCAAATTATGACGCTGCTTTAGCCTCATTATAGAAAAGCTTATGGAATTTCAAAAAGACAATTCATTTTTTACGGGTCGTTTTAAAAGTGTTGGATTTGCAATAAAAGGAGCGCACAAGTTAATTACTACCGAACACAGTGTAATGGTGCAAACAAGCTTGGTAGTATTAATGACCATTGCTGGTTTTTACTTTAAAATTGATCGCTATGAATGGATAATGCAAATTTTCGCACTCGGTTTAGTTTTAAGTATAGAAGGACTAAATACTGCTGTAGAAAAAATTGCCGATTTTATTCACCCTGAGTTTCATGACCGAATAGGATTTATAAAAGACATTGCCGCTGGAGCGGTTTTTTTCGCAGCCTTAACAGCTGTAATTATTGGATGTTTAATTTATATTCCTAAACTTTAATTTTCGTACTTTTTAAATACAATGGCAAAAACCGTTAAAAAAGAATCTTCTTCAACAAAAAAAGTAAATTTAGAAGAAAAAAAACCTTTTGAATTTAATAAACAGCATAAAGTTGTTGCAGGTTTTTTATTGGTACTATTTTCTATCGCTTTGTTAGTGGCATTCATTTCATTTTTTATAAATGGTCAAGCCGATCAAAGTGTAGTCGATTCAATTACGGACCGAAGTCTAGCAGCCCAAAATTGGTTGGGAAAAATAGGTGCTTATTTGGCCGATTTATTTATTTATAAAGGTTTTGGTATTGCATCTTTCATATTAGTAATTCTATTTTTTTTAACAGGTGCTTTTATGATTATGGATTTGCCAATGCGAAAACTCAAATCAACTTGGTTTTGGAATGTATACGGAATCATCGTTTTATCAATTATTTTTGGTTTCTTTTTCACCACATTACCCGAATTAGGTGGCACAATTGGCTACGAAATGAACTTATTTTTTCAAGATTACATTGGAAAAACGGGAACTTTATTGGTTTTAATCTTTGGGGTAATTGTTTATTTGTTTTATAAAATTAAAATATCGCCTGAAAGCATAAAAGCTTTTTTTGAAAAATCAAAAAATGGACTTCAAAATGATTTGAAAGCAGCAAAAGTAAGTGTAGCCGAAAACGGAAATGGTTACAATTTAGAAGAATTTGCTACTGATGAAGAAAAAGCAGATTTTGATGGATTTATTTCCGAAGAAGAATCAGGCTTGGATGAAATTGTATTAAAAACTTCTCAATTTGAAATTAATAAAAACGATTTAAAACCTACCATTTTTAATCACTCGGAAATAGAGAAGGAACCAACAATAAAAGAAAAATCAGTACCGTTTGAAGTAACTCAAAATGAAGAAGTTATTTTTAAAGAAGAAAAACTTTTAGTTGAAGAGCCAATAGTAGAAAGTACAATTGAAGAAAATTTAGCTGCAAAATTGGTTGCCGATTTTGGAGAATTTGACCCAAAACTTGACTTGTCAAATTATAAGTTTCCACCTATTGACCTGCTCAAAGAATATGCTTCAGTTGGAATCACCATTAATCAAACTGAACTTGAAGAAAATAAAAACAAAATTGTAGAGACACTTCGCAATTATAAAATTGATATAGCCCAAATTAAAGCCACCGTTGGACCCTCGGTTACACTTTATGAAATTGTTCCTGAAGCAGGAATTCGAATCTCAAAAATTAAAAGTCTTGAAGACGATATAGCACTTTCATTAGCTGCTTTAGGTATTCGTATAATTGCGCCAATTCCGGGTAAAGGTACTATTGGTATTGAAGTCCCTAATAAAAATCCAACAATTGTACCAATGAAATCTGTTATAGCTTCTGCAAAATTTCAAGAAGCCGAAATGGAATTGCCTATCGCGTTAGGGAAAACAATTTCCAACGAAACCTTTGTAGTCGATTTAGCTAAGATGCCACACCTTTTAATGGCAGGTTCTACCGGTCAAGGAAAATCGGTTGGGTTAAATGCTGTTTTAACTTCATTATTATATAAGAAGCATCCTGCCGAAGTTAAGTTTGTTTTAGTTGATCCCAAGAAGGTAGAATTAACACTTTTTAATAAAATTGAACGTCATTATTTAGCAAAACTTCCTGATACTGAGGATGCTATTATTACCGATAACGCGAAAGTAATCAATACTTTAAATTCACTTTGTATTGAAATGGACAATCGCTATTCGTTGTTAAAAGATGCGATGGTTAGAAACATTAAAGAATATAACGATAAATTTAAAGCACGAAAACTAAATCCGGAACACGGACATCAGTTTTTACCTTATATTATTTTAGTAGTTGATGAGTTTGCCGATTTGATAATGACTGCAGGTAAAGAAGTCGAAATTCCAATTGCCCGATTGGCTCAATTGGCTCGTGCCATTGGAATTCACTTGATTATTGCTACGCAACGCCCATCAGTAAATGTAATAACGGGTATGATAAAGGCTAATTTTCCAGCTAGAATTGCATTTAGAGTAATCTCTAAAATCGATTCAAGAACTATTTTAGATACTCAAGGAGCCGATCAATTAATAGGTAGAGGTGATTTATTATACACTAATGGCAACGATCTAGTGCGTGTTCAATGCGCATTTGTAGACACTCCAGAAGTTGAAAAAATTGTAGATTTTATAGGCTCGCAAAAGGCCTATGCCACGGCTTACTTGCTGCCAGAGTATGTTGGCGAAAATGAAAGTGTAAAATTAGATATGGATATTTCTGAAAGAGATACCCTTTTTAGAGATGCTGCGGAAATAATTGTTACTTCACAACAAGGTTCGGCATCATTATTGCAAAGAAAGTTGAAGTTGGGCTATAATCGTGCTGGAAGATTGATTGATCAATTGGAAGCGGCAGGAATTGTTGGACCCTTTGAAGGTAGTAAAGCGCGAAATGTGAATATGCCCGATTTGGTAGCCTTAGAACACTTTTTTAAAAATGAAAATAATCAAGAATAAAATGAAGAAATTAGGTATTGTATTTTTAATTTTGATAGGATTAGCTGTAAATGCTCAAGATAAAAGAGCGAAAGATTTGCTAGATGATGTTACTGAAAAAATTAAAAGTTATGATAATATTGTTATCGATTTTAAGTATTCATTAAATAATGCTAAAGAAAACGTAAACCAAGAAAGTAAAGGAAACGTTATTTTAGATGGAAATAAATACGTTTTAAATTTGATGGGAGTTACTAAAATTTATGATGGTAAAAAAATCTATACTATCAATCCTGAAGATGAAGAAGTTACAATTTCTAGCGCCAATGATTCTGATGCAAAAGCAATAACGCCATCAAAATTATTGACTTTTTTTAATGCTGGTTATCGTTTTGATTGGGATGATTTACAGGATGTTAAAGGGCGAAAGATTCAATATATTAAATTAGACCCAATAAACCCCAAAGACCAACGTAAAGAAATTTTGTTAGGCATTGATATTCAGACCAAAACAATTTACAATTTAATTGAAGTTAGTAAAAATGGAACTAAAACTACTTTAACTGTTAATTCTTTCAAAATCAACCAGCCATTACCGCAAAATCAGTTTACTTTTGTAGCAAGTAAATACCCAAAATACTACATTAACAAAATTGATTAATCGCCTTGAAAATATTAGATAAATATCTTTTAAAATCTTTTTTAATTACATTTACTACTGTATTTGTAATTTTGTTTTTTATTTTTACCTTACAAGTAGTTTGGCTTTTTATTTCAGAATTGGCAGGAAAAGATTTAGATTTTGTAATGATTTTGAAATTTTTATTTTTCAAAATGCCTAGTATTGTTCCTTTGATTTTGCCACTTTCTGTTCTGTTATCTTCGATAATGACTTTTGGTAGTTTGTCTGAAAATTATGAATTTGCCGCTATGAAATCGGCAGGAATTTCGTTGCAACGAGCTATGAAAAGTTTAATAATTTTCATTTTTTTATTGAGTATTGTTTCTTTTTTCTTTGCCAATAACGTTATTCCATACGCCGAGTTTAAATTTACTAATTTCCGTCGAAACATTGCACAACTCAAACCTGCAATGGCAATTGCCGAAGGTCAGTTTAGTGAAGTAGGTAATTATACCATTAAAGTGGATAAAAAATCAGGTCCTAAAGGTCAATTTTTAAAAGGAGTTACCATTCATGAAAAAGCAGCCAATGGTGAGGGAAATACAATTGTTATCAAAGCCGATAATGGAGAGCTAGTAAGCAGTGAAGCATCAAATACTTTAAAATTAGTTTTAAATAATGGATATTATTATGAAGATGTTATTCCTCAAAAATACGAAGATCGAATTAGAGTACCTTTTGCAAAAGCCAATTTTAAAAAGGATATTATTAATATTGATTTGTCCAAATTAAACCCAGCAGATAATGTGCAAATTAGTCATACTGATGCAATGCTAAATGTTAGTGAACTTCGGTATACATTAGATTCATTAAATAAAAATTATAAAAAAGATATAATTTCATATTCTGACAACATTTATCAAAGAAGCGGAATTGGAAATCAATATGTATTTTATGGCAAAAAGGTAGATCCCAAAACACCATTTGATATAACTAAAACCTTTAATTTATTATCAAAATCGGATAAAACCCAAATTTTAAGTGTAGCTAAAAGTTCTATTGAAAATACGGGTTATTCAATTGACAGTTCTATTGTTGAAATAGATTCAAAAGAAAAAAATATTAATGTACATTGGGTAGCATTGTTCAATAAGTTTATGATTGCTTATTCTTGTATTTTGATGTTTTTTATTGGAGCTCCGTTGGGAGCAATTATTCGAAAAGGCGGTTTAGGTTTGCCAATTATTTTTGCAGTCTCTATTTTTATTACCTTTCATTTTATTAATACCTTTAGCTCTCGAGTGGCACAAGAAAACGGAATGTCACCTTTTTTAGGAAGTTGGTTGTCATCAATAGTTTTAACACCACTGGCTATTTTATTGACCTATCGAGCAACAAATGATATTGGTGGAATGATAAATTTTGATTCAATTTTATTACCAATTCAAAAATTAATAAAACGATTTTCTACTAAAAAAACACTACTCAATGATTCAAAATAAAATTCAATTAAATACTATTGAAGAGGCTATAGAAGACATTCGTCAGGGCAAAATTATTATAGTTGTTGATGATGAAGACCGAGAAAATGAAGGTGATTTTTTAGCTGCTGCTGAAAAAGTTACTCCTGAAATGATTAATTTTATGGCAACTCATGGTCGTGGATTAATTTGTGCTCCTTTAACCGAAAACCGATGTAAAGAGCTTGGACTTCGACCTATGGTGAGTACTAATACAGATCATATGGAAACGGCTTTTACCGTATCAATTGATTTAAAAGGTAATGGTGTAACCACAGGAATTTCAGCATCAGACAGAGCAAAAACTATACTTTCATTAGTTGATGAAAACACAAAACCTTTTGATTTAGCTCGTCCAGGTCATATTTTTCCTTTAGTAGCCAAGCAAGGCGGTGTTTTAAGACGAACTGGTCATACAGAAGCTGCTATTGATTTTGCTCGTTTAGCAGGTTTTAAATCGGCAGGAGTAATTGTTGAGATTATGAATGAAGATGGTTCTATGGCTAGGTTGCCTGAATTAGTTGAAGTTGCTAAAAAATTTAATTTAAAATTAGTATCTATTGAAGATTTGGTTGCCTATCGAATGCAACACGACAGTTTAATTGTTAAAAAAGAAGACTTTGAAATAGAAACTCGTTTTGGTAAATTTAGACTACGAGCTTATTTACAAACGACCAATAAACAAGTACATATTGCTTTAACAAAAGGAAGTTGGAGTAGTGGAGACAGTATTTTGACTAGAATTAATTCGACACAAATAAACAATGATATTTTAGGCACATTAACCAATAATTTCGATATAAAATTAGATGCTATTTTTGCGAAAATAAATTTAGTAGGCAAAGGAGCAATTTTATTTATAAATCAAGAAAGTCAGTCTTTAGACTTATTAAATCGACTTTCAGAATTAAAAGCATTGCAAGAACGAGGTATAAACCAAGCACCACAAATTAAAATGGACGTTAAAGATTATGGAATTGGAGCACAAATTTTGCACGATATTGATGTTTCAAAAATTAAATTAATTTCTAATTCGCAACAAACTAAGCGTGTTGGAATGATTGGTTACGGCTTAGAAATCACAGAATATGTAAATTATTAACTATTTTAGAATTTGTAATTAATACATTATGAAAGGTTTAGTTTTAAATTTAAAAATAATTCAAATTTTATTTGTTTTACGTTTGGTAAATTAAAAAAGCGTAGTATATTTGCACTCGCAATCAGAAATGGTGCGACGCTCAAACTGGAGAAATGGCAGAGCGGTCGAATGCGGCAGTCTTGAAAACTGTTGACTGTCACAGGTCCGGGGGTTCGAATCCCTCTTTCTCCGCCAGTTATTAAACAAAGGCAATCAAAACCTCGTAAATCTTATTATTTACGGGGTTTTGTCTTTTATGCACTATTCAAAACTTTCATTTGATCTTATCGTGAAAGAGATAAAATCGAGACCCTAGAATTTTCAAAAATTAGGGTCTCGCTAAATCCTTTAAAACTTTCAAACAACCAGTTCAATAAGGTGTTCATTAACAAGTTCACTATCTGAACATCTTGTTTGTAATTGATTTTGAAACTAAATTGAATACAAGTTAAATAATGTCACTTTCATTATACCAAAAATTACTTTGTATTATATGCTAAAAGCTCATTCGAGTTGAAATTTTATTTAATTCAAACCAATCTTATTATATTTATTTCTATATTCTATGGGCGTTAATCCTGTAATTTTCTTAAATAAATCTCTAAAAGCTTTAGTATCATTGTAACCTACATCTAACATTACTTGGGTATTGTTTTTTCGACTCGATTCAAAACTTCGTTTTGCAGCTTCTACCTTTACTCGCTGAATATATTCAATTACAGTATTGTTAGTTGCGTTTTTAAATCTGCGTTCAAATGTTCTTCTACCAATTATAAATTTTTCTGCTAATTCGTCAATTGTAATTTTATTTTGAATATTAGTTTCAATAAATTCTTGTGCTTTTTTTATTTGTAAATCCGAATGATTTTTTTGCCCATTAAACATTGCGAATGCCGATTGATTTTGTCTATCAATATCAATTGCAAAAAATTTAGAGGCTAAAATAGCTGTTTCTCGGTCGGTATATTTCTCCAATAAATACAACAATAAATTCCATAATGAATTAGCGCCTCCACTCGAATATATGGTTCCTTCATCGGTAATTATGCCTCCGTCAACAATTTCTACTTCCGGATAACGCTGTTTAAACTCGCTATAATACGCCCAATGTGTTGAACATTTTTTACCTTTGATTAAACCTGATTCTGCTAATAAAAATGCTCCAATGCACAAACTCGCCACTTCACTTCCTGCTTTGTACATTTTACGTATCCAAGGAATTGCTTTCTCATTAGCTTTTATAGCACTACCTACATCACCATAAATAGCTGGTAAAATTACTAAATCTGTTTGGTCAACATCTTTTAAAATTCGGTTTGTTTTTATTGAGTATTCTCCATCATTAGCTTCTACATGCTTGCTCATACCTACAAATTCGACTTCAAATTGTGCTTTTTTGCCTTTAGCTATTAAAAATTGGTTAGCTGTTGTAAATAACCTGTAGGGTGGACTTATCGCTTCTATAACCGCTTTTTCAGGAACATAAATAGAAATTCTTTTCATTTCTTATTGATTTATATTTGATTACAAATATAATATTTATTTGTCATAATCAACCCCTAAAGTTGTCGTTTATACCACTCGTCAATTTCATTAATAGTTATATATTTGTTCTGTAGATTGGATTTAAAGAAAAAATAATATGACAAATAAAGTAAAAATTACTGTTGAAGAAACTATAAATACACCATTAGAAAAAGTTTGGAATTTTTGGACTAATACTAGTCACATTGTGAATTGGAATTTTGCTTTTGATGATTGGCATTGCCCAAAAGCGGAAAATGATTTAAGAGTAGGAGGAAAAATGACAGTTCGAATGGAGGCAAAAGAGGAGAGTTTTGGCTTTGATTTTGAAGGAATATATGATGAGATAATTCTAAAAAAAAAAAGTTACACTATGACTGATGGCAGAAATGTAAGTACAGATTTTGAAAAATTAGGTATAGAAACTAAAGTAAAAACTATTTTTGATGCTGAAAGTGAAAACTCTATTGAATTACAAAAAGAAGGTTGGCAAGCTATTTTAAATAATTATAAAAAATATGTTGAAAATAACTAAAACCAAAGTTTAAAATATATACACTTTACAACTTTCTATTAAAATTAACGCCACTTAACTAAATAGTCTAGTAGGTCTTAAGGAACGAAACTAAATAGAAACATTGGAAATCTATTTTCATCAAGAAAAAAAATTCCTTTGGCGATTGTCGTTTTAACAGTTTATTATATTTCAGATCATAAAATAAATTCAATAAAAAGAAACAATTAAAAAATTTTAAATTATGGCACTAATTAATCCTTACATTAATTTCAACGGAAATGCTGAAGAAGCATTCCATTTTTACAAATCAGTATTTGGTGGAGAATTTGCTACGATAATGCGTTTTAAAGATTTGTCAAATCCAGACTATCCAATTGCAGAAAACGAGGGAAATAAAATTATGCACATTGCTTTACCAATTGGTAAAAATATACTAATGGGAAACGATGTTCCAGAAAGTATGGGAATTGTAAATGTAAATGAAAATAGATCTAAAATTTCAATTAGTACAGAAAGTCGTGAAGAAGCAGATGCTTTATTCAATGGACTTTCATTTGGAGGAACTATTGAAATGCCGATAGGAGACAGTCCTTGGAACTCTTATTTTGGAATGTTCAGAGATAAATTCGGCATCGAATGGATGGTAGATTTTTCACAAAATACAACTGAAAATAGATAATAGTAGTAGTTAAAATTTTAATTAAAATTGTTAATGCTTAAAAATACTTGAATAGAGATAAACATAAATAGGATTTTTTTAATTTGTCAATCGTATTCATTAAACAAAACTAATGCTCAAAAAATAGTTTTTGAATAATAATCATTTGTGAATTCAGAGGTATTTTTGTACTGTCCTGTACATCTTATTTTTTTTAAAATTGAATTATTATGAAAAAGACTATGTTAAGAAATATCAAAACAAAAAAATAATATGTTGTTTTAAATTGAGGAAAATACACTTCTTTAATTAAACAAAATGTATCAAATTTAATTAAAAATCAATTTTTCAATTTTAAAAATCTTATTGTAACTTTGTAAAAAATATAATTCAAATGTTAAATATAGGGCAACACAATACTTTAACTATTTTAAGGGATACTAAAGTAGGATTGTTTTTAGGAAATGGTAATGAAGTTGATGACGTTTTATTACCCAATAAATACGTTCCTAAAGTATTTGAAATTGGCGAAGAAATTGCCGTGTTTGTTTATTTAGATCACGAAGAACGACCTGTTGCAACAACATTAGTTCCTTATATTTTTTTAAATGAATTTGCTCTTTTACGTGTAAATTTCACCAATCAAGTAGGCGCTTTTATGGATTGGGGAATGGAAAAAGACATTCTTGTTCCTTTTAAAGAGCAAGCCCGACCTATGGAAAAGGGGAAACGTTATTTGGTATATTTATATCTCGACGAAAAAACAAACCGATTAGTTGCGTCAAGCAAAACCAATCAGTTTTTAGATAATGAAAACATAACTGTTGAAAACGGTGATGAAGTTGATCTAATAATTTCTCACATAACCGATATAGGAATTAACGTAATTATAAATCAAAAACACAAAGGATTGGTTTATAATGATGAAGTGTATGACGATGCTATTAGAACTGGAGACAGAATGATAGGCTACATTAAAAACGTTCGTGAAGACGGAAAAATTGATGTATCGCTTCAAAAATTAGGCTACCAAAATGTAGAACCCAATGCCGAATTAATTTTAGATGAACTTAGAGCTAGCAAGGGATTCTTGCGATTAAGCGACAATTCATCTCCCGAAGACATTAAAACCGTTTTAAAAATGAGCAAAAAAACATTTAAAAAAGCAATAGGTTTATTGTATAAAGAAAAATTAATTGAAATTAAAGACGATGGTATTTATTTGGTTAAATAATAAATTATATATAACCAATTTTTCTATTTTAAATAAATCCTTCGCAAAAATAAATGTTAAATAAGATTTTCTTTATTTCCTAAAATAAATAGATACCATAATAGTGCAGCCCAAATGTAGAGTATAAAAACATAAACAAAATAAATTAAAATTTTTGACTGTGTAATTTTGGTTAAAAAGTGAATTGCTAAACCAGAAAATATAAATCCTAAAGACCAAAACATTCCCACACTTATTGTTGCAGGCCAAACCCAATCACCTCGCCATTTATCAATTGAAGGATAATTTTTGAATAAAAAACTAACAGGATAATACAACGCAAAACCTAAAATACCCATACTTAATAAACCCAATGCAGCAACTATCAAAAAAGCAATAACTGAATATTTTGTGTTTGAAGAAAGTGATTTCCAGAATTCTATCATTTTTTACAATTTTAAATATAAATTAAAATGCAATTTACATTTTTATACAGTATAACAATCAGTTTTAGTATAATTATTAGGTAGATTTCAGTCAATTATTTTTTTTAATTACAAATAAATTTATAATACTATTATTTATTAATCATAGAATTTGAATTGAAGTAATTTGCTTTAAATAAAAAATACAAAAACTATCAACAATTAGTAATTATTGTTCATAAATAGATTTTACTAAATTTAAAAAAATAGTTACTTTTACACAAGATATTTATAGTTAAATAAAAATAATTTCGCAATTAATGAATCCAATAAACTGGCAAATAGCAAAAGAATTTGAGGATATAACCTACAAAAAATACAACGGTGT
Organism: Flavobacteriales bacterium; assembly: GCA_038204955.1. Taxonomy (GTDB): domain Bacteria; phylum Bacteroidota; class Bacteroidia; order Flavobacteriales; family Flavobacteriaceae; genus Flavobacterium. The sequence continues at coordinate 38,968 of JBBRCJ010000018.1, forward strand.
TGCCCGTATAGCATTCAACAGACCAGATGTTCGTAATGCATTTCGACCAAAAACAACGGCTGAATTGTATCAAGCCTTTTATGATGCTCAAGAAGACACTTCTATCGGAGTAGTTCTGCTATCTGCCGAAGGACCTTCAAGTAAAGACGGAATTTATTCTTTCTGTTCCGGTGGAGATCAAAATGCTCGCGGAAACCAAGGTTATGTTGGCGAAGATGGACAACACCGACTAAATATTTTAGAAGTACAACGCTTAATTCGATTTATGCCTAAAGTAGTAATTGCGGTTGTTCCGGGTTGGGCAGTTGGTGGCGGACACAGCCTTCACGTAGTTTGCGATTTAACGCTCGCTAGTAAAGAACACGCTATTTTTAAACAAACCGATGCCGATGTAACCAGTTTTGATGGTGGATATGGTTCCGCTTATTTAGCCAAAATGGTGGGTCAAAAAAAAGCTCGCGAAATTTTCTTTTTAGGTCGCAATTATTCCGCTCAAGAAGCAATGGATATGGGAATGGTAAACGCCGTAATTCCACACAATGAACTTGAAAAAACTGCTTATCAATGGGCTCAAGAAATTTTAGCAAAATCGCCAATGGCAATTAAAATGCTAAAATTCGCAATGAATCTCACCGATGATGGAATGGTGGGGCAGCAAGTTTTTGCGGGTGAAGCCACTCGATTAGCTTATATGACCGAAGAAGCAAAAGAAGGTCGAAACGCCTTTTTAGAAAAACGAAAACCTAACTTTGAAAAAAAATGGTTACCCTAAAAGGTTGTTTAAACGTTTAAGATTGTTTAACCTATAAACCATTTCAAACTTTTAAACCCTTAAACTTTTAAACTTTTTTTAAATGAAACATTGGATTCAAGCCGCTAGACTTAGAACATTACCACTTTCAATATCTGGTATTTTAGTCGGTAGTTTTTACGCACTTTCAATTCCTACCGATACAATATTGACTCCAACAAAAGTGTTTAGTTGGAAAATTTTCGGATTATTATTGCTTACAACACTCGGTTTGCAAGTACTTTCCAATTTTGCCAACGATTACGGCGATGGCGTAAAAGGAACCGACAATGAAGACAGAATAGGGCCAATGCGAGCCATTCAAAGCGGTGCAATTTCAAGAGAGGCAATGAAAAATGCGATTATTTTGACTTCTTTTTTAACATTAATTTCAGCATTAACCTTAATATATTATTCTTTTGGTGGTAATTATTTACAATATTCGTTACTGTTTATTGCGCTTGCAGTACTGGCGATTGTTGCCGCTATTAAATACACTATGGGCAGTTCGGCTTATGGATATAAGGGTTTTGGTGATGTTTTTGTTTTTATTTTTTTCGGAATCGTAAGCACAATGGGTTCCCATTTTATGTTTGCAAAACAAATTGATTGGATACTTTTACTTCCTGCAACCGCCATAGGCTTTTTAAGTGTAGGCGTTTTAAATTTGAACAATATGCGTGACGAAGCTTCTGATAAAAAAGCAGGTAAAAATACAATTGTTGTAAAAATGGGAGGTAAAAATGCCAAGATATATCACTTTTTTTTGGTAATTGCAGCAATGTTATTGGTAGTTCTTTTTGGAATTTTAAAAAACTTTAACTTTGATCAGTATATGTTCATAGTAGCTTTTTTTCCTTTAATTAGCCATTTAATTACGGTTTATAAAAATAAAGAACCTCGATTATTAGATTCACAATTAAAAAAACTAGCCATCAGTACTTTTCTACTTTCCCTATTAATATCACTTGCATTAATTTTTTTAATATCTGATGTTTTAGTGTATTTTTTAGAATAATTTTGAAGCGAATGTTTGGGTAATTGCCAACCAACTTTAGTTCCCGCTTTCCTTCCAGCCCTCCAAAAAAACGCGCGGCTTCACACCAAACGAAATTCACTGAACTCCAATTAAAATAAACACAAAGTGAAGTAGTAGAGGCTATTTGAAATAGTTTGGGTCTTTTATTTATTGTATCATTAGTATATTCATTATGAAAAAAATCAATTTATTTTTTCTACTAGTATTTTCAATCTCAACATCCGTATTTTCTCAATCAAACCTTGGTTATTGGGATTCTGTTCGCACTACCAATGAAACTATTACACTTTCACGAGGTGAAAAAAAGTATATCAAAACAGCCAATTTCCCTACAGGAACAACCGAAATAGTGTATCGAATCACTCTGCTCGATGAAAACCAAAAAGTATCTTCAAGTTTAATTTCAATTTTAAAAGCAATTCCCGATCCTTCAGGTATTAGTCAAGGTTCTGCTGGAGCCATTTTATTACTTTCTACAATTTCCGGCGATGACAAATGCAAATATGCTATTTTTACCACTCAAAATGATGCAGATGAATTTGTTAAATCAGGAAAAACCAAAAATTCTTGTATTATTCAAAATTCACCAATAAATAAAGAAGCAAAATTAATTACTTTAAATTCAAAGTGTTACAATGAAAAAACTCAAAATTTATTTTTTGCGTTTTCAAGCCAAAATTGGATATTGAACGAAAAAATTGTAATTGAAGTTGTACCTTGGATAAACAATATCGCCAGTCGTGGTTGGAATACTATAGCTAAACAAGAAATTTTAAATTTGGCAAAAATAACACCAGAATATAAGTTAATCAGTAAAAAAGACTCTTATACTACTCATTTTTTAGAACTAATTTCTCAAAAATTCACCTTTTCCGATTTTAATAAATTGCTTGAAATCGAAAAGCAAAAAGAAATTGAACTCGCTGTTGAGCAAAGTTTGGTTAAAACAAATCAAAAACAAATCGTTTTAAAAACAATACGAAATCGAGCACAAAATTTATTCGACAATAACGATTCGCAAAATGCAATCGAATTACTTCAAACTGAAATTATCGATAAAAATGTAGGTACAGCATTAGATTACAATCAATTAGGTTATTTTTATTTATTTTCAAAACAATTTGAAAAAGCATTACAAGCATTGCAAATTGCTCAAAAATTAGATGAATCTGAAATAAAAATAAAACTTAATTTAGCGCATCTTTATTTGTTTACTTCAAAAGTAAATGAGGCTAAATCGATTCATGTACAATTTAAATCACAAAACGTTTCTGTTACCAAAAGCTGGAAGCAACAAACAGAAGATGATTTTAAACTTTTTGAACAGAAAGGTTTTTCTACCAATGATTTTAAAAAAATTAACCGAATTTTGAATTAATACTCAACATGAAAGCCACATATCATAAATATATTCTAAATTTTAAGCAAGCCTCAGGAACTTCTAGAGGTGTTTTAAACGAAAAAGAAACTTGGTTTATAATATTAGAATTGGAAGGTAAAAAAGGAATAGGTGAGTGTGGTATTTTACGTGGTTTAAGTTGTGATGATCGACCAGATTACGAACAAAAATTAAAATGGACTTGCAATAATATTGATTTAGGTCTTGAAGTACTTTGGCATGAGCTTTTAGAGTTTCCCTCTATTCAATTTGGAGTTGAAATGGCGTTTCAATCAATATCAAGTCAAACTCCCTTTTTATTGTTTCCATCGGATTTTACTACTGGTAAAAAAAGTATCCCTATTAATGGTCTAGTTTGGATGGGCGAGGAGCAGTATATGAAGCAACAAATAGAACAAAAATTATCCGAGGGGTTCAAGTGTATTAAACTTAAAATTGGAGCCATTAATTTTGATGCCGAATTGAGATTATTACGGTTTATAAGACACTATTTTGATAAAAATACTATTGAAATTCGCGTAGATGCCAATGGTGCTTTTAGTGAGGATTTGGCTTTAAATAAAATAATTCAACTGTCTGAATTTGAATTACATAGTATTGAGCAGCCTATTCTGAAAAACCACACTGACAAGATGGCAGAACTATGTAAAATCACACCATTACCGATTGCTTTAGATGAAGAGTTAATTGGTGTGTTTTCAATTAAAGAAAAAGAGGCTTTATTAGTTAAAGTTAAGCCCCAATTTATAATTTTAAAACCAAGTTTTATTGGCGGCTTTAAAGGCACTCAACAGTGGATTGATTTAGCAAATAAACATCAAATTGGATGGTGGATTACTTCGGCTTTAGAAAGTAATATTGGACTAAATGCAATTGCCCAATGGACATTTTTACATCAAAACACTATGCCACAAGGGTTGGGTACTGGTGGGTTATACTCTAATAATTTTGATTGTCCGTTAACTGTTTCAAATGGACATTTATATTACAATCCAAATATTAATTTTAATTTTATGCTTCCTTAAAATCAACCGAAAGTGAATTTACACAATACCGTTGACCAGTTTTTGTTGGACCATCATCAAAAACGTGACCTAAATGTCCTCCACAATTGGCACATATTATTTCAGTCCTAACCATTCCATGGGTTGCATCCTTAATGTATTCTACTTTTCCTGGAATAGATTCGTCGAACGATGGCCAGCCGCAATGAGCATCAAACTTCGCATTACTTTCAAATAAAGGCTCACCGCAACCGCCACAGCAATAAGTTCCTTTTTCAAAGTGCAAATTATATTTTCCAGAATGTGGATATTCTGTACCTTTTAGGCGTAAAATTCTAAAACGTTCTTCACCCAATTCTTGTTTCCATTGTGCATCTGATTTTTCTGTAGTATTTGCCATAATTATTGTTTTAAAAATTTTAATGAAATTGAATTTATACAATATCTTTTACCTGTTTTAGTTGGTCCATCATTAAAAACGTGACCTAAATGACCTCCACAATTGGAACACATCAATTCATCTCTGTCCATTCCTAGACTTGAGTCGGTGGCAGTATACATTGCCCCTTTAATAGGTGCGTCGAAACTTGGCCACCCAGTGCCCGAATCAAATTTATTTATAGAATTAAACAGTTTTTGATTGCAACCAGCGCAAGTATAAACACCTTTTGCTTCGTTATGAACGTATTTTCCAGTAAAAGGTCGCTCAGTACTTTTATTTCTCAATACATCGAAGGCTTCTGTTGAAAGTGCTTTTTTCCATTCAGCAGTGGTTTTAGTAACTGCAAAAGAAGTCTTTGATTCCGAATTTGAATTTTTTTTCTGACCATTGCAATACATAAATGGTACAATAACTAGTAATAAAACAATTTTTTTCATAGTTAATTTTTTAAATAATTTATAATTTTTTCAATTACAATTTTGTCTCCTAAAATTTTGCGGTGTCCAAGTTTTTCAGTGATTAATAATTCGCTTCCTTTTAAATTTTTATGAATTTCAAAGGCACATTCAACAGGAATTTCATAATCATTTTTATCGTGAACAATTAAAACTGGAATTGTAATATCTTTTGAGACTATATACGAAGAAAGACTGTCCATAGTTTTATTTGCCTTTTTTTCAAAATAAAGAACCAATAATAGTAACACTTTTTTTGATAATTTCAATTTTGATATAAAGTCTTCAAAGATGTCCAATACTCTATTACCGCTACCAATAATTACCGCTTTTTTAATTTTTAATCCTTCTTTTACAGCGTTTAAAGTCGCCATTCCGCCTAGTGAATGTCCAATTACAAATTCAAATCCACCAAATTGTTTGCTTAATTCGTGAATTGAAGCCATAAAATCGGGCATTGAAGTGGTTTTTCCTGTTGATTTTCCGTGTGCTGGAGCGTCAAAACTAATTGTAGAATAACTATTTTTTAAAAGTTCATCAGCAATTTTAAACAATTGTGTACCTCGACCCGACCAACCGTGAACTAGTAAGACCTTTTTATCTGAATCTCCATATTGATAAACTACTATTTCTTTGTTTATACTTGAAATAAATACTTTAGTTTGGTTACTATTTTCATTCATATAAAATTCCCGCTTTGGAATTTTATGTTTAAATGGTGTTCCGAATAATTTTGCCGCAAAAAGCATAGCAAATTTTGGATAAATAAATTGTAAAAATTTAGCAAATAGTAATATTGACTTCGGAATTTTCAAAGGATTATGCTTTTAAGAGTGTTTTATTATTAATCAAACAATTTTTAACGCAATTTACTACAATTACTTTTTTTTTTATATATTTCCATTCATAAAATATTCACAATATGTTAAACCAAAAAAGAGTAGTAATTGAAAACGTTTTGCCGCAATTAGATAATGGGCAATTTTTTATAAAAAGAATTGTAGGTCAAGAGGTCATTGTTACAGCTGATATTATTGCTGATGGACACGATGTTATGGAAGCCGTGGTTCAATTCAAACACGAAAAAGATAAAAATTGGAGCGAAGTTCGAATGAATCAAAGTCCAAATGATGCTTTTGATGCTACTTTTATTGTCGAAAAGCAAGGTTACTATTCTTATTTTGTGGAATCGTGGGTGGATTATGCTTTAAATTGGCAGTACGGAATTGGAAAAAAGATTACCGATAACCAACACGTAAAATCAGAATTATTGGAAGGAATTGAATACTTAAAACCTCTTTTAACTAAAGTTTCAGCATCTGAAAAAAAATATTTGCTTGAATTATCTAAACTTTTTGCTGACGATAAGAGTTATGATAAAGCAATTCAAGAAGCAGTTTCAGATGATTTAAAAACAATTCTTAAAAACAATCCAGCAAAATTTTTAGCCAATCAATCGGCAGAATTAAAGGTTTATGTAGATAGGAAAAAAGCATTGTTTAGCACTTGGTACGAATTTTTTCCTCGTTCGGCATCGCGTGAAGCAAGTAAACACGGCACTTTTAATGATTGTGAAAAGTTGCTCCCAAGAGTGGCAAAAATGGGTTTTGATACGTTGTATTTTCCACCAATTCATCCTATTGGAGAAGTAAATCGAAAAGGAATTAACAATGCTACAAATGCCAAAGAAGGCGATGTAGGTTCGCCGTGGGGAATTGGTTCAAAACTCGGTGGACACAAATCAACACATCCAGAATTAGGTACAATTGACGAGTTTATTTCATTAGTTAAAGCAGCTAAAACATTGGATATTGAAGTTGCTATGGATTTTGCTTTGCAATGCGCACCCGATCATCCGTATGTAAAAGAGTTTCCGCAATGGTTTAAATGGCGACCAGATGGTACAGTTCAATATGCTGAAAATCCGCCAAAAAAATACCAAGACATTCTACCTATATATTATGAAAGTGACGATTGGAAAAATTTATGGAAAGAATTACTAGATGCCGCTCTTTTTTGGGTCGAAAAATGTGATATTAAAGTGTTTAGAGTTGATAATCCGCACACGAAACCGTTTTATTTTTGGGGTTGGTTAATTGCTGAAATTAAGAAAAAACATCCCGACGTTTTGTTTTTGGCGGAAGCCTTTACCCGTCCAAAAATTATGAATGAGTTGGCTAAGCAAGGTTTTACACAATCGTATACTTATTTTACTTGGCGAAATACCAAAGCCGAATTGCAGGAATACGTTAACGAATTATCGCAAAGTAGTCAAAAAGAGTTTTTTAGACCTAACTTTTGGCCCAACACACCCGATATTAACCCGTATGCATTACAAGGTGCGAATGAATCTACTTATTTACAAAAGTATTTTTTGGCAGCAACATTAAGTTCATCAGTAGGGATTTATGGGCCAGTATTTGAATTTATGATTTCAGATGCAATGCCCGGAAAAGAAGAATATAGTGACAGTGAAAAATACCAACGTTGTTTATGGGATTGGGAAAAAGAAAATAAAATTACGCATTTGATTTCTATCATAAATACGATTAGAAAAGAGCAATCGTCCTTACAACAAACCAATAATATACAATTTCTTGATACTCAAAGCGATCAAGTAATAGCGTATTATAAATGGGACGATTCTTGTGAAAACGAAACCTTGATGATTTGCAGTTTAGATGCCTATTATGCAAAACAAACGATGGTTAAAATACCTTTTAGTCAGTCCATTAGAGTAACCGATTTAATTACGGGAAACAGTTATATTTGGGATAAAGAATGGAATTTTGTGGAGTTGCATCCTACTTTGCCGTTTCATTTGTTTAGGATTGATAAGTAAAAAGTGATTAGTAAAGAGTGAATAGTAAAGAGTGATTAGTAATGAGTAAAAAGTGAATAGTGGAAAGTAAAAATTATGAATTGAATTGAAATAGTTTAGAATTTAAGACTATTAACTAATCACTTTTTACTAATCACTAAATAAAAAAACTATGAAAAACGAGAATCAAGATATAACATCAGAACCATTCAAATTTAAAACAGATTGGAAATCGGCATTTGAAGACGAAGAATTTGTAAAAGTTTTTTCGTCGGATATACTCGAAAACTATATCATAAATAAACGATGGTATGGCGGAAAAGCGAGCACCTTAAAGTATATTGAGGTAATTGATACTTTCAAAATTGCTTCGAAGAAGAACAACTATTATGGTGTTTTGTTAGAGGTTAATTTTAAAGAAGCCTTTTTTCAGAACTATTTTATGCCACTTTCTTTTATGATAGAGGAGGAATTGGACACCAATACCGTAATTGCTCCCGTGATTATGAATGGGGTTCAAGGGTATTTGGTTGATGCGCTTCATCAAGAAGATTTTAAGAAACTATTGTTTGATAATATTGTAAATTCTGACGATAAGAAAGTCAATAAATTAGTTTTTCATAAAGGGAAAAAATTAATAGATACCGTTTATAAATCTTCACGATTTATGGGTGTGGAGCAAAGCAATACTTCGATTATTTATAATGACACTTTGGTCTTGAAGATTTTTAGACGGATTTATGTAAGTACCAATCCCGATTATGAAATAAGTCGTTTTTTAACCGATAGAATGGAGTTTGCCAATACGCCAAGTTATACCGGAAGTATCAATTTAAAACTTCCAGAAGGGAATATTACACTGGGGTTGATGCAAGAATTGGTACCGAATCAAGGTGATGCTTGGCAGTTTATGTTGGATGCTTGCGACGGGGTTTTTGAAAACTTGGGGCGCAAAAAAATCAAGATTGATAAATTGCCCGATGTAAAATTGTTTAAACGATTAAGAATTAATGAAATTCCGCCTGAAATTATTGATTGGGCTGGGTTGAGTTTGTTTTTACGGATTCAAACCTTGGCGCAACGTACTGCCGAAATGCATATTGCTTTGGGTAGCGATATTCACGATACGGCTTTTACGCCTACAACTTACAACGGCGATTATACGGTTTGGTTAAAAAACAGGTTGTTGTATCAGTTTCAAAACCGCTTGAATATTATTGAAAATAGTTTGCATAAACTAGATGGAATGGCATTGGATTTGGCGAATCAATTTTTGGAAAATAAAAAAATGATTCGTAAACATTTTGTGGAGTTCGACTGGACAAAGATGAAAAGTGAACGGATACGAATTCACGGTGATTATCATTTAGGACAAGTTTTAGTGAATGGTGACGATTTTTATTTGCTTGATTTTGAGGGTGAACCCGAAAGCACGATTAGAGATAGAAAAGTAAAACAACCGCCATTAAAAGATGTTGCGGGTATGTTTCGTTCGTTTCATTATGCTATTTATGCTACAATTTTTAACAACAAAGAAAAATATCCGTTTGAGCAAGAAGAATTGTTTGTGGCTGGCGAGTTGTTGTTTAAATATTTCGTAGGAACGTTTTTAGAAACCTATATTGAAAAAGCACAAAACGGCAATTTAAACATTGGCTACACGCACGAAATTGAGTTTTTGTTGAAGTATTGCATACTTGAAAAAGCGGTCTATGAGTTGGGTTATGAATTGAATTCGAGACCGCGGTGGGCTGTGATTCCGCTTCGGGGGATTCAGAGTATTTTGGGGTATTAAAGAGCCCCCAGATTTTTGGAGGGGGAGTTTATCCTAACCCCAGCCCTCTCGAAAGGAGAGGGAGATGATATGATTTAAATAAAGAATAAAGTGAAACTATACTACGTTTATATTTTAAGGTGCAGCGATTCTTCGCTATATGTAGGTATTACAAATGATGTTGATAGAAGGTTAGATGAGCATAATGATGGGAAATTACCCAGTGCCTACACATTTAAAAGACGACCAGTATTTGTGGAATATATTCAGGATTTTACAGAACCAACTCAGGCTATTGCTTTTGAAAAAAAATTAAAAGGGTGGTCAAAAGCAAAAAAAGAAGCACTAATAAAAGGAGATTTTGATATGATTGAAACTTTAGCCGAATGTCGAAATGCTACTCATTATAAATATAAACCATAAAATTATAGCTCTTCAAGTGTGCTCAAGCCCTTCGACTGCGCTCTCAGGGTGACAGTAGTAGATATGAATTTAATTATTGCCCTTCGATTGCACTCAGGGTGACAGTAGTAAGTTAAGTTTGATAAAGCCCTTCGACTGCGCTCAGGGTGACAGTAGTAGATATGAATTTAATTATTGCCCTTCGACTGGGCTCAGGGTGACAGTAGTAGGTTAAGTTTGATAAAGCCCTTCGACTGAGCTCAGGGTGACACAAGTA
>JBBRCJ010000019.1:0-48295 GCA_038204955.1 Flavobacteriales bacterium
AACAACTAAAACACAACTACAATGCCAAAAGACAATTCAATTAAATCGGTTTTAATAATAGGTTCAGGTCCCATAGTAATTGGGCAAGCATGTGAATTTGATTATGCAGGGTCACAATCGGCACGTTCTATTCGTGAAGAAGGAATCGAAGTAATTTTAATTAATTCAAATCCAGCAACTATAATGACCGATCCATCAATGGCGGATAGAGTTTATTTATTGCCTTTGAATACCAAATCTATCATTCAAATTCTTAAAGAAAATCCGCAAATTGATTCAGTTTTGCCAACAATGGGCGGACAAACAGCCTTAAATTTATGTCTTGAAGCCGACGAAAAAGGAATCTGGAAAGATTTTAATGTGCAACTGATTGGTGTTGATGTAAAAGCTATTAACATTACTGAAGATAGAGATTTGTTTAAGCAATTATTACATAAAATAAATGTACCCACTGCGCCAGCCGAAATTTGTACCTCAATGCTTCGAGGTAAAGAAATTGCACAAGAATTTGGTTTTCCGTTAGTAATCCGACCGTCATTTACATTAGGTGGAACAGGAGCAGCTATAGTTTATAAAAAAGAAGATTTTCAAGAAAAATTGACTTATGGTTTAGAAATGTCACCCATTCACGAAGTGCTGATTGACAAAGCATTAATGGGTTGGAAAGAATATGAATTGGAACTTTTACGCGATAAAAACGACAATGTTGTCATTATCTGTTCTATCGAAAATATGGATCCGATGGGCATTCATACTGGAGATTCCATCACGGTTGCACCAGCAATGACATTATCGGACACTACTTTTCAAAGAATGCGAGATTACGCTATTTTAATGATGCGTTCCATCGGGAATTTTGCAGGCGGTTGCAATGTACAATTTGCCGTTTCGCCCGATGAAAAAGAAGATATTGTTGCAATTGAAATCAATCCAAGAGTTTCACGTTCCTCTGCATTAGCCTCAAAAGCAACAGGGTATCCTATTGCAAAAGTAGCGTCAAAATTGGCTTTAGGATATAATTTAGACGAACTGCCAAATCAAATTACAAAAACAACTTCGGCATTATTTGAACCAACATTAGACTATGTTATTGTTAAAATTCCGCGTTGGAATTTTGATAAATTTGAAGGTGCCGATAGAACTTTAGGACTTCAAATGAAATCGGTTGGTGAAGTTATGGGAATTGGTCGGTCGTTTCAAGAAGCCTTGCATAAAGCCACACAATCATTAGAAATTAAGCGAAATGGATTGGGTGCCGACGGAAAAGGCTATAAAAATTACGAACAAATTATCGAAAAACTAACTTACGCAAGTTGGGACCGAGTTTTTGTGATTTATGACGCCATTGCAATGGGAATTCCACTTTCAAGAATCCATGAAATCACAAAAATTGATCTATGGTTTTTACGTCAATATGAAGAATTATATCAATTAGAAAAAGAAATTTCGAACTTCAAAATTGATACTTTACCAAAAGAATTAGTGCTTGAAGCCAAGCAAAAAGGATATGGCGACCGACAAATTGCGCATATGTTAGGCTGTTTAGAAAGTCAGGTGTATAAACTTCGTGAAGATATGAACATAAATCGAGTTTATAAATTAGTAGATACTTGTGCGGCAGAATTTAAAGCTCAAACTCCATATTATTACTCGACTTTTGAAGCTGAAATTGAAAAACCAAATGGAATTCGCTATGTTCAAAACGAAAGTATAGTTTCTGATAAAAAGAAAGTAGTTGTTTTGGGTTCGGGTCCCAACAGAATAGGGCAAGGAATTGAATTTGATTATTCGTGCGTTCACGGAGTTTTGGCCGCCAAAGAATGTGGATATGAAACCATTATGATCAATTGCAATCCAGAAACGGTTTCTACCGATTTTGACACAGCTGATAAATTGTATTTTGAACCCGTTTTTTGGGAACATATTTATGACATTATTCGACATGAAAAACCCGAAGGTGTCATTGTACAATTGGGCGGACAAACCGCATTAAAATTGGCCGAAAAGTTATCGAAATATGGAATCAAAATTCTTGGAACTTCGTTTGATGCTTTAGATTTAGCCGAAGACAGAGGTCGTTTTTCTGAATTATTGACAGATTTAAAAATTCCTTTTCCTCAATTTGGAATTGCTGAAAATGCCGATGATGCTTCAAAATTAGCAGATGTTTTGGATTTTCCATTGTTAGTTAGACCATCTTATGTTTTGGGTGGACAAGGAATGAAAATCGTAATAAACAAACAAGAATTAGAAGAACACGTTATTGATTTATTGAAAAATATTCCAGGAAATAAATTGCTTTTAGATCATTATTTAGATGGAGCGATTGAAGCCGAAGCCGATGCCATTTGCGATGGCGAAAATGTGTATATTATTGGAATTATGGAACATATTGAACCTTGTGGCATTCACTCTGGCGACTCGAATGCGACTTTACCTCCATTTAACTTGGGTGAATTTGTGATGCAACAAATTAAAGATCATACCAAAAAAATTGCTTTGGCCTTGCGAACTGTTGGTTTAATCAACATTCAATTTGCCATAAAAGAGGATACAGTTTATATTATCGAAGCCAATCCTAGAGCCTCGAGAACCGTTCCATTTATTGCAAAAGCATACGGTGAACCTTATGTAAACTATGCCACGAAAGTTATGCTGGGCGAAAATAAAGTGACTGATTTTACTTTCAATCCGCAACTAAAAGGGTATGCAATTAAGCAACCTGTTTTTTCATTCAGCAAATTTCAAAATGTAAATAAAGCATTAGGTCCGGAAATGAAATCAACTGGCGAAAGTATTTTATTTATAGATGATTTAAAAGACGATCAGTTTTATGAGTTGTATAGTAGAAGAAAAATGTATTTGAGTAAGTAGTTTTTTTTAATGATTTTACTTTTGATAAAAACAAAAAGACCTCAATAACAATTATGTAATTTGAGGATAAACACCCCAAAAAGAGTTTGATGATACATCAAGCTCTTTTTTTGCTTTAAATTTTATTTCATTATTGTTCGATGAAAAATTTAATCGACTTCTATAACTCGTATTCGCTTTTTTAGGGTTTTTTTATAATTTTCTCGCAAAGGCGCAAAGTCGCAAAAAAATCACTCAAAATAATGCGGCATTATGCTTTGCACATTTGCGCCTTTGCGCCTTTGCGAGAAAATCATAAAAAAAATATTTTAACGCACAACAATGTTAAAAAAAACAAAACAAATATCGATTTTCCATAATTCATGTCGATAATCATTACTAGCAGCCTGCAAAATCAATATACTTTTGAAGTGTTGAAAAATGATAGTATAAAAAGCAAAGATTAAACCTAAACAAAATATTTTTTTTAATTCAATTAATTACTGCTTTTTTTAAAAATTGAAATTACAGTTTTACAATAATAAAATTAAACCTAACCAATAAACCAACTCAATATGAAACCACAAAAAATACCCGTCGAAATGGGCTAGTTTAAAATACAACTAGCCAACCAAAAAAACCAAAAAAAGGGCGAATCTGAAAAACCTAACAAAGAGTAAGAAAAAAAACTAAATAATTTATTTATGAAAAATATTAAGTTAAAATACTTGATGTTGACTTTGGTAGTAGGGCTACTTTGGTCTTGTCAAACAGAGCAAGCTATAACAAATGATGTTGCAGCTACAACCAAAAAACAGCCGTTGCCAGACGGAATACCATCTGATGCAGACGACCAGTATGAATTTGCAAAATCAAAATTTTATCACAATGAAGAACTAATTACTGATACTATTACTATTAAAAATATGCTTGCGAATGCCAAAGGTTTACATATTGATGAAACTGGGTATAATAAAAAAATATTTTTAACCAATCAAGAATTAGAAACATTTGAAAATACTACAGAAAATCCAGCTAATAAATCTACAGCAGCATTAGATGGGGATAATTATTTACATTATTTTTATGAAGTTCATTACCAACGAAACCCTGCTCTCGGAATAGACTACTTTTATTATTTTAATATTGTCGGTCCTAGAACCTATAGTACAACAGGGGCAAAAGTTGATGCTTACCATAGTGGTACATTAGAACCATTTTTTGTTGCTAGTTACACAAGTGGTTATGGTATTGATTATTACTTGGTTTGGGATGGAGAGACTAATTTCACCAAGTCATCAACTATTAATGTAGTAAATACTACAAGATATAGTAGAAGAGTAACGTTTACATCTCTTGATGCAAGAACAATTTTACGTGATATAAGTTCTAAAGGAAGAATTGAAATTCAAGTTAATAGCACGATTTACGCTACCAGTTGTGCGGGTATTAGTGGTTTCAAAATTAAAAGTCACTCGTCTCAAAAATTGTAAAATAGATAAAAATAATATAAAAATATAAAAAATGAAAAACATAGCCTATTCATTATGCATGACTTTCCTATTCGGAATTTTATGCCCAAGTTACCAAGCGTATGCTAAAGGTAAAGAAGCTAGTATAGCACTTCAAAAAGCACAAAACAAAGCTAAATTAAGCGAAGATTTAATTGATAAATTAGCATCTAGTAAATTTTTTCAATCATATTACAATACAATATTTGTAATTGCTTCCTACAGTTCTTTGAGTCTTTCTAATAAATCAGAAAAAAAATTGAAAGAAATAACTAGTAAATTAGAAAAAATATCTAATAAAGATTTAATAAGCGATGAAGATGGTGTTTTAGAGATTTTAGGTTTCAATACAGATAAAAATTTAAATAATACTCTAAATATACTAAAGGTTAAATTGAACAATAATTTTCCAGAATTAATTTCAATGAATGAAATTGATAAAAAAGAAGTTATAGAAGCGGCAATTATAAAAGGAAATTTAGAGTCTAAAGCATTAATTTTACTTAGTAAAGATCAATGTTATAATGATGCTGCCAATTTGTTCACTAAGTGCACAAGTGGTAGTAAATGGTGGAGTGCCACAGCAGCAATAGCTTGTGTGATATGTTTGACAGCTCTAGTAGCCTGTTTAGCTGTGACTGCATTTGCTACGGCAGGTACAGGTGCAGTAGCATTAGCTGCTGCTCTTTTACCATATACCAAATTATGCATTACTGCCACTCTAGGAATGTTTAACCTTTCAGCATCGTTTAGTACTACTTGTGTAGATCAAAATAATGTAAGAGTTCAATCTTGTGTTACTCAATATGGTGCAGTTACACCACAAGGCGCTGAATAAGATGAATAATGCTCAATAGCGCGGATTTGCAATCCGTGATAATACCAAAAATGAACTGCAAAGTCAATGACTTGACTTAAAAAAGATCTTTTGCAATTTGGTTAATTGATAAAGATTAAAAAACCGCCTCAAAAATCTTGAGGCGGTTTTACTCTTGTTAAACTTTACAATTTAAATAGAATTAATTTTGTAATTTGCTTAAAAAAAGCGCCACTATGAAACATTTTTATTTTTTAATGTTATTATTTAATATTTTATATGCCTTCGCTCAAAAAGAGTATAAAAAAAGCATAGATAGTTTGAATGTATTATTGAATAATACAACAAATGATGCAATTAAGATAAATTATTATGAAAACCTTTGCAAAATATTTAGCGAATATGACTTAAAGGAATTTAAAAAATGCAATGAAGTTTTACTCACTAAAGCGAAAAAAATACATTCTTTAAAAGGTTTTGGCTTTTATTATTGTAATCGTGGTAAGCTAAGTTTACATACCAACCTGAAAGAAGCTATTGTTTACTCAAAAAAAGGGAGACACTATTTTTATATTTTAAAAGATTGGGATAATTATATTTATGCAAATACCATTTTAGTAAATATTTTAAATAATGATGGTCAATTTACAGTTTCAATTGACTTATTAAACAAAACTACTCTTATAGCTCTTAAAAGAAAAAATCAATATCTGTATGAATTATATTATTTATTGTCTAAAACTTACCGTTTAAAAGATGATAATGTAAATGCTATTTATTATGCAAAAAAAGCATTAATCTGCAAAGTGCCTTCAAAAAAGAAATATTTAATTTATCATAGTATAGTAACCATTTACGCATACATGAAAAATTATAATAAAGCGTTAGAATACAGCTTATTAGATGAAAAATATTCTGTTTCACCTGAATCGAAATTTTCTGCATCCTACAGAAGAGCACAGATTTTAATGAAAATAAATCGTAATAAAGAAGCACTCTCACTATTAATGAGTTGTTTACAATACTATACAAAACAAAAATCAACTCTGGATGTTTTAGATACATATCGTATGATTTCTATTTGCTATTTTAACTTACATAACTTTAAAAAAGCCAATTTATATATTGATATTCTTATAAAAAACATTACGTCGCCTGAACCAGATGGAGTTTTTGATTTTTCTAGAAAAGCTTTAATTAGTTTAGAGCTTCAAGATATTAAAAAAGCAAAAATATTTAGTAATAAGGCTTTGAATTTAATAAACAACAATACAGATTTTAACGATAAAATGCAAGCTTATGAAGCCAAAGTAAAACTTGAAAAAATCTTAGAGAATTATAAAACAGCATTATATTATAATCAAAAAATTTTGGATAGTACCAAGGCGAAATATAGTGAGAATAATAAAAATAAATTAAATCAACTAGAGGTAGAACTTGATGTTTTTGAAAAAAACTACAAAATAAAAAATTTACAAATTACACAACTAAAAAAGCAATCTGAAATTACAACTAAAAATAATTACATAATGTATATTTCTTTAGCACTTTGCATAGCAATGCTTTCTATAGTATTTTATATAAGTGGTTACAAAACTATTAGAAAAAAAAATAATATTATTGAAGCCGAAAAGTTACTGGTGAAAAAGTCGCTTATTGAAAAAGAAACGCTACTTAAAGAAATTCACCATCGCGTAAAAAACAATATGCAACTCGTGATTAGTTTATTAAAAATTCAAGCGTCGGATACTAACCTTCAAAACATTGAAAATTTTATAGAAATAAGCGAAAACAGGATACGCTCGATGGCATTAATTCACGAATTTTTATATGAGTCAGATAACATAAACTACATTAATTTTGAAAATTATTTAAAAAGATTGTGTGCATCAATCTCGGCTTCCTTTTCTGGATTGAGCCATATTAAAATAGAAACATGTGTTGAGCAAACCAATTTTGACATTGAAACTTCAATTCCATTAGGTCTCATTATTAACGAGTTGGTTTTAAATGCCTACAAACACGCTTTTATTGGCAAAAATAAAGGAATTATTAAAATAGAATTATTGAAAGGAAAGGATTTTTACGAATTGATTATTCAGGATGACGGAATAGGAATAGATGACGCTAAAAAAATAAGTACGAGTATTGGTTTAAAAATTGTTAGGCTGTTAGTTTCTCAAATAGATGGAACATTAACTATTGAGAACAATGCAGGTACCACTTTTAAAATCACTTTTCCAGTACTAAAAAGAAAATAAAATGAATAATAAAATTATAATTGTAGAAGACGAGCTACTCATAGCTATGGATATGCAAGTTACTCTAGAAAAATTAGGTTATGAGGTGATTATTGATGTAACTTCTGTAGAACAAGCAATAGAAAGCATTGAAGAACATAATCCTGCGTTGGTTTTAATAGACATTAATTTAAATAGAACCAAAGACGGAACGCACCTTGGGCAGTATTTATTGCAAAAAGATGCTATTCCGTATATTTATATTACATCATACGCAGATAAAGTTACGCTTGATCAAGTTATTGCTACTAGACCACACGGCTATATTGTAAAACCATTTAAAAGCGATGATTTGAAAGCAACTATTGCAGTAGTTTTGAATAATTATTATCACAAAAAAATAGATACTATTCGCAACAATGAAAATGAAAATGATTCGGTGCCGTATCGAATTAGAAAAGTAATTGATTACATTAATTCCAATTTAGAAAAAAGAATAGGAATTGATGAGTTGGTCGCATTGACTGAATGGCAAAAAGATCAT
This sequence comes from Flavobacteriales bacterium, assembly GCA_038204955.1. Classification (GTDB taxonomy): domain Bacteria; phylum Bacteroidota; class Bacteroidia; order Flavobacteriales; family Flavobacteriaceae; genus Flavobacterium. The sequence goes on from JBBRCJ010000019.1 coordinate 7,966, forward strand.
TTTATTCGTCTCTTTTCAAAATACTTATCCGTTACACCTTATCAATATATCATTAGTAGAAGAATAGAAAAATCGAAATCATTTCTTACAGATACAAAATTATCAGTATCCGATATTGCTTTTGAAGTTGGTTTTGAAAGCAAAAGTACTTTTTACGAAGCATTTAAAAAAAATGAAGGAAACACACCAGAAAATTTCAGAAAAAAGCACTTAAAATAAGTTTGATTGACCGAAGTCCAAAAGTTGCTTCTTGAAATAGTTTTAAGGCTTTGCTATAAAACAATCTGTTTTCTCACCCGATAAATTCCAAAAAATCAATAAAGCCCTTGATTTGGAAATGAAATCAACTGGCGAAAGTATTTTGTTTATTGATGATTTAAAAGACGATCAGTTTTATGAGTTGTATTCAAGACGAAAAATGTATTTGAGTAAATAACATTTTCATATAGTTTTAATAAAAAAACCACAACAATTAAATTTGTTGTGGTTTTTGTTCATTTTGACAAATTTAAAAGGCGATAAATAAAACATATTATATGCCATATTTAATTTTTATTTAGTTCGTAATCTAAATTTTTTCCATTCCAGTTGCCAACAAATTTATAAGGTACGAAACGAGTAAACATTTCTTCTTTGTACCATTTTAGTTTTCTGGTAAGGATTACAACTTCTTTATGTTTTTCGTTTTTATAAGCGTAATCGATCATTTCGGCTTGTGTTTTCCATATACTTACTGTTGCTTGTTGTATCAATGGCCATTCACCAACACCTATTGATAGCAACAAACCATCATAATTTTCTAGACTTTGGCTAACTTTACCCACACGGCGCCAAAAAGAAATTAATTTTAAAAATCTGATACTTGCTCTTGTAATAACCATAACTGGTTTATCTAAATTTAATTTTGCCGTTTTTTTAAACGGAACCAATCCGTCCCATTTTCCATGGGTTTCGGCAGCATTTGCATAAATAGTCATCACTTCGATGCTTTTAGATTTATATCGGTTAAAAAACTTATTATCTAAAAAAAAATTATTAGCAATTTCTTCTGAATTCCAAGTGCACAGTAATGCATAAGTTCCAAAATTCGGAATGGCACTGAAACCATTTTCGGCGCCAGAACCTAGTAACTTACTAAAAGTTAAACCATCAGTTTTTTTTAAATATTTGTGACCCAATTGCATTTGTGCAAATGCCCAAAATTTATTTCTAAAACCTTCTAGTTTAAAAAAAGTACATGTTGTAATTTGGTCCATTTATATAAAATATTTTTTATAAAGAGTTATATTATTTTTTTTCTACAACCAATATTTGTAAACCGAGTGGTAAAAATTTTTCAAAAACAAAAAATGGAAATGTTACTATTTTAATAAAAACAAGTTTAAAAAAATGATTTTCCATATTTTTAGTCCAGTCTATATTTTGCTTTTCCATTTTACCTAACCACCACAAGGTGAAAGCATCTAGAGTTCCGAATCTTTTATGTTGAACAATTTTCCATTTTTTATTATCAAACAATACTTCAAAACTTTTTTTTGAAAACAAAGTTATATGTCTCGGAGAATGCCATCCTTGCCAAAATTCTTTTTGCTTTTTTGCGATAATACTCTTGTAATCAGGAACTTCTATAATAATTTTTCCGGCTGGTTTCAAAAGTTGATGTAATTTTTCAATGGTTTTTAGTACATTATAATCATGTTCTAAATAATGCCAAAGTGTAATAACATCAAATAATTGGTTGCTTTTAAAATCTTCAATAGCAACTTTTATTAGTGACAAATCATTATAATTCTTGTGATGCCACCCTAATTCTGAAAAGTCGATACCTGTACAGTTTATGTTAAGATTTTTGTTTACTATTTCTAAAAAACTTGGATTTCCACATCCAATATCCAAAATACTTTGGTCAAAACCACTTTTATTCAACGCACTTTTGACAATTTTGAAACGTGATAAATCTTGACTTTTTTGGCTTTTTTCAACAAAAGAACTAAATTTTCCCCAAGCTGCGGAACCTTTGTAGGGCAAATAATTATCAGTATAATAATCCGATAACTTTTCTATAGATACTGGATTGGTCAAAAATACGGTTTCGCAAGAACTACACAAATTAAAATGGTAAACCTCATGGTTCTTTTTGTGCATCAAGGCTTTGGTTGTTATATAAAAATAATTATCAGTCGAATTGCATACAGGACAAGTTGTTACATTAATTTTATTCATCTAAAACTAATTTGATAGAAAATAATTCTGAAATTTAAGCAACGGAATTCCTTTGTTTTTTGATTTCATCTTTGATATATTTATTTTTAATGATTAACATACCAAAACTCTCGCCTCCTTCTTTACCAATATTTTTATGATGCATTTTGTGAGCGCGGCGCAATGCTAATACAAATATATTTTTTGATTTAGACATAATTTTAAATCTTTGGTGTATCACAATATCGTGTACAAAAAAATAGGCAAGACCGTATAGTAATATCCCAAAACCAACCCAAGTGTACCAAGCATAATTATTCATCATTCCGAACATAATAAGTAACCAACTAGGAACTGCATACATTACAAAAAATAAATCATTTCGTTCAAACCAATTTTTATGGTCTTTTTTATGATGATCCGCGTGAAAATACCACATAAAACCATGCATAATAAACTTATGGTTTGCCCATGCTGAGAATTCGGTGAGTACGAATGTAACTAAAACAATACTCAAATTAAGAAGTGATTCCATGTTATATAAAAAGTAATAAAGTTGTAAAAAATACTATTTGTAAAATTAAAACAATTAACGAAATAGATCGATTGCCTTTGATAATATTATCATAAAAAAAATAAGGCAATATAAATGCTACACAATACCAGCCAGTGTAGTTGTGTAATCCAGCAAGGTTATGCTCAAATTGCCAAAAATCTAACTTAAAAGCAACTTGCTCAATAATTAAGTCTATTGCAGTTACTAAAAGTGCAGCCAAACCCAATACAAGGTATTTATTTGCAAAAAAATGACTCATGGTAATGATACCAGCCGAAATTAATAATGCCCAATTAAAAGATATAATTAAAGGAACATTTAAAAATTTTATTCCCAAGCTATTTCCGTAGTTATAATGACCAAAGATAAAACCTGTTCGGACTCCAATTACCTCCACTATATAGGCCAGAAAAGCAATGATAAAAAATGATTTTAAAAATGTTTTGTTCTCAATGGGTTGATGGACTAAATATACAAAACAAGTAAATAGTAATGTGTATGGAGTAAATGGTCTGAAAAAATCGGGTTTAATTACAAACCCAATTGATCCTGAAAAATAAACCAGGAGTAGAAAATACAACAAATATTTTTTTGTCAATACGTTCATTGCTTATTTTTTTTAGAAATAATTTCACTTGCTATTTTAGCACTCCATAAACAAAGTGGTATTCCGCCGCCAGGGTGAACGCTACCACCTACAAAATATAAATCTTTAATCTTCGATGAATAATTAGAATGTCGTAAAAAAGCAGCAAATTTATTATTACTAGAATTTCCATACAACGACCCACCTATTGATGAGGTTTGTTTTTCAATATCAAGTGGTGTCAATGTAGTTTCTGTCACAATATATTTTAGAATATCTGTTTTTAAAATAGAATTTATTTTTGAAACTATATTTCTTCGAATTTCTGTTGAATATTCAATACTAGTATTTTTATTATGTGGTACATTGACCATGACGAACCAGTTTTCGCAACCCTCGGGTGCATCTTGTGGGCAATATTTCGAGGTAATATTTATGTAAATTGTTGGGTCATTACTAGGCGAATTTTCATTAAATAAACATTCAAATTCTGCTTTATAATCGTTACTAAATAAAATATTATGTAGCCCAAGTTGTTTAAATTCTTTTTTTATGCCCCAATAAAATACAAATGCGCTAGAGGACTTTTCTTGTTGCAACAATCTTTTAGGTTTAAATTTCTCTGGTAATAACTTATTGTAAACTACATTTATGTCAATATCACTTGCAACAATATCAAAATTATATTTTACGTTATTGCTTACCAAGCCTTCAATCATATTATTTTGAGAAACTAATAGTGTTTCAACATTTTGATTGTATTTGATAGTTACACCTAAATCATTCGTTAGTTGAAGTAAATGAGTAGTAATTTGATGCATACCCTTGGCTGGTAAATAGGCACCTAAATTAAATTCAAGGTGTGATATCATATTCATTAAAGCAGGTGCTTTATAAGGGTTTGAGCCATTATAAGTTGCGTATCTATTAAAGAGCTGTACGGTTTTCGGATTGGTAAATGTGGATTCGTTTTGTTTATTCATCGTACCAAATAAACCTAGAAAAGGAGCGTAAAAAATTCCTTTTAAAGTTTTAAAATTGATAAAATTTTTGATTTGGTGCAATGATTGTTTAAGAAATAAATCTTCGGTAGTTTTAAAATAAAATTCATTACGATTGAGATGCTTTAAAACTGTATTTTTTTTTTCGTTCAACTTGACTTGTACTTCTTGTGCAAAATCGTCTAAATTTGAAGTTGCTTTTAACTGTGTTCCATCAGGATAAAAATAGTTGGTGATGGTTTCAAGTTTTATATAGTTGAATTTGCGATTTGAGCCTGCAATATCCGACAATTCATCAATTAAAGTTGGCATAGTTAATAAAGACGGTCCCTTGTCAAATCGAAACCCATTGATGCTTAACTCACTTAATTTACCGCCTGGATAACTATTTTTTTCAAATATTGTAACTTCATACCCTTTCTTGGCTAGTCTTATAGAAAGAGCCATTCCGCCTACACCTGAACCTATTATAGCAACTTTCAATGTATTCTTATTTGAAATATTAATAGTTACAAAGTTCGATACTTTTTATAGTATTTCATATTACAACAAACGTTAAAATATCTTATTTGGAAACTTTATTTATTTAGTAAAGTTTGGTTTTTAGATTTTTGATGATAAAGTAAATTTCAGAATAGTGTTCCTACTTAGATCAATAAAGTAATTTATTTATGATTTAAAAGATTACATTTTTTTTATTTCTAATCGAAACAAAAAATGTATTTGAATATGAAAAAAAACAACCCGAAGAAGTAGTAAACTTTTTCGGGTGTTTTATATTAAATGTCAGTATTTTTATAAAAAAGTTGCTACTGTCTTTTTAACCTGATCAAGAATTGAACTACGTTCTTCATCGCTCGACATCGGAATGCCATAAAACTCTAAATGCTTTACATTTGGAACACCACAATAACCCCAAACACCTTCGGTTGTTGGTCTACTTAATAATTGCTTGCTATCTGGCCAGCCATCATAAACCGTTTCTGGTGAACCAGCAGTGTTTATAATTAATGCTTTTTCATTTTTTAATAATCCCCGAGCTCCATTTTGATCAACTGTGAAAGCAAAATTAAATGCTAAAATTCGGTCATAATAACCTTGCATAATAGCTGGACGACCAATCCACCAAGTAGGATGAATAACAATAATATTGTTAGCCCACGAAATATTATCTTGCTCGGCTTTAATATCTGTAGGAATTTGTCCAGATTGAAAAGACGCAAAATCAGATCCAGAAAGAATTGGATTAAAATTCATTTCATATAAATCTCTTACAATAACTTCGTGTTTCATTTCAGTTAATTGATTTTTAACTGCCTGTAAAATTCCATTTTTGTTAAAACTGCTTGGATTTGGGTGTCCTACAATAATAAGCGTTTTCATTTTTTCATTTTTTAGTTTGTTTTGTAAAATTAATTTTTTTTATTAAACAATTATTTTTTTTTTATCAAGAGTTAAAATTATTTTTTTACTACTTCATAATGTAGCTATCTTTTATAAATAGTAAAACGTGCCACGAGGATTATTAATTTTTAAAATTTTGAATAGCCCATTTAAGAAGTGAATTTTTTTCTTTGGGTAAATCTAATTTTTCAATAATTTTACTTCTGTGCCCTTCTATTGTTTTTTCTGATAAAAATAATAATTCGGCTATTTGTTTACTAGTTTTTTGTTGTGCCACTAGTTCTAATATTTTTCTTTCTGAAACAGTTAATTTTGCTAAATCTCCTAAACTTGATGTTGCAGCACCAATTAATTCTTCTTTTAAAAACCGACTTACATATTTTTTACCATTTTTAACTTCGTTCAAGCAGTACTCCAATTCCGATTGTGCGTGTTCTTTTAAAATATATCCATAAATATTATATTCTAAAGCTTTATTATAAATTGCCAATTCTTTGTGCATCGTTAGCAAAATAATTTTAGTTCTCAATTTATCATCAAATACCTTTTTTGCTACATCCAAACCATCTAAACCGGGCATATTAATGTCTAAAACAGCAATATCTGGGCGGTGCAATACAATTAAGTTCAGTGCCGAAATTCCGTTTGAACACGTATCGGTAACTTTATAGCCGTACGATTCTATAAAACTTTTGGTACCTTGTAATGTAAAAGGGTGATCGTCGGCAATAAGTATTTTCATTATTTTTTTATTTCAATTTTAATTATTGTTCCATTTTTATTTGAAACTATTTTTGCTTCTCCTCCAATGGCTCTTCCTCTTTCAATAATATTGTGAAGTCCAAAAGCAGTTTTACTATTCAATGTTTCGTTTACATCAAATCCTTTACCGTTGTCTTTAATTTCAATTTGAATACTATTTTGATTTTCCGAAATAGTGATTTTAGCAGCAATTGCGTTGGCATACTTTATAATGTTTGATAAGGCTTCTTGTACAATACGATAAATTTGTAATTCTGTTGAAGAAAGTAAATCTGTAGTATAGTCGATTTCTGCGGTTACCATAAAATTATTTACATTTTGTGTTCTTTCCACCATTTGAATAATACTTTCTTTAAGTCCTATTTTATCAAACATTATAGGATGTAAATTACGGCTAATGCTGCGAATGTCATTGATAATTGAATCAATCTTCTCATTTGTTGCATCCGTTTTTTGCTCAAACGAATTTTTTAAACTTAATAATTCGTGGCTCACACTGTCGTGCAAATCGCTTGCAATTCTTTTACGCTCTTCCTCAGTTTTTTCTAATAATTGTTTGGTATATTGCTGTGCATTTTGTTTTTCGAGTAACAATTTTTTTTGTTTTTGTCGAATGCTGTAAACACTAATTAATAAAATCAAGCCTATAAATAATGATGCCAATAGCGCTATTGTTGTATTTTTATTTAAAATAGTTTTTTCTTGAATGGCTATTTGTTGTTGCTTTTTTTCAGTTTGGTATTTGGTTTCTAATTCTGCAATTTTAACTCTTGAGATGATGTTTCCAATGCTGTCGGTAATTATTTTTTTATCATATTCGTATTGTAAGGCACTTTTATAATCATTGTTATGAATGGCATTTCTTTGGAGAACGCCATAAAACATATTTACTTTTTCGTATTGTTGATTGGTAATTAAAGTGGGTAATGCGTTTTTAATATCATCAAATTTTGCATAATTTGGGTTCTTCTTTATTTCATATAAATCGCAAGTAACTTTATATTCTTTTGATAAATCTTCAGAGTTTATTTCGGTTACTATTGGTTTTAAATCATCTATAATTTTTTTGGCTTCAACAAGTTTATTTTCTTGAATTAAATTTTCTGCTTTAAAATCGAATAATTTTATTTTTAAAATTTTACTTTTATCTTTACTATTAATAAAAGCTTGATAGACAGAGTCAATTAAAGGTCTTTCACGTTCATCTTTTAAAAAATTATAAATAGATATTTTATTAATCAACCCAATATAAACATTATAAGTATTGTCAATACTTTGATACGCTTTTATGGCATTGTCAGCGTTTTTAATGGCTCTTTTTTTATCGCCAATAGCTGTATAAATATTGGCATAATTTGAATAAACAAATGCTAATCCTTTTGGATTATTGATTTTTGTGAAGTACCCTAATGATTTTTGGTTGGCTTGCAAACTCAAATTTTGTTTCCCTGATATATAATATAAATACGATAAATCATAGTTGGCTCGACCAATGTTGTAACAACTTGTATAATCATTAGGTTCTAAGGATGTTATTCTCTTAAAATATTCTGCTGCTTTTTTTAAATCTGATTTGTCAAAATAATAATTAGCCAAATAAGCATCAACAAATGTGGTTTTTAACTTTGAAACTTTGCTGCGGTATTTTGCATCAAACTCATTAATTGTAGTCATAAACTGCTCATTAAAATCATAAGAATCTGCTAGTAAAATGCAGGTTCTATCCAAAGTCTCAGTTGCAGTTAAGTACTGTTCTTGTTTTATTTTTTGGTTATAATACTTGTAAAAAACCGAAAAATAGTTTTTACTCTTTTTATAATTTTCTGCTTGATACAACCAAGTTTTAGTTGCTTCTTCTTTTATATCCTCAGGCTTTTTAAAAGCAAGATCATTCAAATCGTTTTTACAATTTACAAACATGGAAAAAAATAGAAGTAAAAAAATAGCTTGTAATAAATATCTTTTTTTCATTTAAATGGATTGTTTTTTTACAAATATATTTATTTAAGTTGATTTTTATTTCAAAAGTAAATATTCAGTGGTTACCCCTTATATGAATCTATTAATAATCAACCCAACTTTGTCAAAATAAAAAATGCACTATTACTAATTAAATTATCGTTAAAATGAAAAAAAACAAACTCAATTTAAAAAATAGCATTGTACTGCTGTTTTTATTATTTTTAAGTTTTGCTAGCGTGCAAGCGCAAGTAGCAGTAACCGTAACGGGAGCGACCAACACGACGCCCAATTTAGCAGCAAGTTACACTTCGTTTGCTAATTTTACAACGGCGTTGAATGCCGTTACTGCTATGAGTGGTCCTGTTAGCGTTGTCTTGGGTGCAGGAACCGAAATTGCTCCCCCTAAAGGATTTACTATTGGTAGCCCAACGCTAAATGCCGCGACAAGTAATTTCAATTTTGTTTACATCCAAGGTACTTATGCAAGTGCAACTAATCAGGCACTAAACACAACCCTTGTGGGAGGCGTAGGAACAGGAACGGCCGCCAGTGCACAACCCGACGGTATTTTGAAGTTGGTTGGTGCCGATTATATTTATTTAGAACTCATAAGTTTTAGAGATCCAACAACCAATGCTAGCCCAACTACGGCGATGGAGTTTGGACTCGCCCTTTTTAAAGCTAGCGCTACCGATGGTTGTCAAGGTAATTATTTTAATACTAATTTCTTTTATATGCAAAGCCTGAACACCACAGCGGGTTCAGGTCCAATGATAAACGGTGCAGCAGCCATAATGATTATCAATGCTTTGCCTACCGCTGCAACAACAGTTGTAACAGTTACAGCTAACAGCGGTGCAAGTACTGATAATTCCATTTTTAACAATACAATTATTGGCGGTGCAAGTGGTATTTCCTTATATGGTTTTGCGCCTACTTCAACTCCTTACAATTTTGTAGATACCCGAAATGCTATAAATGGTAACGCTATTTATAATTTTGGTGGCGGAATTCCGCAAGCGATTGCAAACGGAATAATAACCCGTGCGCAATGGGAAACTGACATTCAGAATAATATTGTTGATAACAATGATGGCAATGGCGTAAATAATACCTCTCACTTGTATGGTATTAGTGTTTTTAATGCATCGATTACTAATTCGATTGTAAGCAATAATCTTATAAAGTTGCAAAGTGGTGCCACCGCAGGTTTTCAGGTATATGGTATTAACAATTCGATAAATTCGGGCGGTAACGTACCTGGTTATTCGGTAGCTATAAATAACAACAACATTAGTATGGCACAACCTTTAACAACTAGTGTAGGAAACATAAGAGGTATAAACTGTACTTCCTCTTCAGAAAACCTCTCCATTTCTGGAAATACTATTTCAGGTTTAAGTCCTTTTGGGGTGCAAGGCAGCATTTATGGAATAGCTACCTCAGGTACCGCTACAACTACTACAATTAACAACAATTCAATTAAAAATTTTAATCGCACCGCAGCAACTGGAAATACCTTTGGAATATATGCCTTAGGTACAGCAGCTACTACCACAGCAACTACTGGACCCACCAATGTAATAGCCAATGGCAATACCATAGATAACTTGACCTTTACAGCTGCCGATAATGCGGGTGTAATTTATGGCATAAATCCAAGTACCAACACAATTACTAATACTATAAATAACAACATAGTTAAAAATTTAGCCACAGGAACTTCAGGGGCTATTTATGGAATTTATGATAATGGCATAGCGGGTACAAAAGTATGCCAAAACAACCAAATTTTTAATTTTTCGACGCCAGCAGGTGTTGGTACTGGATCAAATAATCCTTATTTTGGAATTTTTTTCACAAACAATGCAATTGCAGCTTTTAATGTTGATATTAGTAGCAACAGTATTTATTCGTTAAACAATTCTAGTACAGGTACCAATGGTGAAATTTATGCAATTTACTGTACTGCGCTACAACCAAGCTTTATTTACAAAAATAAAATTTACGATTTATCGTATGCAGGCACCAATACTTCAACAAACGGTTGGGTAAGTGGTATTTTTGCTTTGAATAACGTAAGTACTATTTACAACAACACTATTGCCGATTTACGAATGCCTAATTACGCCCAACCAGCCCAAAAGCTTTTTGGCATTCGGGTAGGTAATGCCAATTTATATTATAATACTGTTTTTTTAAATGGAACAAATGCATCAAGTGCTGCAGTGTTTTCATTTACAGCTGGATCACTTAAATTAAATAACAATATTTTTATAAATAAAGTAACACCAAATACAGGTGGAATTGCAAGTGCGTATTCAAGAGGGGATACAACTATAAGTACTTATGATGCATCCTCTAACAATAATTTGTTTGCAGGAACTAACATTTTTTACGATGGTGTCAATACAGATGCGACTTTAGCAGCCTACAAAACTAGAATGGCATTTCGCGACCAAGCATCGGTTACCGAAGTTACCACTCCTTTTACAAGCACAGTTGGGTCAAATGCAAATTTTTTACAGTTAGCAACAAATGCAGTTTCTGTAGCCAACAATGCGGCTTTACCAATAACTTCTCCAGCCATTACCACCGATTATTTTGGGGTAACAAGAAGCACTACTACACCAGATATTGGAGCATCAGAATTTAATGGTTTAGTTTGTACTTTACCAGTTGCATATGCAATTACTGGCGGAGGTGCCTATTGTGCAGGTGGGACAGGAGTACCAGTTGGAGTAGCCAACTCCGAAATTGGAATGACCTATCAACTAAAAATTGGTGGTACCAACACCGGAACTACAATTGCAGGAACGGGAGCTGCTTTTTCATTTCCAAATCAAACCGTTGCAGGAACTTATACTGTAGAAGCAAATAACAGTAACTCAGGTTGTCCGCAAACGGTTACAACGATGACAGGAAGTGCAATAATTACTATAGATCCAGTATCTGTTGGAGGAAGTATTGCGGGAACGACAACAAAATGTTCAACAACCAATAGTGGCACACTTACTTTAAGTGGTACTACTGGAGCTGTACTTCGATGGGAGAGTGCGGTGAGTCCTTTTACAGTGTGGACACCAATCGCCAATACTTCTTTAACTTATAATTATACGAATTTAGCTGCCACAACGCAGTTTAGAGCGGTAGTACAAAGTGGAAGTTGTGCAAGTGCAACCTCTTCTATTGCGACAATTACTGTAACTACTATTGTAGCTGCTACAGCACAAACTAATATAGCTTGTAATGGTAGCTCGACTGGAGCGCTAAGTATATCGCCTGCTGGTGGAACATTACCTTACACTTACTTGTGGAGTAATGGAGCTACAACTCAATCCATAACTGGATTATCCGCAGGAGCCTACAGCGTAACTGTTACAGATGCTAGCAGTTGTTCATTGACTAGAAATTTTACACTTACACAACCAGCAGCCGCAGTTTCTGGAACAACAGTTGTTACTAATGTAGCTTGTTTTGGAGGCTCTAATGGTGCAATTAATTTAACTCCATCTGGCGGAACAGCGCCGTATACGTTCAACTGGGGCGGCGGAGTTACTACCGAAGACCGCACAGGACTAGCTGTAGGAAGCTATTCTGTAACAATTACGGATACAAACGGTTGTACTGGAACTATTAGCGCAACAGTAACTCAACCACCAGCGTTGGTAGTTACTGCTAATTCACAAACAAATATTTCTTGTTTTGGAGGTTCAAATGGGGCAGCATCAATTAGCACTCCAACTGGCGGTACAGCCCCTTATTCTTATAATTGGACACCAGGCAACCCAACTGGCGATGGAACCACTAGTGTAACTGGATTAACAGCAGGAACTTGGACTTGTACGGTTACAGATGCAAACTCTTGTACAGCTTCAAGAAACTTTACTGTAACACAACCAGCATCGGCAGTTTCAGGAACAGCGGTTATAACCAATATAGCTTGCAATGGTGGTGCTACAGGTTCAATTAATTTAACTCCTTCGGGTGGAACGCCCGGATATACATTCAACTGGGTTGGTGGTATAACAACAGAAGACCGCACAGGACTTGTCGCAGGAACCTATTCCGTAACAATAACTGATACAAGCGGATGTACTGCGATAAGAAGTTTTACGATTACACAACCCACTGCTATTTCAGGAACCACGGTTATAACCAATGTGTCTTGTAATGGTGGCTCAAATGGTGCTATAAATTTAACACCTTCTGGCGGAACTTCACCTTACACTTATAATTGGGGTGGCGGAATCACTACAGAAGATAGAACTGGTTTATCAGCAGGAACTTACGCGGTTACAATTACTGATGCAAACGGATGTACGGGAAGTGTTAGTGTAACAGTTACCCAGCCATCAGCTCCAGTTTCAGGTACAACAGTTATTACAAATGTATCTTGTAACGGTGGATCAAATGGAGCTATTAATTTAACTCCGTCAGGCGGAACTGCACCATACACCTTTAATTGGGGTGGCGGAATCACCACAGAAGATAGAACAGGATTATCCGCCGGAACGTATTCAGTTACAATTACTGATACTAACGGATGTACGGGAATTGTTAGTGGTATTTCTGTTACACAACCCGCTACAATAATCCCAACTTTTACACAAGTAGCCCCAATTTGTTCGGGTGCAACTTTAGCGGCTTTGCCAACAACGTCAACTAATTCTATTGTAGGAACTTGGTCGCCAGCATTGGATAATGCAAATACCACAACTTATACTTTTACACCAAGTACAGGTCAATGTGGTACAACAGCTACAATGACAATTACTGTAAACCCACCAGCACCCAACATTTCTTACACCGGTGTGGCTTCAACGTACCCAACGGGAACTGCAATTAGTGCACTAAACCCTAGCAATACTGGAGGTACACCTACATCAAATACGTCAGGTACACCAATAATTACCACTATAGGTTCTGGTTTCAGCAATCCTGGTGGTGTTGCAGTAGATGCTTCAGGAACAGTATATGTTGCAGATAGTTATAATAATGCCATTAAAAAAATTGTAGGCAGCACCGTGACCACTTTAGGTTCTGGTTTTAGTTTGCCTTATAGCGTTGCAGTAGATGCATCAGGAACAGTATATGTAGCGGATAGCTACAACAGTGCCATTAAAAAGATTGTTGGAAGTACAGTGACCACTTTAGGTTCAGGATTTAATATTCCGTTTGGTGTTGCTGTAGATGCTTCAGGAAAAGTATATGTTGGAGATACCTATAACAATGCCGTTAAGGAAATTAATGGAACTATAGTTTCTACTTTAGGTTCAGGTTTTAGTAGTCCCTTTGGTGTTGCAGTTGACGCTGCGGGTGCAGTATATGTAGCAGATACCAATAACAGTGCCATTAAAAAAATTGTAGGAACCACAGTAACCACTATTGGTTCAGGATTTAGTTATCCAAAAGGTGTTGTAGTAGATGGTGCAGGAGCAATATATGTTGCAGATACATTTAACAATGCCATTAAAAAAATTGTAGGCAGTACTATTACCACTTTAGGCTCGGGATTTAGTTCACCTAACGCTGTTGCAATTGATGCAACTGGAGCGATATACATTGCTGATACTAATAACAATGCCATAAAAAAAATGGTATTTCCGCCTTACAGTATAAGTCCAGCTTTACCAACAGGTTTGAGCATTGATGCCAACACAGGAGTTATTTCTGGTACACCAACAGTGGGTTCGCCAACAACAACTTATACTATCAGCACTAGCAATAGTTGTGGTGCAAATACTGCAACAGTTACTTTTGCAACCTGTGAACCTTTTACCGCTTCGATAGCTGTTGCAGAAACATCTGGTACAACCAATAACGATGGTGTTATTTGTTCAGGAGATTCGGTTACTTTAACCGCATCGGGTGGTGCATCTTATGTATGGAGTAATGGTGCAACAACGGCTTCTATTACAGTGAATCTAACAGCTACAACTACTTACGGTGTTACCGCTACTAATGCTTCAGGATGCACTGGTACAGCAATTACTGCAACGGTAACTGTAAACCCAAGTGTTACTCCAACTTTCACACAAGTAGCCCCAATTTGTTCAGGAAGCACATTAGCAGCTTTGCCAACAACATCAAATAATTCAATCACAGGAACTTGGTCACCAGCTTTAGATAACACAGTAAGTACAACTTATACATTTACTCCAAGTTCAGGGCAATGTGGTTCAACTGCATCGATGACAATTACTGTAAATACAACTGCGCAACCAACTCGTGATAATACAATTAGTGGAACACTATGTAATAATGCAACCATTGGAACTTTACTATCTAAGTTTAATAACAGTGCTAATGTAAGTTGTTATGCTGCAGCAACTGGAGGATCACCTTTAAGTGCTTCTCAAGTGATTGCTCCCGTTAATACGAATATTACGTTTTATTTAACGCAAACGGTTTCAGGTTGTGAAAGTACACGAGTTGCTTATAGTGCTTTTGTTAATTATGTTAATCCGCCAACAGCAGCTGCTACTCAAAGTTTTTGTACAGGCGCTACGGTATCTAATTTAGTTGCAACTCCTGCAAATGGTGCTTCAATTAGTGGATGGTTTGCAGCTAGTGCAGGCGGAACTGCAATTCAAAATACAACAGCTTTAACAACTGGAACGTATTATGTAGGGCAAAGTCATATTTCTAGTTGTGCATCGCAGCGAACTTTAGTAAATGTTACTGTTTCAACGGTTGATACTACAATTACTGAATCATCAGGAGTTTTAACAGCTACTCAAAATGGCGCTACTTATCAGTGGATTCAATGTCCAAGTACCCTAATTTCGGGTGAAACTAATCAATCTTTCACACCAACTGTTGCAGGAGATTACAAAGTAGACATTACGCTTAACGGCTGTACCGTAACTTCAAACTGTTTAACAGTTACAACTTTAGGAACTACCGATTTTGATAGTACTTCATTCAACTATTATCCAAATCCAACAAATGGTATTTTAAATGTAAATTACGCTTCTGAAATTTCTAAAATTGAAGTAAGTAACATTTTAGGACAAGAAGTTATGGTTAAAAATATAAATGCTAAAGAAGGTCAAATTGATATGCAATTTTTACCATCTGGAACATATTTAGTTAAAGTATCTTCTGACGATAAAGTGAAAACAATTAAAATCGTTAAACAATAAAGTAGTAGTTTTTTTTCGAAATGGGCTTCCTTGTAATGAGGAAGCCTATTTTTTTTAATGTAAAAATTATTTGTTTATTATCATTTGTTAGTGTTTCCAATGTTAAGTTTTTATCAAAAACAAAAACTTAACATTGGCGAATACATTAAAATTGTAAATTTGTTAACAATTTATTTACAATCAATTAATAATTTAGATACAATACTTAATTTTTATGGAAGAATCAAATCCAACAAATCCTGTTCAACCTACTATAGAAAAAAAAATAGTCGCTGAAAATACTAGTGCTGATAAACCTTTGGACAGCAAGCCAGTAGTTGCTAGTAAGCCAGTAGTTAGAAGAACTCCATTGGCAAAAACTGTAGTTCCTGTAGTTGCCAAACAAGCTGTTAAACCTGTAGTTGCTAGAAAACCTGTAGTTAGAAAACCAATTACTCCAAAAGAGGAAGAAAAAACGGTTACTGTTGTTGAAGAAACAATAGTGATTAAAGATTTATTGAGCGATAAAAGGGTTAAAAAAATTAAAAAAATTATAGCAAAAGAAAAAGAAAAGGCAAAAAAAGTAAAAGCCAAGAAGAAAGAGAAAGCTAAAAAAGTAAAAGCTAAAGAAAAGTCAAAGGAGAAAGCAAAAAAAGCCAAAGCTAAAAAGAAAGCTAAATCAAAAAAGAAAAAATAATTTTAATCCCGATTAATTCGGGATTTTTTGTTTAATTTATTTACTATTTTTGATAAAAAAATGAGTTTTAAAAAAAATAATTTAAAAACAGATAATACTACTGGCTTTGGTAATAACGCAACCAATTATGGTGGGCGTTTTATAAATCCATCAGGCAATGCAAATGTTGCTCTTCATGGCACTACTTTTATTAATAGAATTAGCTGGTTTCATACATTATTGAATTTATCACGAACACAATTTATTTTTTTAGTATTTGCATTTTATTTTTTAATAAACTTGCTTTTTGCTGCCATTTATTATCAAATTGGAGTAGAAAATTTAAGAGGAATTTCGTCAACTAATGAGTTAGATAAATTTGGACAAGCCTTTTTTTTCAGCATTCAAACATTTACAACAGTTGGTTATGGTCATATAAATCCTTCGGGTTTTTTGGCAAGTTTTGTTGCAGCAATTGAGGCTCTTTTTGGTTTGTTGAGTTTTGCAATAGCAACAGGTTTGTTTTATGGTCGATTTAGTAAACCGCAAGCCTTTATTAAATTTTCTGATAACGTACTTATTGCACCTTTTAAAAATGGTAAAGCATTGATGTTTAGAATTTGCCCGTATAAAAACACTAATTTAACAGATGTTGAGGTTAAGATAACTTTAGCCTACCAACTAGAAGAAAATGGTGAAAAAATAAATAAATTTTTTCCTTTAACTCTAGATATTGAAAAAATAAATGCCTTAACATTAAGTTGGACTTTGGTACACGAAATTACTAAAGAAAGTCCTTTATACGGTTTAACTGCCAATGATTACAAGACAACATCAGGTGAAATTATAATTTTGGCAAAATCGTTTGAAGATATGTTTTGCACAACCGTTTTTAAACGAAGTTCTTATATTTTCAGCGATGTTATTTATGGTGCTAAATTTTTACCTATGTTTTCACGAAATGTTGACAACAGTAAAACTATTCTTCATTTAGATCAGCTTAACAACTTTGAAAAAGTTGATTTATTAGATTAAATAAATTTTAAAAATAATAATAAATTAATATTTATTTCTTTATAAATTTTCAAAATACTAAATTTGTGAATAATGGTTTTATTAAAATGGTTAAAACAAATTTTCTTTTATTTTTTTTAGTTTTTCAAGTTTTGTTTTTATCTGCCCAAGATAGAAATGAAAAAGTGCGAAAGCTAAACGATGTTGTAAATTTAATTTCCCTTAATTCTAATTTAAATAATAAATATTATTATGATGCTTTGTATTTTACAATAGCAATAGTTGATTTTGAAAACAACAAGAATAATTTTTTTAAAACTTTTAAAGGTAGTTTTGCTAACAATATAATGATTAATAACAGATTGTTAGATTTTAATATTAATACATCAAACAGAAATAATTTTTATGACAAACAATTCAAAGATAAAAACTACAGTTTAAATAAAATTAAAAAGTTGCTTTCAGAAAAAGATTTTTATTTGAGCAGTTTAAAAATTCCAATTGAAAATTATTTAAATAAAAACGATAGCCTTTTAATTTACCGCAATCGAATCATAAAATACTTAAAAAAAAAATCATTTAAAAAAGACTTTAAACTACTTGAGGCAAGAAAAATTTTAATTAAAAATAAAATTTATTTTGAACAAACAAGTACTGCCGCTGATTCGATTTATACAGCTTTAGAAACAATTTATTTAACACAACTGCCATTAAATGAAACACAAATAGTTATTAAAAACGCTGCTAATGAAATGGAGTTTACAACAAAAGTATTAGCTTCTTGGCAAAGGAAATTATTTTATAACGATAATAATTTTGATAAACAAAATGCAATAGAAATTCAAAACCTTTTTGATAAAGGGATAGCCAAAGATTCTATTTTTTTTAGTAAGACAAAATATTATAATGATGATTTTCGAAATTTAAGCATCAATCCAGCCAATCAATATTTAGACTTTTATTATGGTGCAACTATGCTCACCTCATTTGATAGGTTTTCAAATAAAGAAATTTTTAGCAATTATGAAAATTACGGAAAAACCATTAATGATCACGAAATTCCAAGTTTTTTAAATAAAAATTATTGCCGTTATAATGACTTTATTTCACTTTACAATTTAAAAATCAATAGTTACAACAAGTTTATTGCTTTTGCTGATCCTTTGGTTAACCTGAGTCCACAAGATTTTGAAAGTGCAAAAAAATATTTAGATATTGATCAAAACGTAATGTTATTAAAGCCCGAATTGATGTATAAATTTGAATTCGTTGACTCTACATTTGTTGAAAAACCTTCGCCAAAATTAATGTCTAGTGATAAAGGTAAAATTGAAAACGCAGTTCCCCATCATTTAATTTACTTACTAGATGCATCATCATCAATGAAAGAGGATAATAGATTAAATCGTTTAAAAGAAAACACAAAGTATATTGTTAATTTTCAAAATGATAATGACAGGATTTCAATGATAAGTTTTTCTGAAGCTTCCACGGTTATTTTAAAAAATGAGCCTTGTAGTGATAAAATGACAATAAATAAAAAAATCGATTCTATAACTGCTGGTGGTTCAACCAATATTAACCAAGCTGCTTCAGTTGCTATAGACTTAGCACTTACCAATAAATTATTTGTTGGTAAAACAACCTTAATTTTAATTACCGATGGTGTTTTTGAAATCAATAAATCAGTTCAAGAAAAATTAAGCTTGCTTAAAGAAAATGAAATTGATTTTTGTATTATTTATATTGGACCTTCGGCAAATAAAGCGTTAGAATTAAAATTTAAAACAATTACTGAAAAAAATAAGGGGCGATTTTACGCAGCAGATGAAAAAAATTTACGTTCTGTTTTAGTTAAAGAAGCTTCGGAGTAATTGAAATTATTAAAATTTTAATTTTTCTCCAACGTTCATTCCATTGTTTTTAGCTAGAACTCCACACATATGAAATAGCATTCGAGCCCCAACATTTCCGTCCCAATCATCATTTTCACCTGGAGCAACTTCTACTAAATCAAAGCCAATAATTTCCTTACCACTGATAGCTAATTTGTTAAATAAATAGGTAGCTTGCTCAAACGAAAATCCACCAGGTACTGGTGTTCCAGTATTTGGACAATACCAAGGATACATTCCGTCGATATCAAAACTAATAGTAACTTTATTAGGTAATTCTGAAATAATAGTGTCACATTGTTGTTTCCAAGTAATTCCTTCAAAACTGGCCGCCTTTAAATCAGCATCGGTATGAACAATTATTCTACCTTTTTCAGCAATTACATTTTCAACTTCTTGCTCGCAAAAATCACGAATTCCGACTTGAACAATTTTTGAAATATTTTTAATTTTTAAAGCATTATACATTATTGATGCGTGAGAATAGGTAAAACCTTCATAAGCAATACGCAAATCCATGTGAGCATCAAGGTGTAAAATACCGAAGTTTTCGTGTTTGGTTGCTAAAGCTTCATAATATCCTAAAGGAGTTGAATGATCTCCGCCCAACAATACTACTTTTTTCCCTTGATTCATCCAAAATAAAACGCGCTCTTTAATTTCAATGTGAAAATCGTGGCAAACCGAATTTATTTTATTCAAATCAGAAAATAATTTAGGACTGTCTTCCAAATCTTCACCATTTTCAAGGGCCTTAATTATTGGTTGTGCTAATGCTTTGTAATGGTCGGAATCGGTTTTCCAATGTTTGGGTGCTTCATCGTAAAAAATCCCTAATTTCCAAAGTTCTGGAAAATCTTGATGGCTCAAATCAACTTGAAACGAGGCATCTAAAATTGCATTTGGACCATCTGAGGCTCCAGCTCCATAACTTACAGTCACTTCCCAAGGAGCTGGAATTACAATAATTTCAGATTGATCGGCACTAAAAGGAAGTCCAAAAATTGTGGCTTCTGCCAAACCGGGTTGACTTGGGTCAAAGTTTTGAATTATTTCTTGTTTGGTCATTTTTAAAAAAGTTTCTTAATTATATTTTTTTTAACTGTGTAAAGTTTGAATTCCGTTCTTTAAAATTTGCCCAAAATTGAAAATATCCTCATAAGATGTATAAAGTGGAACAGGAGCAAAACGGATTACATTTGGTTCACGCCAATCGGTTACAACTCCGTTTTTCATCAAATATTCAAATAAACTTCGTCCTTCACCATGAAAATAGACTGATAATTGACATGCTCTTTCGGTTTGATTTTGAGGAGTTATTATTTCAAAATGTCCTTTTACTTCTTTGTCAATTTCTTTAATAATAAATTCTAGATAAGCAGTAATAAAATTCCTTTTTAGTAAAATTTTATCCATACCAACTTCGTCAAAAAGTGATACCGATGCCAAATATGGCGCTAATGATAAAATAGGTAAATTACTTATTTGCCATCCATCGGCTCCATGAACGGGTTCAAAATTTTGTTCCATTTTAAAACGGCGTTCTTTGTTATGTCCCCACCAGCCAGCAAACCTAGGAATTGAGTTGTCATTATGATGTTTTTCATGGATAAAACATCCTGAAGCATTTCCTGGACCTGAATTCATATATTTATAGCTGCACCACGAGGCAAAATCAACGTTCCAATTATGTAAATTTAATTCAATGTTTCCTGCGGCGTGTGCCAAATCAAAACCTACTATAGCTCCAACTTCATGACCCGTTTCTGTGATTGATTTCATATCGAAAACTTGCCCAGTATAATAGTTTACGCCTCCAAAAAGTACTAATGCCAATTCATCGCCTAGTTCATTTATTTTCGAAATAATATCTTCATGTCTAATATTGTGTTCCCCTTCACGACGCTTTATTTCTACAATGGCATCCTCAGGTTTATAACCGTGAAAATTAACTTGGCTTTGAAACATATATTGATCGGAAGGGAATGCTTTTTCTTCACAAATTATTTTATACCGTTTTGCTGTTGGTCTATAAAAAGAAACCATCAATAAATGTAAATTTACTGTTAGGGTATTCATTACAGTTACTTCTGTTGGTAGACATCCCATTATTCTACTTAATGGATTGGCAAAACGCTCGTGATAATCCCACCAAGGTTTTTGAGCATAAAAATGACCTTCAACAGCTAAATTTGCCCAATCCTTCATTACTTCATCAACATAACTTTTAGTACGTTTTGGCTGAAGCCCTAATGAATTTCCGGTAAAATAAATTACATCATTGCCATTATGCTGCGGAAAAATAAATTCGTTTTTATAGTTTTTTAATTCGTCTTTATAGTCTAAACTTTGTGCGAATTCTAAATTATTTTGAAAAGTCATTTTATTGTTTTTGAACTGTAAAGATACTAAACATTTTATATTCTTAAAAGTGCTTATTTAATTTGCTACTTGGCTTGCGTTAGTTTTGGAATAGAGCAGTTTTGAATTCAATTTTTTATTCCAATTGTTTTTGTGAAGTTACTAATGCAATGATTTTGTTGGCGATTAGAACTTTATTTGAAGTGAATATTTAATGAAGTAAAGATTTTAAAATTAACAAAATTTATTAAAGTTAAAAAAAAATCTCGCTATTACTAACGAGATTTTTTTAAATTAATAAGTTCGATTTATAAAATCAACATTGCATCACCGTAGGAATAAAATTTATAGCCTTCTTTAATTGCTTCTTCGTAGGCTTTTTTCATTAAATCATGCCCGCAAAATGCTGAAACCATCATTAATAATGTTGATTTTGGTGTATGAAAATTAGTCACCATAGCTGTTGCTATACTAAAATCGTGTGGAGGGAAAATGAATTTATTCGTCCATCCATCAAATGTATTTAAGGTTCGTTGTGATGAAACGGCACTTTCAATAGCACGCATTGAAGTTGTACCTATACAACAAATTTGTTTCTTTTTTTCTTTGGCATTATTTACAATATCACAGGCTAATTGATTGATTTTCAATTCTTCTGAGTCCATTTTGTGTTTTGATAAATCTTCAACTTCTACCGGATTAAAAGTACCTAAACCTACGTGTAAAGTTACTTCGGCAAAGTCAATTCCTTTAATTTCAAGACGTTTAAGTAAATGCTTTGAAAAGTGTAATCCTGCTGTTGGTGCAGCAACTGCGCCTTCTTCTTTAGCATAAATAGTTTGATATCGGTCTGCGTCTTCTGGAGTTACATCACGTGAGATGTATTTTGGTATTGGTGTTTCACCTAATTCGGTTAGTTTGTTTCTAAATTCTTCATACGAGCCGTCGTACAAAAATCGTAAAGTTCGTCCGCGTGAAGTTGTGTTGTCAATTACCTCGGCTACTAACGAATCGTCGTCACCAAAATAAAGTTTATTTCCAATTCTTATTTTTCTAGCTGGGTCTACTAAAACGTCCCAAAGTCGTTGTTCTGAATTTAATTCTCGCAATAAAAAAACTTCTATTCTTGCTCCCGTTTTTTCTTTATTTCCAAACATTCGTGCTGGAAAAACTTTCGTATTATTTAAAATCATTACATCACCTTCGTCAAAGTAGTCAATAATGTCCTTAAACATTTTGTGTTCAATAGTTTTAGTTTTTCTATCGATTACCATTAAACGTGATTCATCACGATTTTCGGCTGGATATTCGGCTAATAATTCAGGAGGTAAGTTGAATTGAAAATGAGATAATTTCATAAATTGAATGTAATTTTAATTGATAGTTTTCTGAATTAAAAACTAAAACTAAAATTTCTTGCAAATATACGATTCTGAAATAGGCGTTGTCAAGTGTTTTGGTATTTATTTTTAAATTAAATTCCTTACAGTCTTTGCTTTGAATAGGATTTTTGGATAGTGGTATCGGGTTGTAAATAAATTTTACCAAATTCTACATCAAATTTATCGTTATTTTCAGATATTATTTCATATGTTTTCATTTCATGACTAGCAATTAATACGGTTATTTTTTCTGTTACAGGAACTTCAATTTTAAAAGACCCGTCAAAATCGGTAACTACACTTTTATTGAGCTCTTTAATGAAAACTTTTGCACCTGCAATAGTTTCTAGAGTTGATTTATCCAAAACAACTCCTGACACAAAAAAATTCTGTTTTTTTGGAGCCAATTTATTTTCAGGAACTGAATTTTCTGAAAATTGCTTTGAATCACTGGTCATAACTTGTTTTGAAGTTTTTTTAACAGAACCAGTTATTGCCTTTGTACTCTGAGAGAAAGATAAATTAAAAAATAAAATAAAAAAAGATAATTTTAATGCTGTTTTGATGTTTATCATAACAAATAGATTTAAATAGTTAATAACTTTTTGAAATTTTTCAATTTCGATTTTTGTAGTAGTTTTTAACAATACGTAAATCATCCGTATTTGAAACAAATATAATAAATTTTACACAACTAATTTATTTTACAAGGGTATTTTCTTATTATTAACCTAAATTTAACATGGAACATTATTTTTTAAGCAATTGATTACAAGTTAACTATATATTCCAACTGTTTTTAATACATCCCAAAAAGTTGGAAATGATTTTGAAACAACTTCTGGATTTTCAATATATAATGGAGTAATAAGAGCTAAAGGTGCAAAAGCCATTGCCATTCTATGATCTTGATAGGTAGAAATGGTTATGTTAGAATTTATTTTTTCGGACTTTTTTAAAGTTAAACTAGAGTCAGTTACTTCTAGGGTTGCCCCTAATTTTATAAGTTCAATACGTAAAGCTTCTAATCTGTCGGTTTCTTTTATTTTTAAAGTGTGAAGTCCTGTTAAATTACATTCTATTTGTAATCCGAAACAAGTTACAGCAATAGTTTGAGCAATGTCGGGCGAATTATTCAAATCAATATTTACCAAGTTACATGTGTGATTTTTGTTTTTTTTCAAAATTATTTGATTGTTATCAAAAATTGTTTCAACTCCAAATTGTTGGTAAATTGAAGTTAAAATACTGTCTCCTTGTAAACTATTTTGATGGTAAGAGGTTAATTTTATTTTGGTTCCAATTTTAGATAATGCTACAATGGAATAAAAATAGGAAGCCGATGACCAATCACTTTCAACTGTAATTATTTTATTTTCAATTTCGGGTTTAGTAAAAACTTTGATTTTATTTCCAATAAATGTAGTTTCTATTCCCATTTGATTTAATAAACTTAAAGTCATTTTAATATAAGGAATTGATGTTACTTGACCTTCAAGGGTCAATTCAATACCATTTACTAGTTTTGGAGCAGTTAATAACAAAGCCGAAATATATTGACTGCTAACATTTGCATTTAGTGAAACTTTATTTTGAGTGATTTTTTTTCCAAAAATTTTAATAGGAGGAAAGCCCTCATTTTCAATATATTCAATAGAGGCTCCAAGTTGTTTTAAAGCATCAACCAATATTTTTATCGGACGTTCTTTCATTCGAGTTGATCCGGTAAGAATAATAGTTTTGTTTTCGCAAGTTGCAAAATAAGCAGTTAAAAATCGCATCGCTGTACCTGCATGATGAATGTCTATTAAATCTTGGTTACAAGACAACGCCGAAATCATAAACGTTGAATCGTCAGAATTAGAGGTGTTTTCTAATTTTAAATTTGGAAACAAAGCTTGTAATAATAACAAACGGTTGGTTTCAGATTTACTTCCTGTTATTGAAATTTCTGAACTTAAATTACAAACCGACTTTTTTAAATATAAATCCATTTATTTGCGAAACATTTTAGTTAAAATCCCCATTGCACCACGAATAAAAGTGGCACTAGTAAGTACTTTTAAAACACCTTTTCCAACGGCTGCTATAACTGGAGATGGTTTTTCATCGGATTTTTTCACTTCTTCCGTTGTAGTTTCTTCATTTTCTTGTATGGTTAATTTTTTATTGAGTATTTCATAAGCACTTTCGCTATCAATAGTCTCACTATATTTTTTTACTAATTTTGACTTTGAATTTAAAGTAGTAATTTCATCATTGGTTAAAATATCCATTCTACTTTGAGGAGCACGAAGCATAGTAGCAGCTAACGGTGTTGGAATTCCTTTTTCGTTTAATGCAGTAACTAAAGCTTCTCCAATACCTAATGATGTTAAAATTTCATCAGTTTTGTAATAGTCAGATGTTGGATAATTATCGGCGGTTTGCTTGATAGATTGTCTATCATTTGCAGTAAAAGCTCGTAATGCATGTTGAATTTTTAAGCCCAATTGTGCTAACACACTACTTGGAACATCCATTGGATTTTGAGTAATAAAATAGACTCCAACACCTTTGGAACGAATTAATTTAATAATAGTTTCTATTTGATCAAGTAACGTTTTGCTAGCTTCGTTAAAAACCAAATGAGCTTCATCAATAAAAATGACTAATTCTGGTTGGTCAACATCACCTTTTTCGGGCATTTTATGATAAATTTCGGCTAACAAATTGAGCATAAAAGTCGAAAATAGCTTTGGTTTATCTTGAATATCAGTTAATCTAACAATATTTATTACGCCTTTTCCATTTTCATCTAATCGCATCAAATCTTCCACATCAAAAGAGGTTTCTCCAAAAAACAATTCGGCTCCTTGTTGTTCTAATTCGATTATCTTACGTAAAATAATTCCGGTTGTTGAAGTGGATATTTTACCATAATCGGCTTCAATTTCATCCTTACCTTCGTTGGTAATATAATTCAAAACTTTTTTAATGTCTTTTAAATCAATTAAAGGCATTTTATTATCGTCACAATATTTAAAAATAACCGAAACTACGCTAGCTTGTGTATCGTTAAGTTCTAAAATTCGTGAAAATAAAATAGGTCCAAATTCAGATACTGTAGCCCGTAATCGAACACCATCTTGTTCCGAAAGGCTCATTAATTCGACAGGATAACTAGATGCTAAAAAAGGAATATTGATTTTCGCTTGCCTTTCAGTTATAAATGATTTTTCTTCACCAGCCATTGCTACACCTGAAAAATCACCTTTTATATCCATCATTAAAACTGGAATTGCAAAAGATGATAATTGTTCTGAAAGTACTTGAATCGTTTTAGTTTTTCCTGTTCCTGTAGCTCCAGCAATTAAACCGTGACGGTTTAATGTTTTTAATGGAATTTTTACTTGTGCTTCGGCAATTGTTTCGCCATCAAGCATTGCTGCTCCTAGTAAAATTGATTCCCCTTTGGAAGAATATCCTAAATTGATGTCAGAAATAAAAGTTTCTTTTGTACTCATTTATATAGTAATTATTTTTTTATTGTAAAGTGTTCTATTTATAAAATTCAAATGACTTTGAGTAAATTATTTAGTTTCAAAATTTAAAATAACGTTATAATTTTTTAAATTGTCAATTGCAAATTTCGATTTATAATCAAATACATTTTCATGTAAATCTCGTTCTTTTTTAATTTCTATTTGTTTTAAACAATTATAAAACCGTCGAACTTCATCAAGATTTTCCAATTTTAAAGTTGGAACTTGTTGGTTTTCACCTTGTTTATTTTTAGCAACCATAGTAAAATAACTGGAATTACAGTGTTTTATTTCGCCCGTTTGAATATTTTCAGATTCCACTCGAATTCCAATAATCATAGAACTTTTTCCGACATAATTTACTGAGGCTTTCATAATTACGAGTTCGCCAACTTCTATTGGGTTCAAAAAGTTAACAGTATCAACTGATGCCGTTACACAATAAAAACCTGAAAACTTGCTTGCACAAGCAAAAGCAATTTGATCTAAAAGTGACAAAATATATCCACCGTGAATTTTACCCGAAAAGTTAGTATGCGATGGCAACATTAACTCTGAAATGGTAATTTTTGAGGATTTTACTGTTTTTTCCATCGATTAATTCAATTATTTCCCTGTCAAAGGCGACTTTTCTTTGGCAACTTCTTTAATAAAATACTTAGTATCACCCCACCAAGGAAACGTTTTTATTTTTTCTACGTATGTTACTTTTACATATTGTCCTTGTAAATCTTTCAAACCTTGAATTACTTCCTTTTGATTGTCTAAAACCGAAAAAGTAAAAATTTTATTTCCAGTCATTCCTTGACTTAATTCACCTTCCCAAGTTTTAAAAACATAGCCTTTGCTACTAAATTTTATTAATTCGCCCGATCGGAAACCTTCACTATAGGAATAATAATACACAAAACTAAAATAACCAACACCAATTAAAGCAATTCCTAAAATTAAAAATAAAATAATTTTTCGCATAATAAAATAATTTCTAATCTGTTTTTGTTTCAGATTCGGTTAATAAAAGTTCGTTTTCGTCAAAAATTGTGGCTCGATTAATAATATTTTCGGGTAATGATTTTTTGGCTTTTGCACCCATTTTTTTTAATTTTTCAACGCTCGTAATAAGGTTTCCTTTTCCGTCTACCAATTTATTCATGGCGCCTTGATATTCCACTTTGGCTTCGTCCATTTTTTTACCAATTTTGACCAAATCTAAAACAAAACCTTCAAATTTATCATACAAAGCGCCTGCTTGTCGTGCAATTTCAAGTGCGTTTTCTTGTTGTTTTTGGTTTGCCCACATACTGTCAATGGTACGCAACGTCGCTAACAATGTTGTTGGAGTTACAATTACAATATTTTTTTCAAATGCTTTATTGTAAATGCTAGTATCTTCATTTAATGCAACTGCAAATGCCGATTCGATTGGAATAAAAAGCAACACAAAATCAGGACTTTCTATATGGTACAAATCTTGATAATTTTTATCGCTTAACTGTTCAACATGTCGTTTTAGGGAGTTAACATGTTCTTTTAAATGTTGTGTTCTAGATTGCTCATCATCATCATTAACATAACGTTCATAAGCTGTTAAAGTCACTTTTGAATCGACAATCATTTTCTTTCCGTCGGGTAAATTAATTACAACGTCCGGAAAAACACGATTTCCTTCATCGGTTACAAAACTCTGTTGTACAAAATATTCTCGGTCTTTTTCTAATCCCGATTTTTCTAATACTCGTTCCAAAATCAATTCTCCCCAATTGCCCTGCATTTTGCTGTCCCCTTTTAATGCTTTGGTTAAATTGATGGTTTCTTTGCTCATTTTTTCGTTCATTGCACTCAAACCCAAAATTTGTTGACGCAATGCAGCGTGATAATCGATACTTTCCTTGTGGGTATCTTCAACTTTTTTCTCGAATAATTGAATTTTATCTTGCAGCGGCGATAAGATATTTTTTAAATTTTCTTTATTTTGTTCAGTAAATTTATTTGTTTTTTCTTCTAAAATTTTATTGGCTAAATTTTCAAACTCTTTAGTAAATTTTTCTTGTAATTGCTCTACTTCTTGCTTTTGTTCTTTGTTGCGTTCCCACAAATTATCAAAATCGGTTTCTTTTTTAGTCAATTGAATAGCTAAAGATTCTTTTTCGGAACGAATTTTTTCTTTTTCTTCTTTAGATGTTAAAAGTGCTTTTTCATAGGATTCTCGAACGGATTCAAATTGATTTTTTTGAGCAATCAACTGTGAATTCAAACCATTTATTTTTTCATTCAACGAAGCAATTTCTGACTTTGAATTGCCAACAAATAGTAATTTTCCAATAAAAAAACCGATAATTAAAGCGATTATAAAACCTAATAAAAAAGGGAAAAGTGTTGACATTTTTTAAATTTAATAAGATTGTAAATGTAATAAAAAGTTAGTAGTAATCAAATTTAGATATTATGTATATTTGTAAATAAATTACAAAACTATGAAAGTTGTTATCGAAGCTGATGAGCAGTACAAAACAATGTTGTTTGAAATTGCCAATGCTATAAGTGCAAAAATTTCGATTGACGAAGAGGATTTTTATGATGATTTGCCTGAATTTGTTAAACTTGGAATAGAGGAAAGTCGGGAGCAGATTAAACAAGGTGAGTTTTATACTTTCGAAGAGGTTAAAAATAATCTTTTGTTAAGAAAACACAAGGTAAAATAATGGAGATTATTTTATCTGAAAATGCAAAATTTACTTTGCAACACATTTTTGATGTAATTGATGCAAAATGGGTAGAAAGGGTTGCTGATGAATTTTTATTTGAGGTTGAAAAAATCTTAGAGTTAGTTTGTAAATCGCCTCAAATGTTTAAAAGCGATGGAAAAGGGAAAACTCGAAAGGGAAAAATTTCAAAGCAAACTAGTTTTATTTATGAAGTTAATCAAACTAACTTAACTGTTTTATATTTTTGGGATAATCGTCAAGAACCTATTGATTAATCCTAAATGAGTCACCAACACTTTATAATTTTCAAGCCCTACGGTTATTTATCGCAATTTGTTTACGAATTAAAACGACCCAAAAAATTGTTAGGCGAATTGTACAATTTTCCTGAAAACACTATGGCAATTGGACGTTTAGACGAAGATTCGGAAGGTTTACTTTTGCTTACGACCGATGGAATGATGAGTGAAATTGTGCGTAGCAAAAAAGTTGAAAAACAATATTACGTTCAGGTTGATGGAATTATAAATCAAAAAGCAATTGAAGATTTGAAAAATGGTGTTTTAATAGGTTTTAATGGAAAAAAATATTTGACCAAAAAATGCAAAGCCGAAATTTTAATACAAATTCCATCATTTCCCAAAAGAGCCAAAAAAATTCGTGACGAACGACACGGACCAACTTCGTGGCTTTCAATAACAATAAACGAAGGTAAATTTCGACAAGTTAGAAAAATGACTTCTGCAGTTGGTTTTCCTACATTGCGATTGGTTCGAGTACGAATTGGAAACATACATTTGAATAATTTGCAACCTGGAGAAGTTTTGGAAGTTGTTAGTTTTGAAGTTTAAAAATAATTAATTACTTTTGAGTAAAATTTAATGGTATGACATTTACTATAGATAAAAAAACCACAAAAAAAGAATTTGAAAATTTACTATCTTCTTTCAACAAATCTAAAAAAAAAGGAGTTGATTTATCAAAGCATACAGGTGTTTTAAAACTTTCAAAAGACGCTTTGCTAATTCAAAAGGAAATGCGTGATGAGTGGAAATAAAATAGTTTTAGATACAAATATCGTTCTGTATTTACTTGGTGGAAACCAAAATTTATTTACTTTTTTGAATGAAATGGAATTATTTGTTTCAGTTATTACTGAAATTGAATTACTCGGTTTTCAAGAAATTTCTGAAGACGATAAGGTCAAAATTAAATATTTTCTATCAGATTGCACAATAGTTCCTTTAAGTTTAGAAATCAAAGATGTTTGTATTGCTATTAAACAAAGCAAAAAAATAAAAACACCAGATGCAATTGTAGCGGCAACTTCAATGCTACTCGAAATTCCATTAATCACTTCGGATAAAGGGTTTGAAAAAATTGATAATTTGAATTTATTTTTATTTAAAATCTAATGCTCAATATAGTTTTAGTAGAACCCGAAATACCTAATAACACCGGAAACATAGGTCGCTTGTGTGTAGGAACCGAAAGCAAATTGCATTTAATTAATCCGTTTGGATTTGTAATTAATGATAAAAATCTAAAACGTTCTGGATTGGATTATTGGGTGCATTTGGATGTTACCCAATACCAAAATGTAGAGGAATGGATTGCAATTATTCCAAACAAATCAAGAGTTTTTTTGATGAGTTCGCACGCCGAAAAATCAATTTATGAAGCCGAATTTCAAGACGGCGATTGGCTGGTTTTTGGCAAAGAAAGTGTTGGTTTAAGTGAAGATGTTTTGTCTAAATTCGACAATCATTTAACCATTCCGATGAGTAAATTGATTCGTAGTTTTAATATTGCCAATTCAGTGGCGTTTGTTGTTGGCGAAGCAAAAAGGCAACTAAGATTTAAGATTTGAAAGTAACGATTTTTGATTTTGGATTAAACGAAATAAGAAATTTTTGGATTATTTTAATTAACAACAAACTTCCCCTTTTCACTATCAAAAACAATATTTTCGTCTTTAAAAAGCAAATTGAAAACGCCTTTTGAAATTAAGTTACAAGGTTCGTCTTGAACTACAAAATCTTCGGTCATTACAATTATTTCATCCGCAAGTTGAATGGCTAAATCTATTTCGTGGGTTGAAAATAAAATACATGTATTATTTTGAAACGATAAATTTTTCAATAATTTAATCAAGGATACTTTGTGCAACAAATCCAAATGCGTTGTTGGTTCATCTAAAATGATTAAAGGAGTATCTTGAGCCAAGGCACGAGCAACAAGCACTTTTTGCAATTGACCGTCGCTAATTTCAAAATGTTTTTTCGAAACCAAATGTTCGATTTGTGTTTGTTCAATAGCTTGGTTTATTTTTTCTAAATCTTCATTTGATAGTTTGCCAATCCAATTGGTGTAAGGTTGCCTACCCAAAGCAATTAATTCAAAAACGGTTAAATTACTTGGAGGCAATTTTTCGGTTAAAACCAAACTTAAATTTTGTGCCAACGTTAACGAATCAAATGTTTGAATATCTTTTTCATTCAAAAAAATAGTTCCCGAAAGTGGTTTTTGAATTCCTGTTAAAGTGCGTAATAAGGTCGATTTTCCTATTCCGTTTGCTCCAATTAATGCAATTAATTTTCCTTCGCTCAAGTCTAAATTTACATTTTGTGCAACACAAATTGTTTCCTTTTTGGAAAAATATCCAACTGATAAATCGGTTGCAGAAAGAATGATTTTTTTATTTAACATTACTTTTTCTAAATTAAATTTTTCTTTCTAATTAGAAGCCAAACTACAATCGGGGCGCCAACAATTGACGTAATAGCATTAATTGGCAAGGTAAAATTAAAGCCTGGCATTTGCGAAACTGTATCGCAAAAAAGCATTAAAATAGCTCCAATTAATAGTGTAGCCCAAAACAAAATTTTATGATTGCTGGTTTGAAAAAGTAGTTTTGCTAAATGTGGGACTGCCAAACCAACAAAAGCAATTGGTCCAGCAAAAGCAGTAATACTTCCCGCTAAAATACTGGTTGCGAAAATTATAATGTATCTTGATTTTTTTATATTCAATCCCAAACTTTTTGCATAATTTTCTCCTAAAAGCAATCCATCCAACGGTTTTATAGAAATTATACTTAAAAAAAGTCCAATAAAAACACAAATTCCTAAAATTAATATATTTTCAAAAGACATATTTCCGATGCTTCCTAAACTCCAAAAAGTGAATTTTTGCAGCTGTTCCGCCGAACTAAAATAGGTTAAAACCGATACAATTGCCCCAGTAAAACTGCTAAACATTAATCCAACAATTAAAATAGTCATCGTATCTCTTAATTTATTTGAAGCAATTAAAACTAAAAACAAAACTAAAAAACTCCCTAAACACGAAGCCATAATAATTCCATACGGTGATACTAAAATTTCAGATAAAAACGATGGTAAAAATCCAGCTCCTAAAATTACAAAAGCAACGCCCAAACTGGAACCCGAACTCAATCCTAAAACATAAGGACCAGCCATTGGGTTTCGAAACAAAGTTTGCATTAATAGACCCGAAATAGACAATCCCATTCCGACTAAAATAGCCGTTATTGCTTTGGGAATTCGAAAGTTTAAAATGATATATTCCCAAGTTTCTTTACTTGCGTGATGGCCAATTAAACTTTTTATTACTTCTTTTACCGGAATCGAAACTTGACCCAACGAGATATTAAACAGCAAGGTCAATAACAATGTCAATGACAATATGAAAAATAACACAACATTTTTTGTTTTAAACATCCTTTTAAAGTAACTAAGTTGCTAAGATTCTGAGTTGCTAAGATTCTTAGCAACCTAAAAAACATTATTTCAATTTTTTAAAAAAGAAAGGTTCATACCCAACTAATAATTCTGGATGTAAAATTTTCACAATGTCTTTCAGTACAATATCGGGTCGGTTTGGTGCTAATTCGTAATATAAAACGCCTCCAGTTTTACCCTTTTTTTCAGTAAACGAATATACATTTTTGGTTTGAAAAGCCTTAAATTGTGCATAATGTGAATTGGCATCAGACATTGCTTTTAAGGTTGAAAATTGCCCCGAAGTAATCCAAAAATCGGCATTTTTTGCTTTTTCAAAAACGGTTTCAAACGACAAACTTAAACTTCCTGTTCCTTTCGTTTGTGACCATAAATAATTGGCGTTGGCTTCATTCAACAATTGACTTCCCCAACTTTCACCTTGTGGCAAATACCATTTATCTTCAAACATATCGCCCGATAAAATGGTGGGTTTAGTGGTTGCTTTTTTGGCAATTTCGAGTGTCTTTAAATAGTCATTTTCAATTTTAATAAAAATTTCGTTGGCTTCCTTTTGCTTACCATAAATAGCTCCAAAAAACTTAATCCATTCTGCTTTTCCTAGCGGAGTTTGTTCGTTCCAATCGCCATTTAGCAACACTTTTAAACCATTTTTTTGCAAATTATCTAAGGTTGGGTTGTTGTTGTCAATGCCGTAACCAATAATCAATTCGGGTTGCATATTAATAATAACTTCGGTATTTAACGCGTTGTTGTTGCCAACTTCTTTAATTTTTTTGGCATCAATTAAAGCCCGAATTTTTTCGGATGAAATGTAGTTTAAGTTCGGAAAACCGATTAATGAATTCTCTTCGTCCAGCATTTCTAATGATGGAATATGAGTAGTTGAAGTAACAATTATCGATTTTACAGGAACAGTAATGGTAATAAATTGCTTTAATGAATCTGGAATAATGCCATTTTTTTCTTTAAGAATATAAGTATAGTTTTTTGTTGCTTTTGGCCAAGGATTGGAAACTTTTAAAATAGAAAAACCGTTGTATTTTTCAACCGAAAAACCTTTTGCATATTTAGTTATCTTTTCAGAAGATTTGGATTTTGAATCGGATAGTTTTTCATTTTTTTTGCATCCAATAAAAGATAGAAGCAAAGCAACAACAACAATTTTATAAAAATAAGGTTTCATTCAATTTGGTATTTTTTACAAATGTATTGAATAATTGGTTTAGAAATTAATAAATACTTGACCTTTACTTTTGTTACCGTAGCGTTTTGCAGTTAAATATAGAGGTTTTATTTTTAGAGAATATTTCTTAATTATACTGCGAAGTCAGAGATGTTCGCAGAGTGGCGCTTTTTTATTTATAGAATACTTCAAGTAGTGAGGTATTTATATCTGAAATCACAATTTTATGCATTTGCGATGTCTTTAGTTAAGTCTTCGGTTGAATTGCTAAAAATCGAAACACCATATTTGCCTAAAATTTCAATGAAAGCTCTTTTTGTTAGTCCAGCTATTTCAGCTGCTTGACCAGAAGATAATGTGGCATCTTCATATAATTTTGAGGCTATTATCATTGAAAAATCGTAGTCATTCAATTGGACACTATTGGGAATATTTAATTGTACTATTCTCATTATATTTCTTTTTTATCAAAAGTACTAAATCAAATTTACAATATTGGTTTGGAATGTTTTTTTTTTGCTCGTCAATAAGAGTATGGCAAAGAACCGGATACGTTGGCGGAGCGTCACACTTTTTTTTATTGAAGATTTCGAGTAGCGGGATAATTGAAAAATATTTTTTTTTAGCACAATTCTTTGTTTGCTATTGTAATCTAATTTTTAAAAAGTATTATTTAGGGGCAATTGCCCATTCTCCAACTTTAATAAGTAACGACCTAAATTCTGCATTATTAACTTCTAAATCATTAGTTTTACGACCAATTATCAATGAATGTGCTCGATTATTTGGTAGTTTTTCGTGATTAAAAATCGGATTATGCTTTACTTCTTGAATCGGTTGAATTTCGTTCCGAATTCTTCCTACATTCATTTGCCAAATATAAAATGAGTTTGGGTCTTTTGGAATTCCTTTACTATTTAGTTGAAATGCTATTGATTTTCTGCATTCTTCTGGAGTTTGACAATATTTATTCCAATCTGATGATAAATTTTTGCTTTGTACACCATATGGAGTATTCAAAAACGCTTCAGCTCTTGGTTTTTTATCTTGTTTACTTATTTGACTTTGATTAATTCTTGTAAATAAAATGTCTTCATCAGGTATTTTTTCTTCTATCCAATTCATATGAGTTCTTGCATCCAATGTGATAATTCACGATTTATCTCAAATCCATTTAAAAATCCTTTCAAAATAGTTCTACTTTCAAAATCTTCACCATAATAGTGCACATCCATATTTTTAGAGTTAATAATGTTCATTAATAACATTCTTTTGTTACAACGCCATTCTAAATCAAAAGAACCATCTTTAGCTAAATTAATTTCAGGAACATTCATTATTATGTCATGGAATTTAAACACATAATTAGCATAAGTAATTAATAGTTTTATTGTGTACATATATGTTATAGGATTGCATCCAATAGCATTATCATCATCCCAATCTTCTTTATAATCTAAATATTTTTTACTGTCATTTATTTCATAATATAGTTTAAATAATTCATTTGAAATTTCAAATTTATTATGTAAAATATTAACTAAAAGTTTTTTTGGTGACCAAAAAGCAATTTGTGATTCATCATTATCGGATAATCTATTAATTCTTTTTGGAGAATATAGTTTTGAGTACGCATATATGTCTTCTTTTTGAGATATAATATTTCCATAAACCCTAGAGTCGATGTCTAATGAGAAACCACTCAATGGTTTATAATTGTCTTCAACATAAGCATATTCTCTACCAATATGTTTAACATAAGGCTTTACTAGTACTCTACTAAAATCTGACGTTATGTTATTTAATTCTTTAATTGACATTTTTTAGAATAAAAAGTTTAAGTTTTCTTTATAATCCTCTCTAATTATTTGGTCTTTTTCAATTGCTTTATCAATCTCTAATTTAAGCTTATTTAAATCTTTTAGGTCGAGAGCTAAATAAAGCTCTTTATTTTCAAAATCTTTTTGATATTCAATGTGTAACTTGTGAATTATTATTGATGAACGATTTTTATCTTTTAAATCTTCATCGAAAATAAGTCTCATATCAGTTATTAAATTTGACCTTCTTAATATTGATTCGTTTTCATAAAGACTTCTTTTAGAAAGTACATTTTTTTTCAAATTCCTAGAATGAAAAAGAATTTGAGAAATATTTTTTTTTAAAATTTCTATTTTTTCATTGTTTACTTTTGAACTAATTCCTTCAAAATATGATTCTGCAAGATTTTTACTAACATTTTCAATTGTAGCACCGTCTTTGTCTAGTAAACCAATAAAACTTAAAATGGTCTGCAACAATAGTTTTGATGGTGTTTTTAATACATCATCTATTTCATCATGAATATCTTCTAATTCTTGACCTGGCTGGATATTATCAAGAATCAACAGTACATTTTTCATGTCAGTTTCATTCATTTCCTGAATAAACTTAAAACCTTGTAGAACAGCCGATGGAATTACAATTTGTGACATTTTAATTTTAAAAATTAAATTTATTTGGGTAAATATAGCTATAAATTTGTGATTTTTAATTTTTATGAAAAAATAAAATTTTTATTTGTGCATATTTTAACTTTAAAATTTATTTTTTATTGTTGAATTGAATAAGTTCTCAAACAATATAATTATTTCGGGAAATATTACAAACACCCAACCTGAATACAAGCCATAAAATCACAAAAACTTGCCCAAATTTAATTGTCTTTGTGCCATAAAACAACTTTTTCTAATATAAAAAAATTTAATAACGTTGACAGTATACTAACCAATTTAGTTTATAAAATCTTATGAATACTCAATCCAAGCAAAATAAAAATTTAAAACTTGTTTATCGCAATTTAAAATATACCTTTGCACCCGAATTAAGGTTGTGATATTGTTTTTTGCAGTATCACATTAAAAGGGAATTAGGTTATTGAAGATTGCAGAAAAGTGATTTTTGATTACAGAAGTAAAAATCTGAAATCAAAAACGTTAATCGAAGTTCAAAAATCCTAAGCTGTTCCCGCAACTGTAAGCTATTAAGCTTGTTGTTATCTACAAGGTCACTGTGCGCACGCGTATGGGAAGACTAACAACAAGACGCAAGCCAGGAGACCTGCCTTTTTTTAACTAATATCGAATTCTCGGGAAAAAGAATTCTGAAATTATGACTTTAAAAAAGATACTTTATTTCCTCACGTTGCTGGTGTGCCAATTTATTTGTGCGCAAAAAGATTCTATTACAATTTTAGAAAACGTTGTTGTATCGGACAATCAACTAAAAAAATTCTCTAATTCGCAATCGGTTTTAAAAATTAATGACTCTATAATTCATAAAAATCAAGCATCGTTAACATCACTTTTAAGTTTTAATTCCACCATTTATTTTAAAGAAAACGGATTGGGAATGGTTTCGTCACCTTCTTTTAGAGGAACTACGGCGCAACAAACCGCAGTAATTTGGAACGGAATTAACATCAATTCACAGTTGAACGGGCAAACCGATTTTAATTTAATTGCCACCAAAAATTTCGAGAATATTGCTGTTCGTGCTGGTGGCGGAAGCGTAATTTACGGCAGTAGTGCCATTGGCGGAAGTGTGCATTTGAACAACGAATTGAATTTTAAAAATCAGTTTCAAAACGAAATCCAAACTAGTTTTGGGAGTTTTTCAACCCTAGGATTAGCTTATAAAATGGTAGTATCTTCGGAGAAATTAAGTTCTAATTTTAGTTTTTCTCGCAACAGTTCCAAAAATGATTATCCGTATTTGAATTACGATTTAAAAAATCAAAATGGGGAATTTTACAATACCAGTTATAATTTTAATTTTGGCTATAAACTCAATAATTTTAATTTTATAAAAACCTACAATCAAGTTTTTGACAGCAACCGAAATTTATCTGGAACCTTGGCTGCCGATTCTAAAAATAATTACCAAGATTTCACCTCTAGAAATTTAGCAGAATGGATTTCGTTTCAAAACAAATTTACTTCGACCTTAAAAGTTGCTTTTTTATCTGAAAATTACAAATACTTTGAAGATAAAAATTCTGAAATCTTTTCATTCGGAAAATCGGAAACTTTTATTTCAAGATATGATTTGAATTATAAATTAAACTCAAAAATCACTTTCAACTCAATTATCGATTTTACACAATCAAAAGGCTACGGTTCGGATATTGAAGAAAATAAACGAAAGGTTTTTTCGGGTTTGTTGCTTTTAAAACACCAAGTTTTTGCTAAATTTTTATATGAATTGGGTATCAGAAAAGAAACTACTTCCAATTATCAAAGCCCAATTTTATTTTCTTTAGGTACTAATTATGTTCCTTTTTCCTTTTATAAAATCAAAGCCAATGTTTCACGAAATTTCAGAGTTCCCACTTTTAATGATTTGTATTGGCAAGGATTAGGAAATTCTAGTTTAAAACCTGAAAGTTCGTTTCAAGTAGAAATTGGAAATGAAATTAGTTTTAAAAATTTAAGTTTTTCTATAACTGGATACCAAATTAAATTGACCGATATGATTCAATGGTCGCCAAACAGCTCGGGGATTTGGACACCTAAAAATATAAAAAATGTTACTTCAAACGGTATTGAAACCAATTTGAATTTTGACAAAAAATATAAGAAACATCATTTAATTTTGAATGCAAATTATGGTTACACGGTTTCAAAAGATGAAAAAGAAAGCTTGCAATTAATTTATGTTCCGTATCACAAAACTACTTTTTCAACTTCCTACAGTTTTAAAAATTTTGGACTTTTTTATCAATTTTTATATAACGGAAAAGTATTTACATCTTCGGACAATGAAAATAGTTTAAAAAGTTACAAAGTTTCCAATGCTGGAATTGATTTTCAAATAGGAACTAAAAAAACTTTAAAAATAGGATTTCAAATCAATAATTTACTCAACGAAAACTATCAAAGTGTTTTGGTGCGACCAATGCCAGGTAGAAATTTTAACCTTAATTTTAACTTTAAATTTTAATATAATGAAAATCAAACAATTAGTATTTGGATTATGTATCGCCACTTTTTTTGCGTCTTGTAGCAATGACGATGTAAAACAAGTTCCATTAACAACGTACAATAGCGGTATTTTAATTTTAAATCAAGGCGGATTTGGAAACGGAAATTCAAATGTTTCCTACTTATCTTATGATTATTCAACTTTACAAAATGATATTTTTTCAACTGTAAATCCTGGTGAAATTTTGGGCGATACCGGTCAAGACCTTGGTTTAAACGGGCAATTTGCCTATATTGTTATGAATGTTTCTAACAAAATTCAAATTGTAGATCGGTTTACTTTTAAATTGGTTGCCACCATTACTACAAATTTGAATAATCCACGTTATGTTGCTTTTTCTAATGGTAAAATGTTTGTAACCAATTGGGGTTCTGGCGCTAGTACAACCGACGATTTTGTTGCAGTATTTAATATAAATGACAATACTTTTTTAGGAAATATTGCCGTGGTTGAAGGTCCAGAGCGTATTTTGGCAAACAATGGAAAAATTTATGTAGCACATAAAGGAGGTTTTGGATATGGAAATAAAATTACCGTTATTAACGCTGCTTTAAGTTCGGTAACTGCTACAATTACCGTTGGCGATGTTCCAGATTCTATGCGAATTGTAGGTAACGATATGTATGTAATTTGTTCAGGAAATCCAAGTTATGCTCCAACAGAAACGGCTGGGCAATTAACTAAAATTAATTTAACAACGAATACTGTTACTTCATCAATTAATTTTACAACAACGTCGCACCCATCAAATTTAGACATTTACAACAACGATATTTATTATACGGTTGACGAAAAAATATTTAAAACCACTCAAGTTGCAGCAACATTACCTGCAACGCCTTTATTTACAACAACGCCACAAGGAGTTTATGGTATTTATAGTTTCGAGGTAGAAAATAATAAAATTTTCGTTGGTGATGCGGGCAATTATTCTGCTAATGGAAAAGTATTTGTTTATTCATTAACAGGCGCTTTAGAAACCTCTAAAACGGTTGGTGTTATTCCTGCAGGATTTTATTTTAATTAAGATCGCATAAATAAAATGTGAAAATCCCTTTCAAATTTAGACTGAACCCAAAAGTTTGGACAAATTTATAATTAATTTTGATAATAATGAGCTCGATATTTTATCGGGCTCATTTTGTTTAAATTAGACTTGCTTCTGTCGTTATTGTAATAGTTTATATATTCTTTGATTTCT
>JBBRCJ010000020.1:0-47797 GCA_038204955.1 Flavobacteriales bacterium
ACGACTGAAACCAAAATTTTCATCAACACACTCAACAATAAAATCCGATAAATCTTCAAGATATAAAGTAGCTAAATGCTTGGCTTTGTCTTGAATTCCCATTGTACCAAAAGCATAATCTAAATCGTCTAATTGCGCAAAACGTGATGCTTCGGGTAAAAAATTATCTTGACAAATTTGTCTTGCCAATGTTGGATTTTTTCCTTGAAGAAATGCAATTACAGATTCTATTGTTTTTAAGTACTCGTTTTGTAAGGAGACAATTCTCTTTGAATTCTCAGAAACTTGAAACTTGAAACTTGAAACTTTATATAAATTTTTAAGTCCTTCCTTCGAAAATAATTCCAAAATTACTTCAATACCCAAATCCATTTGATAAGATGAAATGTTTTTAGTATTCAAAAAACCTTTCAAATAAGCCGTTGCCGGATAAGGCGTGTTTAATTGCGTAAAGGGTGGTGTTATAAGTAGAACTTCTTTCAATTTTTATGTTTTTGCAAAAATAATTTAAATAAATAACAAAATCCAAAAATAGAATAAAAACGTAATTATATTTAACTAACTTCTAAACAATATTAGGTTGAAATTAACTGTATTTTTTTTTAATCTTAACTTAATTTATGGATCATATAGAAAGATTTTTCTTAATTTTGACTTATGAAAATAGTATTTTTTTTAATCATATTTAATTTCTCATTTTGTTTTTCGCAAAAAACAATTGATGAGGTATTAAAAAAAAATAATGATAATTCAATTGAATATTTAAAACCTAATGAAGTTTTAGGTAAAAAAAATATTATTTTTTTAGATGCTCGTGAAAAAAATGAATTTGATGTGAGCCATCTTGAAAAAAGTATTTATGTAGGTTTTAATGATTTTAATTCAAAAAAATTTACCGATTTAAAAATTGATAAAAATGCAACAATTATCGTATATTGTTCATTAGGAGTTAGAAGTGAAAAAATTGCAAAAAAAATTAAAAAATTGGGTTACAGTTCTATTTTCAACCTTTATGGAGGCATTTTTTTATGGAAAAATGAGGGTTTTAAAGTAGTTGATTCTAACGAAAAAGAAACCGAAAACGTGCACGCTTTTTCAAAAACTTGGGGTGTTTATTTAGAAAAAGGAAACAAAATATATTAAAATAATGACGAAAGAAATTTTAAATGAAACTACCGATTTTTTAATAAAAAATGGCTTTGAAAATCCAGAAATTGGAATAATTTTAGGTACTGGTTTAGGTCAATTAGTGAATCATATTGAAATAGTAAAAGAAATTAACTATTCGGAAATACCAAATTTTCCAGTTTCAACAGTTGAATTTCATTCGGGTAAACTAGTTTTTGGAATGTTAGAAAATAAAAAAGTAATTGTTATGCAAGGCCGATTTCATTTATATGAAGGTTATACATTGCAAGAAATTACTTTTCCTATTTGGGTTTTAAAAAATTTAGGTATTTCTAATTTATTGATTTCAAATGCTGCTGGAGCCATAAATTTAGGGTATAAAAAAGGTGATTTAATGTTGCTTGATGATCATATAAATTTGCAAGGTGGCTCACCTTTAGCATTTAAAAATGTTTCTGATTTTGGTGAACGATTTGTAGATATGTGCGTTCCTTATGACCCAAAATTGAATGCATTGGCTCAAACAATTGCTCAAAAAGCAGCAATAAATTTACACAAAGGAGTTTATGCTGCGGTAGTGGGGCCGCAACTAGAAACTCGTGCTGAATACCGTTATATTAAATTAATTGGTGCCGATGCTGTGGGAATGTCAACAGTACCCGAAACTATTGTTGCCAATCATTTAAAACTACCTGTTTTAGCCATTTCAGTGTTAACTGATGAATGCAATCCAGACGATTTGAAACCCGTAAATATACCCGAAATCATAGCCATTGCTGGCAAAGCAGAACCTAAAATGATTGTTTTGTTTAAAGAAATCATCAAACAACTAACTATTGAATAAATGGAACGCTATTTTAAAATAATATCACAATCTTATTCCGATTATTTTAATTATCTAAAGAATGATTTATTTAATAATAATTGGGACAATTATTTTTATGGATTGTTATTAATTTCGTTATCGGTATGGGTTTTAGAAATAATGTTTCCGTGGCGAAAAAACCAACCTATTTTTAGAAAAGATTTTTGGTTGGATTTGTTTTATATGTTTTTTAATTTTTTTGTTTTAAACTTAATTCTAATATTGGCACTTTCTAATGTTTCTATTGCTTTTTTTAATCAAATTTTAGGCGTATTCGGACTTCAATTAGCTTCAATTAAATTGTTTAATGTTTCACTTTTACCCAAACCAATTTCTCTTTTACTATTTTTTTTAGTAAGTGATTTTGTCCAGTATTTCACTCATCGGTTAATACATAAG
The DNA here is from genome assembly GCA_038204955.1 of Flavobacteriales bacterium. Lineage (GTDB taxonomy): Bacteria > Bacteroidota > Bacteroidia > Flavobacteriales > Flavobacteriaceae > Flavobacterium. The sequence continues at coordinate 2,393 of JBBRCJ010000020.1, forward strand.
CTCCCTTTTTTATGGAATTTTCATAAAACGCACCATTCTGCTAAACAAATGGGATTTGCTACTCATTTTCGTTACCATTGGATGGAACCAATTATCTATAAATCATTACTATACATTCCAATAATCATTATTGGAGGTTTTAATTTACAAGATGTTTTTATAATTCATTTTGCTACAATAGCAATAGGACATTTAAACCACGCCAATTTAGGTTGGGATTATGGTATTTTTAGGTATATATTTAACAATCCACGATTGCATACTTGGCATCACGCAAAAGAAATTCCAAATAAATATGGAGTGAATTTCGCAATTAGTTTGAGCCTTTGGGACTATATTTTTAAAACTAATCATATTCCTCATAGTGGTCGCGATATTGAATTGGGCTTCATTGGGGATGAAAATTTTCCTAAAACATTTTTAAAACAAGAAAGTAACTTATTGGATTGATTTATTTTTTTAAAAATACTTTTTTTACAATTTTTTCAGAGGGTTTATTTTGAACTGTATAATCTGTATTAAATAAATTACCAGATTGTTCGTGATTGTCATACCATTTCCATAAAAAACCACCAGCAAACCATTTTTCTTTCCAAAATTCGTTGCAAATAGCAGTCAATGAATTGTTTTGAGCCATTAAGTTCAAGCCATTAGTATTGTTGTGCTCCCAAGGTAATGCAGCAGTAAAATCTTTACTTTGATAACCAAATTCGGTAAATAAAATTGGTTTTTTATAGTGTAAACTTAAATTTTTAATTTCTTTTTTAATTGGTTTCCAAGCCGTTTCTAAATCAGATATTGTTGGAGTTTTTTCCTTTGATAACGGAAAATAAGCATCAATTCCGATATAATCAATTGAAGATAAAAAAGGAACTTTTTTGTAAGTATCCCAATTTTCTGCATATGTTAATTTACCTCTGTAAATGGTTTTTATTTTAATGATTAAATTATTCCAAAATTCAGGACGTTTTACAACAAAATTATTCAATTCCGTTCCAATACAAAAAAGTTCAAAATTGTTATCTTGAGCTACATTTGCATATTCTAAAATGAATTTTTCGTAACTTTTTTCAAAGGCAATCCAATCAAATTCATTTTTCATTTCAATTTGACCGGTGAAACCTCCGTTCGGTATCCAGATTTGGGGTTTCAACATTATTTTTATTTTTTGTTGATGAAAAGCAATTGCCGTTTTTGAAACTCCAACTTTAGTTTCGCCCCACCATTGTCGGTTGGAGTTGTATTGAATATTAGTTTCAAATTCTGTTTTCATAAATCCAAATGGCATTAAGGCAACCCAACTAGCATTTAAGTTTAAAACCGGTTGAATGGCTTCAATTGAAATGGGAGTGTTTGAAGCCACAAAGCTAACTCCATTTATTTTTTGTTGCGCGTAGGAACACGTTAAAAACTGTAATAAGATGATGAAAGTTTTTTTCATAGTATAAAGATACTAATTTCATAAGATTTTGAAACAAGTCCTTAAAAAAAAGTGCCCCGAGGTAAGGGCACTAAATTCTAACTAAAAACAAAAACAATTTTAATAATTACCTCAACTATTTTTTAATTTGGTAACAAAACTCTATCGATAACGTGAACTATCCCATTAGTACATTTAACATCAGGAATTACCATATTGGCAACATCGGTTCCGTTTCCGGCTCCTTTTACAGTAAGTACTCCATCATTGTAAGCACCTAAAGTTACCATTTGACCATTCAATGCAGTTACGGTTCCACCGTTTAGTTCTGACGTAAATTTTTCTCCAGCAAAGACGTGAGTTAAAAGTACTTGAGTTACAGTTGCTACTGGTAAAGTTCTTATATCCGATGGTTTATTTAATGGAACTCCTAAAATAACTCCTAATTTTTTAAAAGCTTCATCATTTGGAGCATAAACCGTGTAAGGTCCATTTGGAGCCGACAATGCACCAGCTAAATTACAATATAAAACGGCTTCAAGTAAAAATGTTAATTCAGGACTTGTAAATACTTTTGATTGCGTTAATGCTATGGTTGATTGTGCAACATCTAAACCAGTTGTTAATAATACTTTATCAATTGCATGGACAGTTCCATTGCTTGCAGCTACATCTTTGATAACTATTTTTGAACCATTTACATAAGTGTCAGATCCACGAGTAATAAATTTTCTATTTACTCCCAAAGCTGATCCATAATCAGTGCCAACCATAAAGGATGAAAAGGGTCTATTACCGTTTCCAACGTGATATAAAAGTGTATTGGTTAAAAAAGTCTGATTTAAAACCAATAAATCATTTGCACCATTTAATCCTAATCTTGAAAATGCTGCATTAGTTGGAGCAAAAACTGTAAACTTACCTGATGCATCTCCTGCATTTGCGTTTGACAATGTAGTTACTACTCCGCCATAAATAGCAGCACTTTCTAAAGTGCTAAAAGCTGGGTTAGAAACTGCAATTCCAGCTATTGAATAATCTTTCGGCTCTTCTTTGGTATCGCACGATGCGAATATTAAAGACGCTAATGATAATAAAAGTATTTTTTTCATAATTGAAAATGTTTTATTTAATAATTATTTATGATTAAAAAAAGTTATAAAATTTAGAAGTATTAAAACGATTTTGATTTATATACGATGAAAGATTTAGTTTGGATTTTAATTTTCAAAACTTTTTTAAATTAAATAAATCCAAAAGAAAAAACTTTCCGTATATAACCGAAGAAGTATTAAAATAAATTTAATTTTTACTAACAATTAATTTTTACAAAAATGAAGTTACAAAACAAGTTTATAGCCACTGTAATACTATTTTCAACAGCAGTAGGTTTTTCGCAAAGTCCAGTAAGTGGCTTTATGAAGCAAAAAGGAAAAGGAGCAATTGCATTATCTTATTCGTCTGAAAAATATAATGAAGTATATTTAGTTCCCTCTAAAGTTGATGAAGTTCCTGTTTTTAATGAAGTTCAAAATACGGCTTTAAATATTTATGCTAATTATGGAATTACAGATAATTTTGAAGCTGTTGTAAGTTTGCCATACATTAAATCGGAAGGAAAAGGGGATGAAGTTTTCTTAGCAGCCAATGGTTTTGAAAACAAAAAAAGTGGTTTACAAGACGCTAGTTTATTTTTAAAATACAAAGCTTTTTCAACTAGAATGAGTGAAGGAAATTTTGATTTTATACTGTCACTTGGTGTTCAAACTCCTGTTGGTAATTATAAAGTTGACGAGGGTCTCCAAACAATTATCGCTATTGGTAACAAAAGTACTAAAGGAACCGGATTGGCAATTGCACAAGTTAAACTTGACAACGGTCTATTTTTAACAGGGCAAGCTGGATACAGAATTGCTACAAATCAAGTGCCTAATGCATTTGTTGGAGAAATAAAAGCAGGTTATGCTGCGAGTAAAATTTATACTGATATTTGGTTGGCAATTCAAAATTCAAGTGCTAAAGGGGTTGATATTTTACAAAATGGTTTTCAAGGATTTTTTCCTGCAACACAAGTAAATTATTCTCGAATTGGAGCAAATGTTTATGTTCCAGTTTATAAAGGTTTTGGAGTAAACGTAGGAGTTAACGCTTACGTAGCAGGACGAAATTTAGGAAAATCAAAAGGATATTCTGCTGGGTTGGTTTATAATTTTTAAACATTAACCTAGTTTTAAAAGATAAATTGATAACTTTTTAGGAAAAATAAAATTTAAAGACACTTGTTTTTAAACGATATTTGTAAAAAGTTATCAATTTTTCTTTTCCACAAAATAAAAATTTTATGAAAAAATGCCTCTTATTCTTGTTTACTTTAATATGTATTAATATAAATGCCCAAAACAATACTTCTTTTTTTAACAAAGCAGATGATTTTTTTGGAAAAAATGTAAAAAATGGTAAAGTAGAATATGATGATATTAAAAAAGATCAAACAGATTTAAATGAGTTAGTTAAGTTAATTGCAAATTTTGATTTTGATTCAGAAACAGTCTCAGGTCAAAAAGCATTTTTAATTAATACCTACAACATTTCGGTAATTAAAGCAATTATCAATAAATTTCCTGTAAAATCACCATTAGAAGTTTCTGGTTTTTTTGATAAATTAAAATACGATATTTTAGGAAAAAAAATGACTTTAAATGATATTGAAAATAAAATGATTCGGGCAAAATATAAAGACCCTCGATTTCATTTTGCTTTAGTTTGCGGTGCAAATGGATGTCCTATAATAACTAACAAAGCCTATTTGCCCTCAACTGTAGAGAGTCAATTAACAATCCAAACTCGTTTAGCAGTTAACAATCCAAATTTTATTAAAGTTAATGATGAGATGAAAACGGTGAAACTTTCGCAACTTTTTGATTGGTATAAAGATGATTTTGTTTCAAAAGGGAATAATTATTTCGATTTTTTAAATAAATATCGAACAGATAAAATACCTGAAAATTTTAAAGTTTCAATTTACACTTATGATTGGAGTTTAAATATAGCGAGGTAATCAATGTTAAATGATAATTAATTAAAATTTACAACTAGTTAGTTTTAAATTATTGAAGATCTTTATTCACGTTAACTAAAAAACCATCCTATTATGAAAAAAGCCATTACTTTAATCGTGTTTCTAAATGTTTTTTTTTCAACAATTCAAGCTCAAGGACCTTGGACAAAAGGAAAAAATAAAGCCTATATTCAAGCCGGTTTTTCAGGGATTTTTTATGATAAAGTTCGTGTAAACGAAAAAGATGTTACTCTTGAAGCCGACATTTCTGATGTTACTACCCAAATTTATACGGAGTATGGTATTACCAATAAATTAGATATTAGTTTAATTGTACCTTTTAAAACGATTACTGCAAAATCAAAAATTGGTTCAAATCAGGAGTCAATTTCGGGAATAAGCAACATAACATTAGGTTTAAAATACAAGTTTTATGACCATGATTGGAAAATTAGTGGTGGTATTTATTTTTCTGGAAATACATCAACCGCCAATGATTTAAAAGGATTACGAACTGGTTATGGAGCCAATACTATTTTGCCCTATGTAACCGCTGGTTCAAGTCAAGGAAAAATTTATTATTTTGCCAATATTGGTTATGGATATATGTCAAATGAGCATACTGATTTTTTAAAGGTTGGAGCTGAATTTGGATATAAATTTTTACAAAAAACACATGTTATTTTAAATTTAGATTTGAAAAGTGCTTTGTCCAAAGAAAAATATTTTGACTCTTTAGAAAACTCTTTTTACCAAGCGAGTACTACTTATATCGACAAACAACAATTTTTTGGCGTAGGTTTAAAATTAAATCATGAATTTATTCCTGAAAAATTTGGAGCTAATCTTGGAGCAATTGGTGCTATCTCTCAAAATAATTTACCACTAGCTCCTTCAATAAATTTTGGAATTTATTATAAAATATAAATTAAATCGTTTATAAATTGAACTTAATTGGTTATTTTTGAAATAAAACAATTAAGCTTTGAATGGAATACAAAGGGAAATTAAATGAGTATTTTCTAGTATCAACAATTAAAAAAGATGATGGCCCTAGGCTAAGTCAATTTAATGGTGATTGTTTGCGAGTATTTTGGAATACTACTTCTGATTGTATTTTGATTTTTGATGGAATAGAATATGTTTTAAAACAAAATCAAATTTTGTTTTTAACAGAAATGCATAATATTGATATATCGAAAATAAATGAATTAAATTTAATAAAATTCAATCGTGAATTTTATTCAAGTGACTTTAACGATACTGAAATAGGTTGTAATGGCGTTTTATTTTTTGTTAATTCTAAAATTCCAATCATAGATTTAGATGAAATTGATCAAAAAAAGTTTTCATTACTTTGGGCTGTATTTTTAAGTGAAATGGAATCGCGTGATAATTTACAAGGCGAAATGCTATTGATGCTTTTAAAACGTTTATTAATTTTATCTACTCGAATTTTTAAAAAACAGTATAATTTTGTTCAATTAACTGAAAACAACACTGAAATTATTCGAAACTTTAATTATTTGCTAGAAATTAATTTTAAAACTATTCATTCCGTAGCAGAATATGCCAATTTAATGCATAAAACTCCAAAATCTTTGGCCAATTATTTTAAAAAATTCAATCAAAAAACACCTTTAAAATTAATTCAAAATCGTATTGTTTTAGAAGCTAAAAGACAATTGTTATTTACTGATAAACCAATTAAAACAATTACCTATGAACTTGGTTTTGAAGACATTCAATCGTTTAGTCGTTTTTTTAAAACCGTAACTAAAAAATCTCCTAAAGAATTTAAAGAGAGCGAATTAAAAATTTAAAGTGCAGAATTTTTGATAACTTTAAAGGAAAAATAAGGACTTAAAAATTAAATAGTAATTTTAACTTTGTTAAAAAACGCTATGAAAACAATTTACACAATTTTATCTACAATTTTAATGACTTTTGCTGCATCTTTTGCACAATGTACTGTCGTTGCTTCTGGCTTCGGGAACAATACTTCAACCGCAATGTACAATATAACTGGAATGGTATCGGTAGTTTTAAACTCAAATACTAGCGTTTCAGTAAAATTAGCTCCAAGTTTTGCAACGGCTTCAGGCCCAAATGTAAGAGTTTATTTGGTCAATAGAGGTTCTTTAACAGATGCAATGTTAAAAGTTCCTTCTAATTTTTTATCGGCTCCAAAAATTGAAATGGGAATGATAACTGCAAACGGAATGGCAACATACACCAAACCAATACCAGCTGGAATGAATATCTCCGATTTTAATACTGTTTACTTTTTTTGTGCATCATTTAATCAATTTTGGGATTTTGGATCTATAACGCCTTTTAATTCAAATAATTGCGTTTTATTAGGAAACTCATATTTTGAAAAAAATAGTTTTTCAGTATATCCAAATCCTGTTAATGAAGTTTTAAATTTAGATTTATCATCTTTTGAAAAAGAAGCAAAAATAAATGTTTACACTATTTTAGGAAGTTTAATTGTTTCAAAAAATAAATCTTCTTTAATTGATAATCAATTGAATGTAAATGAGTTGGCTAAAGGAATTTATTTATTGGAAATTTTAGATTCTGAAAACAATCGTTTTACCAAAAAAATAATTAAAAATTAGTAATTTTATGAAACTAGTAATAGCATTTTTTTTCTTTTCAGCATTTGTAATTTCCTGTAAAGATAAATCGACAAGTAAAAAACCAACTGAAATTTCAATTCCAAAATTGACTCAGCAAATTGAAACCGCTCATAAAAAAGACTTATTTTTATCAAAATCGGTTATATCTTATAAATTGAATGTAAAATTTGGTGGTCAAGACTATTTAAATGCTAAAATTACACAAACTGTAAATGGTGATAAAATAAAAATGGAAAAAGCTTCTGGAGAAATATTATTATTTGACGGAAAAAATGTGTACACTAATTTAAAAGATAGTGATTTAAAAAGTGCCCGATTTGACATATTTACTTGGCCCTATTTTTTTAATTTACCCTATAAATTAAATGATACTGGAACAGTTTGGACTCAATTTGAAGATAAAATTTTTAATGGAAAAAATGTTTCAACCGGAAAATTAAGTTTTAAGGCAAACACTGGTGATGCTCCAGATGATTGGTATGTAATTTATAAAGATCCTGTAAAAAATTATTTGGTAGGAGTTGCTTATATTGTAACTTTTGGAGAAAAAAATAAAGCCGAAGCCGAAAAACATCCGAGTGGTTTAAAGTATATTGATTTTAAAGAAATTGATGGAATTCCGATGGCAACTAAATTATTTTGGTGCGGTTGGGATTCAAAAAATGGTTTTCTTAAAGACATTCACGGTGAGGGAACAGTTTCAGAAATTGGCTTTTCAAATTTTGATGAAAAAATATTTCAAAAAACATCAAATTCTATTGTTGTACCCCTAAAAAATTAGATTGTTTTATATGTTAAAGTTGGAAAAAACGTTTCTTAAAAAGAAGCGTTTTTTTTTATTTTTAAAAGTATTGCCCTATCCCAAAAACAATTCCGTTTGAAGCATTAGGAGTAATTCCGTAACCATAATCAATTCGAAAAACAGCATCATAAATAGTTTTGTGAATAAACCGTAAGCCCAATCCTGGATAGACTCTAATGTTTTTTGAAGTTAAAAAACTATCAAAATTTGACCCCGGATTTCTCCAAGCTCCAGCATCAATAAAGGCATTTCCTTGTAAAACAAACCATTTTTTTTCAAACAAAGTTTGTCGCAATTCTGTATTTAAAACCGCCATAGCAGTACCTCGATCAATAACAAACCCTACTCCACGAATATTTATATTATTATCAACCGCAAATGGAGCAAACGGGCTTTCATTATTGGTAGAAATACCAAGTCGTAGTCGGCTAGCCCAATTGGATTTTTGAAAATCTTTGTAAAAAATAAAATCGTTCCAAACAATATTGAAATCATTAATTTGGGTATTTTTATTTGGAATTATATATTGAAAATGAAAATCGTTTTTAAATCCATCCAGTTTATAATAGTCGTATTTAATTTTGTTAAATCCAAATTGAAATTTTAATAAATTTTTATTTATTGAATAATTTAAAGGAATTTCGCTTGAAGTGGCGCCATCCAAATAATTGTATTTTTCATTAAAAAAAGTATTTCCAATTTTAATAAATTTTGAAAAATCAATTTGATAATTAAATAAAAGTTCAAAAGCAGTGTTCGAATATTTATAGTTGGCAACTTGACTTGAAAAAAAAACAGGTTCTTTACTAACCAATTTTTGAATATTGGTTTCAATACCTACATTTTTCGAGATTAAATGAGGAAAAGAAAAGCGCAAACCAAACGAATCAAAACCATTGTAACGATAATATCCGCCAACAATATTATTTTTTCCTAAAAAATTATAATCAAATGCACCGATGGTAAATGAAAGTAAATTATCAACTTTTAAAAAATTAACTAATGGAATTATAGCCATTTTTTCGATAAAATTAAAGGTAATTTTAAAGTTAATATCGTCTAATTTAGTAACCGTAAAATCAACTTTTGAAACTCCATTTAATCGGTTTAAAACTATAATGTCTTGATTTATTTTTAAGCTGTCAAGTAAAGTGCCTTGCTTGGTTTGAATGGTACTTAAAATAAAATTTTTATTTAATCGTTTTGTATTCAAAATTTCAATTTCTGAAACAATTTTTGATTGCGAAAAAGACGAAATAGTAATTAAAAATAAAGCTAAAAGTTTCATTAAAACAAAGTAAAAGGTAAATATCAATCAAATAAATTAATTAGTGGCAACTATTGGAAAGATTGATAACTTTTAAGGTAAATTTAGTACAAATCATTTAAGGTTTATAATCATTTTTGTAAATAAATATAAAATAATCATTATGAAAATCAAAATATTAATTTTAGCAATTTTAATTCCAATTTGTTTGTTTTCTCAAGACAATAAGGATGTAAATTTACAATCCTACACGCCATCAAAATTACTTGATAAAGGAAAATGGGATATTAAATGGTTCAACAACTTGTACACTCAAACCCAACGAGAAGATAAAGGCACAAAGTTGGACGAACCTAGATCTAATTATTTTACTTCGTCGGTTGAAGCGTTTACAGGAATAACCGAAAGTAAAAAATTTAATATTGGTTTAATTGTTGAATTTCGTTCAAATTCATTTGCTGGGCAAGATGCAACAAGTGTTTTTAGTTTTAAAAATGAAATAGGAAAATCACGTTCAGGATTGGCTCACATTGCACCTTCTATAAAAATTTCGCCTTTTTCATCAGTACCACGATTCACGATTCAAAGCTCCTTTTTTATTCCAGTTTTTGACAAAGAGAGCAATCAAAATGGGTATTTAGCAAATAAAAGTTTTATTTGGCAAAACCGTTTTTTTTATGAGTATGCTTTTTCAGATTCTAAATTTCAATTATTTTCAGAGCTTGGAACCCGTTATTTTTTTGGTCAAAAAACTAAAAACTCCGATGGTTCTTTTAATGAAAATGGAGGTTATGCCAATTCAAGTTTAGAATTGGCTCCTGGTATTTTTTTAAGTTATTTTCCAACCAATAAAATAACAACTTTAGCATTTTTGCAACATTCTCAATTAATTGAAATTGATAATAAGTTTTCTCAAAACTATACATCATTGGGCTTAGGTGTTAAATATCAACTGTCTAATACCTTAAATTTAGAAACTTTATACAGCAAATTTATTCGAGGAAACGATTCTGGATTGGGTCAATCATTTAATTTTGGTTTAAGAGCCATTTTTTAAAACCTTTTTAAATTTTACTTCGTATATTTAAACCAAACAAAAACAACATTAATGCAACATATAGTAATCATTGGAAACGGAATTGCTGGCGTTACAGTAGCAAGAAATATTCGAAAACTTTCGGAAGATAAAATAACTATTATTTCTTCCGAATCGCAATACTTTTTTTCAAGAACGGCTTTAATGTACGTTTTTATGGGACACATGAAGTTTGAACATTTGTATCCTTATGAGAACTTTTTTTGGAAAAAAAATCGAATTGATTTAATGTACAATGAAGTTGTAGAAGTAAAACCCAATCAAAAACAACTTGTTTTTAAAGATAAATCGGCTTTAAATTACGATAAACTGGTAATTGCAACTGGTTCAAAATCGAATAAATTTGGATGGAAAAACGAAGATGCCAATGGCGTTTTAGGATTGTATCACAAGCAGGACTTAGAGAAATTAGAAGAACTTGCCAAAAATTGTAAACACGCTGTAGTTGTTGGTGGCGGATTAATTGGGATTGAATTGGTTGAAATGCTAATGACCCGAAAAATCCCTGTTACTTTTTTAGTTCGTGAAAAAAGTTTTTGGAACGGCGTTTTACCTGATGGCGAAAGCCAAATGATTAATAGACATATTAAAGAACATCATATTGATTTGCGTTTAGAAACAACTTTAGATGAAGTTATTATTGATGAAAATGGCAATGCAACGGCAATTAAAACAGATAAAGGTGAAATCATTAAGTGCTCAATAGTTGGTTTAACCGTTGGCGTTTCGCCAAATATTGATTTTTTAAAAGAATCTGGAATTAAGATAAATCGAGGCGTTGTTGTTAATAGATTTTTAGAAACTTCTGCCAAAGATGTTTACGCAATTGGTGATTGTGCCGAGCAAGAAGTTGCCATCGGAAGCCGCCGACCTATTGAGGCTGTTTGGTACACAGGTAAAATGATGGGCGAAGCTTTAGCGCAAACATTAGTCGGAAAACCGATGCAATACAACCCTGGACATTGGTTTAATTCTGCCAAATTTTTAGATATCGAATACCAAACTTACGGTTGGGTTTTTGCAAAACCATTGGAACATGAAGAACAATTTTATTGGGAACATAAATCGGGTAAAATAGCCGTCAGAATAGCATTCGATAAAAATGATTTTACTTTTTTAGGCATTAATACATTTGGTATTAGAATGCGACACGAATTTTTTGACACTGTTTTGAACCAAAAAAAAACAGTTCAATTTGTTGTTGATAATCTTAAAAAAGCCAATTTTGATCCCGAATTTTTTAAACAGTATGAAAAAGAAATACAACAGTCTTTTAATGACAAATTTTTAACTGCTAAAACATTTTAATTATGAACAAGTTAAAAATATTTCGGATTTTAGGCTTAGGTTTATTTATTGCTTCAATTATAACATTTATTGCTGCTTTATTTTTAGGTCAATTCAATTTATCCGATAAAGCAATTGAAACTATTTTTGCTGGAAAAGATGCAAAAGTAGTATCGAATTTCACTTTGGTTGCCAAAGAAAATAATTTTTTAAATAATGCTGTCTCGTCTCCATTCGAATTTGCTCAAAAATTGAGTTTGGTTACACAAAAGTACAATGAAAAAATAACTGCGGATATCGCTAAAGAAAAAGGTTTAACAACTTTAGAAATAGAAACAATACTACGAAATTCAATTATTGACGGAAAAGTAAATTATTCGAAAGCAGTTTTAGAAAAAACATTCCTAGCAAATACTGAAAAATTAAAATTGGTTGATGAAGCTACGAATTGGATGTATTCAACATCGAAAAAATACGACACAGTTGATGATTTTAAAAATGATTTCAATACGAAAATTAACGATATTAATAAAACCAATGCTTCTGCTTTTATTGTATTTGATAATAAATATTTAAAGTTTGATGCCGCAAAAGCATCATCTGTTGGAATTATTACCGAAAATAAATCGCTGTTCTTGCTTTTAACTTTCGGATTGGGAATTTTAGGTTCACTTTTATTCATAGTAACGGGTTTGTTTTTAGAACCAATTGCAGGAATTAAAAACCACGGAATTTACTTAGAAGCAGCAACAAACAGAGGCTGGGTTGCAGGTTTCGTTTTTTTATTTTTAGTAACTTTTTACATTTTATTATATTTTAATCCTCACTTAATTACCAATTGGACAACAATTGTCGACCCATTAAAGCAACTTTTTATTAAAGATGGCAAAGCATCACAATGGTTTTTATACGGAATTTTATATTGCGTTTCAATGATTGTAATGGGAATTCGAATGTTTGTTAAATACCGACACAATCAATACCAAATTGTACGAACTGCAAGCGTATTATTTTTTCAAATTATTTTTGCTTTTCTTTTGGTTGAATTGTTGCCGTTATTCGGTTTGCCTGGAGCAGATTTAAAAAATGCTTGGCCGCTAGACTATAATTTTGTAACCGATTGGAACGTACAAAACTATTTAAAAGCAGGTCATTTAGGTAAATTTATGTTCTTTTGGGGTGTAATTTTATCCTTTATTGTTGTTCCAGTCATGGTGTATTTTTATGGAAAACGTTGGTATTGCTCCTGGGTTTGCGGTTGTGGTGGTTTAGCAGAAACCCTAGGCGACCCGTACCGTCAATTATCCGATAAACGACTAATTGCTTGGAAAATTGAGCGTTGGACAATTTACCCGATACTTATTTTAGCAATTATAATGACAATTGTTGTTGGTTATAATACGTATAATATTATCAATGCACCGCAAAATGTTGGCGATAGTACTTTATTTGGCATCAATGCTTATAAAATAAATGAATGGTATGGTTTTGCAATAGGCTCCATCTTTGCAGGAGTTATTGGAACTGGTTTTTATCCTATTTTAGGCAATCGAACTTGGTGTCGTTTTGGGTGTCCTTTATCGGCTTATATGGGTTTAATTCAGCGTTTTAAATCAAAATTCCGAATCACAACCAATGGTGGTCAATGTATTTCTTGCGGAAATTGTTCGACCTATTGTGAACAAGGAATCGATGTTCGTGCTTATGCTCAAAAAGGTGAAAATATTGTAAGGTCAAGTTGTGTGGGTTGCGGAATTTGTTCGGCAGTTTGCCCAAGAGGTGTTTTAAAATTAGAAAATGCCTCCGAAAAAGGGAGAATAAATTCTAATGATATATTACTTGGAAATGATGTAAATTTGCTCGATTTAATTAATCAAAATAAGTAAAAGATGAAAATACTATTTTTACTTTTCAATTTTATTTTTCTCTTTCATTCATTAGATGAAAAAACCTATTTTCGAGATTATTATCCAAATAAAACTTTAAAAAGTGAAGGTTGGATGCAAAATAATAAAAAAGTTGATTATTGGTTTTTTTATTATGAAAATGGAGTAAAAAAAGAAGAGGGACATTTTGCAAACAATAAGCGAACAGAGTGGTGGATTTTTTACAACACTAAAAAAAAGATTATCAAAAAATGTGAATTTAAAAATGATAAACAAGATGGATTTAGTGTAATTTATAGTGACGGAGAAGTTGTAAAAGCTGAAAAATACACAGTTGGAAAAAAAATTAAGCAATGGGAAAGCATTGCCGAATTCAAAAAAGATAATACAGATTTATTTTAATCCTGAAAGTTTGTTTAAACTTGTAGGTTTTTAAATTACACTTACAAATTTAAATAAACTTTTAGGAGAATCAAAAAAAATGAAATTAATAAAAGTAATAATTCCAGCATATAACGAAGAAAATGCAATTGCAAATGTAATAGCAGAGATTCCTAAAAATGTTGATGAAATAATTGTAATTAGCAATAATTCAACCGATAAAACTATTGAAGTTGCTCAAAAAGCAGGAGCAACTGTTCTTTCTGAAAATTTAAAAGGATATGGTTTTGCTTGTTTAAAAGGCTTGGACTACGTTTCTAAATTAGAAATAAAACCAGATATAATTGTTTTTTTAGATGGTGATTATTCCGATTATCCTGAAGAGTTGACCAAATTAATTCAACCTATTTTAGATGAAAAAGTTGACTTTGTAATTGGTGCTCGCAATAAAAATTTAAGAGAAGTTGGTTCAATGACTCCACAACAAATTTTTGGAAATTGGTTGGCCACTTTTTTGATGAAATGGGTTTTTAAATCTAAATTTACCGACTTGGGACCTTTTCGGGCAATATCGTACAGTACCTTAATCTCTCTAAATATGGAAGATAAAACTTATGGTTGGACTGTTGAAATGCAACTAAAAGTATTAAAAAATAAAATTAATTATCTTGAAATTCCAGTACGATATAAAAATCGAATTGGCGTTTCAAAAGTATCAGGTACCGTAAAAGGTTCAATAATGGCAGGAATAAAAATAATAGGTTGGATTGTAAAATATTCCTTTAAAAAATAAAAATGAGCTTACTATTTTACTATATTTTACTTTCCGTTTACAGTTTTGCAATTTTAATGGTATTCTTTTATAGTTTAGCCCAATTAAACTTGTTATTCAACTATTTACAAAGTAAAAAATATTCAAAAAATATTGAAAAATTTGATTTTTCAAAACCATCAGAAATACCTTTAGTCACTATCCAATTACCACTTTTTAATGAAAAATATGTGGTTGAACGGCTTTTAAAAAACATTGTAAAATTAAAGTATCCAATTGAAAAACTTGAAATTCAAGTATTAGATGATTCTACCGACGAAAGTGTAATTACTACTAATAAACAAATTCAAGAATTACAAAAATTAGGTTTTGATATACAATTTATTCATAGAACTAATAGAATAGGTTACAAGGCTGGAGCTTTAAAAGAAGGTTTAGAAAGTGCTAAAGGCGAATTTATTGTGATTTTTGATGCTGATTTTATGCCAAAAGAGGATTGGTTGGAACAAACTATTCCAAGTTTTAAAAATCCGCAAATAGGAGTAGTGCAAACCCGTTGGTCACATTTGAATAGAAATTATTCTATTTTAACTAAAATTCAAGCATTTGCATTAGATGCCCATTTTACCTTGGAGCAAGTGGGTAGAAATTCAAAAAATCATTGCATTAACTTTAATGGAACTGCAGGAGTTTGGCGAAAAACTTGCATATTAGATGCTGGAAATTGGGAAGCTGATACTTTAACCGAAGATTTAGATTTGAGTTACCGGGCACAAATGAAAAACTGGAAATTTATTTACTTGGAAGGTGTTGAAACTCCATCGGAATTACCAGCAATATTAAGTGCAGCTCGTTCTCAACAATTTCGATGGAACAAAGGCGGAGCCGAAAATTTAATTAAAATGACTTCTAAAATTTTAGTTTCAAAAAATTTAACTTTCAAATCGAAATTTCACGGACTTTTACATTTACTAAATAGTTCAATGTTTTTAAATCTTTTTTTAATAGGTTTTTTAAGTATTCCAATGTTAATTGTCAAACATAAACATCCAGAAATGGCTATTTATTTTAATATTATTGCTTTTTTTATCATTACTACTATACTTTTTTTTATATGTTATTGGATAACTTACAAGCAAATTCACGGCGGCGGAATATTGAATTTTATCAATTATATTGGTATATTTTTTACTTTTTATACCGTTGCAATGGGTTTTACGTTTCAAAATTCGATAGCTGTTTTAGAAGGTTTGTTTGGTAAAAAAAGTGAATTTGTACGCACTCCTAAATTAAATATGGAATCGTTAAAAGAACGATGGAAAGAAAATGCTTATTTATCGAAAAACATTTCTAAAAACGTAATTTTCGAGTTACTTTTATTGATTTACTTTGCTTTTGGGCTCTATAAAGGCATTCAGTTAAACGATTTTGGTTTATTTCCATTTCATTTAATGCTAGTTATTGGTTACAGTTATATGGTTACTAATTCTATAAGAAACACTTAAATTGGAATTTTTTAAAACATATAAAAACTTTTTTATTATTATAGTTAGCGTTTTAATCTATTTTTTTTTAGGCTACTTTTTTCAACGTAATCAATTTCAAATTTTATTTTTTTCTTATTCATTTTTATTTGTTTGTTTTTACTATTTCTATAAATCACAGTCTATAT
The DNA here is from genome assembly GCA_038204955.1 of Flavobacteriales bacterium. Lineage (GTDB taxonomy): Bacteria > Bacteroidota > Bacteroidia > Flavobacteriales > Flavobacteriaceae > Flavobacterium. The sequence goes on from JBBRCJ010000020.1 coordinate 18,679, forward strand.
CATTTGATTCTCTTTTCAAAATTGGATTGCTATTTCGGATTGTATTTTTAATAGCAACACCATTTTTATCACAAGATTTTTATAGATTTATTTGGGACGGGCGTCTTTTAATAAATGGCTTCAGTCCATATGAATTTACTCCAAACGCCATAGTCGAACTCAATTTAATACCACAGTCAATTCCACTTTTTAATGGTATGGGAAGTTTAAGTGCTCAACACTTTTCGAATTATCCACCAGTAAACCAAATATTTTTTTCTTTGACAGGATTGTTTTCAAGTAAGTCTATTTTAGGATCTATCATTATTTTTCGTTTACAAATTATTTTTGCTGATATTGGAATTTATTATAGTGGTAAAAAAATTCTTAAGCAATTAAATCTTAATGAAAACAATATCTTTTTGTATTTTTTAAATCCATTAATTATAATTGAATTAACAGGCAATTTACATTTTGAAGGTGTAATGATTTGTTTTCTTTTGTTTGGTATTTATTTTTTAATGCAACGTAAATTAATATTAAGCGCCTTGTTTATTGCATTTTCTATTGGTACTAAATTGTTGCCTTTGTTATTACTTCCTTTATTGATTCAAATTTTAGGATGGAAAAAAAGTATTCCGTTTTACGCTTTAATTGTTGGAATCAATATTCTCTTATTTTTACCATTTTTGAATGATAATTTAATTGCTAATTATTCTAAAACCATATCACTTTGGTTCACTAACTTCGAGTTTAATGCTAGTTTTTATTATTTGGTACGAGAAATTGGGTATTATTTTAATGGCTATAATATCATTAAAACTGTTGGAAAAGTTTCTCCTATTATTATGCTTATAATTATAGGTTTTTTTGCTTTTTTTAAAGACAATACTACTATTTCTAAATTTTTTTTAAGTTCATTATTCGTTTTAACAATATACCTTTTTCAATCCACTACCGTTCATCCTTGGTATGTAATTAATTTAGTTGTGTTGTCTGTTTTTACTAAATATCGATTTCCAATATATTGGAGTTTTTCAGTACTGTTAAGCTATTTTGCCTATTCAAATAATAATTTTAAAGAGAATCTTTATTTCGTATTTCTAGAATATTTATTAGTATTTTTAGTTTTGATTTTCGAATTGAATTGGGTTAGATTTCCAGACTTAAAGTTTTCTAAAAAATGATTTCTTCCAATTAGATTTTCTTACTTTTACAAAAAATTAACTTATGCCAACCGATTGTATAACGTATCAAGAATCTGGATTTTTTTCAAAAATAATTGTTGATTATTTGAATCAAGTCCCAAACTTAAAACCGTTTTACAATCATTTCCCAACTTTAGAAAATTTCGGAAAACAAATAGAAGAAAAGGCAACTAATTATGATTTTGAAAATCGAAAAATTCTTGTATTAGAACTTGAAAATCAATATAAAAAAATTGATTTTTCCGATCTTACCCTTAAAAATATTCAATTTTTAAAAGAGACCAATACTTTTACAATTACAACGGGTCACCAACTAAACTTATTCACTGGACCTCTTTATTTTTTATATAAAATTATATCTACGATCAATTTAACCCAACAATTAAAATTAAAATATCCTGAATTTAATTTTATCCCAATATATTGGATGGCTACCGAAGATCACGATTTTGAGGAAATAAATTATTTTAATTTTAAATCGAAAAAAATTAAATGGAATCGAGAAACAACTGGACCTGTTGGACGACTTTCAACTCAAGGTTTGAACGATGTTTTAGCTGTTTTTGATAAAGAATTAGGCATTGGTGAAAATGCTAATTTTTTAAAAAATATTTTTAAAAACGCGTATCTAAATCATCAAAATTTAACAGATGCAACTCGTTATTTAGCAAATGAATTATTTAAAAAGGACGGTTTAGTAATTTTAGATGGTGATTCAAGAAGTTTAAAAAATCTTTTTATTCCTTATATTAATGAGGAGCTAAAAAATCAATCTTCTTTTAAAAAAGTTTCTCAAACTAACGAAAAACTCGCATCAAAGTATTCAATTCAAGTAAATCCAAGAGAAATTAACCTTTTTTATATTGATGATAATTTGCGAGAACGTATTATTTTTGAAAATGGAAAATATAAAGTTAACAACACTAAAATTGAGTTTTCGCAAGATGAAATTTTAGTAGTAGTTAAAAAAAATCCTGAAAAATTTAGTCCAAATGTAATTTTAAGACCGTTATTTCAAGAAGTTATTTTACCAAATTTAAGTTACATTGGCGGTGGCGGAGAACTTGCTTATTGGTTCCAATTAAAATCTAATTTTGATGTGAATAAAGTTACTTTTCCAATTCTTTTATTAAGAAATTCAGTTTTGTTAACAACTAAAAAACAATCTGAAAAAGCAGATAAACTCAAGCTATCTTGGAAAGATTTATTTTTAAACCAACAAGATTTATTTGTATCAAAAACAAAAGAATTTTCTAGTTTGAAAATCGATTTTTCTGAACAAAAATATTTTTTAAAGCAGCAATTTAAAAAATTAGAACTGCTTTCAAACCAAACCGATAAATCATTTTTAGGAGCTGTTAAAGCACAAGAAGCAAAACAATTAAAAGGGTTGGAAAATTTAGAAAAACGATTGTTGAAAGCGGAAAAAAGAGTTCATACAGATCAATTAAATAGAATTTTTGATTTACAAGACCAATTGTTTCCAAAACAAAGTTTGCAAGAACGAAACACTAATTTCACGGAGTTTTATTTAGAATTTGGATCTGATTTAATATCTAAAATTCAACAAAATTTAGAACCATTAGAGCAAAATTTTACAATAATAAATTTATAAATAAACGTTTATTTATTGAAATAGAATCCTTACTTTTGCACCAAATTAAAACAAATAAATACAAAGATGGCAACAAATAGAACATTTACCATGATTAAACCAGATGCAGTTGCAAATGGGCATATTGGCGGAATTTTAAATATGATTTCAGAAGGCGGTTTTAAAATCGTTTCGCTAAAATTAACGCAATTAACGGTTGCCGATGCACAAGCATTTTATGCAGTTCACGCGGCAAGACCATTTTACGGTGAATTAGTTGAATTTATGTCACGTGGACCAATCGTTGCTGCAATTTTAGAAAAACATAATGCTGTTGAAGATTTTAGAACTTTAATTGGAGCTACCAACCCAGCAGACGCAGTTGAAGGAACTATCCGTAAAAAATACGCAACTTCAATTGGTGAAAATGCCGTTCACGGATCAGATTCTGACGATAATGCAGCTATTGAAAGTGCTTTCCATTTTTCAGGAAGAGAACAATTCTAAAATGTACTTTTTCAAGATTTTTAATCTCGGAATTTTAAAATATCCAATTGTCCCGAATTTTTCAATTCGGGATTTTTTTATGATTTAAACAATCAATCTTGAAAGCTCAACTATCTTAATACTAAATTAAAAACTACTTCTTTTCGTAATTCTTCATTTATCATCTTTATTATTTTAGCTTTTCCGTGACTCAATTCTTCTCGTAAAACCGATGACGAAAGTGAAACATAAAGTGTATTTCCTTTTAAAATAATATCTTGAGTATAACTGTTTACGCCATTACCCATTAAATTTTTCCAAGCTTGTTCTACATCAACTTTATCAAACCCAGTTTCAAGTTTGTTAATTTCAATAAATTTTTTTAAAACATCCGAAATCGAATTTTCGTTACTTAATCGTTTAATAGCCATTTTATACTAGTTTAATTTTAACTATTATTTTACCGAAAAAGGAATGGGTTTTTTATAATGATATTCAACATTTTGTTCGTTTTTTAATATTAAAACTGAATCTTGAATTTCAATTATATGCTCTTTAAATCGTGTATATTTAGTAGTGTAATTTATAAAATACATTTCATCTTTTTTAAATATAGAAATTTTTTCTAATTGATTGTTAACAAGATAAGTTCCATCAAGTTGAGGAGTAACTTTTTTTCTAAAACCAACATTATTTTTAATTTGAAAATAATCTATAGTTTCATTAACTACATAGTCTTTTTTTGTTCCGTTTGCCAAAATTACTTTTTCTATCTCCCAATACCCATTTATTTTAGCAATATCTTTTTCTGTAACGGACTGATTACAAGATGACAAACTAAAAAATAAAACTGCAAAAATTACTATTTTTTTCATAATAAAATTAAAATATAAAAATACAATTAAATTTAATCACAAAAAAATGTATTTTTGATTAAACCTTAATTAAATTTATTTGTCAAAAGAATAAACCTATATATTATGAAAACTAAACTTTTACTCATTATTTTTGTAGTTTCAATTTTAGGATGTAGTAAATCCGATAATCCAACTGCTGTAGTCCCTGAAACTTCAACTTTAGTCGCATCTGAACCTATGTATTTTCCTCCAAATGATGGAAGTATAACTTGGGACACGAAATCCATATCAAGTTTAGGATGGAATCAAAATGCTGTTCAACCATTATTAGATTATTTAACATTGAAAAATTCAAAAAGTTTTATGATTATAGTCAATGGTAGAATCGTGATGGAAAATTATTTTAATGGGCATAGTGCTTCATCTCCTTGGTATTGGGCAAGTGCTGGAAAAACATTAACTTCAACAATCACGGGTATTGCACAACAAGAAGGTATTTTAAATTTAGATACAAAAGTATCAACTTATATAGGTAACGGTTGGACAGCCGAACCATTGGCAAAAGAAAATTTAATTACCAATAAAAATTTATTAACAATGACTTCGGGCATCAACGATTATGTTGGCGGCGTATATAGTGATGATGTTACGCCATCAAGCCTTCAATACCTTGCCGATGCTGGAACTCGTTGGGCTTACAGTAATGTATATGTGAAACTTCAAGATGTAATTGCAAGTGCATCTGGGCAAACTTGGACTTCGTATTTCAATACCAAATTAAGAAATAAAATTGGAATGGATGGTGCTTGGTTTACTTCAGGAAATAATTTAGTTTATTCAAGCACAACCCGAAGTATGGCTCGTTTTGGCTTGCTAATGTTAAATAAAGGATCTTGGAATGCAAACGTTGTTTTAAACGAGAATTATTTTAATGCAGCTACTGCAACTTCACAAAATATTAATTTATCATACGGCTATTTATGGTGGTTGAACGGCAAAGCCAGTTATCATTTACCTCAAAGTCAGTTAGTATTCCCCGGAAGTATTATTCCAAATGGAGCCAACGATATGTTTATGGCATTGGGTAAAAATGATCAAAAAATATATGTAATTCCTAGTAAAAAAATGGTGGTAATTCGTATGGGTGATGACGCTGGCAACTCACAATTAGCGCTTTCAAGCTTTGATAATGAGTTATGGGGAAAAATAAATGCTCTATTTCCTTAATTAAACCTAGATTTTTTTAATTTTTTAACCTATTATCAAAAAAGCGGCAAAATAAATACTAACCTCTTTTTAATTTCTGTCGGTCCATTCGTTTTAAGTAACAGCTAAAAGCGTAGTGTTTTCAATTCCATCCTTCCTGCGAAAGTAAGAATGCTGAAAGTATACTATTGTAACTATTTCACTTTTTTATTGAAAAATTTTATTAAGGCAAAAATAAAAACAACAAACGCAAGCAATTGAAATGCCATTGCAAATGTTGGTGTAAAACGTTCAAGCAAAAGTCCAATTAGTTCAAATAAAATACCAACAAAAAGTAAGTGAAGTGGTTTAAGTATTTTAATAGTTTCAAAAATTTTCATCATACAGTATTATTTAAAAAATGAATCTACGAATTCGTATTTGTTAAAAACCTGTAAATCTTCAATACCTTCGCCTACGCCAATATATTTTACAGGTATCTTAAATTGATCGGATATGCCAATAACTACGCCACCTTTTGCAGTTCCATCAAGTTTAGTTACTGCTAAACAAGAAACTTCAGTTGCTGCTGTAAACTGTGTAGCTTGCTCGAATGCATTTTGTCCTGTTGATCCATCAAGTACGAGCATCACATCGTGTGGCGCATCAGCAACGACTTTTTGCATTACTTTTTTTACTTTGGTTAATTCGTTCATTAATCCCACTTTGTTGTGTAAACGTCCAGCTGTATCAATTATTACGATATCTGCATTTTGAGCAACTGCACTTTGTAAAGTATCAAATGCAACTGATGCTGGATCACTACCCATTTGCTGTTTTACCAAAGGAATGCCCACTCTATCTGCCCAAATTTGTAATTGATCTATTGCAGCTGCTCGAAAGGTATCTGCTGCTCCAAGTACTACCTTGTAACCTTGTTTTTTAAATTGATTAGCTAGTTTACCAATGGTAGTTGTTTTTCCAACACCGTTTACTCCAACGACCATTAAAACGTATGGTTTTGAAGTATTTGGAATTTCAAATTTAGTAGCTTCACCTGTATTTGTTTCCGACAAAAGACCTGCAATTTCTTCTCGAAGTATTACGTTTAGTTCTTCGGTTCCTAAATATTTATCTTCGGAAACTCGTATTTCTATTCTTTTTATTATTTTTAAGGTAGTGTTAACACCAACGTCCGATGAAACTAAAATTTCTTCAAGATTATCTAAAACATCGCTGTCAACTTTTGATTTTCCTGCTACGGCTTTGGTTAATTTTGAAAAAAAAGAAGTTTTTGATTTTTCTAATCCTTTGTCTAAATTTTCTTTGGATTGTTCATCAATTCGGATTTCTTTTTTGTCGGAAGAAAATAATTTTTTAAAAAAACTCATTTTTCTATTTGGGATTTGGGATTTTATTATTTGGGATTTCTCCCATTAACTGGCAACCTTAACTAATTAATTTTTTAACTTTTGGAAATCCTGCAAGGTTTTTTTTAACCTTGTAGGTATGCTTTTAAATAAAATTAAACCTACAAGGTTAAAAAAAACCTTGCAGGATTGCTAAACAATACATTATAAATTAATACTATGTAATTTCAAGACAAGACTATTAATTAAACTCTTACTGATAATCAAAATTGTTGGTCGTTTAACCCCGATGGGAACGTCATCCCTCGCTTTTTTCAAGCGAGGATAGAGTGGACAGCGGGAATTTCAATTAATGACAAACATAGTGTGCTGTTCAAAATTAATACTGTTACAAATATAAAAATAAAAAAGCCACAATCTAAAGAAAGTGGCTTGATATATACTATTTTTTTGAGAAATTATTTCTTAGCTAAGAAACCATCTACTTCCTCAGGTGTCATAATGCTTTCAACAAATGTATAAGCTCCAGTTTTAGGAGATTTTACCATTTTAATTGCTTTTGATAATCTTTTTGATGCTGTTTGCAACGATGCTACGGTTTTCTTTGCCATAATGAATGAGTATATGAAGTTTTACAAATGTAAAAATTCTAATTATTTAATTTCTTTGTGAACAGTCATTCTCTTTAAAATTGGATTAAATTTTTTAATCTCTAATCTGTCTGGAGTGTTTTTTTTATTTTTGTTGGTAATGTAACGAGAAGTACCAGGTAAACCAGTAGTTTTGTGCTCTGTACATTCTAAAATAACTTGTATTCTATTGCCTTTCTTTGCCATTTTGTTTTATAGTTTATCGGGAATAGATTATTTAATAAATCCTTGTGACTGTGCTTTTTTCAAAACTGCAGCAATTCCATTTTTATTAATTGTTTTTATTGTAGATGCGGCTACTCTTAAAGTAATCCATCTGTCTTCTTCAGGAAGGTAAAAACGCTTTTTTACTAAATTTACTGAAAATTTTCGTTTAGTTTTATTCATAGCGTGAGAAACGTTGTTACCAACCATTGCTCTTTTACCAGTAAGGACACAAACTCTTGACATTATCTTATCTTTTTTCGTTATTCGATTTCGGTTTGCAAAGAAACAAAAAATAAATCATTGAAACAAAATTATTTTATAACTTTTTTGATATTTCTTTTAATAGCATTTCAAAAGCTTTATTTGTGGCTCTTTCAATAACTTTTTCGCGGGGTTGACCTAGACTGAAATGTTCTACAAAAACAGCATTTGGGGTTGCGATAGCGATGAATACGGTTCCAATTTCAGCTTTTGAATCGCCTTGGGTTGGGCCTGCATTGCCTGTTGTGGCTATGGCATAATCGGTTTTGTATAGTTTTTGAACACCCAAAGCCATTTCTGTAGCAACTTGTTCGGAAACTACGGAATGTTGGTCGATAGTTTTTTGAGATACGTTTAAAATAGACACTTTAGCATCTGTTGCATAGGTAATTACGCTACCTTTAAAGTAATTTGATGCTCCTGAAATTGCTGCTAAACCGGTTGCAATTTTACCTACTGTACAACTTTCGGCAACAGAAATTGTTTTATTTTTTTGAATTAATAATTTGCCTAAAATGACTTCTATTGTTTCACCTTCATCATAACCAACAATGATATCACCAATAATAGCGGTTAATGTTTCTATGTTTTGAGCAATTGCTGTTTCTAGAATTTCTTTGTCTTTACCTCTTGCGGTCAATCTTAAACGTACTCGTCCTGGATTGGGTAAATAGGCAAGTTTTATGAATTCGGGTAGGTTGTTTTCCCAATTTTCAATGCGTTCTGCCACCATACTTTCGCCCATTCCGTAAGTTATAACTGTTTTATGAACTATAAAAGGTCGCTCGTAAGTAGCTATTAATTTGGGTATTACTTCATTTTCAATTAAATATTTTACTTCGAACGGAACACCTGGAAGGGAAATAAAAAGTGTATTCTCTTTTTTAATCCACATTCCTGGAGCAGTGCCAACTTTGTTAAATAAAATACTACATTTTGAAGGAACAAGTGCTTGATCAATATTGAGTTGGGTTATTTTTCGTTTAAAAAAACCTTCAATAATTTCGGTTACATGAGCCAGTACTTTTGGATCGGATATTAATTCGTCTTCAAAAAATTCGCAGAATGTTTTTTTTGTTATATCGTCTTTTGTTGGGCCTAAACCTCCGGTGATTACAACAATATCAACTTTATTTTGGAGTATTGAAAGTGTTGACAAAATATGGTTTTTATCATCAGAAATAGAAAGCATTTCGTGGGTTTGTATCCCTATTTTATCTAATGCTTTGGCTATGTAGCCCGAATTGGTATCGGTTATTTGTCCTATAAGTATTTCATCACCAATTGTTACTACTGCTGCTTTCATTTATTTATTTTTTGTTTCAACTCAATACTTAGAAAATAACAGGAATTGAATGTCAATGAATTATGTATTTGTTTTGGATTTTTTTTGATTTTAAATGCGTATATATTTTAAACAATCTTAAACTTAAAAAAGCCTTAAATTTTTAAACCGTTTTCAAACTTTCAAAAATTTTATATTCCTTGTTCATTTCCTTAACTGCTTTTTCAATTTGACTTTTAATACTTTCAATAGTGGCCTCAATTTCACGTCGTTTACCTTGTTTTATGGACCAGTTTTCTACAAGAATCATTTCGTCGTAAGCAATAGTCATTCCCATTAATTCTAATGTTGGCTTTACTTGTTTTGCTAATTCATTTACTAATTGATATTGTTTGTTTTTTATATTTGAAAGTAAGTTTTTCATTGCAATCGGAATATCTAAAACAAATGAAATGATTTCTTTTTTAACTAAAAAATCATCGCCATTAGTACGTTCAAAAACTTTTGCTAGGTTGTAGTGAATTGCCATTTACTTTACGTTTATACGAAACATTGATTTATCATTTAAAAAACCTTCTAAAATATCATTTGGTGAAACTGCACCAACTCCTTCGGGCGTTCCTGTAAAAATGATGTCGCCTTTTTTTAGTGTAAAATATTTTGAAACTTCTGCAATTAGTTGATCTATCTTAAATAACATTAAACTAGAATTCGATTTTTGAACGGTTTCACCATTTTTGGTCATACTAAAACTAATATTTTCCATTGATGAAAATTCCTCTTTTGGAACGAATTCTCCAATTACTGCCGATCCGTCAAATCCTTTGGCTTTTTCCCAAGGCAATCCTTTATTTTTTAATTGATCTTGTAAATCACGAGCGGTAAAATCGATTCCTAAGCCTATTTCGTCATAATATTTTGGCGCAAATTTTGGTTCAATATATTTACCTACTTTGTTTATTTTTACTAAAATTTCTACTTCATAATGAACGTCATTTGTGAATTCGGGAATTACAAATGGAAATTTTTTTAATAAAACCGCTGTATCTGGTTTCATAAAAATTACGGGCTCCGTTGGACGCTCATTTTTGAGTTCTTCGATATGTGCGACGTAATTTCGTCCTATACAGATTATTTTCATATTTTTAGTGATTAGTGAAAAGTAAAAAGTGATTAGTAAAACGGACTGTTTACTAATTACTTGTTACTAATTACTTTTTTGTATTTAACTTTCTCAACTTTATCGCAGTCAATACTTTTTTTGTGTATAACGGAAAATCGGCATTTTGAATCCAACTAAAATAACCTGGTTCGGTTGTTAAAACTTTGTCTACTTTTACTCCTTTATGTTTTCCAAAGGTAAAAATTTCTTCATCGTCTTCATCAAATGCAATCATTCCTGCAAAGTCGGCAATTTTTTTTCTAGTTGTAAATTCGGATAACCATTTCATATCATTTTCTAAATCTGGATAACGGTCAAGTTGTGCTTTTAAAACTTCAAAAGTTGCCATAGTATCCGCATTGGCTGAATGAGCATTTTCAAGATTTTCACCACAGTAAAACTTATAAGCTGCACTTAAAGTTCGCTCTTCTTTTTTATGAAAAACAGTTTGTACATCAACGGAAACTCTGTTTTTCATATCAAAATCAACACCAGCACGTAACATTTCTTCTGCCAAAAGTGGAATGTCAAATCGATCGGAATTGAATCCTGCCAAATCAGAATCTTTAATCATAGTGTGGATTGTAGTTGCCAGTTCTTTGAAAGTAGGTTCGTTGGCAACTTTAGCATCGTCAATTCCGTGAACTAATGTCGTTGCGTAAGGAATTGGAATGGTTGGGTTTACTAGCCAAGTTTTACTTTCTTGATTTCCATTTGGAAATACTTTGTGTATTGCAATTTCTACAATTCTGTCCTTTCCTATATCAATTCCTGTAGTTTCAAGGTCGAAAAAGCAAATTGGACGCGTTAATTTTAATTCCATTTTTTTGTTTGAATGAAATACAAATATAGAAAATTGGTTTTTATAAAAGTTTAGAAATGGTTTAAAATTTGAGATTGTTTAAAAGTTTAAGTTAGTTTAATTGTTTAAAAGTTTGACGTCGTTTAAAGAAGGTCTAAGGTTGTTTACCGCTTAAAAATGTTTAAAAGTTTTGCTAATAAGGCGCTAAGTTGTGGTTTTTATTGATTTTTGAAATTGAGAAAAATTCAAAAAAAAATCGCCCAAAAAGACGATTTTAAAATTGTATTTATTTAATTAATTATTGAAACTTATATCCCAAACTTAATTGAAAACTTGCATTTTTTAAAGTAGCACCTTTGTATCTATTATCTCCATCGGAACCACTTGTGCTTTCTGTTCCTGCTAATACGTTTACATTTTTAGTAAAGCTAGTAACGGCTAAATTATAACGTGCTTGAAGGAAAACTTCATTATTTAATTTATAAGTTGTACCAATTACAAACCCAAAATTCAATTTATTTAATTCATAATTATGATTAATCGTGATTTTTTTAACGGGAGTTGTAGAAACGACTAATAAAGATTGATTGTTTTCCATGTCGTTATCTCCAGAAATAGTAAATCCTTGAGAATTATAATTTAAGTTTGATTTAGCACTCAATAAATATCCAATTTGCAAACCAGCATCAAAACTAAAGTTGTTATTTAAATAAAATTTGGCAATTACTGGAAGTGAAATTGAACTTGTTGTAATTGTTTGCGAATAAATATAAGTTGAAGTTGAAGTCGGGGTAGTATTTGTATATTCGTATTTTCCTCCATCTGTTGAATAAATAAGTTCTGGTTGAATACTAAACTTATTGTCGATTTTAAATTCTGCTTCACCTCCAAGTACAAAATTTGTACTTGATGTAGTTTTGCCACCGCTAGGAATTGATCCTGATAAAAATAACATTGATACATTTAATCCAGCCTTAACTCCAAATTTAACATTTTGAGCCATAGAAGAAATACTTATTGACATTAATACCACTAAAAATAATTTAAATTTCATTTTTTTGTTTTTATATTTTTTACAAATTTAACAAGAAAAAAAAGTAAGAAAAGACTATTTATTACTTTTAACTTTTTTTCAATTAATAACTTTAATAATTATAATAAATCATTTCGTTATATTTTATCTAGATAGTGTTTCAGTTCTTTTTTCTTAAATTTTTTATAAATTGATAAGGTTTAGTTTAGCCCCGATGGAGTGGAAATCTTTTGTCTCGTTTTTTTCAACGAGACAAAAATTGGGAACGGAGACGGGACGAATGTCTTTTTGGATTAAAAAGGTTTGCTCCAAAAAAAATCCCGTTCAAATTGTTTATTTGAATGGGATTTAGATTTTTTATTTTTAAATTTAAAAAGTTCTATTTATGTCAAAAGCTTCTAAATATTCGGCAACTCGTTTCACAAAGCTACCGCCTAATGCTCCGTCTACAACGCGGTGGTCGTAACTGTGCGAAAGGAACATTTTTTGACGTATTCCAATAAAGTCTCCTTCAGGAGTTTCAATTACTGCGGGAACTTTTCTAATGGCTCCAAGAGCCAATATGCCTACTTGTGGTTGGTTGATTATTGGTGTTCCAAAAACGGAACCAAATGTTCCAACATTGGTTACAGTATAAGTGCCACCTTGAGTATCGTCGGGTTTTAGTTTACCCATTTTGGCTCTATTACCTAAATCATTTACTGCTTTTGCCATTCCAACAATGTTGAGTTGATCGGCATTTTTAATTACAGGTACAATTAGGTTTCCGTTTGGTAATGCTGCAGCCATTCCAAGGTTAATATTTTTTCGTTTAATGATATAATCACCTTCAACAGAAATGTTTATTCCAGGAAAATCTTTGATTGCTTTGGCCACGGCTTCCATAAAAATGGGGGTATAAGTCAATTTTTCACCTTCACGTTTTTCGAAATCGTTTTTAACTTTTTCACGCCATTTTACAATGTTGGTCACATCAACTTCAATAAACGATTGCACGTGTGCCGATGTTTGAACCGATGCAACCATATAACCCGAAATTAGTTTTCGCATACGATCCATTTCGATAATTTCGTCGCCTCCGTTTACTGATGGTGCTATTTTAGTAGTTGGCTCAATTATTTTTACTATTTCAATTGGTTTTGCTACTTCTTGTTTAGAGTGTTCAATTATTTTTTCCGGTGCGCTTGGAATGAAGTTTATAATAGGAGCAACTTCGACTAGTTTTGAGGCTCTTGATTTTAAATAACCCAAAATATCTTCTTTAGTAACCCGACCTTCACTTCCGGTTCCTGAAATTGATTCTAATTCGGCAAAAGAAACACCTTCTTCTTTAGCAATATTTTTTACTAATGGCGAAAAGAATTTATCTGAATTTGAAAAATCAGTTGGAGTTGTAACTAATTGTTGGGCAACTTCAATTGTCTTTTGAATTTCAACAACTGCTACTGGTTCGGCTTCTTGGGCTTTCACTTCAACTGTTCCAGGTTCGGTTTCAATTATAGCAATAGTTTGCCCTACCTGAACTAAATCGTCTTTTTGAAAAAGTTTTTCTAGTAAAATCCCAGCTACCTCACTCGGAACTTCACTATCTACTTTGTCGGTAGCAATTTCAAGAACTGCTTCGTCCATTTCGATTTTGTCACCAACTTCTTTTAACCAATTAGTAATTGTTGCTTCTGCTACACTTTCTCCCATTTTTGGAAGCTTTAATTCAAACTTTGCCATATAGTTGTACTACTGTTGTGTTTAATATTTTGCAAATTTAATGATTTTTTTTAACCATTAAGAAATTATGTTTCATTAAGTTTTTAATTAAAAACTTCTTTTTGTCATTTATTATTTCTTTTTAATTAAAATAAATTTCTTTTTATTCATAATGATTTATATAATTTTCCCATCGACCATTACTAATTTTCGATCGGCTTTATTTGCCAATTCTTCATTATGGGTTACAATAACAAACGTTTGTCCAAATTCATCTCTTAAGTTAAAAAACAATTGATGTAAGTTTTCAGCTGACGCTGTATCTAAATTTCCTGTGGGTTCATCGGCAAAAATAACGGCTGGTTTGTTAATTAACGCTCTAGCTACAGCAACTCTTTGTTGTTCTCCGCCAGAGAGTTCTCCTGGTTTATGATTAATTCGATGCGATAATCCTAAATATTCTAAAAGTTTTTTAGCTTCAGTTTCTGCTTCGATTTTATTTCGATTGGCAATTAAAGCAGGAATGCAAACGTTTTCCAAAGCTGAAAATTCTGGTAATAATTGATGAAATTGAAAGATAAATCCTAAATTTAAGTTTCTGAATTTTGATAATGCTTTATCGTTTAAATTTAAAACACTTTCGCCGTTAATTTCTAGGGTAAATTTTTCGGAATTGTTTTTTGAAGTTTCTAGAACATCCAGTGTTCCCAAAATTTGTAAAAGAGTAGTTTTTCCTGCTCCCGATGCGCCAACAATAGATACAACTTCTCCTTTTTTTATATGTAAATTTACACCTTTTAAAACATGTAAATCACCGTAATATTTATGTAAATTTTCTGCCTGAATCATTTTGATACTTTTTACAAAGAAACGAAGTTTTTAATTTATTTTTATACTCTACCATTTTTTTATGACAAGATAAATAAAAATGTAAGTTAAATAATTTTTATTTGTTTAATTATTTACTACTTTTGTTAAACAATTTTTAAATATGAACAAGATAATCGTCTTTTTAATCTCTATCGGTTTTTTTTCGTGTCAATCAAAAGCACAAGAAAAAAAGATGTTAATGAACAAACAAATCACAACAAAAGAAATGCAAAACGGAAATGAAATTGCCACATTCGCTGGTGGCTGCTTTTGGTGCACTGAAGCCTTATTTTTAGATTTAAAAGGAGTAGTTTCGGTCACTTCAGGTTACACAGGCGGAAAAACGCTGAATCCTACCTATCGTGAAGTTTGCTCAGGCGAAACGGGTCATGCAGAAGGAACACAAATAGTATTTGACCCAAAACAAATTACTTTTAATGAATTACTTGAAGTATTTTTTGCGACTCACGATCCAACTACTTTAAATCGTCAAGGAGCAGATGTGGGAACTCAATACAGAAGTGCGGTTTTTTACCATTCCGATTCTCAAAAAAGCGATGTTGAAAATTATATAGCGCTTTTAATTAAAGACAATACTTTTGGTTTTGGAAAAAAAATTGTTACTCAAATTGTACCTGCAGATGTCTTTTATCCTGCGGAAGACTATCATCAAAATTATTACAATCAAAATAAACAAGAAGGATATTGTACTTATGTAATAACACCAAAAGTTGAAAAACTAAAAAAACAATTCAAAAATAAACTTAAACACTAAAAATTACCCCTTAAATTTTACTATGAATACACAAACTGAAATAGAAAAAATTGATTTTATTGGAGAAAACCATCAAATGACATCCGCAGATTCACCGTTGCGACCAGATGCTTTTGAAAAATCAGATGCCGAAAAAGTACACAATATCGAAAAGCATTTCTTCAAAATTATGGAAGAATTAGGATTAGATATGACCGATGAAAGCCTTCAAGGATCTCCACATAGATTTGCAAAAATGTATGTAAATGAACTTTTTAGAGGTTTAGATCCTAAAAATAAACCGAAAATGTCAACTTTTGAAAACAATTATCATTATGATAAAATGTTAGTAGAAGCCAACATTAATTTTAACTCTACTTGTGAACATCATTTTTTACCAATTTATGGTAAAGCTCACGTAGGTTATGTTTCTTCTGGTCGTGTAATTGGATTGTCAAAACTTAACAGAATTGTTGATTATTTTTCTCGTCGTCCGCAAGTGCAAGAGCGCTTGATAATGCAAATATTTAATGACTTAAAAACATCACTTGAAACTGAGAACGTCATTGTAGTTATGGAAGCAGCTCATATGTGTGTTTCGTGTCGAGGTATTAAAGATGAGAATAGTTATACTTCAACCATTCAATATGGCGGAATTTTTAGCGAAAAAGAAAACCGAAACGACTTTTTTAATTTGATTCGTAAAGATTCAAAATAATTTTTAAGTATTAGGCTTTCGTGTCCTACTCCTCATTCAATTGCAGTCTCGTTTTTAAAAGCGGAACTGCAATTTTTTTATAGGGTTTACACTTATTCTCTTGAGCGGTGGTACTAAAAAACTTGGCACATAATTTGTATACTAATAAATACAAATTAAATTTTAAAAAAAATGTCTAAAACAACTAACAATCAAGTCAATGAAAACCACAAACAACGTAATTTGTTTTTAGGAATTCTATTTGATTTAATTGGAATGTTATCTTTTACGGTACCATTTATTGGTGAGTTTAGCGATGTAGTTTGGGCTCCAGTTTCAGCTCTATTAATGGCTTATATGTATAAAGGAACAATTGGTAAAATTGGTGGTATTTTAGAGTTTATAGAAGAAGCGTTACCTTTTACTGATTTTATTCCATCATTTACCTTAACTTGGATTTACACTTACGTTTTGCAAAAACAGCAAACTTCAACTACTACAATAATCAAAGGAACTAATTAAGTTTCTTTTTTTTATTTAAAAAATCGGCTAGAAAACCTAATTTTAAACTATGGAGCATTTTGATTTCAAAACGCCAAAAAAAACTAAATTGTCTAAATAAAAATCCAATAGAAACCAACAAAATTTGATAAATAGGAAAAATTAAAAGGATATAACAAATCCAAAATAAAATTATTGGAGTTGCCTGTTTACTAATGCCGAACCAACATAACAGAGGTCTTGCAATTAGTGCCGACGATGAACCTGTTAAAGCAAACACTAAAATAATGACAAAAAGTTGCCAATTGGAGGAAATATTCCAGCGTTGTTTAAAATTCGTCATTAAGATTAAATATACATTAAAAAAATTAAATTCTTGGAATAAATCCTGCCAACTGTTGTTTATAATTTAATTGAAAAAAAATAAAATAATTGTAAATTAAATAATTCACTTCGTATCCATAATGAATGTTTCGGTTGTAATTAATTTGCATTTCGTATAAATTTGAATTGAAGTTAAAAGGTTGCATCACACGATTATTCCATTCAGTAACATAAATTTGATTTCTACCTTCCATAAAACTTTCACTGTAAAACTTTCTTGGCCGAGCTTGGCTTATCAACCAACTATTAAAACCGGGTTCAATAATAATGACTTCATATTCAAGCGAATCGTTGGCAATTCGTATAGTGTCCGATAGTTTTTTGGTTTTTTCAAATGTTGAAATAGCATTTTTCGAAGTTGAGCAACCTATTAAAATTACTGTTAAAATAAATCCGATAAAAAATAATTTTTTCATCATTTTAATATTTGAAAAGTTTATAAAATTACAAAAAAATCAAATACATTGTAACTATTGGTCATGATTTAACAAAAAAAGCCAAGCTATAGCCTGACTTTTTTATAGTTTATATTTTGACTTAAATTTTATTTCCCGAAGAGTTTTCCTAAAAGTGCTCCAAATCCTCCTTTTTTTTCAACGGCTGCAGTTGCGTCGCTCAAATCAATTTTTCCATCACCATTTTGATCCAATCCAACCATTCCACCATACTTTGTTACCATCTCCATCAATCCGCCACCTCCAGTTGTTGCTCCAGCACCGCCGCCTGTAATAGCTCCAATAACATCTGAAACATTAAAGCTTGAATTGTTTGGGTCTTTTGCTCCACCAATTAGTGAACCTAAAACTTTAGGAATCAAACTTCCAGCTACTCCTGAAGCGGCATCGCCAGAAAGTCCAAATTTTTCACCTAAACTGCTTGACAATTGATTCGTTACTTCTTGTACTACAGGGTTTGAAGCGTCTGATGCATTGTTTCCTTGAAATAACCCAGCCAGGATTTCATTTCCACCTTCTTGACCAGCAATATTTTTTAAACTCGATAAAATAGAATCACTTGCGTGACTCATTATGGCTTCATTATGTTCGTTGGGAACAGCATCGTTTTCAGTTACGTGTTCTTGCCCAAATTGTTGTACTAGTTGTGTTAATTGTTCAAACATTTTAGTTGGTTTTTATTGATTAACACTCAAAAGTAATAAAAAATTATTGCTTTTCAGTTTTTAACAAACTAATAATTTGTGATGCCAATTCAGTTCCTATTCTATCTTGAGCCTCTAAAGTTGCAGCTCCAATATGAGGAGTTAAGGACACCTTCGGATTCATTAAGACTTGTACAGCGGGAGTAGGTTCATTTTCAAAAACATCCAAACCTGCAAATAAAATCTTGTTACTATCCAATCCTTTTACTAAGGCTACTTCATCTATAATTCCTCCACGCGAGCAGTTTACAATTCCCACATTATCTTTCATTATTGCAATTTCATTATCTGAAATTATATAGCCATCTTGAGCAGGAACGTGTAAAGTAATAAAATCAGAGTGTTTTAAAACGTCTTCAGTGGGCTCAGTTTCAATTTCAACATTAATAAATTGACCGTTATAAAAATCTACTTTTATTCCCGCTTTACCAACGAATTTATCAGTAGCAATTACTTTCATTCCTAGTCCCAAAGCCATTTTAGCAACGGCTTGACCAATGCGTCCGAAACCAATAATTCCTAAGGTTTTTCCACGTAATTCGATTCCGTTTGCATAAGCTTTTTTCAATCCTTCAAAATGAGTATCGCCTTCTAAAGGCATTGTTCTATTGGAATCATGTAAAAACCGAACTCCCGAAAACAAATGAGCAAATACCAGTTCGGCAACGCTTTCACTTGATGATGCTGGCGTGTTTATAACGTGAACACCTTTGGAACGGGCATAATCTACATCAATATTATCCATTCCTACACCACCCCGACCAATAATTTTTAAGGTAGGGCAAGCGTCAATTAAATCTTGTTTTGCTTTGGTGGCACTTCGAACTAAAAGAACGCTAACTTTATTTTCATTTATAAAATTAGCAACTTGTTCTTGTGCAACTTTAGTGGTAATTACTTCAAAACCTGCATTTTCTAATGCTTGAATTCCGCTTTTTGAAATTCCGTCATTGGCTAATATTTTCATTCTAATTTTTTTGTTTAAAAGTTTTAGGTTTAAAATTGTTTAAACCAAAGTTAATTTTCTTGAATTAATAATTGTATTTAAAACAGATTACTGAAAACTGATTTCTAATTTTTTCATCACATCTACCAAAACCTGTACACTTTCAATTGGCAAAGCGTTGTACATTGAAGCACGATATCCGCCAACAGAACGGTGTCCTGCTAAACCAGAAATTCCCACTTCTTTCCACATTTTGTCAAAAAGTGGTGCGTTATTTTCATCGGTTAATAAAAAAGTGGCGTTCATAACACTTCTATCTTCTATAACTGATGCTCCTTTAAATAATGGATTTCTGTCAATTTCGTTGTACAACAATTCGGCTTTTGCAGTGTTTAATTTTTCTATGGCAGTAATTCCGCCCAAATTTTTAAGCCATTGCAATGTTAAAAGAGAGGCATAAACTGGAAAAACAGCTGGTGTGTTGTACATACTTTCTGCCTTTATATGATTTTGATAATCGAGCATACTCGGAATGTAACGTTCTGACTTTCCTAAAATTTCTTCTTTTACGACAACTAAAGTGGTTCCGGCTGGTCCCATATTTTTTTGTGCTCCAGCATAAATTAAATCAAATTTTGAAAAATCTAAAACTCTTGAAAAAATATCCGAACTCATATCGCAAATAATTGGCATATCCAATTCGGGAAACGATTTCATTTGTGTTCCAAAAATAGTATTGTTACTGGTGCAATGAAAATAATTTGCATCTGTAGGAACCGAGTAATTTTTAGGAATATGATTATAATTTTGTTCTTTTGAAGAGGCAACAACAACGGTTTCTCCAAAATGTTTGGCTTCTTTAATTGCGCCGCTTGCCCAAGTTCCTGTGTCTAAATAAGCTGCTTTTCCTTTAACTTTCATCAAATTGTAAGGCACCATTAAAAACTCTAAACTTGCTCCGCCATGTAAAAATAAAGCCTGATATCCTTTTCCTTTTAAGTCTAAAAGTTCTAGCACCAAATCACGAGCTTCATCCATTACGGCAACAAAATCTTTACTTCGGTGCGATATTTCTAAAATCGATAAATCAGAATTATTGAAATTTAAAAGGGCTTGTGCCGATTTTTCAAAAACTTCTTGTGGTAAAATACAAGGTCCTGCGCTGTAGTTGTGAACTTTCATTTTATTTTGAATTTTATTTTAAATTTATTTCAGAATCTCTATTTATTGTTGAAATAGTTATTTAATTTCTTAGCGCAAATTTCGTTTATAGCAATTTAAAATCCGATTTTTATTTTGCAATGTTATTAATAGGTTATTAACTATAACGTAATAGTTAACTTTTAGTTAAATTATATTTTTTAAAATTAAATTGATTTTTCTTAGTATCAAAAAATATAGTTGACCGAAAACAGATTTAATTTAAAAGTAATTACTTTTGTTTTTCATTTTGTCTTTTTGAAAATCAAATTACGATTATTTTTAAGAAGCCTTTAATTTAGCTTCTTTTTTATTACTTTTAATTCATATCAATATTATGAAATATTTAATCTTAATTATTTGCTTATGGTCTTATTCTATAAATGCGCAATTTAGTGTGAATAAAAAAAAGCTTGATAGTTTAATAACGATTGTAAAAAAAACAAAAGACGATACTACAAAAGTGATTTTATATCATTTAATATGTAAAGAATACGAACAAAAGGATCTCAAAAATTTAATTTTTTACAATAATAAATTGCAGTTACTCTCTAAAAAAATTAATTATAAAAAAGGTGAAGGATTTTATTATTATCATTTAACATCAATTTATTCAAATTCTTTAGATAAAAAAATAGTATCCTCTACAAGAACGGCAAATATTTTTTTTAAAATTAATGATTTAAATAATTTTTTGTTGTGCAGGTATGATTTAGCATTTGCATTAATGAGCAAAGCGCAACACGATAAAGCAAAAGAAGTAATTAATCAAAGTTTAAAAATTGCCTTAAAAACCAATCAATACAAATCAATTGGTAACTTTTACAGGTTGTTAGGTTTAATAAATTATTATCAAGCATCGCTTAATAGCGCATTGTTTAATTATAAAAAATCAATCTATTTTTACGATAAAGATAAAACTAGTACCAAGAATAAAAATGATTTATATTTATACATTGCCTATATATACACTGACTTATCTCAATTTAAAGAATCTCTATATTATTTAAATTTAGCCAATAATGATAATTCTGATGTAAGTATAAATATTGAAAAAGCAGTAGTTTTAAATAAATTAAGTAGGTACAATCAAGCCTTAAAATTACTATTGCTAAATAACAAATTGATTACTGGATATAATGAAAGTGTAAATTACTACAATAGTTACATTTTATCACAGACTTATTATTATTTAAAAAAGTACACCGCTGCAATAACCATATTAAAAAAAATTAAATACGAAAAAAACGTATTAGAAATTAGATTAGAATATTATATTTTATTAGCTAATTGTTATTTTAAATTAAACAAAATTGAAGAGGCAAAAAAATACAATAATCAATGTTTAGTGTTAGTAGACTCCTCCAATATGGCCGATCTGAAACAAGAGGTTTTTTTAACAAAGTCTACCATTGAAGAAAATTCAGCAAACTTAAAATTGGCTCTTTTGTATTATAAAAAATATGTTTATTCAAAGGAAATGAATGACATAAAAATAAATGAGGATAAAGTAAGAGAACTTCAAACAGAATTTAATTTAACCGATAAAGAAAATAAAATAAAAAGTCTTCAATTAGCTCAACTTCAAAAAGGTGTTATAATTAAAACTCAAAAAAACTATATTATTTATGGAGCCATTTTTTTGGTTCTAGCATTACTAAGTTTTTTTATTTTTATTAAATTTATTAGAACTGTAAAACAAAAAAATGCAATAATATCTATAAAAAATATAGATTTAGAAAATGCTTATCAAACCATAGAAGAATCATTAGAAATAAAAGAAACCTTACTTAAAGAGATACACCACAGGGTAAAAAATAATTTACAATTGGTAATGAGTTTACTAAATATTCAATCTCAAGAAGCTAATAACAATATCGAAAATTTTATTGAAGTTAGTCAATCAAGGATTGCATCAATAGCTTTAGTGCACGAAAATTTATACAAAACTAAAAATTTAAGTAAAGTTGATTTTAAAGAATATTTGAATAATTTAACCGACTCTATTTTAAATACTTATGTAGATTTGAAAAACAATATTGATTTAAAAATAAATGTTGTAACAGCTTATTTAGATATTGAAACTGCTATTCCATTAGGTTTAATTATTAATGAATTGATTCAGAATGCCTATAAACACGCTTTCGACGAAAACCAAAAAGGAATTATTGAAATTATATTACTAGAAAAAGATTCTGTTTTTGAATTGAAAATAAGTGATAACGGAAATGGATTTGCAGTGAATAAAGAACTTAATAAAACTTTAGGAATCGAACTTGTTGAACTACTAGTGGGTCAAATAAAAGGGAACATTAAAATGATTAATCATCAAGGTGTTTCTTATACTATACAATTTAAAAACAATTCAATTTAATATGCAAAACAATAAAATTGTTGTAGTCGAAGATGAAATAATTATTGCGCTCGACATTAAAAAAATTTTGAACAAACTTGGTTTTGAAGCAGTAATTAATATTACTTCGGTAACAGCTGCTATAAATGCAATTGAAATGTATAATCCAATTTTAGTATTAATAGATATAAATTTAGATAAAAGTGGTGATGGCACTTTAATAGGTGACTATTTATTAAATAAAAAAATAATTCCTTATATATATGTAACTTCTTATTCTGATTCTTTAACGTTAGAAAAAGTAAATAAAACCAGACCTCACGGTTATATTGTAAAGCCCTTTAAATCCGTTGATATTTCAAGTACAATATCAATTGTTTTAAATAGTTTTTATTATCAAAAAAATCAGGAAACAGCAGCACTAGCATTGATTCCTTATAGAATAAAAGAAGTTTTAAACTACATTGACACTCATGTTTACGAACGAATTGATATACTAAACCTAGTCCAAATGACTAAATGGAAAAAAGATCATTTTATAAGAGAATTTAGAAGAACAATTGGTATAACTCCGTATCAATATATTCTTAAAAAAAAAATAGAAGAATCTAAAACAATGATTAAAGAAATTGATAAGCCTTTAAATGAAATTTCATTTGAGCTAGGTTTTGAAAGTTATGCTAATTTTTGTAATGCATTTAAAAAAATAACCGAAACTACTCCTGAAAAATTTAGAAAAGAGAACCAATAATTTTTTTTGTGAAATTTTATAAAATAAAATCGATAATCGATATATTATAGCTCTAATCGATATTCATTATTTTTGCATCTGTTTAACTTTGTTTTAATTATTAACCATTAAAACAATTTTTATGAACAACCCAAAAAAGAGAAAATTTAAACACTTATTAGTTCTTGTAATTATACATACTTTTAATCTTTTTAGTTATTCTCAATCGTGTAACAAAGTTATTGATATTAACTTTAATAACTGGAGTAATTACAAAAAGTATGATTTAGCAGCAGCTATTACTGATTTTAATGGAATTAATTCAAGAGGTGCTGGAGAATACCGAGGGTTAGATGGCAATGGTAAAGTTTGGCTCCAAAAAAATCTTATTGTAGATGGAACTTTAAGAGCCGAATATTTGCAAAATGCTTTTGGTGGGCCAAATGGAGGTTTTCTATTTGATAAGAACATTCCAGATTCCGAAGAAGCAACATTGGAGTATAGAGTAAAATTCGGATCAAATTTTTATTGGGCAGCAGGAGGGAAGTTACCTGGTTTAGCAGGAGGAACTCTTACGGGTTTGGGAACGCTGCCAGATGGTTGTACAGATGATTTAACAAAAATTGAAAATGGTTTTTCAGCGCGAATTATGTGGAGACCACTATCATCTAGTCAATACGGAGGTCCAGAAGGACGATTAGTGGTGTATACTTATTTTCCAAATCGTAATTTAAACGATCCTACTCAAAGATGCGGAGTTGATTTACCAAATTCTGACGTGCAACAAATTAAAATAACATCCAATCGATGGTACACTGTAAAACAACATCTTAAACTTAACACTTTAGGTCAAAGTAATGGTATTATTGAATTATATTTAGACGGAAATTTAGTTTATAAATCAACAAATAATCTTTTTAGAAATGCTAACAAGCCTAATGTTAAAATAAATTCGGCAATGTTTCAATCGTACCGTGGCGGAAGTGATGCACGATTTAACTCTCCAAGAACAGAAAATATTTTTTTTGACGATATTAAAGTATGGGTAAATTGTAGTTCAAATACACCAACTAATCCTTCTTCAATTGTTGGGAAAACTATCAATTTAAAAGCAAGTAACAATAAATTTGTAACATCTTCAAATGGAACCAATAGTATGTTTTGTGATAGAACAACTGCCCTAGAATGGGAAAAATTCACTGTTATTGAAGTTGATGGTGGAAAAGTAGCCTTAAAAGGAAGCAATGAAAAATACGTTTCATCCGAAAATGGAACTTTGCCAATTACTTGTAATAGAAGCAGTATTGGTCCTTGGGAAAAATTTGATATACTACTGTTAAGTAACAGTAAAATTGCATTAAAAGGAAGTAATGGTAAATTTATTTCTTCTGAAGATGGAGTAATTGCTATGACCTGTAATAGAGAATCAATTGGATTATGGGAATCGTTTAATTGGGTAAATTTATCAACCAATCGAATTACTGAAAATGCAAGTCAAATGGGAAAGACTAGTATTGAAACAGCAATTCTTTATCCTAACCCAACCTCGGGATTATTTACCATTGAACTACCCGAGCATTCTTCCCTATCAATTTTCGATTTTTTTGGAACTAAAATAATTGAAAAAGAAGATGCTTCACAACTAAACAATTTTGATTTTAGTGATAAAAAAAGTGGCGTTTATTTTGTAAAAATAACTACTAATGGACTGACTACTTTTAAAAAATTAATCTTAGAATAATTATTTAATTCATTAAAAGGCGTTCAAAACTTTATTGTTTTGAACGCTTTTTTTGTTTACTGTTATTAAAGTTTTATCAATTAATTCTTCTTCATATCCCAACTTAAAAAACTTTAAAAAAATAATTTTCTATTAATTTTTAAAAAAAGTTAAAAAAAAGTTAAAAAAAAGTCGATAATCAATATTTCAAGTCGATAATCAATTGAATCATTATTTTTTATCTCATTAAATTTGAATTGTTAAATAAATATAGTAAAACAGTTTTTAATTACAATTATTTAATAAAAACCTATAAAAATAATTAATAAGATGAAAAAACCTCAAAAAATTTTCGAGTTATTTAGCTAGTTTTTAATAAAACTAGCTAAAAATCAACCAACCAAGGCGGAATCTGAAAAGCCTTAAATAGAGTAAGAAAATAAAAAAATAACAATATGAATAATTTTAAATATACCGTAGTTGCAGTATTTTCATTGATAATTTTTGGATGTGAAAAAAACGATTTAATAGAGGATAAATCTAAAAATGAAATGTCAAATTTAACTTTTTCTAATTTTTCAGATAAACTTATTTTAAAAGGTTATGATGTAATAAAAATTGGAGATAAATCGTATGAAGTGAATGATGGACTAACTACTAATCAAATGTCTCAATTGATAGAAACATTTCATAGTGCTCAAGATATTATTTATCTAGAAAATCAAAAAACTGTTTTTGTTTCAGAAAAAAAATTAGATTCTGTTGAAACAGCTAAATTTCTAGATTATAAAAATGATAAAATTCAAATTACAAATCCTATTAAAAAGGCTTCGTTTGGATTGTGTAATGTATCTGTTAGTTTGTACGATGATAATTATTATGGAGGAAGAAGTGTAACTTTTAATGCACAAATAAGCGTTGAAAGTGGTAATAATAACATACCAGCAGCCATTGCTAAAAACAATCTAGGTGATTTTGCAGATAAAATGTCTTCATACAAAGTTAGAGGTTCATTACAGTATGGAAAAAAAACATTACTTAGATTTAGAGTGTATGATAATGCTAACTATGGTAATATAATGTTTATTAGACAAGTTTATGGATACAGCAGTAATCCATTAATCCCTTCTACAGCAAAAGATGAAATAAACAATGTTTGGTGGGAATTGACTCCTGGTGTAAAAAGTCCTTATGCAAATCAAAACAATGCATTATATATTGACAATAGAGCAAACGGCTTTTTTGTAAATGTTGGTGGTTCATTATTATAGACACTATTCTAAAATATGTTAAAGTGCTCCAAAAAATGGG
The DNA here is from genome assembly GCA_038204955.1 of Flavobacteriales bacterium. Lineage (GTDB taxonomy): Bacteria > Bacteroidota > Bacteroidia > Flavobacteriales > Flavobacteriaceae > Flavobacterium. Next base: position 45,087 of record JBBRCJ010000020.1, read on the forward strand.
GCACTTTTTTTAAAATTTTGTTTGTACAAAAACATTGCAAAGTTTTAATCTACAGTTTATTAATTCTTCCGCACTTTAACATTATGATTTTATTAAACAAAATAAATTTTAAATAATAGATTTTTTTAAACAAAGGTTAAAAGATTATAACTTAATATTTTAACTCTATTAATATACTTAAAAGTTAATAAAATCAAAAATTTAAAACCATTCCCCACAAGGAATGTTTTTTTTACCTTTTTTAAAAAAAATATTTACTGTTAAAAAACACTTAAAATAATGGCAATTATAAATAGGTCGTGTCTTTTTTAAATAATAAGTTAAATTATTTACTAACTAAGTTTACACTAATAAGTTATTAACAAACCTAAAACCACATTTATGAAAAAACCACAAAAAATCTTCCCGTAGCAAAAGCTAGTTGTTATTGTATAACGCTAGCAAGTTAAAAAACAATTTGGCGGAATCTGAAAAGCCTTAAATAGATTAAGAAAAATTAAATATCATTAAATTATGAAAAAATTAAAAATAATTAGCGTTTTATCTCTTTTTTGTTTTTCATTAATTATAGGTTCGTGTTCCAAAGATAATTCAGAAGTTGTAAAAGAAGAATCACTTTCAAATACTAAAATTGACTTGCCAAATTATCAGAATTTAGAAAGTAAAACTTGGAATACAGGAAATGGACACACGCTTGGAAATCAATCAACTTGGTGTATTTGGAAAATAAATCAAATAATTCAACTACCAGCCGATCAAATTTTAACTCAAATTAATGATTATAAAGATTTACCAGCAGTAAGTTACACCGATCAACAATATTTTAAAGCATTGTACAATACTTATGTGAAAGCAAATGAGAATAAATATAATTATTCGGTTATATATTTGCAAAAACACGGAGTGAATAGACCTAATAGAATATTGTTCGGATATCCAAATGATCCCGTAGCATCAATAAGATATAATGCAGCACTTAACGCTTATAATGCAAGACTAAATACAGTTTTAGGTAGTTGGTGGAGTAGTTGGGGCAAGTGTACATTGGCAATTTTTGCAGGTGTTGCAAGTGGTGCAATTGCAGCTCAAGAAGTTTCTCAACCTTTAGCAGCTGCTGTTGCTTTAGCCGGGTGTCTTCCTTGTGGGATATCTGCCGAAGTTGTTACAACATTTTTCTATGCAGCTGCAGCTGGTGCTGTTGGTGGTTGTTAATTTATTTAATTTTTAAAACGTTCAAAACTTTAATGTTTTGAACGTTTTTGGTTTAGTATTTAAAAGTAGTTTAAAATAAATTAAACCTTTTTAAAAAAGTAATGTCTTACAAGTAACTAAAAAAATTAAATAATTATGAAAACAAAATGGGGTTTATTAAGTGTGCTTGCTTTTTTTATGTTTAACATTTCGGCTTTTGCACAAGACAAAGACGGTTGGGAAAAACTAGGCGCACGAACAGTTGATTATCGGGTTGAAAAAGATGTTTTACCAGTAACTAGTGCCAAAGGAACATTTACAAAATTGAAGTTTTTTGTAAAAGGCGGCGCAGTAAATTTTAAAGATGTTAAGGTTTTTTATAGAAATGGCACCGTACAAGACATTGAAGTAAGAAAAACAATTCCGGCAGGTGGTGAAACTCGTGTAATTGATTTAAATGGTAACGAACGCGTAATTACCAAAATCGAGTTTTTATACGACACTAAAAATTCTTCAAAAACTAAAGCAAGAGTTGTAGTTTTTGCAAAAGATTAGTGTAATAGTATTTTAATTAAAAATTGCTCATTAAAAATGTATTTCATTTGTAATGAGCAATTTGTTTTTTAATCAATTCAATTTTTATGGTTTCAATGCATTATAATTTTCAATTTTGCATATTATTTCTATTAGTTTTAATTGTTTTTTGAGTTAATAAATTTGTTACTTTTGTATATCAAACAAATAATTATGGGAATACCAGTTGCGAAATATATTTCAGAAGAAGATTATTTGAAGGCAGAACGGTTGGCTATTGAAAAACACGAGTATTTTCGAGGTGAGGTTTTTCCTTTAAATAGAGAATTTGAAAGTGAAAACTTTGAATCGATGAGCGGTGCATCACAAAATCATAATGATATTGCGATGAATTGTGCTTTTGAATTAAAAAGCAAATTGAAAGGCAAACCTTGCAAACCGTATGGCAGCGATTTTAGGATAAATATTCCTAAAAACACATTATATACTTACCCTGATTTTAGCATAATATGCAATCAACCAAATTTAACTGACAACATAAAAGACACTTTTAAAAATCCGACAGTAATTTTTGAAATTCTATCAAAATCAACACGTAATTACGACAAAGGAGGAAAATTTACTTTATATAGAGAAATCGAGACATTAAAAGATTATATTTTAATTGATTCTGAGTCAATTGGTGTTGAAAAGTTCTCTAAAAATGAAAACAATAGTTGGTTGTTGACCGAATACAAAACTTTAGATGAGAGTTTTAAAATTGAATCAGTTGATATTACTTTATCGCTAAAAGATATTTATGACGATGTGCATTTTGATTAGTTTAAATTTTTAATTAAAAAATCAATTGTATCCACATTATCCGCATAATCCCAAAGTTCGGGTTTTTGAGTTTTTCCGAATGGAATAGCGTTTTCGATTAAATTATTTGAAACAATGCACTGAATTTTTTCTTCATCCAACTGTAATTTGTTTTTAACTTCTTG
>JBBRCJ010000021.1:0-47523 GCA_038204955.1 Flavobacteriales bacterium
GCTTTGGGCAGGAATGTTAAAATGCAGACAGCAATCCCGTAAAGATAATCCCTTATTCTTAAAGGCTGTAACCACATTTAATTTAAATTTCTTTGTGTAATTGACAGAGCCCCTGGGCAACAATCCTTTTGCACCTGATAAATGATGATGGTCAATCCACTTCCTTATCAAGGAGGTGGATATAGTCCATTTATTAGATAAGAACCTGATCGAGTTTCCCTCTAGATTATCCTTTATAATCTGTAATCTGAATTCAGCGCTGTGCTTCCTGTTTTTTGCCATAAAAATGCCCCCAAATAGTGTCTAACTTTTTGGGGGCAGTCTAAATGTTATGAAATTTGGGATTTTGTTTTACTGAAAATTAATTTTTATTCAATAATCATTTTTTGAACTGAAATACTGCTACCATTTTTAATTTTTACAAAAAATATTCCTATTGATGTAGAGTTTAACTCAATATCTTGTTGTTGATTTGAAACAACATTAAAATTTTGATTGTAAACTGTTCGTCCTAACATATCTATTATTTGAATGGAACAATTATCAATTTCAGTATCAAATTGAATTGTAAAACTTCCTTTGTTTGGATTTGGATAAATAGAAAAATTATTTTTAACTAACCCATCAACGCCTAAAACATTGGTGCTATATTGTGTTTTAATAGTATTATAATAAGCTAACATTCTTGTTGCCTGACCGTTAGTAAACATATACATACAAGGATCATCAACATAATCCATATAATTCATTGTTAACACTTTTGCACCACTACATTGTATAACTGAACCTGGAGCAGGACAATTATATGTTTCTGCATTAGCTGGAGGTGTATCACAAACCTTGTCGCCTGAAGTTGCGCAATTTGCAGAAGTAGTACAACCATCAAAAGTATGATTCAAATTAAAAAAATGACCTAACTCGTGAGTAACTGTTCTACCTAAATTAAAAGGTGCTGAAGGAACATATCCTGAAGTTGAGCAACCAGTACCTGACCCAAAACAAAAAGTATTCATTACAACTGTTGCTCCAGATGACGGCATGCCACCAAGTGGAGAATATCCTAAAATCGTGTTACCTTCATCTCTCACTACAAAATTCATATATCCTGCCCAAGTAGTGTCGTTGTCAGCCCCAGCTAAAAAATCAGTACCAAATGTTACCGCTACCATACCATTAATTAAACCTGTTCCTGCTGGATGATTTTGAGTTGCAATTTGAAATAAAACACCCATATTACCTACGTTTACACCAGGATATTGAGTACTTACACCGCCAGTCCAATTGGATAAATCAGAGTTAGCGGCATTATAATCGGCGTTAATTATATCAATCTGCGACTGTGCTAATGCAATTAAACAATCTTTTTCGGCTTGTGAAGTAGTATTTGGAACAGAAGGGTAATGAACTGCTACAGGAATTTTTATTTGAGCCAAAAGTGAAGCAACTTTATTTGAACTATCGTTCAAAAGTCTTTGATACTCCATTTCAAAATTTGCCTGTCGCTCTAAAAACTGTTGCTTTAAAACAGGATTAGACATTATAAGTTGCATTTTTTGTTCCATTCCACAAGTTCTATGTTGCGAAAATGACATTTGAGCTAATAAAAGAGCTAATAGTAATTTTAATTTCATTTTATAATGGTTTAGTTTTCAAAGGTATAAAAAAAACTTAAATTTCAAATATGTAAGAATCATGTAGTTTTTTAAATTCCATGACTGTTTTCTGGTTTCTCGGTTTCGACATTTAACATGGCCCAAAGTTTGTCTTTCAATTCGGTTAACCCTTGATTGGCAATTGATGAAATAAATAAATAGGGTATTTTAATTTCTTTGTCCAATTGGGATTTTAATTCGGCTTTCAATTCATCATCGAGCATATCACATTTCGAAATTACCAAAAGTTTATCTTTATCTAACATTTCCGGATTGTATCGACGTAATTCGTCTAACAAAATTTCATATTCTTTTTTAATATCATCGGCATCAGCAGGAACTAAAAATAAAAGTGTTGAATTCCGTTCAATATGGCGTAAAAAATAATGACCTAACCCTTTTCCCTCGGCTGCGCCCTCAATAATTCCAGGAATATCAGCCATTACAAACGATTGAAATTCACGATACGCCACAATTCCTAAATTAGGTTTTAGGGTTGTAAACGGATAATCGGCAATTTTTGGAGTAGCAGAAGTTAAAACTGATAATAAAGTTGATTTACCTGCATTAGGAAATCCTACAAGACCAACGTCTGCAAGGACTTTTAATTCTAAAATTACATCAATTTCTGTTGATGGCATTCCAGGTTGCGAGTATCTTGGTGTTTGATTAGTCGAACTTCTAAAATGCCAATTTCCTAATCCTCCTTTTCCACCGGGAGCCAAAATTACTTCTACATCGTGTTCGGTAATTTCGAATAAAACTTCACCTGTTTCAATGTCTTTTACCACAGTTCCCAACGGAACTTCCATTACTTTATCTTCGCCATCGTGACCAGTACTTCGCGAACTTCCGCCATCGCCGCCGTGACCACCACGCAAGTGTTTTACAAATTTTAAATGAAAAAGTGTCCATAAACTTTTGTTTCCTTTCAAAATTACATGGCCTCCTCGCCCACCGTCGCCTCCATCTGGACCACCTTTTTCGATAAATTTTTCACGGTGTAAATGCGTAGAGCCCTTGCCACCTTTACCTGATGTTACATATATTTTTACGTAGTCAACGAAATTTCCTTCTGTCATTTTTTTATTTTTAGTGATTAGTAAATAATAAATAGTGGATTAGCAAAAAGGACTAATTACTAGTTACTAGTTACTAAGAACTGATTTGTTTATATGTTTTAACTAACACTTTGTCAATTAAAGTTCCTTGCATTTTTTGAGCCTCAAAGGCCAATTTATTCCATATTAATTTTTCGCCTTCAATTGGAATTTTTCCTAACTCTGTAGCAAAAAAACCACTAACTGTGGTAACTTCATACTCGTTTGTCAAATTATCCATATCAAAATAGGTTAAAAAATCGTGTAACGAATACTGTCCGTCAATTAGCCAAGAATCTTCGGTAAGTTCTATAATTTTATATTCATCTTCATCAAAGTCAGAAGCTTCACCTACTAAAGCTTCTAAAATGTCATTCAAAGTTATTATTCCTTGAAAAATTGCGTGTTCATCTACAATAAACGAATTATGAATTTTTGTTTTTTTAAAATTTTCTAATGCTTTATAAGCCGATGTTTGTTCGATTAAATAATCTGGTTTATTTAAAATTTCTTTTAAATTAAACGTTTCTTTTTCAAAATTATGAAACAAATCTTTCAACGAAACTATGCCTAATATATTGTCTAAACTGTCTTTACAAACAGGATAATAAGAATGCAAATCGACTAAAATTTTAGTTTTAATATCTGAAACGCTATCATTTATTTGCAAATATACAATTTCGCTTCGGTGTGTCATTAATGAATTTACTTTTCTATCGCCAATATGAAAAACTCGCTCAACAATGTCCTGTTCAATTTCTTGTACTTCACCTACTTCGGCACTTTCTTTTATAATTGCTTTTATTTCGTCTTCTGTTACTTTACCGTCGGCAGTAGGTTTTATATTTAAAATTTTTAATAAAAAATCGGTTGAGATAGTTAATAACCAAATGAATGGCGCCATTACTCTCGAAATAATTTTCATTGGCGTCGCTACAGCCTTTGCAATTGATTCTGGATAATTCAACCCGATACGTTTTGGTAATAATTCACCTAAAACCAAAGAAAAAAAGGTTAAAATAACCACTACTACTCCAACAGAAACTGTATGCGCATAAGGTTTTAAAACTGCAAAATTGGTTACGAAATTTTGCACATCGCTAGTTATTTTGTCTCCTGAAAAAATACCCGTTAAAATGCTAATTAACGTAATTCCTATTTGAACAGTTGAAAGTAATTTATTTGGAGCATTGACTAAATCAAGTGCGATTTTAGCGTTTTTTTGCCCTTTTTTTGCTGCAGTTTCTAATCTACTTTTTCTAGCAGAAATTAATGCAATTTCTGACATTGAAAAAACACCGTTTAAAATTATTAAGAAGAGAATTATTAGTAGTTCCATTTTTTAGATTAGAATTAATTCGACATTTTTAATTCTTTCAAAGTGTTTTTTATTTAAAGTTGCTATCTTCAAATTATTTGCTTTTGCTGTCGCTCCTATTAAAATATCTGGTATTTCAATTAATTTATTTTCTTTTTTTAATTGTTTAAAAATAGTAATTTCTTCTTTATTTTCAAATTTTCCAAACGGCAAAACGGTTACTTTTTCAAAAAAATCTTCCCAAAATGAATTTGTATCTAAATTACTTCCGACTAATATTTCATATTCGGTAATAATTGAAACTGCAAATTGGGAATACGTTTTTGTTAATTCAAAAAAGAACGATTTGGTTTTGTCTTTTTTTCTAAAAAAATCAATTAAAATTGAAGTGTCTAGACAAATTAATTCTTGATTCTCCATTGGTTAAATTGACTTCTATTAAATTTATAATCTTCTAATTGTTTGTCTGACATAACAGGACCTTTAATCAAAAAACTCTGAAAAGAAGAAATTTCTTCTGATGCTTTTTTTGAAATAAAGTCTTGATTTAAAAATATTTGCAATTCTTTAATTTTACTAGCAGGTAATTGTTTGACTAATGAAAAAACTTCTTCAAATCCTATTTTAACTGTTAAATCCATATTTTTTTTGTTTATAAATTTTCAATTACATTGCTTAACCGTTCTGTAACTTCTTCAATTTTCCCAATTCCATTTACTGCAAAAAATTTATCTTGATTTTGATAATATTGCATTAATGGCGCGGTTTTTTCGTTGTATTCTTGATAACGATTCCTTATTTTTTCTTCGTCTTGATCGTCAGGTCTTCCTGATGTTTTTCCTCTTTCAAGCAAGCGTTGTACTAAAATTTCATCATCCGCATCTAGTGCAATTGTTGCTGTTATTTTATCGTTTTTTGAAAATAAAAAATCATCCAATGCTTCTGCTTGGGCAATTGTTCTTGGAAAACCATCAAACAAAAACCCAGCTGAATTTGGATTTCTATCAACTTCATTTTGAAGCATTTTTATAGTCACTTCATCTGGAACTAAATCACCTTTGTCCATAAATGTTTTGGCAAGTTTTCCTAAATCAGTTTCATTTTTTATATTAAATCTGAAAATATCTCCCGTAGAAAGGTGTGTCAAATTGTATTTTTCTTTTAAAAATTCGGCTTGCGTACCTTTGCCAGCTCCAGGTTTTCCGAAAAGAACTATGTTAATCATTTTGTTTTTAATTAAATGTTGTTTTTTATTCTGAAAGTTGGTAAATATCTTGGAGGTTTCTGCCTAAACCGTCATAATCTAAGCCATATCCAACAATAAATTTATTTGGAATTCTTATTCCGACGTAATCAATTTTAATATCTTTATCGTAAACGTCTGGTTTTAAAAATAATGTAGCAATTTTTAAATGTTTAACATTTTGTTTCTTAAAAAGTTCTTTAAGTGCTACAATTGTGTTTCCAGTATCTATAATGTCTTCAACAATTACTACAGTTCTACCTTCTAAATTTTGATTCAAACCTATTAATTCTTGAACATTTTGCGTTGATTGTGTGCCTTCATAAGACGCCATTTTTACAAAACTCACCTCGCACATACCACGATAGCTTTTCATTAAGTCGGACATGACCATAAACGCACCATTTAAAACGCCTATAAAAACGGGAACTTCGTTAAAAAAATCGTCGTCCATTGTTTTTGCCATATTTTTTATAGCAAATTTTATTTCTTTTTCAGAAATGAAAGGTTCAAAAGTTTTGTCGTTTAAATGAATCATAGTAGTTGTGTTGGTTACAATTTGCAAATATACTGAAAGTTGGAAGTTGGAAGTTGGAAGTTGGAATAAAAATACTAAAAAATTAATTTTATTTTATAATTTTGAAAAATGGATTTGGAATTTCATACAATTATTGAAAAAAGTTCCGCACATATTAAAAGTAGAAGTTCAATTTTGAAAATTGTTCTTGAAAATAATATTTTGCTTAACGATTTGAGTAAAATTGCTTTCAATCATTCGGATAAAAACCATCACAAAGCCATTTGGATTTTTGAAATACTTGCAGAAAATAATATAGATTTAATTGAACCTTATATCAAATCTATTTGCAATATGCTTTTTAAACTTAAACATCAATCGGCAATAAGAGGAATTTCAAGAATTTTATTGTTTTTACATCAAAATAAAAAAATTCAATTTACTGCATTTCAAGAAGAAAAAATTATAGAAACAAGTTTGGATTGGTTAATTGGAGAGTATATGATTGTTCCAAAAATTGTGGCAATGCATCTTTTATTTGATTTTGGTTTAAAACAGTCTTGGATTCTCGAAGAATTGAAATTGATTCTAGAACGAGATTATCATTCTCAAACTGCGGGTTACAAAAATCGGGCAAAAATAATTTTAACCAAATTAAATGAAATCCAACGATCTTTCTAAAGCCATCCCGCGAGAACCTTTTATTAATATTAATTTATTTTCAAATTTACTGTTTTTTAAATAGTCCGAAAATTCTTCAAAGTTTTTATAAAAATAAAAGTTTGACTGTCTAGTCTGATTAAAATAAAAATCTTCTCCAACAAAATAACAAACTATTTGAGATTGTTTTTTTAAAATTGAAACAATAAATTGATGTTCTTTTAAACTTTCATCTCCTAGTTCAAACATATCACCAATTATAACAATCTTATTTTTTGAATTGTATAATTGTATAAAATTATTTAAAGCAACTTCCATACTACTTGGATTTGCATTGTATGCATCAAGTATGATATCATTAGACCCTTTTTTTAGCAATTGGGACCGATTGTTTTCAGGAATATAACTTTCAATCGCTTCTTTAATTTGTAAATTCGAAATCCCAAAATACTTACCAATTGTAATGGCACAATTAATGTTGTTAGCATTATACAAGCCAATCAAATTTGAATTTATCTCAGTTGCATTAAATTTAATCTTAACTAAAGGATTTGCCATAATGTCTTTAATATAAGTTGTGGCATTGGTGTCAATTGAACTAAATGTAGCCCTTTCTAAAGTTTCGGTTTTTGATTTTTGAAGCGCATCATCTAAATTAACAAAAGCCATTTTATGGTTATCTACTAAATAGCCATACATTTCGCTTTTCCCTTTTATAACGCCTTCTATTCCTCCAAATCCTTCCAAATGTGCTTTACCAAAATTTGTAATATAACCATAGTCAGGCTTAGCAATTTCACACAAAAATTCGATTTCTTTTTGATGGTTAGCTCCCATTTCTACAATACCTATTTCGGTATTTTTATTAAATGATAGTAAGGTTAATGGAACTCCTATATGATTATTAAGATTACCTTTAGTAGCTTTAACATTAAATTTTTTTTCTAATACTACATTAATTAATTCTTTAGTAGTTGTTTTTCCATTACTTCCTGTTAATGCAATTATAGGAATATTAAGATACATTCTGTGATAAGTAGCCAATTTTTGTAATGCAATTAAACTATTTGAGACTACTATTGTTCTCTCATCGATAAAAAACTCTTTATTATCAATTATCACAAAAGAAGCCCCTTTTTCTAAAGCTTCTTTCGCAAAAGTGTTTGCATCAAATCGATCACCTTTTAGAGCGACGAAGATAGCGTTTTTTTGAATTTTTCGAGTATCGATTTCTAGTGACTTACAACTCAAAAATATGTTATGTATTTTTTCTATATCCATTTTAGATTTATTTAAAATTAAAAAAGCCCTAACTAAAGGGCTTTTAAAGAAAATTATTTTTAATAAACTACAATTTGCGTACTTTATTTCTTGCTGTCTTTTTAAAATCAGATTTTGGACCTACTCTTGACATTGCACATCTAAATCCAATGAAGTCAGTAGCCATATCTTGTGGAAAGTATCTTCTTTGCGCTGGATCTAACCAATAAGCTCTATCTCTCCAAGAACCACCTTTGTAAACTCGCACATCATCATTAATCATAGTGGTACGATCTTTTGTTTTGTCAAACTTACGAATCATTTTACCAATACTATCGGTACTTACGTTATGAATAGGTGAATCGTACATTCTTTTTTTATCGGATAAAGTTTCATCTGCATTTTCAGCTGAACCAAAATCAAAGAATCTTGAAGATTGTTTGTCGCCGTCACGATAGTTCTTTTCATCGCTTTTATTAAAATTTTGTCTTAAATAAGTTTCCTTTTCATCAACTGGCACCTGTGCTAATTGACCAGGCAGATTTCTTGCCATAATTCTTCCGTTTGGTAGCGTATCATGTTTAATAGTTTCACCTGTAACTAATACAACCTTACCGTCATCACCAATTTTATTTTTAGTGTAAACATTTCCTCTAAAGTAGTTAAAATCGTTGGCTTCATCATCAACAATTGGTCTGTAAACATCGGCTACCCATTCGGCAACATTACCAGCCATGTCATATAATCCGAAATCATTTGGAGCATATGATTTTACTTTATTTGTAATATCTGCCCCATCATCTGACCATCCAGCAATACCACCATAATCTCCTTTACCTTGTTTAAAATTAGCCAATTGATCACCTCTAACCGATCGTTTACCAGATCTTGTATAACTACCAGACCATGGGTATTTCTTTTGACCTTTGTAAATATTATATTCTCTTTGACCAACGTCTGCAGCTGCAGCATACTCCCATTCTGCTTCTGTCGGCAATCTATACTCTGGAGGAGCAATTCCAGATGTTTTTTGAGCATACAAATTAGTTTGTGGCATAACTGTTCCTTTAGAATCTTTAACCCCACTTTTTGCTTTTGCTTTAGAATTATTTTTACCTTTTAAAACTATTTTTTCATCTCCACCAAAAGATTTTGATGGTGCTTCAAGATAAGCGTCTGCACTGAAACTTGATTCTGCTTTTTCTTCAGTTAGATTTGCTCCTTTTTTTATATACCCAGCTTTTTCAAGTAACATCTCTGTAACTCGGTCAGTTCGCCATTTACTAAACTCGGTAGCTTGAATCCAATTTACACCTACTACAGGATAATCTCCATAAGCAGGATGTCTCAAGTAATTATTAGTCATTGTTTCATTATAACCTAATCGATTTCTCCATACTAATGTATCTGGTGCAGCACCTTGATAAATATTTTTATATTTATCGTCTTCTGGTGAAAATACATTTTTTAACCAAAATAAATATTCCATATACATCTTATTGGTTACTTCCGTTTCATCCATATAAAATGACTGAACATGTTGTTGACTAGGGGTATTGTTCCAATCATGCATTGGATCATCTTGAACTTTACCCATAGTAAAAGTTCCTCCTTCAACTAAAACTAATCCTGGACTAGCTTGTTGCTTTTTAAAATTAGTCGCATACTGAAAACCTCCTTTTTTATCGTTGATTTTCATTCCAGTTGCACCAGAAACATTACTGTTTCCAGATTGTTTGCTACAACTTGCTAAACTCACTACCATTGCTATCGAGAGCAATAATTTTACAGTTTTAATTTTGTTTACTTTCATACTATTAATAGGTAAATTTTAGTGGTGCAATATAGCAATTAACTCGCTATTAACAAATTTTTTTTATAAAATTTTATTTATTTTTGTGGTATTCTTTATATAACGAATAATTTTTAAAAATATTACTTATTTTTATTAAAAAATTGATTTTCTTTGAATACTATTTTTACAATTATTCCGTTTTACAATGCTATGAAAAAAATTTTTCTATACTTACTCTTACTTTTATTTGGCTTTTTAAGGGCGCAACAGTCTGGAAATATACAAATTAATTGGAACCAGAGCACGAATTGTTCTTACGGAGATTATAATTTTGTTATTCCAAATTTTAATCCCGAAAACTTTAATTTTAATCAACAAAATAAATCAATTTTGTTCATAAAAAAAATTCAAGTGAACAACGAAATTGAAGAAAATTCTATTCAAATTTCAAATATAATTTATCAAGATATTAATCAGAGTGAATTGGGTGAATTATCTTTAATAGCAATTCCGAATTCAATTAACGCAACTCTAAACAACTCTTACGCCCGTGATGAAGTAAAAGGAATACTCGCTTTTAGCCCAATTATAAATGAAAATGGCAGTTTTAAAAAAGTAATTTCATTTAATTATAGATTTTCTCAAAAACTTTTAAATAAAAATTCCTCTCAAAATTTAGCGTTAGGAATAACCAATTCCGTTTTATCATCAGGAACATTTAAACGTTTTTATGTACAATCATCTGGTATTTATAAATTGTCCAAATCCTTTTTAGAATCTATTGGTTTTAATACTTCGGGAATTGACCCAAGAAACATTAAAATTTATGGTAATGGTGCTAGAATGGTTCCATTGTCAAATGCAGTTAACTATCCAATTGATTTGGTTGAAAATGCAATACAAGTGATTGGAGAAAATGACGGTGTTTTTAATAACGATGACTATATTTTATTTTATGCCGAGGGAGCCGACAATTGGAGTCCTGAGAATGAAACCCACTTAAATTTATACGAAGACAAATCATTTTATTACGTAACAGTTGATGGGAATTCTGGAAAAAGAATACCATTAAATCCTATAATTACTGCTCCAGCTACATTAACTACATCCATTTACGATGACTATAAATTTCATGAAATTGATTTAATCAATATAGGCAAAGTTGGAAGGATTTGGTTTGGTGAATCATTTAGTGCACTAAACGAGCAGCAATTTAATTTTGATTTTACTAATATAAATTCTGCCTTTCCAACTAATTTAATTGTACACTATGGGGGAAATTCAATTGTTCCTACTTCATTTTCAACAACAGTAAATGGCATTAATGTTGGAACCTCAAGTTTAAATACTGTAATTTTAAATTCGGGTAATGAGGCATCAGAAGCATATTTAAATGTCACTTTAGCTAGTGCAACGGCTTTTAATGTTAAAATAAATTTTAATAATGGCGGAGTACCTACTTCAAAAGGGTACCTAGATTATATCATTTTAAAAGCAAAAAGTAATTTAGTGGGTTTAGGAAAACAGTACCGATTTCGAACCAATAATGCCGCTTCACTTATGGGAGTTGTAGACTATCAATTTACAAATGCAACAGCTATCAAACAAATTTGGAATATATCTGATATTTATAATGTCGAAAGCCTTCCATTCGTTTCTGCATCAACTATTTCAGTAAAAGCGAATCTTGGTGTTGCGTCAGAATATATTGTAATTGATGAATCCGATTATTACAGTCCATTAAAAGAAGCAAGTACAATTGTATACAACCAAAATTTAAAAGGTACTATTTTTAAAAATGCATTGGGTAATTTTCAAGATATTGATTATTTGATAATTACCGCACCTTTTTTAGCTGGTTCAGCCGAAAGATTGGCAAATTTTCATCGTTCCTATTCCAATTTAAATGTAAAAGTAGTTACTTTAGATGCTATTTATGCCGAATTTAGTGGAGGTAAACAAGACATTGGAGCCATACGAAACTTTGTTAAATATGTTTATCAAAATGCCTCAATACCAAGTAAACGGGTTAAATATTTGAACTTATTTGGAAATGCCTCGTTTGATTTTAAAAATAAAATTGGGAGTATAAACACTAATATAGTGCCCATTTATCATGCTACAAATAGCTACACATCAGGCGAAGGCTCTTTTGCATCGGATGATTTTTTTGCGTTAATGGATTTGAATGAAGGAAATATTACAAATAATGGTCCGACTTACGGAATCGACATAGCGGTTGGCAGAATGATAGTTTCATCAGTACAACAAGCAGATGAAATGGTGAATAAAATTTTGGAATACCACGATATTAAATCCTACGGAAGTTGGAGAAATAATTATGTTGCTATATCGGACGATCCTGATAGATATAAATCCGAAGATACAAATTTACAATTTTATCAAAATCGTTTAACAGATATAATCCACACGCAAAAACCTTTTTTAAATTTTAAAAAAATATTACTTGACGCTTACCAACAAGAAACTAATTCTGGCGGCGCAAGATATCCTCTGGCAAAAGAAGATTTAAGAAAATCATTTGAAAAAGGATCCTTAGTTGTAAATTATTTAGGACACGGTGGTGAAGGTGGTTTAACTAATGAACGTGTTTGGGACAAACCAGACGGAGCCAATTTTAACAATCAATATCGCTATCCTTTATTTATAACTATAACTTGTGATTTTTCAAAATTTGATAATCCTTACGTTCAAACTGCTGGAGCCTTAACCTACTGGAATCCTAGGGGTGGCGCTATTTCTATGATTACTACAATAAGGTCAATTGGTCAAATTTCCGCTCAGGCATTTAATGATGTTTTATCTTCAAATATATTTTCTTATGGTAGTGATGAATATCCATCAATAGCCGAGTCTTTGCGGTTAGCAAAAAATGATAGTTCAAACAATAGTTCTACAAGAGTAGTTTTTTATATTGGTGATCCCGCACTAAAGTTAGCGATTGCAAAACCTAATGTTGTACTTACCAAAGTTAATGATGTGGCTATAACCTCAACAATAGATGACTTCAAGGCATTAAGCTATGTTAAACTTACTGGTGAAGTTCAAGATGAATTAGGTAATTTATTGACTAATTATAATGGTGAATTGGCCACTACGGTATTTGATAAAGATTATATTAGGAATACCTTGAGAAATGATGGTGTAGATGCTTTAATTGCATTACCCAGCGTTACAGCAACAACAATGGCTTTTAATAATTTAGGCGAAACTATTTTTAGAGGAAATGCATCGGTAACTAATGGTTTATTTGAATTTGGATTTGTTGTACCTAAAGACATTAAAATTCCCTTGGGTAATGGCAGAATAAGTTTTTACTCAAAACGTAATGAAATTTTACTAGATAAGTCAGGTTACAATACTGCTATAAAAGTAGGCGGTATTAATTTAAACGCTGTTGCCGATACTACGCCACCAAAGGTTAGGTTATACATGAACGATGAAACTTTTGTAAATGGTGGAGTAACTAATCAATCTCCTTATTTTTTAGTTTTTTTAGAAGATGAACACGGTATTAATACTGCAAGTGGCATTGGGCACGATATCGTTGGGATTTTAGATGGAAAAGAAACTGAACCCTATTTAATGAATGATTATTTTGAAACCGAATTAAATAATTATCAAAAGGGGAAAATTAGGTTTTTATTTCGCAATTTATCTTTAGGTTTGCATACCTTAAAATTTAAAGCTTGGGATGTTTATAATAATTTTATTTCACAAGAAATCCAGTTTATTGTAGTGGGTGATAGCGAACTAAGTTTAACTAATGTTTTAAATTATCCCAATCCATTTGTAAATTACACTCAATTTTGGTTTTCACACAATAAACCATTTGAACCGCTTGAAGTTCAAGTTTTAATAATGACTATTACTGGTAAAGTGGTGAAAAGTATAAATGAAATAGTAACAAATACTGGCTTTTTATCTAGAGAAATTTCTTGGGACGGTAAAGACGATTTTGGTGATGCTATTGGAAAAGGTGTTTATATTTACAAATTAACTGTAAGGTCAACCATAAGTGATCAAAAATCAGAAAAAATAGAAAAACTTGTTATACTTTAATTTAATACTATATTTGTCATCAATTATTTATGAATATGAAAAAGAATAAAATTGTTTTAATTGCATTATTATTTATTACAGTTCTTTCAAACGCACAAGAGCGTGTAATAACCACAGGAGTTCCCTTTTTATTAGTAGCAGCCGATGCCCGATCTGCTGGATTAGGTGATCAAGGAGTAGCCACAACTACTGATGCTTACTCACAACAATGGAATCCTGCAAAATATGCATTTTCTGAAGAAAAACAGGGTTTTGCAATTAGTTACACTCCATATCTTACTAGTTTAGTTAACGACATTTCATTAGGTCAAGTAAATTATTTTAATAAAGTAAATGAACGTAGCGCCTTTGCGGGAAGTTTACGTTATTTTAGTTTGGGGGAAATTCAATTAACTCAAACAGGACAGCCTGGTGATATTAGAGTAGTAAAACCAGCCGAATTTGCACTCGATGGGTCGTATGCCTTAAAATTAAGTGAAAAGTTTGCAATGTCAGTAGCAGCTCGTTTTATAAGTTCAAATTTAAGATTATCTAGTAATGGTCAAACGGATAAAGCCGCTAACTCATTCGCATTTGATGTATCAGGTTTTTATCATTCTGACGAAATAGCATTTAATGATTTTAATGGTCGTGTTCGTGCTGGTTTTAATTTTCAAAACTTAGGTCCAAAAATAAATTATGATTTGAATACCACTGATGTTGGTTCGAACTTTTTACCTGCTAATTTACGTTTAGGTGGCGCTTTTGATTTCATTTTAGACGATTATAACAAAGTTACCGTAAGTGCCGAATTAACAAAATTATTGGTTCCTACTCCACCAGAAGTTGGTGTGGTTGATGAAAACGGTGATGGACTAGTAAATAATGCAGATGCTTTAATTGCATATGATCGTTATCGAAAAATTGGCTGGGTTTCTGGAATTTTTAAATCATTTGGCGATGCCCCTGGTGGTTTTAGTGAAGAATTAAAAGAAATTACTTATTCAGCTGGAATTGAATATTTATATCAAGACTCGTTTGCTTTCCGTTTAGGCTATTTTAATGAAAACCCTAATAAAGGAGCTCGTCAGTTTTTTACGCTTGGTGCTGGATTCAAATATAATGTAGTAAAAGTTGATCTATCTTATTTATTTTCTGCATCAAAAGTTAAAAACCCTTTAGAAAATACACTTCGTTTTTCATTAACGTTCAATTTTGGCGATAAATACGAAAATAATTAACAAGCATCTATCTTTTAACTATCCAAACTTTTAATCAAAGTTTGGATTTTTTTTCCTCAATAAAATAATGAAAGAAATTACAAAAACAACTACTATACAAGTTTTTGAAAATCAAAACGAATTACCTACTGATGTTCAAAACCTAATGTTACAAGCAATAGAAATTCGGAAAAAAGCTTATGCGCCTTACTCAAAATTTCGGGTTGGTGCTGCAATTTTACTAGATAACAGTTTAATTGTTCAAGGTTCCAATCAAGAAAACGCTGCATATCCCTCTGGACTTTGTGCCGAACGAGTAGCTATATTCCATGCTGGTTCGATGTACCCATCGGCAAAAATTTTAAAAATTGCTATTTCTGCAACCTCCGATTCATTTGTCTCTACTACTCCAATTCCACCTTGTGGCTCTTGCCGACAATCTATATCGGAATATGAAACAAAACAAGAAAACCCTATAGAAATTTATTTTATGGGTGAAGAAGGTGAGGTTTATAAATCAAATTCTATTGCCGATTTATTGCCGTTTTCATTTGGAAGTAAGTTTTTATAAATTATACTATTTAAGATTACAAAAAAATTGAATTTAAAAGTAATAACTTACATACTTTGATTGCTTTTATAAATTATTTATTCCTTAAAAACCAATTTATTAATTATGAAATTTAAAATAAATTTATTTTAAATTTCATAATTAATATCGTTTTATAAATTTATTACAAGTTTATAGTTATTCACTTAACAAAATTACTACTGCATTGAATAATTTTTATTATTCCTAGCTCTTTGGGTTCCATAAATTATTTAGTTTTTCAAAGTAACTTTTACAGGTTTTAAACAACCTCATGACAATAAATACTCTCTTCGTACCACTTCATTTTTTTACCTATTATTTATCAATTAGTTTTATAGTATAAAATCAAAAGAAAGCTAGCGTCATTTGGTTTTTAACCATTTTAGTTTAACTGTACTTTCATAAGCATAAATTATTGGGATTTTTATAACTCATATTACTTGACCGTTAAGAACTTTAAAATTAAAAAAAAGTGGAGATCAGATCCCACTATAAAAAACGAGGCGGTATCCGAAAAGCAAAAGAGTAGGAATTAAAAAAATAAAAAAATGGAAACAATTAAATTTAATCTACCAATTTTCAATCATCTAAATCTAGCACCACTTAAAATAAGTGAACATACTGTACCCGTAGAATTTGAACTAACAGCTGGTAAACACGTATTTAATAGTGAACCAATTGAAATAGGTACTTTTTTTCATTACAAAGTGTTTGGAAACATATCTATTCCTTATAACTATGATACAGATATGAAGTATATTACCATTGCCGGATCAGATGATTGTGGTGACAAACAAATAATTATACATACAAGTCTTGAAAAGCATCCAAAAATGAATAATAGCCACCAATTAAATAATCATAGTAGTAAACAAGTTGTACCAAATGTTTGGAAAAATTTTATTGACACTTCGCCAGTATTTAAACAAGCGATTAAAACAAGTATCCGACACGCAATAGACACCATTGTTCAACGTCTCCTAGAGGCTGGTTTGCAAGGTGTTATTCAAACCAATCCTGCTCCAATTATAACCCCTAACAACTATCAAGACTACAAAGCTATGTTTATGCCAAAAAAAATTGATGTGTCACAGCCTACATTAAATGATCTTCTTGAAGTGCAAACGATAGTTTTTTCAACTTACTACGGAACTATCACTTGGAACCTTAATTATAGTTTTGCTAATATTATAGGCTCAACTTACGATCCTAAACCAGTAGGATACGCTTCGTGGATAGGTCTTTGGGCAGATAAATGTAATGGTGGAAACAATACGGATCATTGTTCGTCTTTTAATTATTCAGACGGGAAAACACCATTTGGTTGTAATACAACAGATTTTGTTGGAGGTCATGTTATTCCAGGAATGGTGGCAGGCTCAGTTGCAAAAGGTGGCACGGCTTATATTTTTCCAATTTGTAAAGCTCACAACAATAATAATAGTATTTATATGTCAATGCGTTACAATCCAACAGGTATAGTACTTCATAATTACAATCAGTAAAACTCTAGCCTATTTTTTTTAATAAATGTGCTATAATTAATAGAAATAGGGAAAAATAGCTAAAACCAAGATGAAAGTCTTGGTTTTTTTATGAACTTTAAATTGAATCTAACTAATTTCCCAAAATTGAATCATTTAGAATGAAAATTTAAAAAGCTGAGTATTTGTATTTCTTTGACAAAATAGGTAGCTATAAAATAATGATGCAAAAGACAATAAATCTGGAGTGTATTAAATAAATTAATGTCTTTTTAATTTTTATTAAACCAATTTAAAAATAAAACTTTATTCAATAAGCACTCTATTTAAAATATTAGTTTTTTTACTTAAAATTAAATAAATGAGTTTTAAATTTAAATAAAACTTTCTAATGGTTTTAATCAACCTTGTAACATTAAAAGCTTGCCTCATGACATTTTTATATATTCCCCTTTATATATAAATTAGTTTTACTAAAGAAAATCAAAAGAAAGCTAGCGTCATTTGGTTTTTAACAATTTTAATTTAACTAAACTTTCATAGGTATAAACTACACAAGTTTTCAAAAAAAATCTTGCTATTTAAGAATTTTAAATTAAAAAACGGTGGAGATCAGAACCCACAAAAAAAACGAGGCGACCTCCGAAAAGCCATACGAGTAGGAAATAAAAAAATAAAAAAAATGGACAAAATTAAATTAAATTTCATCAACAGATCAAGTGACACGAATAATAGTAGTGTAGTGATTTTTCAACAAAACGTTGCAGAAGATTTCGGAGAAATAGCAATTGCGTGGAAAGTAATTGAAAACTGTGGTCGATTGGACAATCATCCTTTTGTGTACCCATTAAATTTCTTAGTTTCGGCAAGTGATGCTTACGGAAATTATACGCCGCAGTTAAATGCTGAGGACGGTCAAGCTTTTGAAATGATAAAAAGTACATCTGGCGATATTCTTCAGGTTTCTTCTACTCCAGCAACTAGCCCTTACGAAGTAGAAATAAGAAATAACTTGCTACAAGGATCAATTGATGGAAATTGTTATAAAGATGGTAAATTACTTGCAACTAAAACAGGTTTGGCACCAGGACAAAAAGCAGTTTTTGAATTTAAACCAACCATTTACATTGGTGTAGTTTCTCAAATTGAAGAAGGTGATGTAATGAATTCGGCCATAATTTCACAAATCAATTCACAGATTAATTTATTTGGTATTATAAGTGCAGATATTGTAATGACAGGTGGCGGACGCGGACCAGCTTCACAACCATTTAACTTTACATTAGAAAACATCAATCAGTAATACATTATAAAGAGGCACGACTATGAAATTTCAGATTTTTGATTTTAAGTTGATAAATACATATTTTTCGGTTTCTACAATTTTAACTTTTAGAATCGTTAATCTTAAATCTTAAATAATTTTTAAAGTTATACTTGTGCCTCTTATTTTAAAATCATTTAAAAAATAAAAAAATGAAAGAGTCAAACGAAAATATTTGGTATTCTGGAGATTGGAAAGACACAATGAAAGACTTTCCGCCTTATAACGGAATTAAAGTGGTTGCAACTTCCACATATAGTACACAAACAAGTCCGCCATCAACACAAAAATTTGTTTCGGCTACTTTAAATGTGGTTGATTATACGTACGATGTAAATGGAGTTTCTAGTGAATTAACACTAAGCAAAACAGGAGTTTGGTATGATATTTTAATACCCGAAAACGATGCCGTATCACCACCACAACCCAACTCAAATTTTACGGTTATAGGCATTGACAATATATCATTAGGGAAAATGAGACTGGAAGCCTCTTCGTCAGGATTTTTTTTAAACATTAAATTTAGATATGGAATACTTACAAGAACCAAAGAAGAAATAGGCTATATAATGAAATTTGATAGTACACTTACCGAAGGGCAAGACCCTATTCAGGTTGGATAATAATTATAATTGATAACGTAATGTTTACAGATATATATTTTACAAATTTAGATACTTTATCAAAAATGCCTAAAATTTCATTTTTTCAAAAAAATGAAATTGCAAATGTAACACAAGGTATTGTTTTTAAAACTATTGATACCTGCCCTTTTGGTTGGTCGCACAGCATTAGGCTTCGCTGGGATTTAAGTTTTAAATTTGTAAAAGCATCTGGAAATATAAGCTGTGCTTATCCGTTAAAAACGGTTTATGATTTACAAAAAACAAAATTTCTTATTTGGAAAGAAGGAACCGTAACCGTAACTCAAAGTTATGGTAACGGAAATCAGATTATTAATTTTAAACAAATTAAAGGAAGTACTTTTACAGGAGTGCAAATATATAGAGGAAAGTATCTTATGGCAGAAGAGTATTTTTTAGGTAATTACCTACAATTTCAAATAAACACCCTAATATCAATTACACAAAATGATAGCAAAAACGAATTACAAATTATCGAAACTACAAAAAAACACACCATTTTAAAACTTGATTTTGTGGGTTTAAAAGAGATTCATTTATCACTTAAAGATACTAGAAGTAGCATCATTCACACAACCAAAAAATGGTAAAAACAATTTAACAATTTAAAAAAATATTATTATGCAATGTTATATCATATTATATTCAAATGAAGGTCGATTTTTAACTTTTACAAAAAGAACAATGGCTTATTTTTTTCATAATGCTAACGGAATAGGCGGCACAATTTACCCGTATGGAGTACCTATTAATAATGGTCCAGGATTATTTGCTTTTCCGGGTGGAGCACTCAATGTAGGTGAAGAACCTTTTAGAGGATGCTTGAGAGAATTTGTTGAAGAATGTGGAGCGCAAATTAATTTTGGTTATTTGCCATTAAATCAACCTCAAAGTTTAGCAACACTTAACAATGTAACAATAGATGGTCATCAATACACTATTTTAAATAATACATTAAATACAATTGTTAATAATTATTATGCCTTGTACTTACAATTTGACGATGCTGATTTGGAACAAATAGAAGCGATTGTTTTAGAAACTAATTTAGAAAACAATGCCAACGCTGCTGCCGAGGTAAGAGATGAAAATTTTGGAACTTACGATGCTATTTTTAACATCTACCCGTTTTGTCCTTTAGATAACGAACTTGATGATTGCAACCTTTGGCAAGTACAAGATGAAATCAACCCAATTAGATTACTAAATCAGAACGAAGCTACCGATTGGTATTATGATATGATTGTATATCTTGCCAATACGATTCTTAATTTAGGTATTCATTACTAATTGCAGTATTTATTTTATAATAACTTCTTTAATTTTTAAAAAAAAATCTTACCCATGAAAATAGAAAAGAAAATATGGGAAGAAAGAATTTTTCCTAACTTTGATGATAATTTAGTCATTCATTTTGAAATTCCAATTTGGAATAATGAATTCGATTTAGAAATTGGTTTAGAAATATTCTGGAAAAAAAACAGAATAGATTGCTACATTCCAATCAATATCTTTTATTCAACACCTTGCTATATAGAGTACACTTTTGAAAACGGAATAACTATTAAAGGAACGTTAACCATTAAAAAATTCAGTGATTTTCATTCTAAAGATACATTAGGCATTTTTGCCGATTTTCACTATTATAAAAAATTAAAAGAGAGCTATATTTGGCATACCGAAGGATTTTTAATCAGTTTTGGCTATCCATTTATTGAAGAAGAAACAGAAGTTGTAGTAATTGAAGAGGTTATTGTAGGGAAAAAAGAAAATACAATTCCAATTGAAGAAAATCCAATAGTTACTGCAAGTAATTATACCGACTTGTTTCCTTACATCTATGTTTCTGGCTGGCCAAAAATTAATAGCTCTGAAAAAGAAGGGAACTTTTTTACTTATTCTCCATTTACAAAAAGCCCCCCTTTAAGCACTTTTACAGCTAAATTAGTAACTCTAAAAAAAGCACTTAGCAGGGTAGCTATGCAAAATGAAGTTATTTTATTTATAAATGGTTCTGGGTCTTATCAAAATGAATATGTAACTAATGTAAAAAAATTAACAGGACATATTAATGGTTTTTTATCGCTTTATACTGATTTTGAAAGATATGAAAACCTCACACAGGTTGTCGAAGTGGTGTCCGAATTTTTTAAAATAAATACAAATGATTTCTTAAAATACCTAAAAAGTGATGGGTATAATAGCGAAAAAGAAAGGGTTTGGGAAACGTACTTTGCGTTAATAATAGAAATGGGCTATCAAAGCAATGATTTAGAACAAATTATTAAAGTACTTACACTTTGTAATTTTTTAGAACTAGTTTTCGATAATTTAAATCCAACACAAACGGCCACAACAATTAGTCAAAAACGATTGTCCTGCTTATTGTGTGCCAGTATTATTTTAGATACAGCCATTTTTCCTTTGCCACCTTATGCAACACTGTCACCTCCAGGAGTTAACTCAATTACATTATTTCCGTATGCAATTGGAAATTTACAATTGGTAAAATACAAATTGTTACGTTATGAAATGGGAGAAATGGCAAGTATAACTAGCGTAATGCCTGGAGAAAAAAGAAAATTGGTTAACCGAATGCTAGACAGGACAGAAGATAAAGAGGTTTCTAAAAACAATACGTTTACAGAATCTATAAACACTAATAACGAGCAAAATAATGACTTTAATAAAGAGTTATGGAATGCTATTGCTGAAACCAAAGAGGTTACCGAATATCCAGATCCAGGTTTGGTTTCTACCTACGGACCACCAACTAATATTACAATAAAAGGAACTAGTACACGAACCTATACTACTCAAACGCCAGATAAGAAACAAATATCTTATTTTGCAAAAAAAATTTTAAATAAAACCACGCAACGCGTATCCGAAAAAATAAACAAAGTTAGAGCACATACGCAACTCAAGGAATTAGAAGATACATCAATAAGTTTTTTAAACAACTCAAAAAGTAGCGAGCCCGTTTACGGAATTTATTGTTGGCTCAACAAAGTATATCAAGCCAAAGTTATTAATTACGGCAACCGAATGTTGTTTAGTTTTATTGTGCCCAATCCAGCAAGTAATTATATTGCCCAAATTGAAGTTTTGGAAAACAATGATTTAACCCAGCCTAAAGCTTTAGAAGATTTTGAAACTGGTTCAACAAAAAGCACATTCACTTATACCGATGTTACCACAAATAATTATTTAGAAATGTGTCAATACTATCAAATACAAAAATTTCCCTTGCCACCACAAGATACCATTGTTGTTTCAGATGTTGTAAGCCTGTCGGAAAGTAAACTTATTTCTTTACCAGACGGCTATTCAGCAACATTGGCCAGCATAAAATACGCATTTGGCGCAGGAGAAACAGAAGCGATAGTAAGTGGTTTTCTAGGCCAAAATGTATTTACTTTAAAACGATCCGAAGGATTAACAGGATCAAAAGATTTTCCGAAATTGAATAAGGAACAAAAAGATATTACGGTAAGTGTTGTTTATAATCCAAATCTTCAAATTTCGCCACCAAATACTGAATTAGATTTTCAGCTGTCAGTAGAAATCTCTTGTACGCCATTATCTCAAACTATTTTATTGTGGCAAATCAATATGTATCAACTTTTATTTGATGCTTATACTTTAAAAATAGATGCATACAATTTAAAAATCAGTTCGTCCGGAACCAAAAAAAGAAGTACAAATCCGCTTAGCGAACGCTTGATTGTAAAAGTAGAATTAGAGAAACAAATTAGAAAACAATTACTTCAAAATGCATTACAAGTAAAAGGACTTTCTTCTAGTTTTATAAACACAAAGTCAAATGCAACGATGCAGTACAATCAACCAGAAATAATTCAGTACCTTAACGCGGCAATTGAATGGAGTGAAATGTCTTATACTTTTTTTGATCAGTACGACAATCAAAACGATTTATTTGCCGTATCATCAGTCTCGCCCGATTTTTTCTCTGCCTTTTTAAAATCGAATTATGCTCAAGTAGTTGTACCGATAACTCCAGCATTTAATTATGGACTTTTATATTTTTTAAACACGGGAATTATCTGGACAATAAAAGATAGTTTTGCACCATGTTTTGAAGATTATAATACAGATAAAACAGTAAACTCGGATCAATTATCGATAGTTAATGAACTCAAAAAAACGTTTCCATCAATTTACCCAAAACAAGAGTTAATTGACTCGTGGGAAGTTTTAATACCAACTTCAATGCAAATATTACAAAATAAAAAATTCTTAAACATAAAAAACCATGAATGATTCTTTTCTTTTAACTAATGTACTCGTTCCAGTTGGCTCCATAATTGCATTTGCTGGTCAAGTAGGCACGTTTACCAATCCATTACCAGTAAGCCCGCCAACAACACAACCTATAGAATCTTTTGGTTGGATGTTGTGTGATGGTGCTTCGTTAAATGCGAGTCAATATCCGGAATTGTATGCTGTATTGGGCAATCTTTACGGAACTTCAGGTTCTGGCAGAGATCAAAAGTTTAATCTTCCCGACTTGCGAGGGCAATTTTTGCGAGGTATTGGTATAGATGATGCTAGTAACGAAACACGTACAGCAGCACCTGGCGGAACCAAGAGTGGCGTAGGTTCTAAACAATTAGATGCTTTACAAATACATCAACATGAATATACGGAACCTACTGGCTCTCCGGCACCAGGAAATAGTGGTTCAGGCACAGCTACTGTAATTGCTACTGCTGTAACTAGTAAGATAACGAGCATTCCACAAGAAAAAGTAAGCCAATACGAAACAAGACCAACTAATGTTTTTGTAAATTACTTAATAAAATTTACCTATAAGTTACCAAAATTTAATCAATTTCCAGTATAATAAAAAACTATTAAAAAATTAATGAAACCTATTAAAAATATATTTATCTGTTTGGTGCACGAAAATCAAGATTGTATTATCGACTTGGTTAGAAACCTACAGTTTTTAGATTCAAAATCTAAAATTATACTCTATAACGGAGGAATGGATAAAGATTTGTTTCGTTATTTTCCTTTTGACAGATATAATGTTGCCATTCATCCTAACCCAAAATCTTTAAAATGGGGTTGGTTGCACGATTTTGCAATAGATTGTATGGAGTTTGCAATAGATAACTTTGATTTTGATGTTATAACTGTAGTTGATTCTGACCAATTAGCTTGTGGTAAAAATTATTCTGATTATATAACACCAACATTTCATAAAAATCCCAATTTAGGAATGATGGGTCAAGTAGCGCATCATATTAATGAAAATACTAAAATAGATCCAGCCATTACAGCCTATAATGAAAAGGAATTGTGGCAACCCTTTTTAGAAAAATTACCAAATGGTAAAAATGCCTTTTTATACTGGACATTTTGGCCATCAACGGCTTTTTCATACAAAGCCTCGATAGATTTGGTACGCCTTTTTCGAACAAATAACGAATTACATCACATTTTAAAGCAAACTAAAATTTGGGCTAGCGAAGAAATTCTTTTGCCAACACTTACAATTGCTTTGGGTTATACCATTGTTGAAAATCCGTGTTGCTATGATTTTGTAAAATACAAATCGAAATACTCCAATTTGGACATTAAAACTGCCCTAGAAAATAAGAATAGTTTTTGGATTCATCCTGTTGATAGAAAGATAAATGATGTAAATAGAATAGCAGTACGGAGTCATTTTGAAAATTATTCGATAAACCCAAAAGAAAATAGTTTAAACAAATCGAAAATATTAGCTCACAAAATTCATCAAAAAACACAATATATTGAAGGTTGGCTGCAGTACGACGAAATGGAATTGTTAATTATCGCGTGTATAACAAAAATTAAAGAAAAAGAAAATCCAGTTATAGTAGAAATAGGTAGTTATTGTGGCAAAGCAACTGCATCAATGGCGTTAACTGTTAAAGAATTGAATTCGGCAACAAAAATTATTGCAATAGACAATTTTACAGGAAGATTGGGAGCAGAAGACACAAGGATTGATCAATATCCTGCTAGTTTTGAAAAATTTAAAACAACGCTTCGGCATTTTGATATTGAAGATACTGTTGAGGTAATTAAGAAAACGCCACACGAAGTAGATTTTAATCAAAAAATTGATATTTTATTTCTTGACGGATTGCACGATTATGCCAGTGTAGCCAGAGATTTTTATTGTTTTGAAAAGAAACTTTGTACCAACGGATTAATTGGTTTTCACGATTATTGTTCCGATTTCCCTGGAGTAATCGCTTTTGTTGACGAACTTTTAGTACATAACAATTACGAAATTGAAGCTATAAAATCATCATTAATTGTCCTAAAAAAGAGTACTAGTTTCAAAGAATTATTTGTTGAAAAGACTATTGTAAACAGTTTAAAAACAGAAAAACAATATCCACTAGTAAGTTGCATTATGCCAACATTTAATAGACAAGAATTTATTGCTCACGCAATTCATCAATTTTTGAAGCAAGATTATCCAAACAAAGAGCTTATTATAGTAGACGATAGCGATAATACTGTGGAACATTTACTACCGAATTTAAAAGAAATTAAGTATAGTTTTCAATCAACAAAATTAGATATAGGAACCAAAAGAAACCTAGCGTGTAAAAAAGCAAAAGGAGAAATTATTATTCATTTAGATGATGATGACTTTTACGCTCCAGATTGGATACAAAAACAAGTTTCATTTTTGAAACACAATAAATTGGATGTTACTGGTTTAATGACTCCGTATTTTTATAATAAAAAAGGTCAAGAAATGTGGCAATATGTTTATCCAAAAGAACAAAAAACTTGGGTATATGGTGCTACATTGTGCTATACCAAAAAAATATGGGAAGCAAACCCTTTTCCAGCAATGAGTGCTGGTGAGGACAATGCTTTTGTTTGGGGAACTGCTATTGAAAAAATTCTTCCACATCATGAAATTAATTCCTACATAGGTCAAATTCATCAAAACAATACTAGCCCTAAACAAACAACAGATAGTAGATGGAACAAGTTAAATAAAGAAAAAATGTATGATTTATTAGAACAACATAATTTGAAGTAATTTTTTTTAGAAATGGTATTGAAAATAAAATACAAATCAACTAAGGCTTACCTCCAAATAACTTTTACACTATAAATATAAAAAGACGGACAAATGCCCGTCTTTTATAAAAACCTAACTATATTTAGTAAATTTAAAAATTTTCACTAAGAAATTACTTGTCGTGTAAGTATAACCTCTAATACTCCTCCAAACTGTCCGTTGGTTGAATTACGTTGAATATTACAAATTCTTTCCGTTTGAGCAGGACCTACTGGCAATGTAGGACAAGGTTTATTACCAACAAGTTGAATACAATCCGTACAATTTACTGGATACACTCCAGGCAAACCTGAATTTTCTTGAAGATCAGTATTGTAAATGTAATCGTTTACGGTGCTTAAAGGAGTGTTATCAGGTCCATACTGCCATCCTGAATTTGGATCTGCTTTCATCATAATATAACTGTTAACTCCATTTACACAGCTAATATCAAATGCTTCTGCACAACTTGGGTTTGGATTAAGAGTAAATTCTGCGATACTTGTACCAAACCTACCATTATTAAAATCGGCTCCTTCAACTGGGCATTGTGGCATTATATAAAAACAAATATTACCACTAAGACACTGCCCATCTGAATCTAATACTTGAGAACTTTGAGCATCTAAAGTAAAATAACTCATCAAACTATTGCCTGTAACAGGAGTTAAAAAAGGAAAATTGGATACTCCAACTGGGCTTGGGCAGCATAAATTTGATGGGTTTTGGGCTGCAAAAGTAACATAGACTAAAACAGAAGAATCCTGTTGGTTGGTTACTTTTAATAAAGTGTAATTTTTAGTTGTGCTCATTTTTTTTAATTGGTTATTTATTACTTGTAATGATTTTCAGATTCTTACTGTTTTTTTAATAAATTTTAAGCTTTTTATATTCAACTTCCAAGATTAAAAGTTCGAGCTTTTTTTTATTTATCATCTTAAATCTAAATTAAACGGTCAGTATTAATTTATAAATTGACACAAGAGAGCTAAATTATGTCACGAACCAATGAAAAGAGGTTACAAGATTTTTTAATCCAAAAAAAAATTAAAATGAAAGATTAATTATAAAATGAACAATTGAATCACTTAAGAATACGAAACTGATTGATAAAATCTTTGTAGGTATCACTAAGCATAACTTTATGATTTCCTTGCAAAATTATTAAATTATCAGCAACAATTATTTCAATAATTTTTTCGGTATTTACAATATAATTTCTGTGGGTTTTAGTAAATTTTGTAGCATCAAGAAGTTCAATAATTTTTTTTAAAGAAATTTGTATTACGAACTTTTCATTTTCAGTTATTACATTACAATAACGTTCTTCAACCTCAATATAAGCTATGTCCGTAATTAGTATTTTTTTTAATGAATTTTTCTTTTTAATAAACAAATAATCTGGACTCATTACTGCATTTTGTTCTTTAACAGAAGCTTTACTAGATTCATTATAAAATTTTTCAACTGCCATTTCAATAGCGTATAAAACTTCTAACTCATTGAATGGTTTCATTAAAAAACTAAACGGATGGGTAAGTTTTGCTCTTTCAAAAATTTGTCGGTCTTTTGAAAAAGTTAAAAAAACAAATGGTTTTAATGAATTTGGAACAATACTAATAGTTTCGGCAAAGGTAATTCCATCAGGTTTTCCGTCTAAAAAAATATCAATAATTACAATATCAACATTGAATTTATAAAACATTGACAATGCATCATTAAAGTTGTTTGCTATTGCAACAACATTATAATTATTACGAACTAAAACTTTTTTTAACTCGTTACTTTCTAATGGTGTATCTTCAATTATAAGAATATTAATTTTTTCCATATTTATGAAGTTGGTAAAGTAATTATAATTTTTGTTCCCTTATTTACTTTACTTTCAATATTTAATTTAGCGTTATTTTTAGCGATTAGTGATTTACACAATTGCATTCCTAGCCCAGTTCCAATATTCGTATTGTTTTGCTCTTTAGAGATAGAGAAACTTGTATCTTTTAATAGTTCACTTAAAACCTCTACTGATATTCCGGCACCAGTATCTTGAATAATCAAATCACAAAATTTATCATCATTAATTTGAGTATAAACAGTAATTGAATCGTTTTCTTTAGAAAATTTTATAGCATTGTCCAGTAGGTTTCTAAGTACAATTTTAATTGAATCTAAATCAACAAAAACAAAAATATCCTCATCAATTGCGTCTTCAAATTGTATATTTTTATTTAGCATAATAGGTTTATAGTTATATAACACTTGTGCTACAATTGCCGATAAACGGTGTGATTCTTGATAAAAATAATTCTGTTTGGTTTGTAACATTGCCCAATTAAGCAAATTGTCCAACAAATTATAAGTACCGTTCGCAATCAATGAATTGTTTTGTAACAATACCGTTAATTTTTTATAATTTTTAGATTCAAGATTTTCTAAAAGTTTTTGATTACTAATTTTTAAAGCATTTACTGAAGATCTTAAATCGTGACTTATTATAGAAAACAATCTGTCTTTAGTGGCATTTAACTCATTCAACTTTTCTTTTTGAGCAACAATTATTTTGTTTTGCTTAATTTTTTGTTTGTAAAAGTAAATTCCTGCACCAAATATTAATAACAAAAACAGTGAAGAAATGAAAAGCCAATTTCGCTGTATTTCTCTTATTTTATTTTTGGCTTCAAGTAAATTAATTTCTTTTTGATCCTGTTTTACAATATACTTTTTTTCAATTTCGGCAATTTCCCAAACTTTGTTTTGATCGTTTAACGAATCCTTCCAGTTTTCAAACTCTTTTCTATAAAGTAAAGCTTTTGATAAATTATTTCTATTTTCTTCGACTACAGCCATATTAAGAGCAGCATTTTGTTTTGTTTCAACTTTCTTTACTTTTTTTGATAATTGATATGCTTTTTCAAAGTAAGGAATGGCTTGTAAGTCTTTATACTGCTCGTAATACAAATTGGCAAGGTCAGTATATGTCGCGATTAAATTAATGGTATCATTATCAACTGTTTGATATTCGGTACTTTTTATAAGATACTTTTCGGCTTTTAGCAACTTATTCAAATGAAAATAACATAGCCCTACATTGTGATAAAAGGCTGTTCGGTTAAAATTATAATTATTGTTATTTCTTTTTTCAACAACTTCATAATACGATAAAGCCAATTCATACTTTTTTTGCTCTAAAGCTATATCCCCTAAATTGAATTTAATCAAGTAATAAAATTGAAACTTTTTAGATATTTTTGAAAACTCATTTTGTGCTTCTTTAAAAATTTTTTTATTAGTTAAGCTTTTCGCTCTAAAAAAATGACAATAATCAGCAACTTCAATAGTATTTCTCGTTTCTCTCAATTGCTTCATGGAATATACAATAGTCGAATCCCATTTGTTTTCTAAAAAAAACATCCCTGCATTTTTAAAATCACTCTCTTTTTTGTACTTATTTATAACTTTTAATACATTGTTATCAAAAGAATTGGAAGTGTTTCGTTTTTGAGAATACCCAAAAAGAGTATAACATAAAACTATAAAAAGTAAATAAATTTTAAACATTGAGTACTGGCAAAATATTTTAGTTTCTATTAAATTAAGGTGCCGATTGCAAAACCATAGTAACCGTTCCTCTAGATGTTTTAGGATCTAAATCACTTAAAACTGAACTAACTTTATTCACAATTACACCTTTAGCTACCGTATAATCCAACTCTAAATAGAAGCAATTATAGGATACTGGAATTTCCTCCAAATAATTATAATCAATTTGAACATGTAATACTCCATCAGTGTCAAGACTATAATTGGGATTGATTGTTGGACATACTTCAGATTTTGAATCAATAAAAACAACAAATCTTATAATTAATTGCGTTGGTGCAAGAGGAGAAACAATTTCTCTAACAGTTACTAGAGGAGGTAAAGGATAACTTTCCTCTTTAGTTGGGAAGTAAAAAGGTGTAGTTAAATTAATAGCTTCTTTTGGATTAAAAGTTTGCCCAAAATTTAAGGTGTCGGTTGCATTTTCCATGGTTGATTTGTTTTAAGATTTATGCC
Organism: Flavobacteriales bacterium; assembly: GCA_038204955.1. Taxonomy (GTDB): domain Bacteria; phylum Bacteroidota; class Bacteroidia; order Flavobacteriales; family Flavobacteriaceae; genus Flavobacterium. The sequence goes on from JBBRCJ010000021.1 coordinate 30,012, forward strand.
AAATATAATCCAAAATAGAATTAAAAATTAAATTAATAAATAATTAATTTTAAAATAACCTTTCAATTATTATTGAAAGTTTAAAAACATTTAATATCTTTGTATAATGGAATTTAAAGAAGCAAAAAATAAGTTTGTACAAACTTGGGGTGCATTAGGCAGCCAATGGGGAATAAATAAAACGATGGCACAAATTCACGCTTTGTTGATGGTGAGTAGTGAACCCATATCGATGGAAGACATTATGGAAGAACTTCAAATTTCACGAGGAAGTGCAAGTATGAATCTTCGCGGATTAATTGATTGGGGAATTGTGTACAAAGAGTACAAGGCTGGTGAAAGACGAGAATATTTTTCATCGGAAAAAGATTTGGACGAATTGGCTGTGAAAATTTCGAGAGAACGAAGCAAACGCGAAATTAAACCCGCTTTGAAGGTTTTAAAAGAAGTTTCGAGTATTGAAGATAAAAATTCAAAAGAAGCACAACAATTTATTGATCAAACTACTAAGCTTTATGAATTTGTACTTAAAGCAGATTATATGCTTGAAAAAGCAACAGAGTTTAAAGACAATTGGATAGGAAGATTGGTGCTTAAAATAATGAAATAACCAACATAAAAATGAGTTTTTTAACAGCAGAATGGAACGATTTAGCCTTAATCAATTACGAAATTGACCAAAAATTATTAGAAAAATACATTCCAATTGGAACCGAAATGGATTTATGGAACAACAAATGTTACATAAGTTTAATAGGCTTTATGTTTGAAAACGTAAAAGTTTTGGGATTAAAAATTCCTTTTCATATCAATTTTGAAGAAGTGAATTTACGCTTTTATGTAAAAAGTTATGAGAATGGAGTTTGGAAACGTGGCGTAGTTTTTATAAAAGAAATTGTGCCAAAACACGCTATAACTTTAGTCGCCAATACTTTGTACAAAGAACATTACGAAACTTTAAAGATGCGAAATTCGAGAGTAGAAAACGAAACTCAAAAATCCTTTCAATACGAATGGAAAAAAGACAATAAATGGAATTCAATTGTAATGAAAACCTTGAAAAAAGTAATGCCAATTGAAAAAAATTCAGAAGCGGAGTTTATTACCGAGCATTATTTTGGCTATACCAAATTCAACGATAAAAAAACAATTGAATACGAAGTTACACATCCAAGATGGCAACAATTACAAGTTATTGAAACTAAAATTAATGTTGATTTTGTAAATGTTTACGGTCAAGATTTTTCGTTTTTGCAAGATTTAAAACCAACATCTACGTTTTTAGCCATTGGTTCAAAGATCACTATTGAAGGGAAGAAAATTATAAAATAATAAAAAATGAAAACTCTTGAAAACCATACTTTACTTTATGATGACGATTGCCCATTGTGTAAAGTATATACTAAAGGATTCATTAATGCAGAAATGCTAGACGAAAACGGCAAGAAACCCTATTGTCAATTATCTATAGAAGAACGAAAATTTATAGATGTAAAAAGAGCATCAAACGAAATTGCATTGGTTGACAACGAAAATAAAACCGTGCTTTACGGTATAGATAGTTTATTGAAGGTCATTGGTTTTTCGTTTCCTTGCATAGAAAAAGTGGGCAATTGGAAACCTGTAAACTATTTTTTAAAAAAGTTGTATAAACTTATTTCTTTCAACAGAAAAGTGATTGTTCCTAGCAAAGAAAACAAGGAAATTGAATTGCAATGTGTACCCGATTTTAATGTGAAATACCGTTGTTTTTATATTGCTTTAACATTACTTTTATCAAGTTTTATAAATTATAATTTTCTAAAAATCACAAGTTTTAAAGCCGCTTTTTTTGAATGTTTTATGGTAGAAATTATAATGATTTTATTGAATTTCATTTTGATTTTTAAGTATAATTTTAAGTTTGTATTAAATTGGATAGGAAATTTTCAAACTAGTTTTTTAATAAAATCTTTTAGTTTTCTACTTTCTATTATTTTAAATTTCACCTTCGCATTTTCAGAACATATATTAATACTTATCGACTTGCCAGTACTCTTGTTTGTTGCTTATGATTTGAACCGAAGGTTTAAAATTGCAAAATTCAATAACAAATAAAAATTCTTACAATGACAACCATAAGATTAACAACAAAAATAAATGCACCTTTAAATATCGTTTTCGACCTCAACAGAAATATAGATATTCACAAGCAGTCCACATCAAAATCTAAAGAAACCGCAATTGCTGGAATAACTTCAGGTTTAATAAATAAAGGAGAAACTGTGACTTGGCGCGGCAAACATTTCGGGTTTTATTTAACGCATCAAAGTTTAATTTCTGAAATGAATTTTTATTCTTATTTTGTAGATGAAATGATTTTGGGCAAATTTAAAAGTTTCAAACACCAACATTTTTTTGAGCAAGAAAATGAATATATAACTATGAAAGACGAAATAAACTACGAAACTCCATTTGGAATTTTTGGAAAAGTATTTGATACAATTATTTTGAAGAGTCATTTGACCAATTTCATTAAAGAACGAAACGAGTTTATAAAAACGCTAGCCGAGAAGTAGTAAAACCCACCAAAAAACAGGAATGCTTTCGACCCAAAAGCTACAAAAATACTTTGAACGTTTTTTGCTTGAGAAAAAAATCGCTAAAACCATTAAAAAGGCAATAGTAAAATCAATTTTGAAATTTTCATCAAGATAATAACTTATTAACAGAAAGCCTAAAATCAAAAGATAAGCAACTAACTTAGTAATTTTAACTCCAAATTTCTGCGGAATAGTTTGTAGTTTTTTATCGTCAAATTGAGCGTCATAAATTTCAAAAGGCATCATTGAAGCCAAAATAAAAAGAAAGAGTTTTGTTATAAAAAGAAATTCATTAGTTTTAATTTCGACTAGGGTGATTTTGAAAAAAGGCAAAAAAACGAAAGCAGTAACGCAAAGTGCAACACAACCCGTTTTCAAATACCAAAAACGCCGCATAAATGGATACAAAATAACCAAAAAAGAGCAACACAAAACGGCAATTTTTATTTCAGAATTCAACATGAAAAATAAATAAATAGATAACAAAAAACTTATCGTTGAAACAACAAAAACAGAAAAGTATTTTACTATAAAGTAGTGATTTCTATTTGTAAAAACTGCGTCATATTTTAAAAAATTATAACCCACAATTGTAGCAAAAAAAACGAAATAAAACCAAGTAAAATCAACGTTTTTATCAAAATGTAAAGCACCAATTTTCGAATACCCCAACACCGCCAACGCAACTTGTAAACTTGAATTTAAGTAAAAATCGAAAAATCGTTTCAAATTTGTCATTAAGCAAATTTAATCATATTGTTGATAACCTGCATAAAAAGTTAAAAATTCGACAAAAAATTACACCTTGTTTAACTTAATTTTAGAAGATTAATAATTACTTTTGTGTCCGATTTGAATTTAGTTCAAACACATAAAAAATACACACAACTTTCTACACAAATAAAAATGAAACAAGACGGATTTGCATTACGCCATTTAGGACCACGGGAGACCGACCTAAACCAAATGTTAAAAACAATTGGAGTTGAAACTTTAGATCAGTTGATTTATGAAACTATACCATCAGATATTCGCCTAAAAAACGAATTACAGTTAGACGCTCCAATGACTGAATATGAATTTTTAAATCATATTTCAGAATTGGGTAAAAAAAATAAAGTTTTCAAATCGTATATTGGTTTAGGCTATCACCCAGCTATTGTACCTGCAGTAATTCAACGAAATATTTTTGAAAATCCAGGTTGGTACACTGCTTACACGCCTTATCAGGCAGAAATTGCACAAGGTCGTTTGGAAGCCATTTTAAACTACCAAACTACGGTTATTGAACTTACCGGAATGGAAATCGCCAATGCCTCATTACTCGATGAAAGTACAGCGGCCGCAGAAGCAATGGCATTATTATTCGACGTTCGGACACGTGACCAGAAAAAAAATAACATAAATAAATTTTTCGTTTCGGATGAAATTTTACCACAAACACTTTCTGTGTTGCAAACACGTTCCACACCAATCGGAGTAGAACTGGTAGTTGGTAATCACGAGACTTTCGATTTTTCAGATGAATTTTATGGAGCAATACTTCAATATCCTGGTAAATATGGTCAACTTTATGACTATGCTGGTTTTATTGCAAAAGCAAAAAGTAATGAAATAAAAGTTGCTGTTGCTGCCGATATATTATCGTTAGTAAAATTAACACCCCCAGGCGAAATGGGAGCCGATGTTGTTGTTGGAACTTCACAGCGTTTCGGTATTCCGCTAGGTTACGGTGGGCCACACGCAGCATTTTTTGCAACCAAACAAGAATACAAACGTTCAATGCCCGGACGGATTATCGGTGTTACCATTGACACCAACGGAAATCGAGCATTGCGAATGGCATTACAAACCCGTGAGCAACACATTAAGCGTGAAAAAGCGACTTCAAATATTTGTACTGCACAAGTTTTACTTGCGGTTATGGCTGGAATGTATGCTGTGTATCACGGACCAAAAGGGTTAGAATATATTGCTAATAAAGTACACTCAAGTGCAACAACAACTGCCGATGCCTTGAATAAATTAGGCGTTTATCAAACTAACACTTCCTTTTTTGACACCCTCTCAGTAAAAGCCGATGCTAAAAAAGTAAAAGCAATTGCCGAAAAAAACGAAGTTAATTTTTATTATATCGATGCAGATACCATTTCGATTTCGTTAAACGAAACTACTTCGATTACTGATATTAACCAGATAATTTCCATTTTTGCCGAAGCAACAGGTAAAACTTCTTTTCAAATTTCTGAATTAGAAAATGGAAATACTATTCCACAAAATTTATTAAGAACAACAACTTTTTTAACACACGACGTTTTCAACAACAATCATTCAGAAAGCCAGTTGATGCGTTACATTAAAAAATTAGAACGTAAGGATTTAGCCCTAAATCATTCCATGATATCTTTAGGATCTTGTACCATGAAATTGAACGCTGCTGCAGAAATGTTGCCGCTATCAATGGCAAATTGGAACAATATTCATCCCTTTGCTCCTATTGAACAAGCTGAAGGATATCAAATTATGCTAAAAAAATTAGAACAACAATTAAACGTTGTTACTGGTTTTCAAGGTACAACATTACAACCCAATTCTGGTGCACAAGGTGAATATGCTGGTTTAATGACCATTCGAGCGTATCATTTGTCAAGAGGTGATTCACACAGAAAAATTTGTTTGATCCCATCTTCGGCTCACGGAACAAATCCGGCATCAGCAGCAATGTGTGGTATGGATATCATTGTAACCAAAACGAGTCCAGACGGAAATATTGATGTGGACGATTTAAGAGAAAAAGCCTTAGAACATAAAGATAATTTAGCGGCTTTGATGGTCACTTACCCCTCAACTCACGGTGTTTTTGAAAGTGCAATTATCGAAATCACAAACTTAATTCACGAAAATGGAGGATTAGTTTATATGGATGGTGCTAATATGAACGCACAAGTGGGTTTGACTAACCCAGCAACAATTGGTGCCGATGTTTGCCACTTGAATTTACATAAAACTTTCGCAATTCCTCACGGAGGTGGGGGTCCAGGTGTTGGCCCTATTTGTGTAAACGATAAATTAGTGCCGTTTTTACCAACCAATCCGATTATCCCAGTTGGTGGTGACCAAGCCATTACAGCAATTTCGGCTGCACCTTTCGGTTCTGCTTTAGTTTGTTTAATTTCTTACGGATATATTTGTATGTTGGGTGCCGAAGGTGTTACCAATGCTACTAAATATGCCATTTTGAACGCTAATTATATGAAAGCAAGATTGGAAAGCCACTACCCTATTTTATATTCTGGCGAAAAAGGTCGTGCGGCACACGAAATGATAATTGATTGTAGAGCCTTTGAAGAAAACGGAATAAAAGTTACCGATATAGCAAAACGATTGATGGATTACGGATTTCATGCGCCAACAGTTTCATTTCCTGTTGCTGGAACTATGATGATTGAACCAACTGAATCGGAGGATTTGGCAGAATTAGATCGTTTTTGTGACGCAATGATTTCTATTAGAAAAGAAATTGAAAAATCATCAATTGATGATATAAATAATATTTTGAAAAATGCACCACATACATTAGCCATGGTAACTGCCAACGAATGGGTTTATCCCTACACTCGTGAAGAAGCCGCTTTTGCGCTAGAGTATATTGCCGATAATAAATTTTGGCCAACCGTTCGAAGAGTGGATGAAGCTTATGGCGATAGAAACCTAGTTTGTAGTTGCGCGCCAATTGAGGCTTATATGTAAAAATTAGTAACTAGTAATTAGTTATTAGTCAAGAGTAAAGTTAGAAGCCTTAAAGTCAACACAGCTATTGATTTTAAGGCTTTTTTTAAACATTCAAAAAAATCCCAAATTTCAAATTAAGAAATTTGGAATTTTTTATTCAACAAAAAATTCAATTTATGAGTTGTTCATCTTTAAAAATATAAAAAAATGAGGTATATTTATTTTTCTAATATTTAAATCAATATATAATGCCAAATACAATCACCAAAAGTCAATTGTTCGACGTTTTTACAAAAATTGACAAAGACCAAATTCCATTTGTTGAGCAGACAGAATATTTAATTGATGGAGAATTTAAAACTTGGACAACGCCTTTTACCGAAATAAAATCGGCTATTTGCGCGCCAAACCAAAATGGTGAATTGGAACACGTCGTTATCGGTAAAACTCCAAAAACAGGTTTGCCTGAAGCATTTGAATGTCTAGAAAGTTCTGAAAGAGCATACGATAATGGCTTTGGTGAATGGCCAATGTTATCGGTTGAACAACGGATTCAATATGTAGAAAAATTTATTACCGAAATGATTTCACTTCGCGGCGAAGTGGTTCACTTGTTGCAATGGGAGATTGGAAAGTCTTTAAAGGATTCTGAAAAAGAATTTGACCGAACAGTAAAATACATTTACGACACTATAGAATCATTAAAAAAATTAGATAGGAAATCAGCGTCTTTCACTATTGAAGAAGGTGTTATTGGACAAGTGCGTCGCTCACCACTTGGAATCACACTTTGCATTGGTCCCTATAATTATCCATTAAATGAAACCTATACCTTATTGATTCCCGCCTTAATTATGGGAAATGTAATATTATTTAAACCACCAAAACACGGCTGCTTATTGCACTATTGTTTGTCAAAAGCAATTAAAAATAGTTTTCCAAAAGGGGTTGTTAATTATTTATATGGAAAAGGAAGTGAAATTGTAAATCCATTAATGGAAACTGGAAAAATAAATGTTTTAACCTTAATTGGTTCAAGCAAAGTAGCATCAGATATAAAAAAAGCGCATCCAAAAGTAAATCGTCTTCGAGCAATATTGGGTTTAGACGCCAAAAATCCGGCAGTAATATTAGAAAACGCCAATTTAAAAAATGCTGTTGATGAATGTATTTTAGGCAGTTTATCATTTAATGGTCAACGATGTACTGCTTTAAAAATAATTTTTGTACACGAAAAAATAAAAGACGCTTTTTTAAAATTGTTTTGTGAAAAAGTTGATGCATTACAATATGGCTTACCTTGGGATGAAAATGTTCAAATTACTCCTTTGCCAGAAATAGAAAAAATAAATTATCTGAACCTTTGTATATCTGATGCACTTGAAAAAGGGGCAAAAGTTATGAATGAAAATGGTACAATTCAAAACGGAAGTTTGTTTTTTCCTGCAGTCGTTTATCCAGTTAAAGAAGGTATGAAACTGTATCGGGAAGAGCAATTTGGACCTATAGTACCCATTGTTTCTTTTTCAAACCTTGATGAACCAATAGATTATATGATAACTTCAAATTTCGGACAACAAGTGAGCGTTTTTGGAACAGATACTAAGGAGATTTCTCATTTAATTGACGGTTTGGTAAATCAAGTTTCAAGAGTTAACATCAACGTTCAATGCCAACGCGGTCCTGATACTTTTCCGTTTACTGGTCGAAAAGATTCTGCTGAGGGAACATTGTCCGTTTATGATGCGCTTCGCTCCTTTTCAATTAGAACCGTAGTTGCTACCAAAGAAAATAAAGAAAATAAAGAAATTTTTAATAAAATTATTAGTGAAGATGAATCAAACTTTTTATCGACTAAATTTTTGTTTTAGATTTATAAATTAAATATTAGATTTAAGAACAACCAATTTTGAGCATAATTAGAATAGTATTAGCAAAAAAATTAAAAATTAAATAATTAAACGTTTAGATAATTTTAAAAAATTCTTTAACCTTTAAATCATCAAAATAAAATTCTTTTAATTGTGGAGTGAATTACTTTTTATACATTTATAAAATGCAAAAAAAATAAAAATGTATAGTTCCACAAAATTAGAAAGTTTTAATGAAAATGTAAGTGCTAAATTTCACATTTATAACAGCGTTTTTATTACTTTACCTTTTGATGCAATTAATAATACAGGAGCTTTATTACCCTTGTTTTCTGATATATGTGAAAAAGGATTTAAAAATAATGAAAGTCCAATTGAAATTGTAAATCATTTTTTTAATGAATTTTTTAGTACCGCCTCAGAAAGTGATAAAATTGATTTATTTTTTAGGTTTATTCAATATGTTGAACGACAAATTGTTTTATTTGATGCCATCGAAGATGCCAGTTTTTCGACCATAAATAACCTTGAAGGAAGTGGTTCTTTGCGAGAAATTCAAGAGAAAATAGTATCTAAAAACAATGCAGATGAAGTGGCGTTATTTTTAGAAAACTTTACTGTTAGAACTGTTCTTACTGCTCATCCAACCCAGTTTTATCCTGGTGCCGTTTTAGGAATAATAACCGACTTAACAAAGGCAGTCGGAAAAAATGATTTAACAACTATAAAAGATTTACTTTCTCAATTAGGAAAAACTCCATTTATTAGAACAGAAAAAACCACACCGCTTGATGAAGCGATTAGTTTAATTTGGTATCTTGAAAATGTATTTTATCAAACCGCAGGAGCTATTGCCTCTTATATTCGTAAAAACATAATTTCGCAAAAAGAATTTTCAAACGCTATAATTGCTCTCGGTTTTTGGCCTGGCGGCGATCGCGACGGAAATCCATTTGTAAATTCAAAAATCACTTTAGAAGTAGCCAATCGTTTAAGAAATGCTATTTTAAGATGTTATTATGAAGAGATAAAAAAAATTAAAAGAAAATTAACCTTTGCAAATGTAGCTCATTTAGTAGTCGATTTAGAACAACAATTGTACAATTCGCTATTTTATACACAGCAAACCTTGTTTATAACTATTGAAGAATTTACTAAAAAATTACTTTTAATTAAAAATAATTTAATTACCCATAATAATTCTCTATATCTAAACGAAGTTCAAGAACTACTCGATAAAGTGGCACTTTTCGGATTCTATTTTGCAACAATTGATGTCCGTCAAAACAGCCAAATTCATGATGCCGTAATTCAAGATATACTAAAGTTTTATATTGAAAAAAGAATTCTTACTAAAAATTATCAAACCCTAAATAATCAAGAAAAATTACAAGTTTTAGCAACTTTAAAAGAAAAACTTAACCCGAATGATTTTGAACAACCCTTAACTATTGCAACTATTGAATCTATTTATGCGATAAAAACAATTCAACAAAAAAACGGTGAATTAAGTGCCAACCGATATATTATAAGCAATAACGAATCGTCGTTTCATGTTTTAGAGACCTTGGCTCTAATAAAATTATGTGACTGGAAAAATCCAACGGTTGATATAGTTCCTTTGTTTGAAATAATTTCCGATTTAGAAAAAGCCGCTCAGATAATGGAAGAACTTTTTACTAATGAAGCATATGTAAATCATTTAAAAAATCGAGGAGGTAAACAAACTGTAATGCTAGGTTTTTCGGATGGTACTAAAGATGGAGGATACCTAATGGCGAATTGGAGTATTTACAAAGCCAAACAACAAATCACCGAAGTTTCAAGAAAATATGGAATAAAAATTATTTTTTTTGATGGTCGTGGGGGACCTCCTGCACGAGGTGGAGGGAAAACTCATAATTTCTATGCCTCATTAGGACCAACTATTGAAAATCAAGAAATTCAATTAACAGTTCAAGGGCAAACTATAAGTTCTAATTTTGGAACACTTGAATCTTGTAGATTTAATATTGAAAATTTAATTAGTGCTGGAGTTTCAAATGGAGTTTTTAACAAAAACGAAAATATTTTATCAGAAGATGAAAAAAATATAATAGAAAAGCTTTCACAAATAGGGTACCAAAAATACTATGCTTTTAAAAACCATCCAAAGTTTCTTCCTTATTTAGAACAAATGAGTACTTTAAACTATTTTGTAAAAGCAAATATTGGAAGCCGACCCGCCAAAAGAAATAAAGGGAACGAATTAAATTTTGATGATTTAAGAGCCATACCTTTTGTAAGTTCTTGGAGTCAATTAAAGCAAAATGTGCCTGGTTTTTTCGGTGTTGGAACAGCCTTATATCAACTGTTGAGAGAAAATAAATGGCATGAAATTCAAAATTTATATACTAATTCTTTGTTTTTTAAAACATTACTTGAAAACAGTATGATGTCGTTAAAAAAATCTTTTTTTTCACTCACATCGTATATGCAAAAGGATGACGAGTTTGGTGAATTTTGGCAAATTATATATGATGAATTTTTATTAACTAAAAAAATGTTGTTAAAAATAGCAAATTTTAACGAACTTATGGAGAATTATCCCGACGGTAAGGCTTCCATTGAAATGAGAGAAAAAATTGTTTTGCCACTTTTAACTATTCAACAATACGCTTTAATTAAAATAAAAGAATTGCAAAAAGACGAAGTTTTGAACAAAAATATATTGACCGTTTATGAAAAAATAGTTATTCGATCACTATTTGGAAATACGAATGCAAGTAGAAATTCTGCCTAATCACTACTTTTTAATTGAATAACTTGAAAAAACTACGAAAAAAAAAAACAATCTTAAAAAAATGGATGATATAAAAAACCAAGCCAATTTATACCAATTAGTAGACGAATTTTATAAAAAATTACTTTCAGATGATTCAATAAGCTATATTTTTACAGATGTTGTTAAAATAAAAATAGAAGAACATTTACCTATTTTAGTTACGTTTTGGTCGCAACTTATATTTGATACAGGTGGTTATACTAATAATTTAACTAACATACATTTAGATATTAATAAAAAAGTAAAACTAACTCCTGAATTATTTCAAATTTGGCTAAATCATTTTTACTCTACTGTCAACGAAAATTTTAAAGGAGATAATTCAGAAAAAATTAAGGAACAGGCTTTACAATTAGCAACGATAATGCAAATCAAAATGACACATAAATAGTATGTATTTTAAAAAAAAGTTTTAAATACAAATAGAAAAAACTTTAATCGATCCAATCTCGAATTTCTATGTTTTTCCAATTATTTATTTTAAATGCTAATTTCCATACAGCTTCACTTATGGTATAAAATATTACTAATCAAAATACCATATTCTAAAAAAACGAATCTTATTTTAAAAAACTCTTAAAAAAATAGGGCTAATACTTTAATAATAATAATTATTTGCATAAACACATTAGTGTTACCCAAATAATATCTTAAATATATTATTTTTGATCATAATCATTCTTTTTTTACTTTCTAAATTATGAGAAAAATAATATTAAGCGGTCTTTTATTAATTTTATTATTCGCTTCATTATTAGCCGATTTTTTAATGAACGATTCGGTTTCTACTAATCCTTCATCACATTTTGACACAGGAGACACGGCTTGGATGTTAGTAGCAACATCATTAGTATTACTGATGACACCTGGATTAGGTTTTTTTTATGGCGGTATGGTAGGCAAAAAAAATGTAATTAGTACTATGTTGCAAAGTTTTATGGCAATGGTAATTGTAACCCTACTTTGGGTTGTTATTGGTTTTGGACTCTCTTTTGGGCCATCTGAATTTGGTTTAATAGGAAATCCCATTCCGTATTTATTTTTTCATAATGTAGATATAAATTCAGCATGGCCAATGGCTCCTACAATTCCATTTTTACTATTTGCACTTTTTCAAGCAAAATTTGCAATAATAACACCTGCATTAATTACAGGTGCTTTCGCAGAACGCATTCGATTTTGGGCTTATTTATTATTTATGGTTTTGTTTGTTTTGCTCATTTATACGCCACTAGCACATAGCACTTGGCACCCAGAAGGTATGTTTTTTAAAATGGGAGTACTTGATTTTGCTGGAGGCACGGTAGTTCATATGAGTGCGGGTTGGGCAGCTCTAGCGGGGGCAATTTTTTTAGGAAAACGAAAAAATCAAAAAACTACTCCTGCAAGAATAACCTATGTGCTCCTTGGTACAGGATTACTTTGGTTTGGATGGTTTGGTTTTAACGCAGGCTCTTCATTAGCCGCTAATGGGTTAGCAGCACAATCACTTGGTACTACAACTGTTGCGGCTGCAGCGGCTGCAATGACTTGGGTGTTTTATGATAAAATTTTAGGGCACAAAGTTTCGGCTATGAATGCTTGTATTGGGGCTGTTGTAGGTTTGGTTGCAATAACACCAGGAGCAGGATATGTGAGTGTTTCTCACGCAATTTCTATAGGAATTATTGCAAGTTTGGTGAGTAATATTGTAGTAAGTAAATTTCCAAAAGGCAAAATTGATGATGCACTTGATGTTTTTGCTTGCCACGGTGTGGGCGGAATGACAGGAATGCTGTTAACAGGAGTATTTGCATCGAAAAAAATTAATTCAGTAGTTGTGAATCAAGGACTCATTTTTGGAGAAACTAAACTTTTCTTTACTCAATTTAAAGCACTTTTAATGGTGTCCCTTTTTTCATTTTTAGTCTCCTACACATTATTTTGGATTGTAAATAAAATAACACCACTACGGGTTAGTGAAGCGTCTGAAGTATTAGGTTTGGATTTATCACAGCATGGTGAAAATTTATAACGCAATTATTAAAAATAATCATAAAATGCAAAAAATTCACAATAAATATAACTAAATCCTATTTTTAATATCTATTAAATTGTAAATCCGTAATAGTATGCACGCATATAATAATTTTTTTACTTTTTTAGAATTTTATTCCTAATTTTACAAAAAATTCACATTTTTGTTGCTATGAATATAAAAATCACAGGTTCTGGAAGTTGTATTCCAGCTAAATCAGTTAGTAATTTAGAATTTGCTCAACACGATTTTTTAAATGAAGACGGAACAAAATTTCCATATCCAAATGAGATAATTGCATCTAAATTTAAAGATATTACTGGAATTGAAGCCAGACGGTACGCAGATGATAATTTAACCTCTTCCGATTTGGCTTTTGAAGCATCAAAAAAAGCCATTAAAAATGCTAATATCGATCCGGAAACATTAGACTATATAATTTTTGCACACAATTTTGGAGATGTTCGTAAAGATACTATTCAGTCGGACATACTGCCTAGTTTAGCTACTAGAGTAAAACATAAATTAAGAATTAAAAATCCGAAATGTGTTGGTTATGACATTTTATTTGGTTGCCCTGGTTGGATTGAAGGAGTAATTCAAGCGAAAGCATTTATAAAATCAGGAATGGCAAAAAAATGTTTAGTAATTGGAGCTGAGACCTTATCAAGAGTGGTAGATGTTCATGATAGAGATTCCATGATTTATAGTGATGGTGCAGGTGCAACAATTATAGAAGCTACTAATAACGATGGCGGAATTTTAGCGCACGCATCAGCAACTTTTAGTTATGATGAAGGCTATTTTCTGTTTTTCGGAAAATCATTTAATAAAACCCTAGATCCTGATGTGCGTTATATAAAAATGCACGGAAGAAAAATTTATGAGTTTGCATTAAATCAAGTCCCTAAAGCAATGAAAGAATGTTTAGATGAAAGTGGAATTAATATTGGCGAAGTAAAAAAAATTCTAATTCATCAGGCCAATGAAAAAATGGATGAAGCTATTATTAATCGTTTTTATAAATTATATAAACAAGCGCCTCCAGAAGGCATAATGCCAATGAGTATTAATACATTAGGTAACTCAAGTGTTGCTACAATCCCTACTTTATATGACCTGATTGTTAACGGAAAGATTGAAAATCAAATGCTTAACAAAGGTGACGTACTCATATTCGCATCTGTTGGTGCTGGGATGAATGTAAATGCAATTGTTTACAGAATGTAATTTAACTTATTTTAATAAAAAAGGTCGATTTCAATTTTGAAACCGACCTTTTTAAAGTTGTTTATATTTTAACATATTACTCAAAAAGAGTTGGTAAAATGTCTGTTAAATTTTAGGTTCAATAGATTATTTAGGCTTATTAATAAAATTTAATTTAATTCATTTTTTTAATAATTAATTTTTCTTAGTTTATTTTAAAAAAATGCTTGCGCTAAATAAAATAATTACAATTCAATAAATTTTATACACTAATTTATTTATCACGTTTTCTTTAAACAATTTAGCCTTTTACCAAATGAAAATTAAATACTGAATTAATTTGATTTCCAATACTTTCATTTTTTGGACAGTGAATATTGTAGTCAAAATTTTTATTATAGTTCCAATCCTGACTATGCAAACTGCACCCATTTGGGGTTAAATAAATAAAACTCTGGTATGATTTATAACCATTAGCATGAATTTCAACTTGAACTTTCTCCATTAATCTTCCTGCCGCAGTAAAACCAGATTGAATGGTATAATTACCATTTTCAGTTACTATGTCTTTTGTGGTAGCAAAAAATCTATTTTTTTTTGTTTTTACTATCATTTTACAATTTTTAATAGGTTGCAAAGTTATAGCATCAACAACATTTCCTTTTAATTTAATTTTTAAAGAAGTTGCTGAAAAAGGCATTATGTTAATTATAGTATTACTCTTTTCTTTGGATTCGCTTGCAAAAACGTCAGTATTTGAAAGAGCCAATAAACCAGTGGTTACAATACTTGCTTGTTTAATAAAAAATCTTCTTTCCATGATAAGTATATGATTAATTATATTTAAATAAAAAATTTATTTAATTAAAAAAGTAAAGACTGTATTATTAAACACAGTCTTTACAGAAATTTAAAATTAATTTTTAATAATTAATTTTTGTGTAGCTATGTTTGAACTATTAGCACCAGTTATAAAATAAATACCATCCGATAATTCTTCTACATTGATTGTATTCAAAGTGTTACCATTTACTTTAAATGATTTAACAATTTGTCCTAATTGAGTAATGATGTTTAAATCAATATCAAAAGCACTTGTTACATTCAATATTCCGTGCGTAGGATTTGGATAGATTACAAACTTGGCATTTGCTTCAAAATCGGAACTGCCCAAAGTAGCTACGGTAACACAAGCTGAGGTAACTGTACAAGTTGCAACAGTAATTGTTACTTTGTAATCTCCAGTTACAGTTGGTGTATAGGTTTGATTTGTTTCACCAGTTAATAGTGTATTCGGACATTGATACCATTGGTAAGTTGCTCCAGCTTGTGTAGCAGTTAAAACACCTGATGTATTTGTTACTGCATTATTAATTGCAGTTGGTTGTGTAATAGTTACGCTTTGTGTTTTCGTACACGAGTTTGCATCGGTAATAGTACACGTATAAGCTCCCGCTCCAAGACCAGTTGCAGTTGCAGCAGTTCCTCCGCTTGGTGCCCAAGAATAAGTATAAGCCGCTGTTCCGCCAGAAACTGAAACCGTGGCACTACCATTTGTTCCTCCATTACAAGAAACATTTGTTTGCGCTGCAATCGAAGAATTGATTGCTGATGGTTGTGTAATAGTTACGCTTTGTGTTTTTGTACACGAGTTTGCATCGGTAATAGTACACGTATAAGCTCCCGCTCCAAGACCAGTTGCAGTTGCAGCAGTTCCTCCACTTGGTGCCCAAGAATAAGTATAAGCCGCTGTTCCACCAGAAACTGAAACCGTGGCACTACCATTTGTTCCTCCATTACAAGAAACATTTGTTTGCGAGGAAACCGATGAAGTGATTGCTGATGGTTGAGTTACTGTAAAGTTTTGTGAGGCAGTGCATCCGTTAGCATCTGTTACGGTACAAGTCCAAGTTCCAGCGGTCAAGCCCGATACTGAAGTAGTTCCGTCGCCTGTAGGGTTCCCTGGTGTCCAGTTGAATGAATAGCCGGCAGTACCTCCTGTTGGGACATTCACAGCCGCAGCACCATTGGAGCCACCATTACAAGAAATATTGGTTTGCGAAGCAGCCGTTACTACTAGAGCAGTTGGCTGGGTTACTGTAAAACTCCTAGCAGCGGTACATCCGTTAGCATCCGTTACGGTACAAGTCCAAGTACCAGCGGTCAAGCCCGATACGGAAGTAGTTCCGTCTCCTGTTGGGTTCCCTGGTGTCCAATTGTAAGTATAGCCAGGCGTTCCTCCTGTTGGGACATTCACAGTCGCAGCACCATTAGAGCCGCCATTACAAGAAATATTGGTTTGCGAAGCAGCCGTTATTACTAGAGCAGTTGGCTGGGTTACTGTAAAATTTTTAACTAGTTGAGTTCCTTCACTATCCGTTATCGTACAGGTATAAGCATTCGCTGTAAGTCCCGAAGCGGTTGCAGCAGTTCCTCCACTAGGTGCCCAAGAATAAGTATAAGGTGTTACACCGCCCGAAGCAGTCACAGTAGCCGAACCATTAGACCCTCCATTACAAGAAACATTCGTTTGAGCTGTTGTTGCACTCAATGCGGCATTCGTTGTAAAAGTCAAATCAGCTCCGTAAGAGGTGCCAGCGGAATTAATTGCATAGGCTCTAAAATGAATTAAAGTTGCTGCAGGTAATCCTGTAACTAATTGACTAAAAACACCTGTTCCAGTGCCTATAGCTACTTTAGTATTAGCAGTAGTTGGGTTAACTGTTGTTGCCCAAACTACACCTCTATCCGTAACTGTAGCACCGCCGTCAGCAGTTACATTACCTGCTAGTGTAGCTTTTACAGCACCTACTGTAGTAGCTGCGGTAGTTGTTACCGTTGGGGCAACAGCCACAGGAGCCTCAAACAGTCTAAAATTATCAACTGCAAACTCTTCTGTTGAAGAACCATTTGCAGAACAATTTAATCGTAAATCTAATGTTGTTCCTGTTAAAGGAATTGTGGCAGTGTATTCAGTAAATACATAAGTTAAATCTGCTCCATCACCAATTAAATCACCAGTAGTTTCAAGTTTTAATGTTTGACTGCTGGTAATAGCACTCGCGTAAAAAACTATAGCTTTCGTCCAAGCTCCGCCATCTATTCTATATTCAACACCCACAAAATCTTGATTAGGTGCAAAATTAGACCCTTCCCAATTACTCCCAAACGAGCTATTAGCTGCAAATAATCCTTTGAAGGATAATCCTGTTTTTCCTGAAATACTAATACCTGACCAAGTTACTTGTTGGTTTTGACTAATTGATAAATTCGCACA
>JBBRCJ010000022.1:0-46642 GCA_038204955.1 Flavobacteriales bacterium
AACAAATTGTTAATTTTTTTGAGTATGTTTGATGTACTAAATTAATTAATCAATTTTATGAAAAAAATTTACCAAACTTTTCTGCATCGAACAAGTTATACTAAAAACTTAAGTAGAAATTCCAAAAGTTCGAATGAACTAAATCGGAATAAAAATGTATTTATAACAACTTTTTTAATATTTGTTTTTGCCAACATTTCGTTTGCTCAAACAACATTAATAAATCCCGCCACGGATGGTGGTTTTGAAGTAGGGTCAACATTTGCAGCAAATGGCTGGACAAACTCAAGTAGTGCCAACAATCCTTGGTTTCTTGGAACTGGTGGAACTGCTGCTGCTGGAGCACCAATTAGTGGCAATAGAGCTTTTGTTTCTAATACGGTAGGTGCATCTACAAATTATGATGTCACTTTACCTTGTGTAAACTACTTTTACAAAGACATTACTGTTCCCGCCGGAGAAACAAAAATTGTTTTATCTTTCAATTCATTATCACAAGGCGAAACTACTTGGGATATGTGGCAAGTTTTCACAGCTCCTACTACAATTATTCCTGTGGGTCAAGCAGCACATCCAGGTTCTGGTGTAACACTAGTTCCAGCTAGTATTACTGGAGCAACTTATGTGGGCACAAGTAATGTTGGTAATGTAATTCCAGCAAATTCAGTACAAAATATTACTTTGTCTCTTCTTCCTTCATTAGCTGGTACAACATTTAGATTAATCTTTGCTTGGAAAAGTGATACTTCTACTGGTGCACAACCGCCTTCATCAATAGATAATATTTCTTTAGTTTCATCACTGCCAGGAAATGCTACCGCTACTGCACTAGGTGGTTTGTGGAGTAGCCCAGCCACTTGGTCAAGTGGAATTGTACCTGCAGCAGACAATGTTACTATTCCTTTAGGATCGGTAGTAACAATTGATCAAGCAATAAGTCAAAATTCTATAAATGTAAATGGAATTTTGCAGTGGGGCGCCAGTTCTGTTCCATTATCTGTAACTGGAAATTTAACAATTGGTTCAACTGGAAAATTTTTCCCTCACAACAATGCCGCTGCTCCAGTTGGACAAACGCTTAACGTAGGAGGTAATTTTACTAATAATGGATATGCTAATTTAGCTTGCGCAAGTACTTTT
This sequence comes from Flavobacteriales bacterium, assembly GCA_038204955.1. Lineage (GTDB taxonomy): Bacteria > Bacteroidota > Bacteroidia > Flavobacteriales > Flavobacteriaceae > Flavobacterium. The sequence continues at coordinate 1,141 of JBBRCJ010000022.1, forward strand.
TTAAACTTTAATGGAAGCCAAGTTGGTGGAAGTACCAGTCAAAATTTTGATGGTACAGGAACTTTTGAAGGAAATGGAACTAGTGGTTTTGTTAGAACATTGTTTTTTCAATCCAATGGAACTTTAAACATAGGTACTACTCAAAATTTAATTACAACATCATTAGCAAATACGGCAGGTACTTTAAACACTGGAGGAAAACTAGCTGTTGATAACACTATTCAATTATTTGGTCAGCCTTATAACTTGCAAGTCACCAATTTGGTAGTTCCAGTAATGGGCGCTGGCTATGCTTTGTCTCCTGTTATTTTTGGTGCTTCGGTTTCTCCATTTGTTTTGAGTGGATCGGCAACAATTAATACTAGATATTTCTTTGGAAATGAAGTTTATCTTGCAACTACAGCGGGTTCATTTGATGGAGCAATAACTCCTTCTCATACCTCTGGAATTGTTACTAATGGTACTGTACCTTTGTTGTGGATAGGAAATCTAGGGATATTAGGGAATCCATTTGTAGTAACAGCAGTTACCTTAGGCACACAATATTTTTATGGTAATAACTTATATGTTTGTACCGTTGCAGGTATTCCTTTGGCAGCGGCACCTCCAATCCACACCACTGGAGCTGTAGCAAGCGGAACTGCAACCTTTTTATATGTGGGTACAGCAGCAAAAACCACTGTTAACTATGATTCGGTAACACAGACTGTTAGAAGTTTAAATTTAACAAATGCTGGAAATGGATATTCCTCTTCACCAACTGCGGTATTTAGTTCAGTTACAGGAGGTACTCCAACAACTGCTGCAACCGCAACTACTTTAGTAAATACATTAGTTAATGGTCCAGCAAACTCTTCACTTCAAAAAAGTGGAATCGCATCAATATCTGGTGGGCTAACAATCAATAGTGACCAAGGCGCTATAGCTTCCTCTGGAGTTGGTAATGTTTCTGTACCAACAGGTGGGAATAATTATACAGTACCCCCAACAATAGGTTTTGCTGGTCCAACTGCTGTAAACCTAGTTACGGCTCAAGGTTCAGGATATACTGCTGCTCCAACAGTAACGGTTACAGGTGGAACACTAATTAGCGGTGCAGCCTTAGCAACATCAAATTTTACTATTACAGTAGCTCAAGGAAAAGTAGTTTCAGTTTATTTGAACGGAGCTACTAGTTCAATTTATTCTGTGCCTCCAACTCTCGCTATTACTGGTGTAGGAACTGGTGCTACTTTGGCTTTCCCATCAGGGTGCTGGCCAACAGCCACACCAATAATCGGATCTAATGGGCAGATTACCAACTTTACAGTAACTAATGCAGGTTTTGGTTATGTTCTTGCCCCAATTGCTGGTATAGGAAATTTATCTGGAACAGCTAATGGAGGTACGTTTACAACTGCTGCTGGAACTCCAACCGTTAGAATTGCATTGTATGCTTTAGGAATTGGATTTTTTACACCTGCGCCATCTAATGTTGTTAATGTTGAAGGTGTTGAGGTTCCAACTAATAGAAAAATTACTGCTGGCTTGACTATCAATAGTTCTTTAGGTGCTAATTTCACAAATGATTTAAAATTAATTGCTGTTGCACCTATTGCTTTGACTAACGGAGTGATAAATATGGGAACTAAAACTTTAAGTTTTGAAAACCCTACTTATGCAGGTATTGCTGGAACTGCAACCTCAAATATTATTAACGGTCAAATTAAGTTTAATTCTATTGGAGGTTCTGTAACGAGAACATTCCCATTTGATGCTCCAATAATTGTAAATACTGGTACTGGTTCCTTGGCGACAGGTTCTTCAATTACAAATATTACGGCTTCTAGACCAGCAACTCCAACTGGAACTGTTTCTCCAGCGGGTGCTCCAACTGGTTCAAGAGCAATTAGATTAGTTACTGGAACAGGTGAAGTATATGGAACTCTCCCAACTGTTCAAGTTGGTTATAATGCTATTGATGGTTTGGTTTCTGATAATCCGAGTTTATCATTATCTCAAAGTGCAGCATTAACAGGACCTTGGACGGTAAGAAGTGCCGCAGGCGCGGCAGGTGCTTTACCTGCAACAGGAAATAGAATTACTGCAACAGTAGCTCCAGGTCCAATTGTACCAACGGGAGACGATTATTTTGCATTTACAACAACTTTTGTTGCTTATGTTTCTGCACAAACTGGAGATTGGAATACAGGTTCTACTTGGGTTGGCGGTGTAGTGCCTCCAGTATCTTGCGAAAATGTTATTATTAATCCAAATCATATAGTAACATCTTCTACTGCTGGAAATGTTTGTAAAACTTTAAGTATTTCTGCCGCTGGAGAATTGAAAGTTACTGGTGGTGATTTAACAGTTGGGTGTACTTTGAATAATAATTCATTGAGTAACAATGGAACTTTAACTATTTCTGGTGGAATACTAAATGTAAATGGAAATATAGATAATTCAAGTACTGCTTCAATTTTTAATCAGTCAGGCGGAACTGTAAAAATTGATGGAAATTCTGGGGTCACAGCAACTTCAGTAGCCACGGGAATCCCTTTGTTCAATTCAATTTCTAATTTAGTTAATCTAACTGGTGGGTTGTTACTTTTTGTTGATCCACATGCTGGAACAGCTACGGAAAATACACTTAAGTTTAACAACGGAACTGCTGTAGCATCCTCATTAGCTACATCGCCTTTGCACACTACACAATTTGGAGATGGTATTTCTACGGATGCAGGTGGAAGTGTAAATGGGTTTAGAGTAGATCCTTGGACTGGTACTGCCTATTTATCTTTAGGTAAAATAGTTTTAAATGGAGGAACTGGTGTTAATCGAAACTTAACTGCCGCTTATCAATTAACAGCAAATGGAAATGTGGATGTTTTATCAAACAATATTACCGTAAGTAGTTTAATTTTAGGTGGTAATTTAACAGTCAATTCTGGTGGAACTTTAGTAAATACCGTTGGTTTAGCGACTGCCTTGATTACGTCCAACACTTCAACAACTTTAACATTTGCTCCAATTACTAATGCTCAATCAATTACAAATAATGGTATCATTTCAAATTTAGCAACTTCTCCAACAGCAAATTTATCGAGCTTAACAGTTAATAACTTAAGTGTATCTGGTGTTACTTTAAATGTTCCGTTAAGTATTAGCGGTACTTTAACTTTAACTGCAGGTAAAGTAAATACAACGGCAACCAATTTATTAACTTTAGGAACGGCAACTGCAGCAGGAATACTAAGTGGTGGTTCTGCAACTTCATACATAGATGGACCATTTGCTAGAACTTTTGCAACAAGAGCTTCTGCAGCTACTTATGATCAAACTACTTTGTATCCTGTTGGACGAGGTGCAGTTTATCAACCAATTACCATTGCCCCAACTACAACTGGAGTTGCTCAAATTAAAGCAGAAGCATTTACTACGAACGCTGGTACTTTTGTAAATCCAATTGTATCAATTTCTCCAAAAAGATGGGAGACCTCTGTGATTACTGGCGCTCTAAATTTAACTAATGCTTTTGTTCAACTTGGCGGATTAACTACAACAGTTAACGATGTTATTCTTAAATCTTCATCAGCATCAGGTCAATACGATATTATAACGCCTTCAACAACCGTTGCAGCAACAACTTTAACTTCTGCGACAGCAATGCTAGCTGGCGATATAAATTTCTTGTCTTTTGGAACGAAATGTACCACGCCTGGTGCACCAACTGGAAACGCTACTCAAACATTTTGTGAAGGAGCTACTGTAGCCAATTTAACCACTACAACTGGTTCTTCTATTTTATGGTATGATGCTGCTACAGCGGGTAATTTAGTAACTCCCACAACATTATTGGTTAGTGGAAATTATTATGCATCTCAAACGGTAGCTGGCGGTTGTGAATCAACTGCTAGATTAGCTGTGGTAGTAACTGTTAATCCTTTATTGACACCAACGTTTACAGCAGTACCTGCAATTTGTTCTGGTGATACTTTGTCTGCCTTACCACTAACATCTAATAATGGTGTAACTGGAACATGGGCACCAGCATTAGTAAATACCAATACAACTTCATCGCCAGTAACTACTACTTATACGTTTACACCAACTTCCGGTCAATGTGTAAATCCAACATTTACAACTTTGTCAATAACAGTAAATCCATTAACTAATACTAATACTACAATTGCAGCTTGTACTAGCTACACGTGGTCAGTTAACGGTTCTACTTATACTACATCAGGAACTTATACTAGTACTGTTGGTTGTGCAACTCAAACTTTGATTTTAACAATCAATAATTGTGATATTCAATATGCCAATATTCAATTTCCAGGAACATCTTCAATTTGTAGTGGTGCTAGTGAAACATTTTATGCTCAAGTTTACAAAAGTGGAGTTACAGAAGCTGCAGGTCAAGGGGCTGGAATAACAGCTTGGATAGCTTATAATACGTCAAACACTGATCCGTCAACTTGGTCAACATCAAGTTGGGCATTAGCAATATTCAATGTACAGGTAGGTAATAATGATGAATATCAAATTACGCTTTCTGGATTACCAACTGGTACTTATTACGTAGCTAGTAGATTTCAATTTACAGGAGGTGCATTTTACTATGGTGGATACACTTCTTCGGGCGGTGGTGCTTGGGGTGGATCGAACGTAAGTGCTGTATTAACTGTTAACGCTCCAGTGTTAGCGCCAACAGGTGCTGCAACTCAAGATGCTTGTTCACCTACCACGTTAGCACAATTTGTAGTAAGTGGAATAAATCTTAAATGGTATGCAACAAATAGTAGTACAGCGGTATTGCCACTATCTACAACTGTAGTATTTAATCAAATTTATTATGTGTCGCAGACTATTGGAACTTGTGAAGGCCCAAGATTTGCCGTTACAGCTAGTGGTCCTTGTTTAGGAACTAATGGTTTTGATGATGCTAAGTTTAGCTATTATCCAAATCCAGTTACAGTTGTTTTAAATTTAACCTACTCATCAGAAATTTCAAAACTTCAGATAATAAATATTTTAGGTCAAGAAGTAATTACCAAATTAGTAAATGCAACAGAAGTTCAAGTAAATATGGAAAACTTGCCTGCAGGAACTTATTTAGTAAAAGTTACATCGGACAGCTTAGTCAAAATATTGAAAGTTATTAAACAATAGCCTAAGCCTAAAATTTAAAGAATTAAAGTCTCACGAAAGTGAGACTTTTTTTATAAACAAAATATTGAAAATTTTTTTAATTTTAATGCAGTGTGTCTTTTATTAATAGCCATTTTCAGTTTAAACAATCAAATTTCTGAATAGATAATTAATTTAATAAATACATACAAATAAATAAACTAATATTTTAAATAAACTCGAAATGAATAGATTTAAAAATAATGATATAGATATTATATTTTTTTCTTTTGATTTACCAAAATTTGCATTAGAAAAGATAAAATGATCGTTAATAAAGCCCCAATAAAATTCAACCATAAAAAACTAACAACATCTAAATAATAAATATAAAAAATAATAAGTTGACTGAGTAATGCACTAAAGAAAATAGAATTGGCCTTAGTAAACTTTATATAGAATCCGACTAAAAATATACCTAAAACAGTACCGTAAAAAATAGAACCTACAATATTTACTAATTGAATTAAGTTTTCAAACAAGGTTCCAACACAGGCAAATAAAATGGCTATAACTCCCCAGAGTAAAGTGAAATATTTGGTAGCATTTACGAAATGCTTGTCGGATTTAGGCGTTTTTAAATTACGACGGTAAATGTCAATTGCAGTTGTTGATGCTAAAGCATTCAAACCTGATGCCGAAGATGACATTGCTGCCGATAAAATAACTGCCAATAGTAAACCAATCAATCCTTTAGGCAAATAGTTTAAAATGAAGTAGATAAAAACATAATCTTTATCATTAGTTTCTGCTTTTATATCGGCTTTGCTGATTAAATCTTTGGCTTGTTCCCGCAAATCTTTTTCGGTTCCGGAAAGCGCTACGAGTTTTCTCCTTAAAATTGGATTATCGTAACCATTATTCAAATTTTCGATATAGAGTAAATTGTATTCTTTTTTTTCTTCAGATAAACTTGTTAATTTTTTTTCTAAACCTTGATATTGATCTGCATATATTGATTTTTCAACAATTTTTTTATTTATCGGATTGAAGTTTAATGGTACATCATTAAACTGAAAAAAGACAAAAACCATTACACCAATCAACAATATAAAAAACTGCATAGGCACTTTTAAAAACCCGTTCATTATCAAACCCATTTGACTTTCACGGGTTGATTTACCCGATAGGTAACGTCCTACTTGTGATTGATCAGTTCCAAAATAAGCCAAACTTAAAAAGAAACCACCTGCAATACCGCTCCAAAAAGTATAACGCTCTTCAACATCAAATGAAAAATTCACAATGTTCATTTTTTCATTTGCCCCGGCAATATGTAAAGCATTTGAAACAGTCATTTCGTTGGGTAACAAGTGTAAAATAAGAAAAAATGTAATTAACATCCCGCTCATAATTACAAACATCTGTTGCTTATGAGTCACGTTAACGGCTTTCGTACCGCCCGAAAAAGTATAAATAATTACTAAAACACCAATAATAATATTTAATAAAGTCAAGTTCCAACCCAACAAAGTTGATAAAATTATGGACGGTGCATAAATTGTAATTCCCGTTCCCAAACCGCGCTGAATCATAAATAGAATTGATGCTAGAGTTCTGGTTTTCAAGTCAAAGCGCTGTTCTAAATATTCATAAGCAGTAAAAACTTTTAATTTATTGTAAATAGGAATAAACGTCAAGCAAATGACCACCATCGCAATGGGAAGTCCAAAATAGAACTGAACAAATCCCATTCCGTCGTGGTAAGCTTGCCCTGGAGTAGACAAAAAAGTGATGGCACTTGCTTGTGTTGCCATTACTGATAAGCCAACTGTCCACCAAGGAGTTTCTTTATTTCCTAAAATGTACTCTTCAACGTTTTTGCTTCCTTTAGTTTTGTAAACCCCATAAAACACTATAAATAAAAGTGTTACTGAAAGAACTATCCAATCAATTTGTTGCATTTTAAGAAAAAATTTGCATTAAAATAAAAAATATTATGATGTAAATGGTGTTGATTACCAAAAGCCAAGTGTAACTGTTTTTCCAAGAATTATTTTCGGTCATAATTTTTATTTTTTGGAATTTAGATTCTCCTGCAAGATTTTTTAACCTTTTAGGTCTTTATTAATTTACAATCTTGCAAAGTTATAAAAACCTTATAGAATTTACATTTGCAAATTAAAACTAATAGGAAATTAAATTCGCCATTAATCGAAATGCTCCTGCAACACCTTCTGGTAATTCTCTAAAAAAACTAATTCCAGTGTAAATGTAATGTCCTTTTCCATAATTTGCCACTAAAATGGCTCCATTTTTAGGAGTTTCACCTTTGTCATTAGACGATATAATTGGTGAAAATTCACTAGCCCATTCACTCGGATAATACAAACCTTGTTCTTGTTTCCAGCCCTCAAAATCTTTGCTTGTAATTTTATTTGGGCTATTTAAAAGTGGGTGTTCTGGATTTAAAAATCGAACCTCTGCATTTTCATCTGTAACTCTATCACGTGAAATTTTTATTGAAAACGGAGCGATATCTTTGGTTACAAAATCGTCCAAAGTATTGTATTGTGCAATCATTGTTTTACCGTTTTTTACAAAATCAAATAAAATAGATTGTTTAAAAGCCAAAGCATTTACCACATTATAAGCCCGAATACCTATCATTACTACATCAAAATTTTGCATTTTTTCAGCAGTTATTTCTTCAGGTTTTAAAATGGTTACTTCATAGCCCATTTGTTTCAAACTTTTCGGAACCTCATCACCAGCACCCATTATGTAGGCAATTCGTTCGTTTTGAGTTTTAATATTTAGTTTAATAGCTTTAGTTTCTGCCGATTTTAAAACCATTTGCTTGTTAATGTGTGAGTAATTGATGTCAATCTTTTCTCTATCTAACTCTATGTTATCAATGGTAACAATACTTTTGAGCACAACTTCAGAAGCTTCTTTTGGCGGTGTTACTGTAAATAACGCAAATTGTTCTTGTCCTTTATTTTTTAATACAACATTAACAAAACTTGGCAAAACTTTCCAATTTTCAGGAACCTCCAATTTTACCGAACCCGAAATGTTTTCTTTTCCTGCTTTTACTTTTACACTAATTGTTTTTTCTTTATTGTTCGGAAAGATATACACTTTTTCTTCAATTGATGAGGTTACTATCGGAACAATATCAAGCGGTTGATACACTTCACCTTTTACATCATCGGTAAATTTATATACTACATTTCTTTCAAACGGTATAGTTATTCCTTCAAGTTCAATTAAAAAAACAACTTTAGTTTCTCTAATAATATCTGGTTTTCCGATGTTTTTTTGATCATCAACACGATACATTCCCACAGTTCCTTTTTCTTTTAAATAATAAGGTTGTGTGTAATTACTATTTTCATTTAGTACTATTTCAATATTTTTGATGTTATTTTTATTATTTTCAAGAGGAATTTCTAAAAATGAAAGTGATGTTGTTGGCACTGTTTCATACGATTTCCAATTCATTTTTACAGTACTACGATTAATAGCTTCTAATTTTACTTTTATTGTGCTTCCAATTGTATTTTCTTGATTTTCAGCAACAGCCTCTAAATATAAACCAGCACAAGCTGAAATTATTTTTTTTATTTCTTCTGTTTTTATTTTTTTCCAATGTTCGTTGTCTAATTTTTGAATTAAGCTATAGGCTTTCACCAATTCTGAAATACTAGCTGATGGATTTTTAAAATCAAAATTCTTTTGAACATTTGCCAAAATTTCTCCAATTTCTTTTCCGTTTTTCAATCGGTTCCACGAAGTATCAATTCCTTCAAAAATATTTGATTTATCTTGTAAAGGTTCGCCTTTTAAAAATTCTAAATACTCCTCTTCCTCACCACGAGTTCCTGCGCTTCCAAAACCTTGCGATTGATGACGACTTCGGCTTAAAGCTGCAATTTCTTGATTGGATTTTCCAAATGAATTATAATAAACACCAGTTTTTAAATTGGTCAAGGCTGATTTATCCATTTTATCAAATTTTTCTTTTCCGCCATAAAAGAATGATGATGTGTTGAAAAAAAGCCGTTTAGGCTGCCAAATTGTAGTTAGTTTTAATTGTTCTGAAAACGAGTTAGGATCATTTACTTTTTCAAATGCTTCAAAACTTAGCATAGCAGATGAAGTATGATGACCGTGGGTAGTTCCTGGTGTGCGATGATCAAAACGATTAATAATCACATCGGGTTGAAAATTTCTAATTATCCAAACTACATCACTTAATACTTGGGTTTTATCCCAAATTTGTAATGTTTCGTCAGGTGTTTTAGAAAAACCAAAATCGTTGGCACGAGAAAAAAATTGTTCTCCGCCATCAATTTTTCTAGCTTCAATTAATTCTTGTGTTCTAATTACGCCCAATAGTTCACGTAATTCAGGACCAATTAAATTTTGTCCACCATCACCGCGGGTTAACGATAAATAAACTGTTCGAGCATTTTTTTGATTGGATAAATACGAAATTAATCTAGTATTTTCATCGTCAGGATGCGCTGCTAAATACAATACGGTACCTAAAAAGTTTAATTTTTCAATTTGGTGGTATATCTCAACTGAATTTGGTTTTGTTGGTTGTTGTGCTTTTAGTGATAAAAAGCAAAGCAGAAATAAAAATTGAGTAGTATATGTTTTAAACATTGAATCTTATTTAGTATTTGCTTCAAAAGTACAAATTAAATGGTTTTGCTTGCAATTTTTTTTATGTTTGGTTAAACCTTTTAATTACAATGTAGTCCTATATAAAAAAAATAATTAGTTATGAAAAATTTAAAATTATGGTTATTAAACTTATTACTAATTGTTTCTTTAATAAATTGTAGTTCATCTGGAAGTGATTCAAATGGAACTAATACTCCTTCAACACCTTCTCAACTCTCATATACATTGACTGTAGCAAGCGGTGACGGTTCGGGCACAATTGCAACGGGAACAACCACTACAATTTATTCTAATCCGCCTTCTTCCAATCAAGTTTTTGATAAATGGGTTGGAGATACTTCTACTTTAACAAGTCCTAACGAATGGCGAACTACACTTACGATGCCAGCTGCTAACGTTAATGTCACTGCTACTTATAAAACGATCCCAAACATTACTTTTACAAATGTTGTTATTAACGGTAGTCAAGTTTATTACTATGTTCCCCCTGTTTACAGAGGAATTATTTTGCCATTTCACGGTGCAACTGGTAGCGCCACTGGTTGGACAAGTAATCAATTAGAAAATGTAAATTTTTGTCGTTATGCAGCATCAAATGGTTATGCTTTGGTAATTACCGAAAGTAAAGACCGAGTAAATAAAGTTTGGGACGCTTCAGGAGCAAATAGTATCGATATTGCAAATATTGATGTGATAATTTCAAGTTTAGAAACTTCTGGAATTATTGCTGCCAACAAACCAAAGTACGGAGTTGGTATGAGTCAAGGAAGTGGATTTTGTAGTTTAATTACTTTTGTAAAAAATTATAAAGCAAGTGCTTTATATTGTTTAGGTGGAATTGATCAAATTTTTAACACATCTACAATACCAACTATTTGGAATATGGCTCGAAAAGATATTACAGAAGATCCAAATAGATTGACTACTGCCAATGCAAATTTTCAAAAATTACAACAACGAACAATCCCAAGTCAATATTATGTTAATGAGCCAACACCTCTTAATATTAATCGTTTTACAATTGTTCCCGGAATTACTACAGCAGGGTCATTGAGTATTTTTAATGCTTTAAAGAATGCAGGTTATTTAGACGCAAATAATTATTTTAATATTGACCCAAGAGTAAGTTCAGTTTGGCAATCTTCAATTCCAGCTCCTTATAATACTGCTGCCTTTGTGCCAGCTATAGATGACCAAATGTATGTTGTTTTTACACAACATAAATTCTATAAAGATTCAAATTATCGAACGATAGCTTTTTTTAATCAATTTTAAATTGTGGTAAAAAAACAACCTTTTTGTTATAAGTGATGATTATCAGAATTTCGATTACAATTAGTCAACTGATGTTCGGCGACATAATTTCTAAAAAGATTTACTAAAGAATCGTAATATTTTTCTAAATTTTTTTGATCTATTTCTGGGTGATTTTCAACGGGTAATGTTACAGGCATTTCGTTTAAATATTTCGACAATTCTGGATAATTGTCTTTTATAGCCATTGTTATTTTTAAAATTTTTTGATTAATGTCGATTTCTGAGTTCATTAGATTTTTAATTTATACAAAGTTCTAATTTTTAAATGTAACATTTCATTTTTTGATGTTAATTTTTAAAGGTAAAAATGTTTTAAAAATGCAAAAACTTTTTCTGTCGGAAGACCAACAACATTGCTATAAGAACCCTGAATTTTTGATATTCCGATCAACCCAATCCAATCTTGAATTCCATACGAACCTGCTTTGTCAAAAGGTTTGTAATTGTCTATATAATACCTAATTGTATCATCAGTAAGTTCATTGAAAGTTACTCTTGTAGTATCTGATATTAAAGTGGTTTTTTGATTTGTTTTAAAGCAAACCGAAGTAACTACCCTGTGTGTTTTATTGGATAATTTTTGCAGCATTTTAAACGCATCATCATAATTTTTTGGTTTGCCCAAAACTTCATCACCTAACATTACCAATGTATCACTAGTAATTAACAATTCACCATCGGCTAATTCATCTTTAAACGCATATGCTTTTAATTCGGATAAAAAATTAGTGATTTTAACACCTTTTAAATGTATTGGATATATTTCATCAACTTCTTTCAATCGAATTTCAAAATCCAAATTCATGTCTTTAAAAAACTGCTGACGACGTGGCGAACCAGATGCTAAAATAATTTTATACTTGCTTAGCTTAACCATTATGAATTATATTTTTTGAAATAACAATGATAGATACAATTCCGAAAAAAAGAACTATTTTTAAAACAATACTTAATTGACGAAATTCTAATTTCGATTTTGATGTTGATATTTTGATTAAGCTATAAATTAAAGGTGCAATAATGGTTAATACTATATAAGATGTAGCATAATATAATTTATTTTCCATTAAATAATTATTAACGTAAAGTAAAATTAAAACAACGGGTATAATTATAAAAAGTGCTGTTAATGTAGTTGTTTTTTTGACTCCTAAAACTATAGGTAAGGTTCTCTTTCCTTGTAAATCATCACCTTTAAAATCTTCTAAATCTTTAATGATTTCACGAATTAAATTTATTAAAAATGTAATAATTGCAAAATCTATTAAAATTGAAAACAGTGTTCTCATTTGTATTTTATTCATTTCATCGGTTGCAGGCAAAAGTTGGTAAATTCCGATAATTATAATACTAAAAGATAGAATACAAGATACAGCGATATTACCAATTAATGGCAACTGTTTTAATGAAGTGGCGTAAAAGTAAAGAATGGTGACTATAAGTATAAAGAAAACAACAAAATTTGGGCGTTGAATAATTTGCGATAAATAAAAGGCTATTCCTACTCCAATAACGTTTACTATAAAGTAAAAAGAGTAGGCTCTTTTTTCAGAAATAGTTTGTCCAATAATGATTTTTTTTTCATTTTCTATATCGGATTCAAGATCAAAAATAGTATCAATAATAAATCCGCCAGCTGCTATTAAAAGTGTTGAGAGTATCAATAAATAATATTGCCAGTTTGCCAAAGCCAAATCAACGTTTTGAAATTTTAAAAACCCGAAACAAAATAAAATTTGCATAAAAGCAATTAAACCCAAATTTTTGTATCGAATTAAATGTAAGTATTTCATTTTTTAATTTAAGTTGCAAAAATACACTTTTAATTATTTCCTACAAGATACAAATAGCCATTTAAAGGGTTGGGATAATCAGGATCATTCAAGTATAAAATGTAATAATAAGTACTATCGGGGGCTTTTTTTGAATCTAATTTTAGTCCGTTGTTAATTTCGCCATCCCAGTCGTGTTTTTCATTATTACCTTTCCAAACCAATTGTCCCCAACGATTGTAAATGTAAAGTTCAAAATTAACAAAAATATCTCGTAGTCCTTTGATAAAAAAAGTATCATTAGTACCGTCATTATTAGCTGAAACGAAATTGTAAATTGTTACAGGACAATTTCTTGTTTTTAATTCAAAAGAAGTTATTTCGTCACAATTCGCATTTTTAATTTTAATAAAAATTTGTTTTGGTGTTGCATTAGCAACATAATTCACAGTATTTAAAATTGGATTTATTTCGTTCTGTGCCTCTAAATAACTCTCATAATACCCCACAAAAGTATCAGTTGATGAATTCTCTATAACTAATTGATTGTAATTTAAAAAATCAAAAGTTCCTTTGGTTAACTCTTGATTACAAGAGAACAAAGGTTCTAAGTTATTAAATTTCGGAATAATAAAAGGCAAAATTATTTGAGTAAAAGTATTGTTGTTTTCTAAAAGTTCAATTACAGTTCCATTACCAGTGCCAATATCATCAACAACTAATTTAATCGAATAAGGTGCTGTGATTGTATCAGCAAGAGTAACAATAATTTGTCCCGTTTGGCTTGCGTCAATAGGAATTGCCGTTGTTGTAAAAGTTTGACCAATTAAAATTCCGTTGGCATAAATAGCTATCGGAGTTACACTTGGTAAAATAGCTGTTGCATTTGTATTCGATACTGTATAATTTAAAGTTAACTTTTTTGTTTTACACTCTTTAATAAAATTATTCAAAACAATTGTAGCATCGGGTAATTGACTGTTTAATTTGGTAACAACAACATTAATCATTACGAAATCTTGATTTGATTTCATTTTTATTGTTGCCGATGTATCTCCAATTTGAATATTATTTTGAATGTTATATACATCCAAATCCATATTGTATAAATCTGTAGCACCTGTTATAGAGTTGGTTTCGTTAAAAGCGTTATCGGCAGGGTTTAAGGCGTTGCTTAAAATGCTTCCGTTAAAAATAAGTTGTTCGCCATTTGCCAAATTCAAATCACCTTCCCAAGCGACAAATCCAATTTTTGCATCGGCATTATCAATAACATTTAAACTATTTAACGTTATGTTTAATTCATCGGGAATTCCTTGTAAACCATCGTAAATATTGAGTTGGTTTAATGGCAAAGTCACGTTTTTATAAACTAATACAATTGCCCAGCCTGCAAAATTTGTTGTATTATCGCAATAGGTTGGTATTATTGATGTTAAATCTAAATCGGATAAAGTATATAAACCATTTCCAGTTGATTGAATTTGAGTAGTTACATCCTTAAAAGCACTAAAATAAGGTCTTGCAACACCACCATTTGTTTGAATCCAACTAAAGTTTCTATCTGGTACAATGTCAATAGAATTCAATTTTACATTAAAATCACCAGTGCCTGAACCTGCCCAGTACAGGTAGGCATTTTCAATAATATCACCAGTGTTGAGTGACAACGTTGCTGCCGAAGCCGAATTAATTATACACGGAGCATTTGGAAACCCAAAAGCTGTATTGTTTCTTGTAGTATTCATCGTATTACCTATAAAAGTAAAGTCATAACGACCGTTAAATTGCTTATACAATGAAACATTTTGTGAAAAACCGCAATTTAAAAAAAACACTATTAGAATTGTAAAAATTGTTTTCACTTACTAAATTTTTTAAAGTTAAAATTAACTAAAATTTATCAATTGGAATTAAAAAAGTAAAAATCATTTTTTATTATTATTTTTATTTAATAAAATTGTACTTTTCCATCGAATTAATTTTTTATGAAAAACTATTCGGTTCGATTGTATCAAAAAAGTGATTATGAACTTTGGAATTCCTTTTTGGAAAAAGCCAAAAATGCCACTTTTTTGTTTCATCGTGATTTTATGGAATACCATTCGGATAAGTTTGAAGATTGTTCATTGTTAGTTTTTGATGATACAACAGTATTAGCGGCTTTACCTGCAAACAAAGTCGAATCGACACTTTTTTCACATCAAGGACTATCTTATGGCGGATTGGTTTTACTTGAAAAAGTTAAATTAATGGATGTAATTTTAATTTTTAAAAATATTTTAATTTTTTTAAATCAAATAAAAATCAAGAAATTAAACATTAAAATGATACCAAGTTTTTACAATGAATGTTACAGTGAAGAACTTGATTATTGTTTATTTTTACTAAATGCCAAACTTTTACGTTGCGACACTTTTTCAGTAATTAATTTACAAAATAAAATAAAAATCACATCCGGTAGAAAGGAAGGTATTATTAAAGGAATCGAAAATAATTTGGTAATTAAAGAAGAACAAAATTTTAAACTATTTTGGAATAAAATTTTAATTCCTAATTTACAAGCCAAACATTTGGCTACGCCAGTACATAATTTAAATGAAATTGAATTGTTATATAACAGATTTCCAGATAATATAAGACAATTCAATGTATACCATAATGATGAAATTATAGCTGGAACAACTATTTTTGAAAGTAAAAATGTGGCTCATTCCCAATATATTTCGGGTAATGAAACTAAAAATAAAACAGGAAGTTTAGATTTTTTGCATCATCATTTAATAACTACTATTTTTAAAGACAAGGCTTTTTTTGATTTTGGGACATCTAATGAGCAGCAAGGTCGAAAATTAAATAAAGGATTATTATTTTGGAAAGAAAGTTTTGGAGCGAAAACTATCACTCAAAATTTTTATGAAATTGAAACAATAAACTACCATTTATTAGAAAATATATTTATCTAAAAATTTGAATTTTTTAAAAAACATACTGGGCACTAATTTATTTAAAGTTCTTTCTTTAAACAGTTTAAGTATTCTTTTAAAAATTATTTTAGGCTTTGTTTCCTCTAAATTAATAGCAATTTTTATTGGCTCATCAGGATTGGCAATTATTGGTAATTTTAGAAATTTTTTAACTTCAACCGAAGCTATTGGAACTTTAGGTTTTGAAAACGGAATTATAAAATATACATCCGAAAATAAAAATGATGATGAAAAATTAAAACAAATATTTTCAACAGTTTTTTTTAGTGTTTTAACTGCAATTTTAATTTTAAGTTGTTTTATTTTTTTATTTTCAGATTTTTTGAATTTTAAAATTTTTGGGGTTAAATATTTTTATCAAATTTATTTTAAATTATTGGCATTAGTTTTACCTATTTACATCGGAAACCTAATTTTACTAACCATTTTAAACGGGTTGCAACACTTTAAAAAAGTAATTTTGATTAATGTTATTGGAAATTGTTTGTCTTTAATGTTAGCTTACGTTTTTATACAAAAATTTGGTCTTCAAGGAGCCATTTTTAATTTAGTAATTGCACCAGCAGTTCTCTTTTTTATTTCAATTTATTTTTTAAATCAACAATTAAACTTTTTTTCTTTTATAAAATTATCATATTTCAAAATTTCAATTTTGAAAAAATTATCATCCTTTACCGCAATGACATTGTTTGCTGCGCTTGCTGGCTCTTTAGTTTTGTTTTTAATTAGAAAAAACATCATTATTACTTTAGGAATTGAACAAGCTGGTTTTTACGAAGCTATGAATCGAAACTCAAATTATTATTTTATTTTTATCTCTTCAATAATTTCACTTTACTTTTTGCCTAAAATGGCTATTTCCAAAGATAAATTTGAAACTAAAGCTCTTATATTTGAATACTATAAAAAAATAATTCCCATTTTTATTTTAGGATTACTTTTAATTTATTTTTTCAGAAATCAATTTATACTTATTTTACTTTCAAAGCAGTTTTTACCTTGTTCTAAATTATTTTTTTGGCAGTTAATTGGTGATTTATTCAAAGCACTCTCTTTAATATTAGGTTTTCAATTTTTCGCAAAAAAATTAACTAAACAATTTTTAATTTTTGAGACTATCTCATTGTTTATACTTTATTTTTCAACAAATTATTTTATGCAATCATTTAAAATTGAAGGAGTTGTAATTGGGTATGCTGTTACTTATTTATTCTATTTTGTTTTTTTAATATTTTTTTTTAAACGGAGTTTATTTTTTAATAAATAGACATTACAATTCTTTTTTTTAATTTATGAAAGTAATATTATGAAAATAATCTATAAAATAGTTGTATTAATTCATAAAAATAAATTAATTTTAAATTATTAATCTTAAATTATAAACAATATGAAAAAAGTAATCTTAGTTTTAGTTGTTGTTGTTTCAACATCATTAGTAAATGCACAAAAAAGAAAAACCGTACAATCATCTCCTTCTACCTCCTCGTTTTCATCTAGAAATATGGGATATAATAAAGGAGATTTTTTTGTTTCAGGATCTTTTGGATATGTAGCAAAAGATAATGGAGTATCTAAAGATGGTACTTTTGGATTTGCACCAAGTTTGGGCTATTTTATAAAAGAGAAAATTGCAATTGGAGCTAGTTTGGGATTTAAAAACACATCAACAACTCCTTCAGGTGGAAGCTCTAGTAGCGTTAGTGAATTTGGAGTTGGTGTTTTTGGTCGCTATTACATAAATCCAAGTTCACAATTTTCTCTTTTCGGACAAGCTGGATTAGAATTTGCTTCGCAAAGTCAAAGTGGTGGCGGAAGTAGTGCAACTAGATTTGGATTAGCATTAAAACCGGGTTTAAATTACTTCGTTTCAGATCGTTTTTCACTCGAAGCAACTTTAGGTGAAGTTGGTTTTACCAGCAGAAGCGGTGGAGGAGGAAATTCTACAACCGATTTTAATTTTGGATTAGATTTAACACAATTAGGAATTGGACTTAATTATAAGTTTTAATTTTTTTCATAGTTAATTTTAATAAGGTTTGCAAAAAGTGTTGCAAACCTTTTTTTTGTACAAAAACTTAAATTTTAATTTTCTATATTTTTCACTATTTTTACAAAATGATTTCAATATCTATAATAGGGTCGGGTAATGTGGCACAACATTTAGTCAAAGTAATTTCTAAAACTGATGGTTTACAAATAGGTCAAGTAATTGTTCGTGAAATTCAGTCCAATTCAAATTTCATTTCATCAGATAAAATGTGTTCAAATTATAATGAAATTAAACCTGTTGATTTATTCATTATTGCTGTTTCAGACGATGCAATTGTGAAGGTTTCGTCAAAATTACCTTTTGAAAACCAATTGGTTGTGCATACTTCTGGCAGTGTTACTTTGATTGATTTGGATTCAAAAAACCGAAAAGGTGTTTTTTATCCATTACAAACTTTTTCAAAAAATAAAGAAGTTGATTTTAAAACTATCCCAATTTGCTTGGAAGCTGAAAACAAATCGGATTATGAAATTTTACAAAAAGTGGCTAATTTATTATCTGATAAAGTGTATAAAATTAATTCCGAACAACGAAAAGCACTTCACGTTGCGGCAGTTTTTGTGTGTAATTTTACCAATCATTTGTATAAACTAGGAAATGACATTTGTGATAAAAATGAAATTCCGTTTGAAATTTTAAAACCTTTAATTCAAGAAACTTCGCATAAAATTGAAACACTTTCGCCAAAGGAAGCACAAACTGGACCTGCAAAACGAGAAGATATTCAAACAATAAATAAGCATTTACAGTTTTTATCCGACCAAAACCAAAAAGACATTTATAAAACATTAACAAAATCTATAATCGACAATGGCTAAAAGTTATAAAGAAATAATGAATCAAATTGACACTTTTATTTTTGATGTTGATGGGGTTTTAACCGACAGTTCCGTTCATGTTTCTGAAAATGGCGAAATGCTTCGAATAATGAATATTCGTGACGGTTTTGCAATGAAAGCTGCTCTTGAAAGCGGTTATAATGTGTTTATAATATCTGGCGGAAATAATGCTGGAGTTAAAATTCGTTTGCAAAATTTAGGTTTAACTGAAATTCATTTGGCCTCTCCAAATAAAGTAAAAACATTCAATGATTTAATATCAAAATATACAATACATTCGAAAAATGTATTGTATATGGGCGATGATATTCCAGATTATCACGTAATGCAATTGGTGGGTTTACCAACTTGTCCGCAAGACGCAGTACCTGAAATTAAAGCTATTTCAAACTATATTTCACATATAAATGGTGGGCGAGGAGCGGCTCGTGATGTAATTGAACAGGTTATGAAAGTGCAAGGAAAATGGCATTTGTATTATAACGGTAAACACGATTAGTAATTTAGTATCTACCCAAAGGCTAAAATCTAAAAACTACATATTTTGCGTATAAAAATTATAATCTTTTAAAATTGTTCGTAAAAAATCACTGCTATTGCCCGATTGATTGGTAATTCCTGTAACAGTTTCTACTTTATTTCGTAATTTTCCAATCATTTCTAAATCGTTTTTTCGTAACGCTTGTTGAAAAGTTTCTTTAATTATTCGCATATCGTTGTCGGATAATTTGATTACTAACGGATATATTGGAACATAGTTGTCTCCAATATTTTCTAAAATAGTGTGTTCAATAGAAATGTTTTTTCGTAAAGTGATTACTGCTGTACCTGCAGATATATCACCCAAGCGTTGTACCTTTTTGCTTGTTGCCATAGTAATTAAACCGATCATTCCAGAAAACAAGGTAGTATCAATAATACAAAACAACCATCTTACTAAGTAATCACCAAATGAGGCTTGATAACCATCTAACTTAACCACTTTAATTTTCAAAGCTTTTTTACCCAATGTTTGCCCTTCTAATGTACTCTCTAAAACCAATGAATAAAATATTACAGGCAAAAACAGCAATAATCCTATTGCACCAGCTGTCCAATCATCAACATTTTGCAAATATTTTTTTAATAAAAAGGCATAAATAATTACATAAACAACAATACAATAGGCAGCTTTTACTAGTAAATCTAATAAATGAGCACCCATTCGTTCTCCAATTGAAGCGGCTCTAAAATTAATAGAAACATTTTGCGTGGTATTTATGGTTAATTGCGACATATTTTTTACTTTAGCACTCGATGAGAGAAGTTGCATTTATAAAACAAAATAAAACCAAATGGCTTGACTTTGAACAAGCAATTTTGGGTAAATCTGCTAAAAATCCCGATGAAATTGCCAATTTGTACATTCAATTGGTAAATGATTTGTCGTATGCGCAAACCTATTATCCAAAAAGTAAAACGGTAACTTATTTGAACTATTTAGCCTCGCAAATTTATCAAAAAATTTACAAAACCAAGCGAGAAGATAAAAATAGATTTTTTTCTTTTTTTTCAACCGAAGTTCCATTGTTGGTGTACCAATATAAAAGGTACTTAGGTTATTCGTTTATTTTATTTTTTTGTTGCGTTGCCATTGGTGTAATTTCGGCTAAATACGACCAAGATTTCGTTCGGTTAATTTTAGGCGATAGTTATGTAAATATGACTTTAGACAACATTAAAGATGGAAATCCAGTTGCGGTTTATAAATCGGGAGGACAATTTGGAAGTTTCGTTGGTATTACTCTAAATAATTTATACGTAGGTACAATTACCTATTTATATGGCATTTTTATAGGTTTAGGAACGTTCTATTCGTTATTTAATAATTCAATAATGTTAGGCGCTTTTCAATACTTTTTTTACCAACAAGGTGTTTTGTGGCAAAGCGTTCGGGGTATTTGGATTCACGGTTCAATGGAAATTTTTGGAATGGTAGTCGAAGCTGCTTGTGGTTTTATTTTAGGGGCTTCCATTTTGTTTCCAAGAACTTTTTCACGTTTAAATTCGTTCAAAACAGGATTAAAAGACAGTTTAAAAATATTTTTGAGTACCATTCCGTTTACCATTGCTGCCGGCTTTTTAGAAGGTTTTATTACTCGATACTCGATCGTAATGCCCAATTGGCTTAGTGTTGGAATTATATTGATTACTCTATCGTTCATTTCATTTTATTATTTGATCTATCCAAGTATACTTCATAAAAAAGTAATCTCGTTAAAATAGTGTATAAAAAATTACTTTTTATTTTTACATTTTTATTTTGCGGTTTAAGTTATTCGCAAAATGATTCATTGGCTCTAGCCGATAAAAAAACAATTCATTACACTGAAAAAGATATTTTAATTGATACTGATTCATTGTCAAAAGCAACCTTTAATGCTAATTTTCAAGCAAAGTATAAAACTCCCGATTTTGATTACGAAGTAAAAGTTCCCGAAAAGTCATTTTGGGACAAGTTTATGGAATGGTTAAGTTTTTGGTTAGGTAAACTATTTCATATTTCAAATCCAGCGGAATCTTTTGGATACGCTATTTTTACGATCAAAGTAATTGCTGTTATACTATTAGCAGGTGTTGTGTATCTAATAGTAAAATTAATTTTAAATAAAGAGGGAAATTGGATTTTTGGAAAATCTGTAAAAAACAAAATTGAATATGATGATTTAGAACAAAATTTAAAAAACATCGATTTTGATAAATTAATTGCTAAAACCTTAGTCGATGGTAACAATCGTTTGGTGATACGATACTATTATTTGTGGGTTTTGAAAAAATTATCCGAAACTGATAAAATTAATTTTATTCCTGAAAAAACTAATTCGGACTATTACAATGAAATACAGTCCGAAAAAATCAAAACCGATTTTAAATACGTTTCCTATTTGTACAATTACATTTGGTACGGCGAGTTTGAATTGGATACAGTAACTTTTGAAAAAGCCCAAGAATCATTTGTAAAAATGATACAATCCATTTAAAATGAATAACAAATTAAAACTTATTGTTCTTGTTATAGTCGTTCTTTTGGGCGTTGTCATCTATTTGGATTATAATAAGCCAAAACCAATTGACTGGACTGAAACCTACGATTTAAAAGATAAAATTCCGTTTGGAATGTACGTTTTTGATAAAGAAGCTCCCCAATTATTTAGAGGCGATACAATAAAAAAAATAAATAATACATTATATGAATTTTTGCGACCAGAATATAATTACGATTCTTTAGTTGAAGATTATAATGTAAAAGGAACTGTTTTATCCATAAACGGAAGTTTTTCTATTGATGAGGAGTCGTGTGATGAGTTATTAATTTTTGTAAGCCGAGGCAATAATGCTTTTATAAGTTCAAAAAATTTATCAACCAAATTAATGGATTCTTTAAAAATTGATATAAAGGAAGATTTCGATTTGGCAAGTAAAACAAATCTTTGGCTAGCCAATAAATCACTCGGAACAGAAAAAAATGAATTAGATTTAGGGTCAAGTTCCACATCGTTTTCTAAAATTGACACTTTGAACACAACTGTTTTAGGCTATCAAGGCAACCAAAGCAAAAAACTTGTAAACTACATAAAAGTAAAATATTATGACGGATTTTTTTATCTGCATTTGCAGCCTGCCGTTTTTACAAATTACTTTTTATTAAAAAACAAAAAATATAATTATACCGAAAAAGTGTTATCATACGTGAATAAAAACACTATTTTTTGGCTATTAAAATCGCAAAATGGTGAAAAAATATCAGGTTCAAAATTGCGTTTTATTTTTAGTCAACCTGCTTTAAAATGGGCTTGGTGCCTTTTCCTTATTGGGATGATATTTTTTATGATATTTAATGCAAAACGAAAACAGCGAATTGTTCCAATTGTAGCGCCATTGCCAAATACATCAGTCGATTTTACGAAAACCATTGCCAATTTATATTATCAAGAAGGCGATTATCAAAATATTATTAATAAAAAAATTATTTATTTTTTAGAAAAAGTAAGACACGAATATTTAATTGATACTACTATTTTAGATGATAAATTTATAAACAGATACCAATTAAAAACAGGTAAAAAAGTTGAAGATATTGCTATTGCAGTGAAATTAATTAATTATCAGCGTCGAAATCATCACGAAAGTATTGAAAATGATTTAACCGATTTGAATACTGCACTTGAGAAAATAACATAAATAAATTACGAATTTTCAAATTTTGAAATTAGATTTTAAAAAACAAAAGAATAAAAAATGGAAGAATTTAACAACCTCGAAGCAACTAATGAAAATGTAAATTTTCAATCTCGAATTGATTTATCGCCAATGAGCGAAGGTATTGCTAAAATTAAAGCTGAATTAGAAACAGTAATTGTGGGTCAGAAAAAAATGATAGACCAACTATTAGTAGCCATTTTATCAAACGGGCACGTTATTATTGAAGGCGTTCCTGGGGTGGCAAAAACAATTACTGCCAAAATTTTAGCCAAAACATTAGCTGTAGGGTTCAGTAGAATTCAGTTTACACCCGATTTAATGCCATCAGATATTTTAGGAACATCAGTTTTTGACTTAAAAAAGTCAGAATTTGAATTTAAAAAAGGACCTATTTTTTCTAATTTAATTTTAATTGACGAAATAAATCGTGCTCCAGCAAAAACCCAAGCCGCTTTGTTTGAAGTAATGGAAGAACGCCAAATTACTATTGACGGCAAAACCTATCAGCTAGAAGCACCTTTTTTAGTTTTAGCCACTCAAAACCCGATAGAGCAAGAGGGAACTTATCGTTTACCTGAAGCACAACTGGATCGATTTTTATTCAAAATTAACATTGATTATCCAAAACTTGATGAAGAAGTTATTATTTTACAACGAGAACATTTATTGCAAAATAAGGGTAAACTACAAAACGTGAAAACCATAATTTCAAGCGAAGAAATTAAAAAATACCAAGATTTAGTAAAACAAGTCATTGTTGAACCTAATTTAATTGAATACATTGCAAAATTAGTAGTTGCCACTCGTGAAAATGCTTTTTTATATTTAGGTGCTTCGCCGCGAGCGTCAATTGCAATTTTAAATGCTAGTAAAGGTTTTGCTGCCATTCGTGGTCGTGATTTTGTTACTCCAGAAGACATCAAGGAAGCTGCAATTCCTGTATTGCAACACCGAGTAATTGTAACCCCCGAACGTGAAATGGAAGGATTAACGACCGTTGAAATAATAAATCAAATTATTGATAGTATTGAAATTCCAAGATAAGTAGATTGTTTAAAATTGTTTAAAAGTTGATTTAGTTCAAAAAATGTTTATGTACTAGTAAATACATTAAACAACCTTAAACCATTTAAACTATTTTAAACAACCTTAAACTATTTTAAACAACCAAATCTTAACTTTTTTTAATGAACCTTATAAAAAATCTTTACATTAATAATTTCTTTTTCTACATACTTATTGGTATGGTGGCTTTGTTTATTGTAGCGTTTATTTTTCCTTTTTTGTTCAATGCTTTAGTATTTGTTTTACTACTTTTAGTAGGTTTTTTTGTTTTAGATATTATCGTTTTATTTGCTTCTAATAAAGGCGTAACGGCACAACGAACAACCCCCGAAAAATTATCAAATGGTGATGAGAATTCAATTGTTATATCAGTAAATAATTTCTACACATTTCCTATTTATACTAAAATTATTGACGAAATTCCGTTTCAATTTCAAATGCGAAATTTTGAAATTAAACGTAAAATTAAAAACAGTTCTACCGATGATTTTCAATATTATTTGCGTCCTGTAACACGTGGTGAATATTTTTTTGGAAGTTTAAATGTGTATGTTTCATCTCCATTACAATTAATATCAAAACGGTATAGGTTTAATAAAGATGCCTTAGTGCCAACATATCCTTCGTACATTCAGTTACGAAAGTATGATTTAATGGCTTTTTCAAACAATTTATTTCAATACGGGATGAAAAAAATTCGGCGAATTGGACATACTATGGAATTTGAGCAAATTAAAGAATACGTTGCTGGAGATGACATTAGAACCTTAAATTGGAAAGCCACAGCCAAGAAAAATAGTTTGATGGTCAATCAGTTTCAAGATGAAAAATCACAAAATATTTATATGGCAATAGATAAAGGCAGGACTATGAAAATGCCTTTTAACAGCATGAGTTTGCTTGACTATGCGATTAATGCAACTTTAGTGTTATCAAACGTAATATTAAAAAAACATGATAAAGCAGGTATTTTTTCATTTTCAAAAAAAGTAGAAAATCGAGTAGTTTCCGAAAAGCGGACTACGCAAATGCAACTTATTTTAGAAAATTTATACAATGTTAAAACCGATTTTTTTGAAAGTGATTACTCAAGATTATATGCTGATATTAAAAAAAACATCAACCAACGAAGTTTGATTATTTTATATACTAATTTTGAAACTTTAGAAGGTTTAAATCGTCAAATGCCTTATTTAAAAGGAATTTCAAAAAATCATTTATTAGTAGTTGTGTTTTTTCAAAATACAGAGCTGTTAAACATTACCCATCAAAAAGCTCAAAATATCCAACAAATTTATGATAAAGTTATTGCCGAAAAATTTATCTTCGAGAAAAAACTTATAGTAAATGAATTAAAAAAATATGGAATTTATTCTGTTTTGACCACTCCCGAGAATTTGACTTTAGATACAATTAATAAATACTTAGAGATTAAAGCCCGGGGAATTTTATAAAAAACATATAATTTGAGTAGCTTAGCGGCTTAGTTTCTTAACATTTTTTTAAATGAAACAAATATCATCTGTTCAAAATCCATTCATAAAACTATTGCTGCAATTGCATGAAAAAGCAAAAGCACGAAAACAAACTGGTACTTTTTTAATTGAAGGTAATCGTGAAATTGAGTTGGCTTTAAAAGGGAATTACGAAATTGAAACTATTTTATATGTTCCCGAATTGGCTGTTAAATCTTTCAATATAGAATCTTTTCTATCTTCTAATCAAATTGAAATTACTAAGGAAGTCTATCAAAAACTTGCCTATCGAGATACTACAGAAGGAATAATTGCAGTTGCCAAAACAAAATCATTGCAATTATCCGATTTAAAACTATCCGATAATCCATTAATTTTAGTGGTAGAAGCTATTGAAAAACCTGGTAATTTAGGGGCAATGTTACGCACTGCTGACGCCGCTAATATCGATGCAGTTATTATTGCCAATCCCAAAACCGATTTATACAACCCGAATATTGTTCGGTCAAGCGTAGGTTGCTTGTTTACCAATCAAATTGCGTCGGGTAGTTCGGAGGAAGTTATTGATTTTTTAAAATTAAATAATATCAAAATTTTTAGCGCTACTTTGCAAAATTCAACTTCGTATCACACACAAAATTTTAAAACACCTACTGCATTGGTTGTAGGAACCGAAGCTACTGGACTTTCTCAAATTTGGAGAAATAATGCAACTCAAAACATAATAATTCCGATGCAGGGCGAAATTGATTCAATGAATGTATCGGTTGCAGCAGCCATTTTACTTTTTGAAGCTAAAAGACAACGTGGCTTTTAAACTAAAATTAACGCATAAATTAGTCAATTACTAATTTATACGTTTTATTTTCTTCAAAATTATTTTTAATGGAAATTAAGTATATTCCATTTTGTAAAAGACCTGTGTTGATTGTGTTTTTAAATAAATCTTCTGTTTTTTGTTTTACCAATAGTTTTCCGTTGGTATCAAAAATTGTTATTTCAGTTGGATAACTATCGGTTGATTTTTCAATATAAATTTCATTTTTAGCTGGATTTGGATATATTTTAAAATCATTTTTAACAACTTCATTTACACCTAAATTGGCATCAATAATCTTGTAAATAATCCCATTGTATAAACCTGCTACATATAATTCTCCTGAGTTATCTTCTCCAAAAGTAGCAATATTTCCTACTGCTAGTGTATTTGTATAAGTTAAAACTCCTGCCGTATTTATGATACCAATTTTACTGTCGCAAAAATCAACAAATAAATATTTGTTTAGCAAGTCTGGATACAATGAACCTGTGTATACATACCCGCCAGTAATTGAGCACGAAGTGGCATGATTTATTGCGGCAATTGGAGCGACAAATGTGGATTGCGCAGCGCATCCAGTTGAATTATATGCAGTATTTGCTTCATAACAGCGCCACCCAAAATTTAAGCCCGATTGTAATGGACTTGAAATTTTATTAACTTCTTCATATAAATTTTGTCCTACATCAGCAATCCATAAATCGCCATTAAGACGATTAAATGAAAACTTCCAAGGATTTCGTAAACCGATGGCCCAAATTTCATCGTTTCCTGCAATTCCAAAATAAGGGTTCGTAGCTGGAATGGTGTAAAAAGGAGCCGTTGAACCAGTTGATACATTAATTCGAAGCATTTTACCTAAATTTTCATTAATATTTTGGGCTCTATTTTGAGGATCACCTGCACTTCCGCCATCTCCCATTCCTATATATAAAAATCCATCAGGACCAAATTTAATAGAACCTCCGTTGTGATTGTCATAAGGTTGAGTTATGGTTAATAAAGTAGTACCTGTTGTTTGAGCAATGCTCGAATTTGTTGTATTTACAGAATATCTTGCAATAACGGTGTTGCCACTTAAATCCGTATAATCTATAAAAAAATAACCATTCGAAGCATAATTTGGATGGAATGCAAGACCTAGCAAACCTCTTTCACTATTGGTGGTTACCAAAGCTGAAATGTCTAAAAAGGGAATTGCATTTGTAGTTCCATTTGCATTTAATATTTTTATTTTACCTGTTTTTTCAACTACAAATAACCTGGTATCGCCAGCGTTCACTATCTCTAAAGGTTGTGTAAAACCAGTAGCAAATGATTGTATTTGTACAGTTTGAGATTGGCAAATAAATGTTAAAATAAAAGCGCTAAATAATGTTATGTTTTTCATAATCAATGTTTTAAGTAAAAATAACAAAAATACAAATAACTTATCCTATCCAATTGTTAATTTTTGTAAATTAATTAATAAATTGTTTTTTTAAGTTCTCAAATTTTTTAATCAAAGCATCTAATTCTAAATTTTGTTTCTTTTGTTTTTTTGGATTAATATAAAACCAATTGAAAGCTATCCAAAATAGCGTTCCAAAATAATAAGATATTCCCCAAATTAATTTCATACGCATTACATATTCAATCATATATAGCCCAAGACCAAGAGTAAGAAGGATAAAATATACTTTAATCATTGTGTTTTGTAAAAAACATTGTTTTTGTTTAAAATCAAGAAGTTGTTTTAAAAAAGTAGCACTGTCAGTTTCAGCATTAAATTTTTTTAAAAACGGAATTGTTTTGTTGTAAACAAATAAATAAACTAGCATTCCTAAAATTGTTAAAATAATTCCAATTTTGGTTGTAAGCATTTGTGGTTGATAAAAATACCAGACAAAGGCAATAAAACAAGAAGTTAAAAGTAAAATTAAATTCATAAAAATTAATTTTATAAGCTGTTTTCTTTTAAACTTTTTTCCGTTTTCAATTACTTCAGTAACATTCGGAATTTCACTTTTTTGTTCGTTCCATAACGATTTAAAATCTAAATTATCGTTCATATCGTTTAAATTTTTCGGTTAATTTTTCTTTAATTCTATGAATTTTTACTCGGACATTGGCTTCAGAAATCCCTACAATTTTTGCGATTTCTGCTTGTTTTATATCTTCCAATTCTAATGAAATTATAATTCTATCAGATTCGGAAAGTGTTGCAATTGATTGGTACAAAAAAGCAGTTTGCCTTTCAATATTTGGTAAAATTTTATCCTCAATTTCAAATTTCAGTTCTGATTTTGGCAATCGTTTTTCTTTTTCAATTTGTCGTAAACAGTTGTTGGTAGCGATTCTAAAGATCCAAGTGCTTATATTTGACTCGTTTCTAAATGATTCCAACTTTTGCCAAACTGTTACAAACGTTTCCTGGGTGATGTCTTTTGCCCAATCAGCATCGTTTACGAATCCCATACAAAGGCGGAATATTCGTTGCCAATAGGTGTTGTAAATTACTTCAAAAGTCATAGGGTTTTAGTTTAAAAATCCGTTCAACTCATTTAAATACCATTCTTTATCATCAAACATTATAAAGTGTAAGCCTTTTAAAGCGTACTTTAAATTGGCTGTTTTTAAGTTTTTAAATTGCAATTCGATAGCTGGTTTAAAATTAATAAAATACGATTCTAATAAAATTAAACTAGGACATTTTATGGTTGTAATTTTTTCTCTTAAATCGGTATTCGAAAAATCGCAATACATTTCTGCAAATGTTTCTCTATCGGTTTGCATTGACCAATTTACAACTAACTCCTGCTTTGAAACATCATTTAATAATCTTGGAATTGATTTTTTTTGCATTTGATAAAATTCTTCCGAAGTTGCTTTTAAAAGTTTTTCGTTCATTTCCGAGCATTCGGCAACTTCTTTCACTTTAAAATCGGGATTCATTAAAGCCATCAAACAAGGCAACGCGTCGACTACAACAATTTTTGAAACTAAATCTGGGTAATCAGCCGCAAGTGCCATTGCCAAACCGCCGCCCATACTGTGCCCAATAATTATAGGTTGTTGTATTTTACTTTGAACAATAAATGTTGCAATTTCTGCCTCCCATTTTTTAAAAGTTGGATTTTCTTGTGGTTTTGTTCCTGCAAATCCTGCCATTGTAAGAGTATAGCAAGTAAATTTTTTCTCGAAAACTATTTTGGTTTCGTTCCAAACATCGCCAGAACAAGCAAATCCTGGAATAAAAATAATAGATTGTTTTCCGGAGCCCGAAATTTTTACATCAAATGATATTTTATTTGTTTGAGAAAAGCATCTAAATGTTGATGCAAAAGAAATAATTAAAATAACAACGGATATTTTTACAAAATTTTTCATCTTTTTTGGTTTTAAATTTTCTTTTAGATACGAACATTTTAAAAATGTTACAGAATACCTAAAATTAATTTAAAAAAGATATTTCTATTTTTTCAAACGATCTTCAATAAACTCTATTTGAGTTTTACCATGTGCTTCAGGTCGCCCATCTGCACCCATACTCACCATAGTTATAGTTTCTATAGTAATAATAGTAGCACGACTCATCATATTTCTAACTTCACATTTTAAAGTTAATGAAGAGTTTCCAAATTTAACAACATCAATTCCAATTTCGATTACATCTCCCTGTTTTGCAGAACTTACAAAATTTATTTCCGACATATGTTTGGTAACAATTCTTGAATTTTCAAGCTGAATTATGGAGTATAATGCCAACTCTTCATCAATCCATGCCAATAGTTGACCGCCAAATAAAGTTCCGTTTGGGTTTAAATCTTCAGGTTTTATCCACTTTCTGGTATGAAATCTCATAAACTATTTTTTAAAATTTTTGTTCGGTTGGAATTGGGATGAGCAAAAAAAAAGTCCCACCAAAGGTAGGACTAATATATAATTTAAAATTGTAATTACAATTTAGAAACCAATTTAGTTAACTTAGATTTTAAGTTTGAAGCTTTATTATCGTGAATAACATTTTTCTTAGCCAATTTGTCAATCATTGAAATAACTGATGACAATTTTGCAGCAGCATCTTCTTTAACAGTTGACATTCTTAATGCTTTAATTGCATTACGAGTAGTTTTATGTTGGTATTTGTTTAATACTCTTCTTTTTTCGTTGCTTCTAATTCTTTTTAAAGCTGACTTGTGATTTGCCATTGTGTCTTTTAATTTTTTATTATTTAAAATTGTAGCCCGTAGGGGAATCGAACCCCTCTTACCAGGATGAAAACCTGGCGTCCTAACCGATAGACGAACGGGCCATTATTCTGTAATGCGAGTGCAAAAATACAATTATTTTTTATTCACGCAATAGTTGAATGAAGTTTTTTTTACTTTTTTTTACTTTTTTTTAATAAGCTTTTGCAAACAGCACTCTACCAGCGGATTCCGAATTTGTTAAAACGCATTTTCCTTTTTCCAAAACTCTATCTATAGGTATACATCGGATGGTTGCCTTGGTTAATTCCTTAATTTTTTCTTCGGTTTCCGAAGTTCCATCCCAATGTGCCGATACAAAGCCACCTTTGTTTTCTAAAACTTCTTTAAATTCTTCAAACGAATTTACCTCAGTAATATGATTCGCTCTATAATTTAAAGCTTTTTGAAACATTTCCGCTTGAATTGTTTCTAGGGTTTCATCAATATAAGTAGCAATTCCATCTTTTGAAACCACTTCTTTAGTTAAAATGTCTCTTCGAGCAATTTCATAAGTTCCGTTTTCCAAATCCTTCGGGCCAATTGCAATTCGTAAAGGCACTCCTTTTAATTCCCATTCTGCAAATTTAAAACCTGGTTTTTGAGTGGTTCTGTTATCAAATTTTACTGAAATTTTCATTTTTTTTAATTGAGCAACCAATTCATTTGCAACATCAGAAATTTTTTCAAACTCATCATTATTTTTAAATATTGGAACAATTACTACTTGTATAGGCGCTAAATTAGGAGGTAAAACCAATCCGTTATCGTCAGAATGGGTCATAACTAAAGCTCCCATTAATCGTGTTGAAACGCCCCAAGATGTTCCCCAAACAAATTCTTGTTTTCCTTCTGCCGAAGCGAATTTCACATCAAATGCTTTGGCAAAATTTTGACCTAAAAAGTGTGATGTTCCTGCTTGTAATGCTTTTCCATCTTGCATCAGGGCTTCTATACAATAGGTTTCTTCTGCTCCAGCAAAACGTTCATTTGCCGATTTGACACCTTTTACAACTGGAATTGCCATAAAATTTTCAACAAATTCCGCATAAACGTGCATCATTTTTTCGGTTTCTTCAATTGCTTCATCTTTAGTTGCGTGAGCTGTATGCCCTTCTTGCCATAAAAACTCGGCAGTTCGTAAAAACAATCTTGTTCTCATCTCCCATCTAACTACATTTGCCCATTGATTTATTAACAATGGTAAATCTCTATACGATTGTATCCATCCTTTATAAGTACTCCAAATAATAGCTTCGCTCGTTGGTCGAACAATTAATTCTTCTTCTAATTTAGCATTTGGATCCACCATTAATTTCCCTGGTTTATCTGGGTCATTTTTTAATCTATAGTGAGTGACAACAGCACATTCTTTAGCGAAACCTTCAGCATTTTTTTCTTCGGCTTCAAACATACTTTTGGGAACGAATAAAGGAAAATAAGCGTTGCTATGCCCTGTTTCTTTAAACATTCTATCTAGTTCGGCTTGCATTTTTTCCCAAATTGCATAACCATAAGGTTTGATAACCATACACCCTCGTACAGCTGAATTTTCTGCTAAATCAGCCTTTACAACTAATTCGTTGTACCACTTTGAATAATCGTCTTCTCGTTTTGTTAAATTCTTGCTCATAATTCTTAGTTTGGCACAAATATTGTTTAAATTTACATTGTAAAATAGTTTGGCAAAACTAACTATTTTTGTAATGTTCAACAATAAAAAATGCTATAGATATGAAAACATTTAATTTTTTTAGTAAAAAAAGTACCATTTACAGTTTATTTGGTCTTTTAGCTGTTGGTTTAGTATCGTGCGGTTCGTATCAAAACAAGTCGTTTTATGACAATGATGGTATTTACGGAAGCACACCTCGATCTCAATATAGAGAACAGCAATATAGTCAAAACGAAAACAATCAACAAGGAAATAGTCGTTACAAAGCCTATTTTAGTTCATTAAATGATTATAAAACTAAACAAGAAGTTTTTACTGATGTCAATAAATATTCTACTTACAATGATACTTTAAAAAAACCCAATCAACAATACACTTCGCAAAATCAGCAAACAACATCAGGTTATGCTGGTTGGGGAAATAATGGTAACGGACAAGTAACTATTAATGTGTATGATAATAACTGGGGATATAATCATTACGGGTATAATAATTATGGTTACAACAATTGGTATGGAAACAACTGGGGTTGGAATAATTATTACGGAAACAGCTGGGGGTATTACGGAAGTAATTGGGGCTGGAATAATTATTATGGAAATAATTGGGGCTGGAATTTAGGTTGGGGTTGGAACAATTGGTATGGAAATAATTGGTGCGGTAATGGTTATTATGGCAATGGATACTATGGTAATTATTACAACAATGGATACTATGGAAACGGTTATGCCTATACCCACGGACGACGTGATGCTTGGGCGGATAGAGCAGGGTCAAGTGGTTATTCCAATCGTGAAGGTAGCCGAAGTGAAAATATAGTTGGAGGAAGACGTTTTGAAAATAGAACAGGAACGCCTTTGGAAGTAGCTAATACTTACCCACGAAGTTATAATGAAACCGCTACTCCTCGAAATTATAATAATTCAGGAACAAGAGATTATAATAACAATAACGCTACTCCTCGAAGCTACAACAACGGTGGTAGTCGAGATTATAATACAACGTCTACTCCAAGAAGTTACAATAATAATGACTCTTCTCCTAGACAATATAATAATAATAATTCTTCTACACCAAGAAGTTATAACCAAGAGAGCACTCCTAGAAGTTATAATCAAGAAAGTACTCCGAGGAGTTATAGTCAAGAGAGTACACCAAGAAGTTATTCACAACCAACACGTAGCTATAGTGAGCCAAGCCGATCATACAGTGGCGGCAGTTATGGCGGAAACTCTGGTGGTGGTGGCGGGGGCCGTTCATCTGGTGGCGGTGGCGGAAGACGCTAGTAAAACCTATTTCTTCTAAAAAAAATTAAAAAATTAAATATGAAAAAATATATTATACTAGTTGTACTTGTATTGACTGTAAAATCAATGCATGCACAAGGGGTAACAGATGCTTTGCGTTTTGCCCAAACTAACTTATCAGGAACTGCACGGTTTAGTGCAATGGGTGGCGCATTTGGAGCATTAGGTGGTGATTTATCATCAATGAATATAAATCCTGCTGGTTCCGTAGTTTTCGCTAACAATCAAGTTGGAGGTACTCTTACTAGCTCAAATACCAATAATGATTCTAAATATTTTGGCAATACAGCATCAGATAAAAAAAGTAGTTTTGATTTAAATCAAGCAGGTTTTGTTTTTGTTTTTGATAATGATGATAGAAGAAGTAAATGGGACAAATTTGCGTTAGGAATTAATTATGATAGCTCCAATAATTTTGATAATTCTGTTTTTGTTTCAGGTACAAATCCTTATAATTCTATTGACAAGTACTTTTTGAGTTACGCTAACGGAATTGAATTTCAAAATTTGAATTTTAACTATTCTGATTTATATTACAACGAACAACAAGCGTATTTAGGATACAACAGTTATATAATTGAACCTACTGCTAACACTCCATTAAATACAACTTATTTTACAAATGTTTTTACTAATCCTAACATTATAGGAAATTATAACCAACAAAATTCAGTTCAAACTAAAGGAAACAATGGTAAAGTATCTTTTAATATCTCGGCTCAATATGATAACAAATGGTCGTTTGGATTGAATTTGAATTCACATTTTTCCGATTTTAGACGTCAAAGTAGTTTTTATGAAACTAATTCAGACCCAACATATACAACTGGTACTACTGTAAATGGGATTCGATTTAATAATGATTTGCAAACTAAAGCATCTGGTTTTTCATTACAACTGGGTGTTATATTTAAGCCCGTTAAAGAACTTCGTTTAGGTTTGGCCTATGAATCGCCTACTTGGTATCGATTGGAAGATGTATTAAGTCAAAATTTAGTAACATCAGGTTACGGATTAAGTACAACACCAAATCCAGCTTTATACGCTACTAAAATTACAAATCCTGGAGCCACAACTGTTTTTGAACCTTATAATTTACAAACACCATCTAAAACTACGGCAAGTTTTGCTTATGTTTTTGGCAAAAAAGGTTTAATTAGTACCGATTTTGCTTTTAAAAACTATGCAGGAACACAATTTACTCCAAAAAAAGATTTCACCAGCACTAATGATTTTATGAGTAAAAATTTAAATTTATCTAAAGAAATACGAGTAGGAGCGGAGTATAAAATTGAAAAAGTAAGTTTACGAGCAGGTTATCGTTGGGAAGAAACTCCTTTTAAAACAACCTATGGTGATTTAACTGCCTATTCTGGAGGTTTGGGGTTTAATTTTGGAAATACCAAGTTAGATGTTTCTTATGTAAGGTCAAAACGTTTTTACAACGAAAGTTTTTTTACTCAAGGTTTAAATGATAAAGCAAATATTAGCGAAATTAAAAATAATGTTTCAGTAACGTTATTATTTGAATTATAAGACTTTTTAAAATTTGTTTTTTAAAACCATTTGCTAAAGTAAATGGTTTTTTTAGTTTATACTTTTAAAAATCAAATAAAAGTTTGTTTGAGTACTAAAGATAAGAAAACAATGTAATTTTTAGCCCTGATAGGAACGGCATCCCTCTCGTTTTTACGAGAGGATAGAGAGGATAGCAGGAACTATGTTTTAAAAAAAGCCAAGACATTTGCTACAAAAAAAAGAAAAAAATAATTTATATTTGCTGAAATTAAATTTAATAATGACAAATTTACAAAACACGATTGAAAACGCTTGGAATAATCGAGACTTACTTAAAAATGAATCTACTTTAGATGCAATTAGAAAAGTTATCTCGCTTTTAGATTCAGGTGAATTACGAGTTGCTGCACCTACTGACGAGGGTTGGCAAGTAAATGAATGGGTAAAAAAAGCAGTTGTTTTATATTTTCCGATTCAGAAAATGGAAACTTTAGAGTCTGGAATTTTTGAGTACCATGATAAAATGTTATTAAAAACTGGCTATGCCGAAAAAGGAATTCGAGTTGTTCCGCCGGCAGTGGCACGTTATGGGGCTTTTATTAGTAAGGGAGTAATATTGATGCCAAGTTATGTAAACATTGGTGCTTACGTTGATGAAGGCACAATGGTAGACACTTGGGCAACGGTAGGAAGTTGTGCTCAAATAGGTAAAAATGTTCATTTAAGTGGCGGTGTTGGTATTGGTGGCGTTTTAGAGCCATTGCAAGCGGCTCCAGTAATAATTGAAGATGGCGCTTTTATTGGCTCAAGATGTATAGTGGTAGAAGGTGTTAGAGTAGAAAAAGAAGCTGTTTTAGGTGCTAATGTTTGTTTGACAGCGTCGACTAAAATAATTGATGTAACTGGGAGTGAACCTATTGAATATAAAGGAGTTGTTCCAGCCCGTTCGGTAGTAATTCCGGGGAGCTACACTAAGGAATTTGCTGCGGGAAGTTTTCAAGTGCCTTGTGCCTTAATTATTGGTAAACGAAAACCATCGACCGACTTAAAAACAAGTTTGAATGATGCTTTACGAGAATATGATGTTGCAGTTTAAATTATAAAATAAATGAAAGTACTGGTTATTCAAAAAAAGCGAATTGGCGATGTATTAACAAGTACTGTTATTTTTGAGGCTATAAAACAAAAATATCCGAATTCTGAGTTGCATTATTTAATTTATGAAAATGCTTTGGCTGTTGTTGAAAACAATCCTTTTATAGATAAAATAATTGTTTTAAATGAAAATATACGAAAAAGTAAAAGAAAGTTTTTGACTTTTTTGTTTTCCATAAGAAAAGAAAAATATAATATTGTTATTGACGCTTATGGAAAGCCAAATAGTGTTTTAATTGGTTGGTTTTCTGGAGCAAAAATTAAAGTTACCTTTGATAAAATATACTCTCGAATTTTCTATTCACATTCCATTATCCGAAATACGGAATCGTTTTCAAAAGCCACAAAAGCTATTGAACACAGGATGTTGCTATTAAAACCATTAGAAATTGAATTTTCAGAAATAAGTCCAAAGATTTTTTTAACCGATTTAGAAATTGAAACTGCAAAGAAAACATTGACTGATTTTGGAGTTGATTTTTCAAAAAAAATAGTAATGATTAGCGCTTTAGGAAGTAACGAAATGAAGACCTATCCATTCGAAATGATGGCTGAAGCTTTGGATGCAATTTGTTTCAATAGAGAAATTCAATTACTATTTAATTATTTACCTTTTCAAAAACAAGATGCGTTAAAAATATTTTCAATGTGCAATGTCGATACACAAAAAAAAATAATTATAGATTTTTACGAAGATGATTTGAGGAAATTTTTAGCGATTACTAGTAAATGTGATGCTTTAATTGGTAATGAAGGTGGAGCAACTAATATGAGTAAAGCCTTGTCAGTCCCTACATTTACCATTTTTTCACCAGTTGTTCCTAAGCTCGATTGGAATATGTTTGAAAATGACGATACTATAATTTCGGTTCATATTTCAGACTATAAAAATCAAGAAAACGAATCGCAAATGGAATTATATTATACGCAACAAAATATTTCTGCATTGTACCAATATTTAAATTTATCAAATTTTAAAGATAAACTAACTCATTTTTTAAACTTTAATTGCTAAAATGAAAATAGGATATGATGGCAAACGTTTTTTTCATAACGCAACTGGATTGGGAAATTACAGTCGTGATTTAATTCGTATTCTAGCAAAATTTAATCCTGAAAACCAATATTTACTTTACAATACAAATGACAAAAAAATAAATAGAATTGACATTGATGGCAAAACTATTCAAGAAAAATTGTATTCAGGTTTGAAATTTTTATCAGGTTTTTGGAGACTTTCAAATATAAAAAAAGATTTAATTAAAGATAAAATTGAAGTATATCACGGATTATCAGGCGAAATACCAATTGGTTTAAAAAAAACAAATATAAAATCGGTTGTAACCATTCACGATTTAATTTTCGTTCGATATCCAAAATTATACTTTTTTTTAGATCGAAAAATTTATTTTTGGAAATTTAAATATGCAGCTCAAAATGCCGACTTGATTGTTGCCATAAGTGAACAAACTAAAAATGACATTGTTTCATTTTTAGGAATTAATGAAAATAAAATAAAGGTTGTTTATCAAGGTTGTGCATCAGAGTTTAAAGAAGCTTCAAGTCAAGATCAACTTGACGAAGTTCGTAAAAAGTATTCTTTACCCAATAGATTTTTATTAAATGTAGGTACAATTGAATCTCGAAAAAATATACTTTCTGTTATTAAGGCAATTAATAAAACAGAAATCCCATTGGTTATTATTGGTAAAAAAACCAATTATTTTTTGGAAATTGAAAAGCATATTATTGAAAATAACATTGAAAATCAGATTCTTTTTTTACAAAATATTCCCTTAAAAGATTTAAGCGATATTTATAAACTTGCAACTATTTTTGTTTATCCTTCACTCTTTGAGGGATTTGGTATACCAATTATCGAAGCTTTATACTCAAAAACTGCTGTAATCACCTCTACAGGGAGTTGTTTTGAAGAAGCAGGAGGACCAAGTACTATATATGTTGCTCAAAACGAAATTGATGTTTTAAAAAACGAAATTTTAAATTTGTGGAATGATGAAACTTTACGAAAAACTATAGAAAAAAATGGTTTTGCGTTTGTTCAAAAATTTAATGACCTTGAGATTGCTTCAAACTGGGACGGAATTTATAAATCTCTGTAACTAAATTATTTTTTAGGTCTTTTATCTTTATTGAACTGAATCACATTTACATACTTAATGTATGAAAAGTAGGCTTGGGTTAATGATAAAGTTAATCCATCAATTCCATTAAAAATACCTTTTTTAAAAAAATAACATCGTATAAATGATACTAATCCATTTAAAACAGGTTTAAATACACTTATTTTTTTATTGTTGTTGTACAACTGTTCTGCACTCCATTGAGCATATTGATTTTTTTTGGCAATAATTTGAAAAAAAGAATGACTTCCATAATGTAATATATGGGTTTCTTGTTGATTTACTCTTTTCGCAATAATTTTTTGATGAATTAAATCATTAGAAGGATAAGCTGTTACTTTATTAAAAAATCTAATTTTTCTATCTGGGTACCAGCCCGCGAAATTTATAAATTTATCTTGAATAAAGTTTTTAACTCTAAAACTATAGGCATCAAAATCATTTTTCTCAAAAAATCCAGATAGTATAAAGTTTTTTGAATCGGCATCCAAAAACTCATCGGCATCCAAATTTAAAATCCAATCATTTTTACAAAAAGGCAATCCAAAAGCACGTTGTGCTCCATCACCTAAAAAAGGCTGTTTTATAATTTTTGCACCAAGTGATTCCGCTATATCAGCAGTTTTATCAGTACTGTTAGAATCAATAATAATAACTTCATTACAAACTTCAAAAAAGGCTTTTACACACTTTTCAATGTTTTTTTCTTCGTTGAAAGTAATAATAAGACCACTAATATTCATTTAAAATAACTATTTTTACAAATGTACGCTATTTGATTTTTAAAATAAACTGCATTTTTCTAAAAAAGTAAAAAGAAATAAAAAAAAGTAGTGTTTTTCAGCTTTAATTTTTAATTTTGCCAAATAGAATGTTAATAAATTAACCTTTTTATTTTAAAAGTAATTAAATGAGTTCAGCTCAAAACAACAAAATAAGCGGATTAGTAATTACTTTTAACGAAGTGAATAATATTGAAGAAATTATTCAAAATTTAGATTTTGTTGATGAATTAATTATTGTTGATTCTTACAGCACTGATGGTACTATTGAGTTGATAAAAAAATATTCTAAAGTAAAATTAGTACTTAATAAATTTGACAACTTTTCATCACAACGTAACTTAGCTATTGAAAATGCCTCAAATCCGTGGATTTTATTTTTAGATGCTGATGAGCGCATTTGTGATAATCTTAAAAACGAAATTCTAGAAACTATAAAAAAGCCTGAAACGTATAATTCGTATTACTTTTTTAGAAAATTTATGTTTCAAAACACTCATCTTAAATTTAGTGGATGGCAAACCGATAAAAATATTCGTTTATTTAAAAAGGGTACAGCCGAATATATTAGTGATAAGTTGGTTCACGAAAAACTTAATGTAACGGGAGATATAGGTGCTTTAAAACACAAATTAATCCATTATTCTTACACCAATTTTCATACTTATAAAAGGAAAATGGTTTATTATGGCACTTTAAAAGCCCAAGAATTATATCGTAAAGGCATTAAACCAAA
Organism: Flavobacteriales bacterium; assembly: GCA_038204955.1. Taxonomy (GTDB): domain Bacteria; phylum Bacteroidota; class Bacteroidia; order Flavobacteriales; family Flavobacteriaceae; genus Flavobacterium. The sequence goes on from JBBRCJ010000022.1 coordinate 41,061, forward strand.
TGCATTTCATTTTTATATAAAACCTGCTTATAAGTTTTTACATAGTTATTTAATAAGATTAGGTATTCTTGATGGAAAAAAAGGAATTATTATTTCTTATTTAAATGCGTTGAGTATTTATGTTCGATATCCTGAACTAAAAAAATTGTATAAAAAATAATTATTGCCAAAATTTAAGTCTCTTTTTAATCCTTTTTTTTCTAAAATAACGGTATTGGAATTCTGAGGTATATTTCCATAAAGTTTCAAAAATCAAGTTCTCTTCCTCACCAGAAAGTCTTGCATAAGCAGCACTTATTTTTCTGACCATCTCGATATGTGGAGTTAATCTCGATAAATTTTTCATTCGTAATTGAAAACCCATCTTTGAATGAAAATTCATCCTGTTTAAATCAACTAAATAAAAAGTATATACATTGTTGTTTTTTACAATCAATGTATTCCCTGGAGAATGATCTAAAAATTCAATCCCGTTTTGATGCATTTTATATGAAAAAGCTGTAAATTGTTTTAGAATTTCGTCACTATCAGGATAATCTTGGTTTTCTACCAAGTCTCTAAACATCAAATCAAATTCTAAATGTTCACTAACGTAAAAGCTTTTTTCTAATCCTAAAAAACCTTTTTGTTCATAAAATGCTATTGGTTTAGGTGTTCCAATACCTAATTGAGTTAGTTTTTGAGCAAAATCATAGGAACGAAATGCTTTTGATTTTCTAAAAAAAGAGTAAATAATTTTATTAAAAAAATTGGGAATTTTGAATGATTTTATGTTTATGATTTTATTTTTAAATTCAAAAAGTTTAATGCTATTTCGGTTACCTTCAATGAATGTGGTTCCAGTTGAATCAAAATTTTCAATAATATCTTGTAATTCTTTTTCGATTTGCATTGGTTTTTCTTGAAAATTAAATGGAGTAAAATATTATTTTAACGATTCTATCAAATCCTTAAAAGTCCCAAAAGTAAACTTATTTTTTTCACCCCACAAAATAAATTCATCCATTCGATTAATCATATCAATACCAGTATTTTTTGAAACATAATTCGGAAAATTAAAACGGTCTTTATCCTTTAAATCAGTAAATTCCCAAGGATGAAAGTAAATATTTAAATAGCTATCTTTTTTTAAAGTCCATTTACATAAAAATTTATAAAGAGGTAACGGTAAATTGTGAAACGATAACCAAAACAATGGAAACCGAATTATTGGGCTTACAGAGGCAGGAATTTGCCAAACGTTGTCTTGTTTAAAGTAAGTTCTTGGTTTATCAAAATGATTATATCGACCAGGGATATAGGTAGGATTTATCGATGAATTGTAAGTATAACCAGCTTTAAAAATCTCCTTTTCATCTACAGGATACATTCGTGGCATCCGAAAGCCAAGTATTTCTTGACCAGTTAATTCTTCCAGTTTTTCTTTGGATTGTTTTAAATGTTCCATCTTAAAATTGGAGTGATAGTAGGTATGAGAGGCAATTTCGTGACCACCAGCAACTATTCTCTTCATTATTTCTGGTGCATTTATTGCAAAAGTTGCCGTTGAAAAAAACGTAGCTTTAATAGTGTGTTTTTCTAAAATATCTAAAATTGAATTTGTGCCTTGAATTGAAATCAGCATCTGATCTTCAAATGAAATTTCTTTACCATATTCAAATGGCATATCAAATTCTTCTATGTCAAAACTCAATAAAATCATTTATAATTGGTGTTACGAATCAAATAATTTGGACGATTTTTGGATTGAATAAATAATTTTCCTACATACATTCCAACAATTCCTAGAACAACTAAATTTAAACCACCAAAAAACACAATGGTACTAATTACAGATGCCCAACCAGAGATAATATGCCCGAAATAAATGCTCCATAAAACATATCCAATATAAAAAATAAAAGCAAAAACTGATAATCCTAAACCTAAATAAATGGCTAAATAAAGCGGACGAATACTAAATGATGTAATTCCTTGTAAAGCAAAACGCATCATTTTTTTAAAGGTATATTTACTTGTTCCCGAAAACCTATCAGCGGGTTTATAATCAATCGCAAATTGTTTAAAACCCAACCAATTTACTAAACCTCGAATAAAAAGTTCATTTTCGGAAAAATTTGAAAAAACTTCAACCACTTTTTCATCCATTAATCGAAAATCGGCTGTACCAGGTTCAAATTTAATTTCAGATAATTGATTCATTAAATTGTAAAATCCGTTGGATGTTTTTTTCTTAAAAAAAGATAAATTTTTGTCTTCTTCTCGTCTTGTGTAAACAACATCAAAGCCTTCTTCCCATTTTTGTAAAATTTGTGGCAACAATTCGGGTGGGTGTTGCATATCACCATCCATAGTAATAACTGCGTTTGCATTTGCTAAATCAACACCTGCTTTTAAGGCATTTTGATGTCCAAAATTTCGAGATAATTCTACATAAAACAATTTTGAATCGTTAGCTGCAAGAGATTTTAATTTGTTTAAAGTACCATCATTACTACCATCATCAACAAAAATTAAATCGTATTGATACGGCAATTCATTTAAAACTTGATGCAATGAATTCACCATTACTTCAATGTTTCCTTCTTCATTAAATGATGGAATTACTATGGCAATTTTTTTATTCATACAATTAAATAGATGCAATTTGTTGATTTTGAATTGGTTTTAAAGTCATCATTTCATAGATTATTTTAAACCAAATTAAAACGCAAGGTAATGCTTTTAGTGCATACGGACGAATGTAATTTTCTCGTATAAATTTCGGAATTAAATCGGAAGGAGAAAAACTGGTAAGGATGATTGCAAAAAATAATAAAAAAATATCAAATTTTGATACTGGTTTTTCTTTAATTACAAACCAAATGGCTACACCAACCATTGCAATAATGTAAGTTGGAGACTCCGATCCTGAACTAAAAATAACTGTAAAAATCAATACCGATGACAACAATAACAATTGAAATTGTTGTGTTTTATAAAACGAAATTTTTAAATAGGGCAATCCAAAGCATATAATTCCGAATAACAAAAATGGTAAATTTGATAGATTCGGATTTTGTAAAATGCGTCGAAACATTCCCATAAATGAAATATCTTGCATGGAAACTAAGGAAGCATTTTCACTGTTTTTAACAATCAGTCTATCAAACCATTCTTGATAGGTTTGTAAAATATATTCGGGCGATGAAATTAACATTGGCAAAATAAAAAATACAATTGACCAGCAAATTAAGGCTGTAATAAATTTTACTTTATGTTTAGAAAAAAAGAAAAAAGCTAGTCCAACGATACCATACAATTTAACAAACATTCCAAGAATTATAACCATTGCCGACCAAATATCTTTTCGAGTTGAAATAAAAACAAATGACAACACAATTATTCCTGCCATAATTGGATTGAATTGAAAACTTAAAATTGTGGTTAAAAATTCGTGAGCACAAATCCATAATATGAGATTAATTTGATTTGATTTTAGAGGTAATTTATTAATTGCCCATATTAATATGGCAGTGTTAAAAATACTCCACAAAGTCATTCCAAGCCAGTCCGGCAAAACAGCAAAGGGAGCAATAATTATACTAAAAATGGGACCGTAATGATTGTGATCAAAATATTCTGCTGGATATTCCGCATACAAGCAAATCTTATTAATTGTATGAAAAAAAACATTTTTATAAATTAAATAGTTATTGTATTTAAAAGTATCGTGTGTTAAAAATTGCTTGACTGATGAAACAATTGCCATTAAAAACCAAATAATAGTAATGTATTTTTTATCTTTAAAAAACGGTTTGTTGAAAATTGTTAAGAATTTTTGAAGCATAAAAATTATTATTATTTTAGATAGCTTGTGTTAATTTTAGTTAATACAAATTTATTGATTAATTTTGTAGATTATACAATAAAATTAAATTTAAATAAATAGTAGTTTATGAATAATTGGCCTACTTGTTCTTTAGTAACTCCAACTTACAACTGGCCCGAAGCACTGGAATTATTGTTGTTGAGTATATTAAATCAAACACATTTACCAAATGAAGTATTGATTGCTGATGACGGTTCAACTGAAGAAACAAAAAAAATAATTGAAAAATTTCAAAAAGATTTCCCTATTCCATTAGTTCATGTTTGGCATCTAGACAATAAAAATCAAAAACCCGCAATAATGAACAAGGCAATTGCGAAGTCAAAATTTGATTATATAATTGAAATTGATGGGGATATAATTATGAATAAGCATTTTGTAAAAGATCATCTAAAAAATGCAGAAAAGGGAACCTATTTATTTGGTTCGAGAGTGAATATTCAACAATTAGTCTTAGATAAAATATTCAAAGATAAAATCATTCATTTTAATTATTTTTCGGAAGGAATTAAAAAAAGAAGTCGCACTTTACGAATTCCTTTTTTAATGAAATTTGCTAAATATTATGTGAAACGATCCAATAAATTACGAGGTTGTAATATGTCGTTTTGGCGTCAAGACTTTTTAGAAATTAACGGTTTTAATGAAAATTTAGTAGGTTGGGGAATTGATGATTCTGAAATGATTCAACGATTGCATAATTTAGGGATTAAAGGAAAACGATTAAAGCAAGTGGGAATTGCCTATCATATTTTTCATAATGAGCAATCGAAAAGTCACATTGAAGTTAACAATTTAATTGAAAAAGAAACCACCGAAAAAAAACTTACTTTTATTGAAAAAGGAATTAATCAATATATATGATAGAAACTCCAAAATTTGAAGTTGCAGTAATTTTAATTAATTACAACTCAAGTAATTTTACAATTCAATGTATAGAAAGTATTATTGAAAAAACAGCAGTTGTATTAAATTATCAAATTATAATTGTTGATAATAATTCAGAAAACGAGGATTTTTTAATATTAGAAAAGTATATAAACTTAAATTCAAAACCAAACATAACATTAGTACGAAGTAAGATTAATACTGGCTTTGGAGGAGGAAATATGTTTGGAATTCAATTTGCAAATGCTACTTATTACGCTTTTGTAAATAATGATTCTATTTTAATCAATGATTGCTTGTCAACAATTATTGATGCTATGAAAATAAATTCAGAAATTGGAATTTGTGGTCCAATTTGCTATAAGGAAGATGGTAGTTTGTTGCCAACTTTAGATCATTTTGCATCACCAATAAAAGAAATTTTTGGCAGATCATTTTTAGAAAAAATAAATTCTAAAAAATATCCGAATAGAAAGTTAAAATATACTAAACCACAACAAGGTCAATTTGTGGCAGGAAGTTTTATGTTAGTAAAAGCTATTGATTTTGAATTGGTAGGAGGTTTCGATACAAATATTTTTTTATATTATGAAGAAACTGACTTATGTATTCGATTGGCTAAAATTAATAAATTTGCCTATTTGATTCCAGCTGCTGAATTTATTCATTTTCATGGTGCAAGTACGCCTAGGTCATTGGCAATAAAAATGGAATTAAAAATTTCGTTTTTGTATATAATAAGAAAACATTATGGCTATTTTTGGCATAAAATTATACTTAACAAATTACGATTTCAGTTTTTGTTAAAAAGTGTTTTTAAACC
>JBBRCJ010000023.1:0-45985 GCA_038204955.1 Flavobacteriales bacterium
GGCTCCCGCTTTGCGAGGTTTCTTGAGAAAGCGAAGCTTTTGAAAAGAAATCTCGCAAAGCGGGTGATGGAAGAACGTCGTGCGAAAGCAACGATGGTTTTCCATCACCCGCGTAGCGGGAGCCCAATGAAAAAAATTATCCGAAGGGCGATTTTTTCCATTGTTTCTCGGCTTCACGAGGTTGCGGACTTCGTACCCGCGGTTTTTCTATTACTACTGAATTTCTTGCGAAAGATAAACATAATTTTTAGCACTTTACCTGCAATCTCGAGAAGCCGACGTTAGCGGTAGTTTTTTTGTTATTCAAAAGAAATATATTTTTCAAGTGTTGTTTTTATTAGTATTTCGCTATTTTCTAATAATTCCGGATTTATAATACCTTTTTTGGTTGTTCTAAAATTAAATGTTATACTATTTATCATTGATTTATTGTCTCTATATTCTGTTTTTGGAACTGTATAAATACCATTATTCTTAATTTTAATTATTTTTTCATCCCTTGTTAACATTGTTGTTATATTTGGTGCTGTTTTTTCTGTTGCACCAACAGATATAGATAATTCATCAAAGTCTTTTAAGTTATGCCATTTAATTAAAAAATCATTATTAAAATTTCCCTTTTCCAAACATTCTATATTTTCAATTTTTTCTTCACTCAAAGCATTAATACTTCCTAATAAATATATTTTTCCGTCCGTTAATTTAATTTCTACATTATAGGTGTCATTTACGGGAACATTCGAAAAATCGTAATGAGTATCTTCGGTGTAGTATAAACCTTTGATATGAAACAATTCTCCTTCAACTCCATTTACAATTATTTTTATTGAGTCATTGCTAATAGTATTTCCGTTATCGTCATATAAATCTACAGTAACACCATTATCCTTTTTGTCAGTTGAATTTTGAGTTATGTTAATTTTTGCACCTATTAAAGCAATGTCTTCCACTTTTTCAGTTGAAAGTTTTGAATCGCAAGAGAATAGTGTCAACAAGCAAAGAGATAATAAAATTAGTGTTTTAAAGTTTTTCAAAATTTCAATATATTGTCAATTATTTACGTTTTTTTGTGAAATTACCGCAAAGCGGATGATGGAAGAACGTCGTGCGGAAGCAACGATGGTTTTCCATCACCCGCGTAGCGGGGGCCCAATGGAAAAAATTGTCCCGAAGGGCGATTTTTTCCATCTAATTTATATGCGAAACAAACCTTCACATAGCAACCCATTTTTAGCCGAATTACCAAAGGTCTATTTAGCCTATTCTCATTTTCAAATATAACAATTATTCTTTACTAATAATCAAATAAATTTCAATCAAAAAATTGAGTTTACACAATCTAATGACTACTCCCAAACATTTAAACAATCTTAAACAATCTCAAACTATCTTAAACATTTAAACAATCCCAAACTTTTAAACTTTTAAACTTTTAAACTCTAAAATAATAATTACCTTTGTACTTTCAAAAAAAATACGATTATGATTTATAAATTCAGAGCCATTTTAGACGACGAAAACGACGTTTTTAGAGACATTGCAATAGACGAAAACGATACGTTGGAAGATTTACACAACGCCATTTTTAATGCTTTTGGGTTTGACGGAATGGAAGTTGCCTCATTTTACACCTGCGATGAAACTTGGAATCAAGAGGATGAAATTCCGATGTTTGATACAGGAGATGTTTTAGGTGAAATGAAAATTATGTCGGATTATGTTTTAAATGAAGTGCTTGATAAACAACAAACTAAAATTATCTATGTATATGATTTTATCAATATGTGGACTTTTTTAGTAGAATTGGCCGCTGTTGAAGACGAAGTTATTGGTGAAACCTATCCAAGTTTATTGTTCAGCCACGGCGAATTGCCCGAAGCCGCTCCCGAAAAAGAATTTGAAGCCGATATGAACAGCGATGTTTACAACGAAGAATTTGAAGATGATTTAGACGAAGACGATTTGGATGCTTTTGGTGATGATAGCTTTGAGGATTATGGGTTTGAAGAGAATTGGAATTAGATTTTAAGGTTTAAAATTGTTTAAAGTTTAAGATTGTTTAAAATTGTTTAAAAATAAGTATTGTTAAAAGTTTAAGATTGTTTATTATGGCCACAATAAAGCGTTTTGAAGATTTAGAAATTTGGCAAGATGCAAGATTGTTTTCAAAAGAAATTATTTTATTGTCAAAAAGTACAGATTTAATAAAAGATTTTAAACTTCGAGATCAAATTAAAAGTTCATCAGGTTCTGTTATGGATAATATTGCAGAAGGTTTTGAAAGAAATGGGAATATAGAATTTAGACAATTTTTATCAATCGCAAAAGGATCAATCGGGGAATCTAGATCACAATTGTATAGAGTTTTTGATAATGATTATATTACAGAAGAACAATTAAATATTTTGGTATCTAAAGCAGAAAAAATTAGTGTTAAAATTCATAATTTTATAACTTACCTCAATAAACAAGATTTTAAGGGTACAAAATTTCAATAACAAACTTTTTTAAACAAAATTAAACTTTAAAACTATCTTAAACTTTAAAGAATCTTAAACAATTTTAAACAATTTTAAACAAATACAACATCGTTTTGGGTTTAAACAACCTTAAACTATTTTAAACAATCTACTATGATAAACCTATTCAACGCCCACATAGACAGCCTTTCCATTCACAGAGTTGGTAATAAAAGCCGTAACGAAGCTATTTTTTTATCGGAAAACACATTTAGTTTAAACGACGAAATTGTGCCGCCTTTAAAAGAATATTTCTTTAAACCTTTTCGTGAAAAAGAAGAAAATTACTACCAGTTTGCACACGATGTAGATTTGGATTATAATGATATGTTTCAATTGGCAACTGAAATTTTTACCAATCCTAGTAATGTGCATGAGGTTTCTAAAAAAATTACAAATCACTTGTTTGAGCAATCCAATCATCCGCATATAAAAAACGGTGAAGTTTACGTTTCCTACTTAACCAATGTTTCAATTGACAATAATGTTGTGGATGCTATTGGGATTTTTAAAAGCGAAATGAAAACCGATTTTGTACAATTTGAAGAAAAAAATTCCAATCTTGAAATGATTTTGATGGAAGGAATAAATTTGAGCAAATTAGATAAAGGGTGTATTATTTTTAATTACAAAAAAGAAGAAGGTTACAAAATTTTAACAGTGGACAGCAATCGTTATGATGCTCGGTATTGGTTGGAACATTTTTTGTCGGTAGATATTTTACAAGATGAAAATTTTATGACCAAAAAATACTTGAAATTTTGTCAAAATTTTGCTAAAGATGTAGTTTTTCCTGCCGAAGATAAAAAGGAAGAAGTGATGTTTATGAACCGAGCTGTAAATCATTTTGCAAAAAATGATATGTTTGAAGAAAGTGCTTTTTTAAACGAGGTTTTAGACAATCCAGATTTGATTCCGGAGTTTAAAAACTATAAAGTTGACAAAGGCGAAAAGTATAGTATTGAAGATGTTACAAGTTTTCCAATAGCGAATGCAGCAGTTACGGATGCTCGAAGAAGCATTAAAAACGTAATAAATTTAGACACTAATATTCAAATAAAACTTGATTTTATAAACCCAGAAAGTGCTGAAAAATATGTTGAAAAAGGCTGGGACGAAGAAAAACAAATGTATTATTATTTGGTGTATTTTAATAAAGAGCAAAAAAGTTAGGAAATAATTTTAAACGCTATTTTATAGTGTATTTTAACCTTTAATTTAAAACATTTCTAACAATTTATTTACAGTGTTCCAATTTCTAATAGTTGCGGTAACATTGAGTTTCTTTTCTATATATTTTTGATCCAATCTTGTTTTTCCTGCTCCTACATCGTATTTTATATAAATCTTATTTCCATCAACTACGGCTTCGTCGGGTTTAAATTGACTAATTTTTAATTCATGAATACTATTTTCATTTAGTTCTTTTGAAACAAAAGCGACATACAATTTTTTTAAATCCAACTCTTTTTGATTCAAAAATGGATTTTTATTCAAGCAATTTTCCAAATCTTGTTTTTCAATCATAATAATTGCTACATCGTGACCAAAGGTTTTAAAAATTTCTTGTTTTATCATAAAACTAACTTTTGCAGCAGTTTCGTTTGAATCAACAAACACATTGCCCGATTGAATATAGGTTTGCACATTTGTAAAACCAACAGTTTCTAGTGCTGTTATTAAAGCATCCATTTTAATCATTTTTGTACCCGATACATTTATACCTCTAAGAAGTGCAAGGTGTTTCATAAATTTTATTTTTAGTTCTATTAATTTCTTTAAATTGTGAATATATATTTTATTCTACAAATACCTTTTTTTTAATTTATACTCTAAAATATTTTAATCAAAACTTACAATTAATTTTTTAATAAAAAGCTGTAAGTGCAACTCAATTTTAAGCACTACGTAAAGATATTAAATTTAACAAACATTTTGATTTATTGTAAATACAGCTTGAAATTGGGAAAATTCAAAATTATAAAAAAACAAATAAATATATTCTTTAAGTTAAATTATTTCAAAAAATTTAAATTTCACCAAAAAAACAATATAGTTTTTACTTATTCTTTAAGTTTAGTAGCATAAAAAAGTAAATAAGTACTATACATTACTACAACACTACTGTATTTTTATGTATCGGTTCACTCTTTTAATTTATCTAAACAACCTTTATTTCAATCGTTTTCGTTGATTTAAATTGGTATAGTTTTTATATACCTTAACAAAAAGATAATATTAAAAAAAGTTTATACATTTGGGTAAATCTAAATAATTAATTATGAAAAAAATTACACTTTTAATATCTATGATGTTTATTTCATTAGGATATTCACAAACGTTTCCTTTAGACTTTTCCGATCCACTTGATTTAATGGCTGGTTATGATGGTTGTGTTGTATCTATCGTTTCAGATGCAGGAAACCAAGTCCTTCAAGTAGTTGGTGGTGGTCAACTTTATGATACTGCACAATTGAATTTAAATGGGAACTTAAATCTTGCAGACAACGCAAATAATACTATTACATTTAGAGTAAAACCTACTACCGGAACGGGTAATGGCTCTCATTTACTTAAATTTGAAGGTGGAGTTGGTGGCGCACCCCAAGTTGAACTTGCATTTACTACTACAGGAACTGCTTGGCAAAATATTTCTTTAGATTTTGGTGCAGGATTAGGAAATTATAGTAAAGTAGTTCTTTTTACGGACTTTAATAATACCTTAACTGGCACTTATTTATTTGACGATTTTGCAGGCGGAACCAATCTTGCTCCGCCACCTCCTCCAGCGCAACCAACAACTGCTGCCCCAAATCCTCCAGCACGTCCTACTGCCGATGTAAAGTCAATTTTTAGTAATGCATATGCTCCAATTTCAACAATTGGTTATTCAGGTTCTGGAGATGATAATACTTATGATACTTCTTGGTGCGGTGCTACTACCACTCTTGTTTCTATTGTTGGTAACGCAACAAATAGAGTTGCAGGTTTGGGTTGTGAGGGAGTCGCATTTTTAGCTGGAAGGTTTGATGCAACATCTTTTACTAATTTTCATATGGATATATGGACTGAAACACCAACATTGGACAAAAGTTTTAATGTAAAATTTTCAAATTGGAATGGTGGTGCTAGTGAATCTAACGCAATTCAATATAGTTTTACTAACGCAAATTTTTTGCCAAGTACGAATCCTGGAACCTGGATTAGTTTAGACATTCCCTTATCAAGTTTTACAACTGCTAATGGTGGTTTAAATAGAAATGATTTAGCACAGTTTGTAATCAGTTCCGACTTGGGTATTGTTTTTTATGATAATTTATACTTACATAAAAATACTCTTGGAGTTGCTGGTTTTGAAGTTTCTAAATTTAAAATGTATCCAAATCCTGCTTCCAGCGAATTGACTATTCAAAATCAATCAACTATTGATTCAATATCTATAATAAATATGTTAGGTCAAGAGATGTTCAAAAAATCAACTTCTAACACTATTGAAACAATCGATGTTTCTGGTTTAAATTCAGGAGTATATTTTATTAAAATTACTTCTTTAGGTGTCAGCGCAACTGAGCGTTTTATAAAAAGTTAAATTTTTTACATATTTTCATCAAAAACACGTTCTATGGAGCGTGTTTTTTTTTGATTTAATAATTTAGTTGTCTATTTTTTATATATTTATAACTTTTTAATCAATTTGTATCTAAAGTGTTAAAATATTTATATCTGTTGTCTTTTTTATTTGGAAATCTTGTAATTGCTCAAGAGCTACCTCCAATTATAAAATATCCTTCAAGTATTTATAAGGCTGGAAGTCAAAATTGGATGATTTCACAAGATAAAAATCATTTTGTTTATTTTGCAAATAATGAGGGTTTGCTTGAATTTAACGGTGCAAACTGGACATTGTACAAATCGCCTAATCAAACTATAATGCGATCGGTAAACGTAATTAATAACAAAGTGTTTACTGGTTGTTATATGGAGTTTGGATATTGGGATAGAACCAATAACGGAAAATTACTATATCATTCGATAAGTGATTCAATCAAATCAAATTTATTTGATGATGAACAGTTTTGGAACATTATAAATTATGATCAATGGGTTATTTTTCAATCATTAAACAGAATTTATATTTATGACACTAAAACTAAAAAGATTAAAATAATTACTCCTAAAAACAATATACTTAGATCTTTTAAAACACTCAATTCTATATATTTTCAAGTTGAAAACGAAGGTTTATTTGAAATAGAAAATGAAGCAAGTAAATTAGTAACTAATAATGAAGTTGTAAAAAAAAATAAAATAGTTTCTATTTTTAACGCTAATAATGAGTTATTAATTCAAACTCAATCAAGCGGTTTTTATAAATTTTCAGACGAAAAGCTTAGTAAATTCGTTACCGATGCAGATTCAGCAATTATTGAAAGTAATATGTATAGCTGTCAATTATTGTCCGACGGAAGTTATGTTTTAGGCACAATTTCAAATGGAATTTTCATACTCACATCATCAGGTAAAATTAAATATCACATTACACAAACTAATGGTTTAAACAACAATACGGCATTATCTTTATTTGAAGATGTAGATAAAAATTTGTGGATTGGTCTTGATAATGGAATTTGCTGTATAAATTTACAATCTCCGTTTATTAGTTTTTCTGACAATACGGGTGTTTTAGGAACGGTTTACTCGTCAATACTTTATAATAAAAAATTATATATTGGAACCAATCACGGTTTATTTTATAAAGAATATTTAAGTAGTGAACAGTTTAAATTTATTGAAGGTACTAAAGGGCAAGTTTGGTCGTTATTTATTCATGATAATACATTATTTTGCGGTCATGATTCAGGTACTTTTATAATTGATAATACTAATTCATCTCAAATTTTTTCTCAAACTGGTACTTGGAAGTTTGAAGTCTATCCCTATAACAGTAATATTATTATTCAAGGAAATTACAACGGTTTATCAATATTAGAAAAAATTAATAATAAGTGGATTTTTAAAAATAAAATTGATGGATTCCATTATTCCTCAAAATTTTTTGAAATAATTAACAAAAATGAAATTTATGTAAGTCACGAATACAAGGGAATATTTCGTTTTCAGTTAAATTCAAGTTTAACTAAAACAGAAAAATTGTACGCCTATACCAAACCTAATAAAGGTAAAAATGCTGGACTAATTAAATATAACAATACACTTTATTACGCATTTAAAGACGGAATTTTTAAACTCAATACAAAGAACAAACAATTCGAAAAAGATAAAATACTAAGTACTGTTTTTGATCGAGACGAATATTCAACTGGTAAATTAATTATTGATAACACTAATAAACTTTGGCTTTTTTCAAAAAATTACATTAATTATTTTACAATAAATAAATTTAATTCTGAATTAAAAAAAAATACATTACCAATTCCCTCTTCATTGACAAACTCAATGCTGGGATATGAAAACATTTCGCAATTATCAACCTCACTTTATCTAGTTGGTACTACCGATGGTTACTACACAATAAATATAAATGATTTAACTTATAAAAATTATAAAATCTATTTTTCTGATATTAGTACTAATAAGTTAAATGAGAAATCTACCAGTATATCTTTTCTAGAAAACGGAAATTTTAGTTATGACAATAACAATGTTAACTTTAGTTACACTATTCCAGTTTACAACAAATATATTAATACAGAATATCAATATTTACTCAAAGGGTTTCAAGATCAATGGAGTGAATGGAGTGCAATACCAGTAACTAGTTTTAAAAATTTGCCATCAGGAGATTATGTTTTTAAAGTTAAGGCTCGCATTGCTAATTCTGCTCCCGAAAACGTGGCAACTTACGATTTTACAATTAAAAAACCTTGGTATTCTACCAACATTGCTTTGTTATTGTATTGTTTTTTAATCATTTACTTTTTTGTAACTCTTAATAGGTTATATAAAATGTATTATCAAAAACAGCGTGAAAAATTAATTGATGAAAACAATTTATTATTAGAAATAAAAGAGTTAGAAGTAGAACAACAATTAATGAAAATAAGAAATGAACAACTTACACAAGATGTTGATAGTAAGAATAAAGAAATAGCTGTTTCAACAATGAGTTTGATTAAAAAGGATGAACTATTATCACTAATTAAAAAAGATTTAAAAAATTCTTCTGAAGAAACTAGCGGTCGCAGCATAAAATCGGTTATTTTAACTATAACTAAAAATATTAACGAAGAAAACACATGGAATGTTTTCAAAGAAGCTTTTGATAATGCCGACAAAGATTTTTTAAAAATAGTAAAAGCGAAACACAGTACTTTAACCCCGAATGATTTGCGTCTTTGTGCCTATTTAAGATTGAACCTATCATCTAAAGAAATTGCCCCTTTGTTAAATATTTCGGTAAGAAGTATTGAGATTAAACGATATCGATTGCGTAAAAAAATGAATTTGAACCATGAACAGGGATTAGTAGAGTATATTTTGAGCATATAGATACAATAAAAAGCCAATTTTAACTATACATTCACTCAACATCTAGATTAAAATTTTATAAAATTTTATACTTTTAAATAAATATTTTTAAAATTAAACATTTGATTTACATATATTTATGATATAATTAGAATGTTTTTATACAAATAATTTACTTGTATATTATTTGTAAAGGTAAGATTTAGTTTTAATAAAATAAATAAAGCTAATTTTCACAAATCAAAGTAAATTAAATGTAAACTTTGTTCAATACAAAATAAACAATCAACCTTTAAAATTTAAGTTTACCACTAACTTGTAACCTAAATAAACCACATGAAAAACTTTTTATTTATCACCCTTTGTTTTTTTTCTTTTAAAAATTACGGGCAAACCAACAAAATTACAATTATTAACGAAAAACAAGGTTTTAAGCTTGTAGTTGACGGATCCGAAATGATGATTAATGGTATAAATTGGGATTATACACCAATAGGTAATAACTTTACTTACAGTTTATGGAAACAAAATGATGAAGTTATAAAAGCAGCACTTGATTCAGAAATGCCTTTACTGAAAAATATGGGTGTAAATGTAATTCGTCAATATACTGGTGTTCAACCTAGATGGATAAAATACATTTATGAAAAGTATGGTATATTTACTATGCTAAATCATTCTTTTGGACGATATGGTCTTACAATCAATGGAAATTGGGTTGTAAATACTGATTATTCCAATTCGCAAACTAAAGATTTATTATTAAATGAGGTTGCACAAATGACTGAAACTTATAAAAATACTCCAGGATTATTATTGTTTCTTTTAGGCAACGAAAATAACTATGGTCTTTTTTGGGAAGGAGCTGAAACAGAGGACGTTCCTGTTGAAGATAGAAAATCTACAGCAAAGGCTAAAAGTTTATACAAACTATTTGATGAAGCCGTTTTAACGATGAAAAATATTGATAAAAATCATCCTGTAGCAATTTGTAACGGTGATTTATTGTTTTTAGATATCATTGAAAAAGAGTGTAAAAATATTGATATACTTGGTACAAACATGTATCGTGGAGTATCATTTGGAGATGCTTTTCAAAAAGTAAAAGAAAAACTCAACAAACCTTTACTGTTTTCTGAATTTGGTTCAGACGCTTTTAATGCAATAGAAAATAAAGAGGATCAAAAATCGCAAGCCTATTTTTTAGTTGAAAATTGGAAAGAGATTTATCAAAATGCTGCTGGATTAGATAAAGCAGGTAATTCAATAGGTGGGTTCACGTTTCAATTTAGCGACGGTTGGTGGAAATATGGTCAAACAAAAAATTTAGATACTCACGATAATAATGCTTCTTGGTCAAATGGTGGCTACACTTTTGATTACGTAAAAGGTGAAAATAATATGAATGAAGAATGGTTTGGTATTTGCGCAAAAGGCCCAACAAATTCAAGAGGTTTGTATGATTTATATCCACGTGCTGCCTATTATGCTTTGAAACAAGCACATAGCATTAATCCATACGGTAAAGAAACCTCTCCAGAAAGTATTTCTAACCATTTTAAAAACATCCAAATTATGGATGCTGTTTTAAAAGCTCGGGGCGATAAAGCAGCTTTGACTGGTAATGATACCGATATGTTAAAAATTAGCAATCTTAGAGCCGAATTTACAACATTTAACACAGGTGGAAGTTTAATTACAACGCCAACTGTAGCCAACCCTAATACAACCGCTTATCCAAATAAATTAGGGTTTGATCATATGGAATCATATTATATTGGTGTAGAAGGCAATCCAGCACCAAATATGAAAGCAAATGTAAATGTAAATATATTAGGGAATGTTGCCGACAATCCAATAAATGAAATTTTTTACGAAAATAGAGGACGAAAACTAACAGTAAATTCAGGTACAGGAAAAGCACAACTTACTGATAATAATAGAGTTCAAATTTATAATGCATCTTATACTTGGAACAATAGAGATTTTGATTTAAAAGGATTTTATAGAACAGGACATTATCATTGGGGTTATGAAGGAGATTTTTTCGGACTTTATCCAGAAGCCAACTATGGCGTAAATCTTGATATTTATAATGGTGAAACTTCAGGATTTGAAGTTGAAGGAAAAAGACATTTAAGCGGGTTTAAAGCCGCTTTTGGCCCTCAACTTTGGTGGGGAGCAAATCCTGCAGTACTTTTAAAATACAGTACAAAATTTGGTAAAATTGATGCTACAGCAGTATATCATGAGGATATTGCAGATGCTGGCGTTGCAACTACATCAATAGCAATTCCGCTACCAAAAACACGTAGAGCAACAATTTATTTTAAAACTAAAATTGATGCTGTTGGTTTAGAACTAGGAGGAATTTGGGGCGGACAACCTTTAAACGGAAGGGTTTTTCAAAATGTTCAAGGAACAACAGGAAACTACATTGTTATGGACGACAAAATAATTGCTAAAGACAATTGGGGAGCAAAAGCTAAAATAACTTTTTCAAAAGGAAATTTCAATTTTTATACTCAAGGAGCAATAAAAGGACTTGTAGCAAATGGTGGTGCTGATAATACGCAAACTTTTACTGGTTGGAAATTGAAAGACAACGGTAGCGGAAATCAATCTAATTTCTTGTCGGGTTTCACCTATTCAATAGGAAATTTTCAAATAGCTCCTAATTTTTTATGGCAAAAACCATTAGTGGCAGCTATTCCTAATGATGCAGAAACACCCGCAAGATTAAGAAATATTCAAGTAGATCCATTTGTAGTAAGAGTAAATAGAGAAACTGTAGCAGGAGAGTTATTGCTTACTTACGACCCAACACCAGCTACTTGGATGTATGATTGGGATAATGATATGGTTGAAGATGCTAAATTTGCCATAAGTACTGATTTTGTTTTTCGACATTTACCTACAACCCAGGATGCGGCTATTGGATTTTTTAGTGATCGATCTTCATTTGCCTTTGCTAAATCTGCTCCAGCTAAAGATTTATGGGAATCAAATACTCGGTTAGTGTCAAAATTAAGTTCAGACTTTGGCATAATTACCAATTTATATTTTGGAAATGCTCAAGCAAACGGAAGCGATGCTAGGCTTATTGAACGTATTGGTGGCGATATTAGACTTATTTATAAAAAAATTAAATTAACTCATTCTTTCAAGCTTAATGATTGGGGACCTTACGATTATCATCGAGATTATAATTTAACCTATCCAGTGCAATTAATGTTAGACTTATCAACATCTGTAGGAAAACCCAATTGGTTTGTTTTACCAAATACAAAAATTGGTATTATGGGAACTTGGCGCTCACTTGATAAATATTCTCCAAGATATTTACCCAACCAAACTGCATCTGAATTTTCAACTTCACCTATTACAAGCCCTGTTGGATTTAATAACGGGTCGGAATGGGAAATTAGAACTTATATACATATCAATATTGGAAAATAATAAAATAATAAAATTATGAAAAATATGAAATTAAAATTTATTACAAAAACACTGTTATTTGGATTAATTTTCTTGACAAGTGTACATTGTGAAAGAGATCTATCTGCTGATGCTACTTTATCCACTTATCCTAAAACGGCCGAAGTTTTTATTGACGGTTTTAGCGCAGGTTTGGGCTACGGAGCGTTTGGAGGTTCAAAATATACTGCTTTTACAGTAGATTCTGAAGTAAAATATCAAGGAACAGCTTCAATGCGTTTTGATGTGCCTGAAGTAGGAGACCCTTTGGGGGCTTATGCAGGAGGAGTCTATATTGATGCTTCAGGAAGAAATTTAACGGATTACGATGCTTTGACTTTTTGGGTTAAAAGTACACAGGGAGCTACATTAAATGAAATTGGACTAGGTACTGATTTTGGAGAAAATAAATACAATGTGACAATGAATAATGTTAGCGTTAGCACCAATTGGCAAAAGATAATAATTCCGATACCCGACGCTTCAAAACTTACCCGTGAAAAAGGAATGTTTTGGTATTCCGAAGGTCCTGAAAATGGACACGGATATACATTTTGGATTGATAATTTAAAGTATGAAAAACTGGGGACAATTGCACATCCAAAACCTTCAATTCTTGGCGGTGTAGATAAAATTGAACAAACTTTTATTGGTTCAAATATTACAATATCCGATCTAACACAAACTTTTAATATGCCAAATGGCCTTGATCAAAAGGTTACTGTTGCGCCAAATTACTTAACTTTTACTTCATCAAATACTAGTGTTGCTACAGTTAATGAGTTAGGAAAAGTTGCAGTAATTGCTGGTGGTACTGCAATAATTACTGCAAAATTAGGTGGTGTTACTGCATTGGGGTCATTAACATTAAATTCATTAGGAGTGTTTACACCAGCTCCTACACCTACTCAAAATCCATCTAATGTATTATCAATATTCTGTGATACCTACACCAATGTTCCTGTACAATATTATAACGGATACTATGCACCTTATCAAACCACTTTGGGTGCGGCCGATATTAATATTAATGGAAATAATATTATAAAATATTCTCAATTTAATTTTGTTGGAATTCAATTTGCGCAACCAACAATTGATGCTACCGCGATGACTAATATTCATATCGATGTAAAAGTTCAAAATACTACTGGACCAAGAAATTCTTTTAAATTAGCCCTAAATGATTTTGGATCGGACGGTACTTTTGGCGGAGGAAATGATTCAGGATATAATTATACTATAACCAATTCTAATTTACCATCAGGAAATTGGGTAAGTATTGATTTACCTCTTTCATCTTTTCCTGGCTTAACCAGTCGTACTCATTTAGCGCAAATTATTTTAGAAAACACATCAGGAATAACCGATATTTTAGTTGATAATATTTATTTTTATAAAGTTCCGACTACCCCAACTATAGCAGCTCCAACACCTATTTTACCTGCTTCAAATGTAATTTCTCTTTTTAGTAATCAATATACTAATGTTCCTGTTGATACTTGGAGAACATCTTGGTCATCAGCCACATTAGCCGATGTTACCATTGCAGGTAATGCAACTAAAGAATATTCAAATTTAGATTATGTTGGTATTGAAACCGTAAATAATCAAATAAATGCTACCGCTATGACTTTTGTTCATTTGGACGTGTGGTCGGCTAATTTTACCTCATTTTCTTTAAAACTTGTTGACTTTGGTGCCAATGCTGTATTTGCTGGTGGCGATGATTCTGAATATCAAGTAAATTTCGCATCACCTCTTCAAAATCAATGGATTAGCTATGATATTCCTTTAAGTAATTTTACAGGACTGCTTTCAAGGCAACATTTAGCTCAATACATTTTAGTTGCTCAACCATCTGGTACGGCTAAGATTTATATTGATAATTTTTATTTTCATAACTAACAAGTAAGTTTATTTAACTTTTAAAATATAAATCATGAGATTAATAAATAATATGTTTTTAAAAACAACAATTGTAATTGGTTTTTTATTCTTGTTAACTAATTGTTCATCAGATGAAAAGCAGAAAGTAGTTACTTACACTAATTTGGTAGCTCAAGATGAATTTAGTGTTAATGGTGCAGTAAATCCCACTTTTTGGGGATTTGATATTGGTACAGGGGCTAACGGCTGGGGTAATAACGAATTAGAATATTATACGAATAGAACTGAAAACGTTAAAGTTGAAAATGGAATGCTGAAAATTACAGCAATAAAAGAATCGTATATGGGTGCTGCCTATACATCAGGAAGAATTTTGACAAAAGGTAAGTTTGCTCAAAAATACGGTCGATTTGAAGCCCGTATTAAAATGCCTTATGGTCAAGGTATGTGGCCAGCTTTTTGGTTATTAGGTCAAAATAGTGATACTGTTGTGTGGCCCAAATGTGGTGAAATTGATATTATGGAGTATAAAGGTCAAGAGCCTTCAACCGCTAATGGTACTGTTCACGGACCTGGATATTCTGGCGGTGCTTCAATTACCAAAGCCTATACATTACCTAATGATAGATTTGATACTGATTTTCACATTTTTGGCATAGAATGGGGACAAAACTATGTAAATTTTTACGTTGATAATGTTTTATACAATCAAATTACTCCTGAAAATGTTCGAGGGGAATGGGTTTTTGATCAACCTTTTTACATTCTTATAAATTTAGCTGTAGGTGGCGGTTATGTTGGAGCACCAAACAGTGACACTGTGTTTCCTCAATCTATGTTGATTGATTATGTAAGAATATATAATTAATCCTAATATTTTCCAATTTAAATTAAAATAGTACAGTGAATTAACTTTTAAATTAAAAGTTAATTCTCTGTTCACGTAAAATAAAATAGAACATTACAATTGAATCATGAATAATAGCCAAACAATATTTGTTGAAAATGAAATTGAAAACAAGTCAGTTAGCATGGATATTGTTTTAATAAAAGGCGAAAAATATTATAAAATAGTTAATAATGATGTTATGCGTCCGTTTTTTATGAGCATAGTCAGCGATTCTAATCACTGGATGTTTATATCAAGTAATGGCGGTTTAACAGCGGGTAGAAAAAATGCTGAATTGGCTCTTTTTCCCTATTATACTGATGATAAAGTTACCGAATCGTATGATATTACCGGAAGCAAATCTATTTTCCAAATTCATCATAACAATCAAATTCATATTTGGGAACCCTTTTCGGAACGATTTTCACACAATATTTTTAAAGTTTCACGAAATGTATATAAAAATTTATATGGCAATAAGATAATTTTTGAGGAAGTAAACCACGATTTACAACTTACATTTACTTACCAATGGAATTCAAGTAATAAATACGGCTTTATTAAAAAGTCAGAATTAGTCAATCATTCAGAATTTCAATATCAAATAAAAGTGTTAGATGGTATTCAAAACATAATGCCATTTGGAGTAACCAGTGATTTGCAGAATGCAGCAAGTAATCTTGTCGATGCCTATAAAAGAAGCGAACTGCATCAACAAACAGGCTTAGGAATTTTTGCTTTAAGCGCTATAATTGTTGATAAAGCAGAACCTAGTGAAGCCTTAAAATCAAATATAGTTTGGTCATTTGGAATGGAGAATCCCTCTTATTTAGTGTCGTCATTACAACTTTCAAAGTTTAGAAAAAAACTAAAAGTAACTTTGGAAAACGATATTAAAGGAGAAAAAGGAGCCTACTTTATAAATACCGAAATTGATTTAAAACAAAACTCAAAACAAAATTGGACTTTTGTTGCCAACGTCAATCAAGATCATTCTGACATTGCTCAAATTATTAATGCCATTCAAACCGAAAAAAGTATTGAAGTATTAATTGACCTAGATATCGAATTAGGCACCACAAAATTAATTGCTTTAAATGCCTCATCAGATGCTTTGCAATTAACAAATGACAATTTAAGAGACACACGTCATTTTGCCAATACACTTTTCAACATTATGCGAGGCGGAATTTTTGATTTTAATTATCAAATTGAAAAACAAGATTTTTTGAAATACATTCAAAAAGGGAATACGGAAGTATTCCAGCAATTTGAAAAAAATGCAAACCAACTTTCGGATGTGTTTTCCTTAAAAACTTTAAAAGAATTTGCATCAAAACAAATCGATTCTGATTTTGAACGGTTAAGTTTAGAGTATTTACCATTAAAATTCAGTAGACGACATGGCGATCCTAGCCGACCGTGGAATAAATTTTCAATCAATACACAAAGTGAAATTGATGGTTCTAAAATTTTAGACTACGAAGGAAATTGGCGTGATATTTTTCAAAATTGGGAAGCTTTAGCTCATTCTTTTCCTGATTTTATTGAAAGCATGATTCATAAATTTTTAAATGCAACCACTTTCGATGGTTACAATCCTTATCGGATTACTAAAGATGGGTTTGATTGGGAAACTATCGAAGAAGATAATCCGTGGTCTTATATTGGATATTGGGGCGATCATCAGATTATTTATTTGTTAAAGTTCCTCGAATTTATTGAAAAACACCAACCCAAAAAATTAGAGGAATATTTCAATAAAGATATATTTGTATATGCCAATGTGCCCTATATCATTAAATCATATGAAGATATTTTAAAAAACCCTAAAGACACCATTGATTTTGATTATAAATCGGATCAAAAAATTCGTGAAGAAAGAATCAGAATTGGTGCTGATGGTACTTTATTGAAAGATGCTAATGGCGTTATCTATAAGGTCAATTTTATTGAAAAAATGTTGGCTACAGTTTTGGCAAAAATGTCAAATTTTATTCCCGAAGGTGGCATATGGTTGAATACTCAACGACCCGAATGGAATGATGCCAACAATGCTTTGGTTGGAAATGGCGTTTCGATGGTAACGCTGTATTACTTGCGAAGATTTTTAAATTATTTTAAAGAATTACTTGACAAATCGGATTTAAAAAACATCAAAATTTCTAATGAAATGGTAGAATTTTATCATCAAATTAGAGAATGTTTAGTCGAAAATCAACATTTATTGATTGATAAAATAGACAATACTACTCGTAAAACTATTTTAGATTGTTTAGGTAGAGCAGCTTCGGAATACCGTTATCAAATTTACAACAATAAATTTTGGGGTAAAAAAAGAACACACTCAATGGCAGGCTTAAAACAATTTATCGAAGTAAGTTTAAAATTTATTGATCATTCTATAAGTGCCAATAAAAGAGCAGATAATTTGTACCATGCTTATAATTTAATGACCATTGAAAACGAAAATGAAGTTTCAATTTCGTATTTAAGTGAAATGCTCGAAGGTCAAGTTGCGGTTTTAAGTTCGGGTTATTTGTCCTCAAAACAGGCTTTAGAAGTTTTGGACGCTTTAAAAAACAGTACTCTTTTTAGACAAGATCAATACAGTTATATTTTATATCCTGATAAAGAATTACCAAAATTCATTGAAAAAAACACAATTTTAAATAACGCAGTTGCTCAATCAACTTTACTTACATCACTTGTAACGCAAAATAATACTCAAATTATTGAAAAAGATTGCTTCGGAAAATATCATTTTAATGGAAATTTTAAAAATGCTGCCGATTTAGAAAAAGCATTAATTGAATTGTCCGATACTTCATTTGCAAGTCAAGTCTTGAAAGAAAAAAAGCAAATATTACAAGCCTTTGAAACAGTATTTAATCATAAATCTTTCACAGGCAGATCGGGCACTTTTTATGGATATGAAGGATTGGGGTCTATTTATTGGCACATGGTTTCTAAGTTACAATTGGCAGTTCAAGAATGTTGCTTAAAAGCTATTGAAGAAAATGAATCTGCAAAAGACATTGGAAAGTTATTAGAACATTATTATGAAATTAATGAAGGAATTGGAGTTCATAAATCACCTGAATTATATGGTGCATTTCCTACCGATCCTTATTCACATACACCTGCAGGCAAAGGCGCTCAACAACCCGGAATGACCGGGCAAGTTAAAGAAGATATTTTAACTCGTTTTGGCGAATTAGGTGTTTTTGTAAAGGAGGGAAAACTCTATTTCAACCCTTGTTTATTGCGTAAAAATGAGTTCTTACTCAAGAATAAAGCCTTTGATTATCAAGATGTAAATTCTATTTCAAAAACCATTCAATTGCTTCCAAATTCTATTTGTTTTACTTATTGTCAAATTCCAATTGTATATAAAATTACTAACAAAAAGGGTATTGAAATTATTTTTAATGATGATTCACAAATTAATTTTGATGCATTAGTTATTGATCGTAGTACTAGCAAACAAATTTTCGAAAGAACTGCCAAAATCAAAATGATTATAGTACATGTTTTAGAAAACGAATTGAAATAAAAAAGATGTTAAATAAAAGGATACCTCAAAGTAAATCAATATTAAAATACATTGCTATAGTGGCATTAGTGTTTCTTATTATTTCATTTAATTGTAAGCCAAATAACAAAGTTTATAAAGTAAAATTAAAAAAAGTGACTGCAAAAGATATTTTAGGCAACCCCAATTATTTAGCAATTTGTTATGGTGGATATAGACAGAATACAAGAGATTTTCAACCTACAATTAATCAAGTAAAAGAAGATTTAAAAATTTTAGCTGCCCTGAATATTAAAGTTATTCGAACTTACAACGTTCATTTAAAAGAAGTTACTACTATGCTTAAAGCTATAGAAATATTAAAAAAAGAAAATAAAAACTTTGAAATGTATGTAATGTTAGGAGCATGGATTGATTGCGATAATGCTTGGACAAATCTTGAACCAAATCACGATATTGAAAGTAAAAGAAACGAAGTCGAAATTAAAAAAGCTGTTCGTTTAGCAAATCAATATCCAAACAGTATTAAAATTATTTCGGTAGGAAATGAAGCTATGGTCAAATGGGCAACTGCCTATTACGTGCAACCCAAAATAATTTTAAAATGGGTAAATTATTTACAAGATTTAAAAAGAAAAAATAAGCTTTCAAAAGATTTATGGATTACAAGCTCTGACGATTTTGCCTCTTGGGGCGGTGCAGATGACAGTTATAAAACAAACGATTTAGAAGCTTTAATACAATCAGTTGATTACGTTTCAATGCACACTTACCCTTACCATAATACGCATTATCATTCTGATTTTTGGAAAGTTCCACAAAATGATGAAAATCTTTCGGAAATTGAAAAAGTGAATACTGCAATGGATCGCTCATTAGAATTTGCTAAAATGCAATATACAACGGTTAAAAATTATGTAAAAAGTATTAATCCAAGTAAACCTGTTCATATTGGTGAAACGGGATGGGCATCAAGTTCAGATGGATTATATGGAAATGAGGGTTCAAAAGCATCTGACGAATATAAACAAGCACTTTTTTACAATGCAATGAGAGTTTGGACTAATGAAGAAGGTATTTCGTGTTTTTTCTTTGAAGCTTTTGATGAACCTTGGAAAGATAGTAAAAATACATTGGGCTCAGAAAATCATTTTGGTCTTATAACGGTTGACGGAAAAGCAAAATTTGCACTTTGGAATAAGGTAGATATTAATCTATTTAAAGGCTTAAAACGAGATGGAAATTCTATTGTAAAAACATACAATGGAAATAGTAGTGAATTAATGAATCGGGTATTAATTCCACCAAGAAGATAATAATATGAACTTTACTAAAAACTTATTTTTCACGCTATTAATTTTAACAATGATCAATTGTGAAGCACAAAAAAAAGCGTTACACGTTGAAGTATACGAAACTTCAGCTTCTGGCAATGCTTTGACTAAAATAACTACATTTTTAACGGATAAAAATAGTGTTAAAATCGAAATCAATCCAAACGAAAAATTTCAAACTATAACAGGTTTTGGCGGAGCTTTTACCGAATCTTCAGCTTATTTACTCAATCGGTTGAGTGATAGCAAACGAAAAAAAATAATGAAAGCTTATTTTAGTGATAAAGGTGCCAATTATTCTTTGACCAGAACCCACATTAATTCTTGTGATTTTTCATTAAAGCATTATGCTTACGCTATGGTTGACGGAGATAAAAATTTAGAGCATTTTTCTATAGAAGAAGATAAGAACAACAATTTAATTCCAATGATTTTGGAAGCTAAATCCATTTCCAAAGACGGTTTCAACATCATTGCATCTCCTTGGACTGCTCCGCCTTGGATGAAAGATAATAAAGCTTGGGTAGGTGGAAAATTATTGCCTCAATACCAAGATACTTGGGCTTTATATTTTTCTAAATATATTGATGCGTATAAAAAAGAAGGTATTGACATTTGGGGACTAACAGTTGAAAACGAACCTCACGGAAACGGAAATAACTGGGAAAGCATGTTGTTTTCGCCAAAAGAAATGACCGATTTTGTTCAAAATCATTTAGGGCCAAAACTTGAAAAAGACGGAAAAGCTAGTGTAAAAATTTTAGGGTACGACCAAAATAGAGCTGGTCTTCAAGAATGGGTTGATGAAATGTACCGAGACGAAAAAGCTTCAAAATATTTTGCAGGAACTGCAATACATTGGTATGAAAGCACGTATGATTTTTTCCCTGCTGCTTTACAATATGCACACAATAAAGCTCCAAATAAATACTTAATTGAAACAGAAGGTTGCATAGATTCTGAAATTCCAAAATGGCAAGATGATGCTTGGTATTGGAAAAAAGAAGCTACCGATTGGGGTTGGGATTGGGCAAGTGAACAAGATAAACATTTACATCCAAAATATGCACCAGTTACTAGATATGCAACTGACATTATTGGTTGCCTAAACAATTGGGTTGACGGCTGGATAGATTGGAATATGGTACTTGACAAGCAGGGCGGACCAAATTGGTTTAAAAATTGGTGTATTGCTCCTGTAATTGTTGATCCTGATAAAGATGAAGTCTATTTTACACCATTGTATTTCATTATGGCACATTTTAGCAAATTTATTCGTCCTGGCGGAATTAAAATTGGTTGTTCAATTAATCATCAAGAAATTAGCGCAACTGCTGTAAAAAATTTAGACGGCTCTATAGCTTTAGTAATTTTTAATCCTACGGAACAAACCCAGACATTAGAAATTAATTGCGATAGGCAAACTAAATTTATTTCCATTAATGCCAATGCTTTACAAACGGTACTTATAAAATTTTAAAATATACTATTATGACTCAATTTGAAACTTCTAATCCGTTGCCTTCAATTAAAAGAGACAAAGTACCTTTTGGACAAAAAGCTGCTTTTGGAGCAGGTCATCTAGTAAATAATTTATTTCCAGGTGCTTTGGGTGTCTTTTCATTCTTTTTATTAACCGCTTTTGGTATGGATCCAATATATGCAGGAATATTAGGTGGCTTACCTAGAATATATGATGCCATAATTGATCCAATTATTGGGCATCTTTCCGATAATTCTAATTCAAAATGGGGCAGAAGAAGACCTTTTATTTTTGTTGGTGCCATTTTAAGCGGTTTATTTTTTATCGTTTTATGGCAGTTAGATCCTAAAGATAGTCAAACCTATAATTTTTGGTATTTTCTTATTTTTTCACTTGTTTTTCTTACAGGCAATGCGTTATTCGCAACTCCATTAATTGGATTAGGATATGAAATGACCTCCGATTATAAAGAAAGAACAAGATTAATGGCTTTTTCTCAAACTATCGGACAAGTAGCCTGGATGATTGTACCTTGGTTTTGGGTCATCATTGCCGATCCTACTTTATTTAAAACACAAGCCGATGGAGTTCATAAATTATCTGTAGTTGTAGGTTTAGTGTGCATGCTTTTAGGAGTTTTGCCTGCATTATTTTGTAAAGAAATGAATCAAACCAATTTGGAAAAAAGAGAGCATAAAAAAGAAAGTATGTTTAGTGAGCTCTCTAATTTATTTAAAAGTATTGGATTAATTTCTAAAAACAAGCCTTTCATGAAATTATGTGCTGCTACTTTTTTAGTTTTTAATGGTTTTCAAATGGTAGCATCTTTTAGCTATTTTATTATAGTTTTTTATATGTTTAAAGGAAATTTTGGTTTGGCAGGTTCTTGGCCAGCTTGGTTTTCAACAATTACGGCTATTATAACAGCGTTTTTGATAATTCCAATAGTTACTTTAATTTCTAATAAGTATGGTAAAAAAAATGCATTTATTATAACTACTTTTCTCTCTATTATTGGCTATTCATTAAAATGGTGGGGTTTTAACCCAGGAAATCCTTGGTTAATGTTTATTCCTGTTCCATTAATAGCTTTTGGATTAGGTGGTTTATTTACTTTAATGATGAGTATGACAGCTGACGTTTGTGATTTAGACGAGCTTGAAAATGGTATGCCAAGAAAAGAAGGAACTTTTGGCGCAATTTACTGGTGGATGGTGAAGCTAGGGCAAGGAATAGCTTTACTTTTAGCAGGATGGGTTTTAGAAATTATTGGTTTTGATGCAGGAAAAGCAACTCAAAGTGTTGAAACATTAACTAGTTTAAGACTATTTGATATTTTTGTCCCAGTTATAACAGCAGCTATTGCTATTTGGGTTATGCGAAACTACAGTCTTTCAGAAGATAAAGCTAAAGAAATTAAATCAGAATTAGTTGCCCGTAGAGGCGAATTGTAATATTAAAATTTTTATTATGTCATTTAGAAAAGATTATCTTGATTATGCCACTGCAATAGATCATACCGATTCAAACTATACAAATGGTTATGATTTTAGTGAAAAGACTCCCAAAGCTATTGCAACTCTTTTTACTACAATATTAAAGGCTGGTATTCACGGACTTTGTTTTAGTTTATATGAAGACGGACAAAAACCAGGAGACATCATTTCTGAAGAACAAGTGCGACGACGAATGAAAATTATTGCACCCTACACTAAATGGGTGCGTTCATTCTCGTGTACCGAGGGAAACGAATTTATTCCAAAAATTGCAAAAGAATTAGGAATTAAAACTCTAGTAGGCGCTTGGTTAGGTAATGATCCAGAAGTTAATCAAAAGGAAATGGACGGATTGATACAATTAGCTAAAGATGGATATGTTGACATTGCAGCTGTTGGTAACGAAGTAATGTATCGAAAAGACTTAACAGAAGAAGAATTGTTAAATTGTATTCAAAAGGTTAAAAATGAAATTCCATCAAATATTCCAGTTGGCTACGTAGATGCTTACTACGAGTTTATCATTAAACCAAAAATTACTGAAGCTTGCGATATTATTTTAACCAATTGTTACCCATATTGGGAAGGGAGTACGATTGAATATTCTTTGGCTCATATGAAAAACATGTTTCATCAAGCGAGTAGTGTTGGATTTGGAAAAAAAGTAATTATTACCGAAACGGGTTGGCCAAGTAAAGGTGAAAGTTTTAAAGCATCACAGCCTTCTCAAGAAAATGCTTTAAAGTATTTTATAGATTCTCAAATTTGGTCGAAAGAGTCCAATATCGATATTTTTTATTTTTCCTCTTTTGATGAGTCTTGGAAAGTAGGAGCGGAGGGAGAAGTTGGAGCCTATTGGGGTATTTGGGATAAAAACGAAAATTTGAAATATTAAAGTAAAAAATAGAACCATGAAAAAAAGTACTTTATTTCAATATTTTTTATTTTTAATAATAACAACTCAGTACGGTTTTTCACAAGTTGATGTTGTTTATAATAATTTGGTTTGGTCAGATGAGTTTGATATAAATGGAGCAGTAAATGCAAATAATTGGTTTCAACAAACTCAATTACCAGCTGGCGGAAGTTGGTTTAGTGGCGAGTTACAGCATTATACCAATCGAATTGAAAATTCATTTATTGACTCAGGGTTGTTAAATATTGTTGCTAAAAATGAAGTTTTTACTGATCAAGGAGTTACAAAAAACTATACTTCTGCACGATTAAATTCTAAATTTCCGTTTAAATATGGTCGTGTTGATGTACGTGCCAAAGTGCCAATTGGTGCGGCAACTTGGCCTGCCATTTGGATGTTAGGTAAAAATATTAATGAACCAGGAGCATTTTATTCTTCTACCTTCGGAACCACAAGTTGGCCTGCTTGCGGTGAAATTGATATTATGGAGCATGGAATTTTTCCTTCTCAAAATATAAATTATGTTCAAGGCACTTTACATACACCTTCCTCTTTTGGGAATTCTTTTAATAACGGGGGTACAATAGCTTCCGATTTGCTAAATAGTTACCATATTTATTCTATGAATTGGTCGCCGTTTCAAATATCGTTTCTTTTGGATAATGTAGTGTATTATACTTATAATCCAAGTGAAAAAAATGCCAGTACTTGGCCTTTTGATAAAGAACAATATCTTTTATTAAACCTTGCTATGGGAGGAATTGCTGGCACTATTCCGATTAATTTTACGCAAGCTGTAATGCAGGTAGACTATGTTAGAGTGTATCAAAACACTTTAATAGATACTCAAAGTCCAACCAATTTCACTGCTTCAATTGGTGCCGTTACCAGTTCCACAATCGAATTATTATTAAATGGATTAGATAACTCAGGAACCGTGGTCTATTCTATTTCTTATGGCACTACTACCGTTTCTTTTGCAAATCCATCAGGAGTTCAAAAATCAATAGTGCTACCAAATTTAAACCCTACTACAACTTACAATTTTACAATAGCAGCAACAGATTTAGCAGGAAATGCTGCTACTAACAATCCGCAAATTTTAAGTGCAACAACTAGTGGTTCAATTGGATGTTCAGGTATGGATACCGTTTCTACCGAAGGGTCTTCATTTTCTGCGGGTTACAATTATTCGTTTGAAACTTTAGGAAACGACGTAAAAATTACCTTTCAATTACTTGATACTAATCGCGTTGGTGTTGTTGCTTTTTTAAGAAATCAATCCCCTTTCTCAGAAACGCAAATGAGCAATGTTTCTGGATCTATATTCACCAAAACCATAACCGGACAAACAATCGGTTCGACTATAAATTATGCCACTAAATTTGCTTTTGCTGGCGGGTTATCGGTAACCAGATACGTTTCTTATGTTGTTGGAAATAATTGTAATTTAGAAGTGCCTTCACAACTTGGATTAGAGCAATTTTCATTTAATAATCCAGCAAATAATGTTTTAAATATAGTATCTTTTAAAGCAATTGACAAAGTAGAGATTTACAGTTTGCTAGGTAATTTAGTATCCACTACTAAAGAAAATACAGACTTTATTGACTTAAAAAGTCTTTCAAAAGGGCTATACTTATTGGCCGTTTATTATGGAGAAATTAAATTAGTTAAAAAATTAATAATTGAATAATAGTTCAAATAGACAAATTTATTTAATAAAAAACCTTCTTTTTTTAAGAATTATTTATTTTAATAAATTTTTATTGCATTTTAAACGTTAAATTTTCAAATGACTATTGTTTTTTAAGAAACTATTATGTTTATTTGTTAATTAATAATTAAACTTTAGTAAGCCTATCGACAAAAATTACTTTTAGAAAAACTTAGATTAAAAACTAAAAAGTAATTTTATGGCTACTACTCAAACTCCAGATTCTTTGTTGATAAAAAGTTACATTTCAGGTAACGAAAATGCTTTGTCAACTTTGATTAACAGACATCAATCTAAAATATACGGATTTATTTATTCAAAATTAAGCGATCGTGATGTTGCCGATGACGTTTTTCAAGATACTTTTATTAAAGTAATTAAAACTTTAAAAAGTAATTCATATAATGAAGAAGGTAAATTTTTACCTTGGGTAATGCGAATTGCACACAATTTAATTATTGATCATTATCGAAAAAATAAAAAAATGCCAATGCTTCGGGAAACCGAGGAGTTTTCTATATTTTCTGTAATTTCAGACAAGTCATTGAATGTTGAAGGAAAAATGATATCAGATCAAGTTGAAAGTGATATTCAAAAAATTATTGAAGAATTACCTGCCGATCAAAAAGAAGTAGTTATGTTAAGAATTTATCAAGAGTTAAGTTTTAAAGAAATTTCTGACTTGACAGGCGTTAGTATTAACACTGCTCTAGGAAGAATGCGTTATGCTTTGTTGAATCTTAGAAAAGTTATTGAAAAAAATAATATTATTTTAACCAATTAAACAATATTTAAAAAAAATATGCGTTTTAAAGTAACTTAACTTTTTAACCTTATTATGGCAAAACTTTACACTGAAAAAAAATTAGCAACTTCAAAAATGTTACCCAAACGCGAAACCGTGAATTTCATTCTCAATTATTCAAAAGCATTGAGTGTAGTTAAAATTGGCACTAAAAATTTTGATATACTTGCTAATTAATGAAAATCCCATTCAAATAACATAGACTGCCCCCAAAAAGTTAGACACTATTTGGGGGTGTTTTTAGTTTAAACTTATTTCAAATGTTTTTTATAATACTCCTTTAAAACGGAGCTTCTACCTATAGTCTTGGTAATAATATCTTTGTCTAAATCCCAACCTCGAGCGGGAGAATATTCACGACCGTACCAAATGATTTGTAAATGTAAATCGTTCCAAACTTCTTTTGGAAACAAACGTTTAGCATCTTTTTCTGTCACTGTTACGTTTTTTCCACTGGTTAAGTTCCATCGATACATTAATCTATGAATGTGGGTATCAACAGGAAATGCTGGGAATCCGAAGGCTTGGCTCATTACTACACTTGCCGTTTTATGTCCCACCGCAGGCAATTCCTCCAAGGCCTCAAAACTTTGCGGTACTTCACCATTGTGTTTGTCAATTAAAATTTGCGATAAGCCAAAAATTCCTTTTGATTTCATTGGGCTTAAACCACAAGGGCGAATAATTGCTTTAATTTCTTCTACCGATAATTTTACCATATCATAAGGATTATCGGCTTTTGCAAACAAAATTGGTGTGATTTGATTCACTCGAACATCGGTACATTGTGCAGAAAGTAAAACAGCAATTAACAAAGTATAAGGGTCTTTATGATCCAATGGAATTGGTATGCTTGGGTACAATTCTTGTAATTTTGAAATTACAAATGCAATGCTTTCTTTTTTGGTCATTTTTATTAATTTTGAAGTAAATATAAAAAAAAATCCATTTGAATGTTCAAATGGATTTATTACGTATTAGTTATTTTCTATCTTTCATCACTTACATCTACAGTTCTTTCAGAAGCGTATTTTGCATAGGTTTTATCTACTAATTTCCCTCTAACGGCTTCAAAGGCATTCAAAGTTTCGTCAATATCTTGTAATGTATGAGCCGAAGTTGGAATCAATCGAAGTAAAATTATTCCTTTTGGAATAACTGGATAAACAACTATTGACAAGAAAATACCATAGTTTTCACGCAAATCATTCACCAACATCATTGCTTCAGGAATACTACCTTCTAGATAAACTGGTGTTACACAGGTGTTTGTATCTCCAATATTAAATCCTCGTGATTTTAAACCGCTTTGCAAAGTGGTTACGTTTTGCCATAATTTGTCTTTCAATTCGGGCATAGTACGTAACATATCCAAACGTTTTAAGGCACCAATAGTTTGAATCATTGGTAACGATTTGGCAAACATTTGAGAACGTAAATTGTATTTTAAAAAGTCAATTATATCTTTATCGGCAGCAATAAAAGCGCCTATGCTTGCCATTGATTTTGCAAAAGTTGAAAAATATACATCAATTCCATCTTGACAACCTTGTTCTTCTCCAGCTCCAGCACCAGTTTTTCCTAAAGTACCAAAACCGTGGGCATCGTCAACTAAAAGTCGGAAATTATATTTTTCTTTCAGAGCTACAATTTCCTTTAATTTTCCTTGTTGTCCTCGCATTCCAAATACTCCTTCGGTAATAAAAAGAATACCTCCACCAGTTTCTTCGGCAATTTTTGTAGCTCGTTGTAAGTTTTTTTCAATGCTTTCCATATCATTGTGACGATAGGTAAAGCGTTTTCCCATGTGCAAACGAACACCATCTATTATACAAGCGTGTGCATCAACATCGTAAACAATTACATCATTTTTTGATACTAAAGCATCAATTGTTGACATAATTCCTTGATAACCAAAATTCAATAAATAACAAGCTTCCTTCATTACAAAAGTTGCTAGTTCACGTTCCAATTGCTCGTGAAAATCGGTTTGACCACTCATCATTCTAGCACCCATTGGGTATGCGGCGCCATATTCTGCCGCAACATCAGCATCAACTTTACGAATTTCAGGATGATTTGCTAAACCTAAATAATCGTTAATACTCCAATTCAAAATTTCTTTTCCGTGAAATCTCATTCGAGGCCCTAATTCTCCTTCTAGTTTAGGAAAAACGTAGTATCCTTCGGCTTGCGAAGCCCATTTACCTAGTGGTCCTTTGTTGTTTTGAATTCTTTCAAATAAATCTTTAACCATCTTATTTGTTACTTATTTTTACAGGGCAAAATTAGTGATAAATTTTTTTATATTGTAATTTATTTTGTTAGTGTATAAATATTATTTTTTACCTATTATTTGTGTTGAAACCAACAGTCTTTGCGTAATGTTTCATAACTTTTAAATTGAGTATTTACGGGTGTTCCAAAATATATTTTATCATTAAAAAAAGTTCTGCAAGTATAATTAAAAACGCCCATATCAAGTGTGTATTGGCTTGAATTTGAAATAGTGTACTTTTTATGTAAAGCTACCATTAAATTAAACAATTTAGTTATAACAACTAGGTTACCTCCAATAACACCGCAATTTAAAAGTGTGTCATTCTCATTTTCAATTTCATAATCTTTAAAATTTGGAACTAGATTTCTTAAATGCTGGTTGTGGTTACGCATCCAATTACAGTTCAAAATTTCATTTTCACTTCCACAAAATAAAAAATCGTTTTGGTTTAAAAATAAATCACTTTTAAATGGATTTTGTTTTACTTCAACATCAGCAATATCGGTAACGAATAAGTTTTCAATACTATTCTTGTTTTTTAATATGAATTTTTGATATATAAAATACCTATAAACATTAGGATTAAAATCTTTGTTGTACGCAACTTTAATGAATTGAACAAATTCATTTTGATATGTTTTAACTGTTTTTTCAGTAAATGTGTTGTGAAAGATAATTCCGTTTAATCTTAAATTGATGATTGAATTGTACCATTTTCGTACTATTTCAAAATCATCATTGGGTAATAATTCATTTCGATTTACATCATAGGTTCCAATAAGTAAAGAAGCCAAAATGTAATTTTTTTTTGTTTTAAATTGATTTCTTAACATTTTTTGAATTAACTAAACTGCTTTTGCTTTAAGTTAGCAGTAATACTATAATTGTGATTTCTGTAATAAATATAAGTTCTTTGTTTTAATTTAGTTACGCAAAAAAACTTTGATGCCTGTTCATAAAAATCACTATCAGCACCATATTTGTTTTTAAAATTAATGGTTTCAAATACTTCTTTTTTTCCAAATAAAGTTGCGAATAAAATGCACTCATCAACGTGAATGTTTGTATTAAAATTATACTTGTTTGGCACATAATAATCCTCAAAATTATTAACTACAGTTTCTGTATGAGTCGCTACTAAATCAAATTCATTCATTGATTGCAAACAAGTAGATAAATGGTTAGTTTTATATTCATCATCGGCATCAATTATTGAAATATATTTGGTTTTGCAAAATAAAATCCCCTTATTTATTGCGTTGGATTGTCCAATGTTTTTGTGTCTAATGTACGATATTTTATTTTCATGCTTTTGTGCATATTCAAGAAGTAAATTTCCGTTTTTCAAATCGCTGCCATCATCTAAAATTAAAATTTCAAAACCTTGAAAATCTTGATTTAAAACAGAATCCAAGGCTCTTTTTGCCATCAAAAAAGGCGTATTAAAAGTTGCCATTAAAACGGTTACTAGCGTAGTATTATCCAATTTAATAAATTTAATTGCGAAAGTTAGTTTTTAATATTGAGTCACTAAATTTATTCTTTAAAATTTACGATTTAATAACATTATATCATTTAAAAAAATTGATTTGAATTATTTACCTTTGCATAAAAAAAAATGAAAAAAATTTATTGTTTATTTGTATTACTATCCCTATCAGTTTCAGCACAAAATAAAATCTTATTTGATGCCACAAAAGCCGAAACAGCAGGAAATGCGGATTGGGTTATTGATTCAGATTTATTTAATATAACTTATTCAGGCGGACCAGCATCAATAGGTGGTAACGAATCCAATCCGCAACGAATTCCAACACCAGCGCAATCTGGAATAGCAGCTTCAACTGTTGAATCTTACTGGAAAGGGGCATTATCGGCTTGGGCTGTAGATTGTGTAAAAAAAGGATATACCGTTGAAACCTTGCCTTACAACGGGCAAATTACTTTTGGTAACACAAGTAATGTTCAAGATTTAATAAATTACAAACTTTTTATTGTTGACGAACCTAATATTGATTTTACTCCTGCCGAGAGAACGGCAATTATCAGTTTCGTAAATAATGGTGGTAGTTTATTCATGATTTCCGATCACAATATTTCGGATAGAAATGGCGACGGAATTGATTCGCCAGTAATTTTAAACAATTTAATGACTTTAAATTCTGTTCAAGCCAATCCGTTTGGAATTATTTACGACAATAACAATATTTCTGTTTTAACTTCTAATGTGGCTACTACAACTGTTGATCCATTGTTAAATGGTACTTATGGTAATGTTATCCAAATGAAATATAGTAACGGAAGTACGATGACGATTAATACTGCTCAAAACTCATCGGTTAAAGCCGTTATTTTTAACACTGGATCATCCACAACCGGAACAGCAAATGCAATGTGTGCTTATGCAACTTTTGGTTCAGGAAAAGTAGTTGCCATTGGCGACAGCTCAGTTCCCGATGATGGTTCAGGCGATACTGGCGATACACTTTATGACGGATATATTGCTGATGCATCTGGAAATCATCAAAAATTATTGATGAATGCTACTGTTTGGTTAATGACTACAACATTAGCCAACGAAAATTTTATTGTTGACAATTTTAATTTTACTATTGCTCCTAATCCAATACAAAATAGACAGATTAATTTATCTTATAATTTAAATTTGTCTGAAAATGTTTCTATTTCAATTTTTGATTCTTTGGGTAGAAATGTAAAAGAGTCTATATATACCAATGGATTTTCTGGAATTAATTATAAAACTATAGATGTTTCAAATTTACAAAGTGGTATTTATATTTGCAAAATTACCTCTGAAAAGGGAAGCAAAAGTTTACAAATCATACTCGAATAAAATACTGTTTTTTTAATCTCAATATAATTTTGAAATCGATTTCGTAAACTTTACTTTTGGCACATCTTAAAAAAAGTACAATGAAATTCGGAATTATAAAAGAAAGAAAAAATCCGCCTGATAGAAGAGTTGTTTTTACACCAGAAGAATTGGTTCGTTTACAAAACGAGCATCCTACTTGCCAAGTAAAAGTAGAATCGTCTGATATCAGAGTTTTTTCAGATAAAATGTATGCTGATTTAGGTATAAATGTTTCAGATGATGTCTCCGACTGTGATGTACTTTTTGGTGTTAAAGAAGTTCCGGTAGAAGCCTTAATACCTAATAAAAAATATTTTTTCTTTTCGCATACTATTAAAAAACAGCCTTATAACAGAAAATTATTAAAGGCAGTTTTAGAAAAAAACATTCAACTTTTTGATCACGAAACTATTGTTGATGCCAAAAATCGTCGTTTAATTGGTTTTGGTCGTTATGCTGGTATTGTGGGCGCTTACAACGGAATTCGGGCTTTTGGGTTGAAGTTTGAATTGTTTAATTTGGCGAAAGCTGAAACTCTTTCGGGAAAAGACGAACTCATTGAACGACTAAAACGCCAAGTGTTACCGAATATAAAAATTGTTTTAACAGGTCACGGCAAAGTAGGAATGGGAGCCAAAGAAATCTTGGACGGAATGAAAATTAAGCAAGTTTCGACTACTGATTTTTTAAATAAAGTCTATTCACAGCCCGTTTACACTCAAATAGATGTTTTGGATTACAACAAACGGATTGATGGTAAAGTGAAAGACAACGAAGATTTTTATAAAAACCCTACCGAATATATTTCTGATTTTGAACGATTCACCAAAGTTTCTGATATTTTTATGGCGGGGCATTTTTATGGAAACGATGCTCCATATATATTGACTCAACAAATGTTGCAAAAACCCGATTGTAAAATAAAAGTTGTAGCCGATATTTCATGTGATACCAATGGACCAATAGCTTGTACTATTAAAGCATCAACAATTGCCGAACCACTTTTTGGGTATTTACCTATTGATGGTTCCGAAGTTTTATATACTCATCCTGGAGCAATAGTTGTAATGTCGGTTGACAATTTACCTTGTGAATTGCCTAAAGATGCCAGCGAAGGTTTTGGTGAAATGTTTATGGAACACGTAATTCCTGCTTTTTTTAATGATGATAAAGACGGAATTTTAGCCCGAGCTAAAATGACCGAAAACGGAAAATTAACGCCT
Source organism: Flavobacteriales bacterium (assembly GCA_038204955.1). Classification (GTDB taxonomy): domain Bacteria; phylum Bacteroidota; class Bacteroidia; order Flavobacteriales; family Flavobacteriaceae; genus Flavobacterium. The sequence goes on from JBBRCJ010000023.1 coordinate 32,930, forward strand.
CGTTTTGCCTATTTGCAAGAGTATATTGATGGGTAGTATAAGTTTATAAATTGCTAACTATACTTTATTTAAAATATATTTATACAGTTAAGTAACCTTGTATCTTCATTTTTAAAAATATATAGATAACTTACTATAGTAGTATATACATTTTAAAAAAATTATGGGTAGGTTTATATACTAATATATACATTTTAAAAAAATTATGGATAGGTTCATATACTAATATATGCATTTTTAAAAAATTATGAGTGCAATTGAATACAATACAATCAAATTTTATAATTTTAAAAAAGGGTTAAATATTTTAGGACATTGTTTCAAGTTTTATATTAGCTTTTAAAAAGCAATGCTTTTTTTAAATTTAAATTTGAATAAATAATGTGTATCTTGTTGCTTAATAAAACTTAAAAAAATATGAAAATGTATAAATTGTTTATTTTTGTTTTTTTAATGGGAATACTTTCTGTTTATGGGCAAGGTCTGCAATCTCCATCTAAAAACTTGAGTTTCAATTTTAAATTGTCCGATGATGGAAAACCAACTTACAGCATTTCTTATAAAAATAAAACAATTATAAGTGATAGTTTTTTAGGATTTGAAATTAAAAATTCTGACCCATTGTTGAGCGGTTTTTCTATAATAAATCAAGAGACTAAGTTTGTAAACGAATCTTGGAAACCCGTTTTGGGAGAACAATCAATAATTCAAAATAAGTTCAATCAAACTACTTTTAAATTATTTCAAAAATCGAGCAATCGTAAAATGAATATCATTTTTAAAATATACGATGAAGGTGTTGCTTTTAGATACGAATTCCCAAAACAAGAAAATTTAAATTATTTTATTATTTCTGATGAAAAAACACAATTTAATGTAACGGGTAATCATAAAGCATTTTGGATCCCAGGCGATTTTGACAGTAATGAATACTCTTATAGTGAAACTTTGTTATCCGATATTAACATTGAAAAACTAGATTTAAACAACGGTATTGGCATGAAATCAATATCGGGAAAATTTACGGTTCAATCGCCGCTATTGATGAAATCGGTTGATGGAATATATCTTACTATTTTTGAAGCTGCCGTTGTGAACTATCCAGTAATGCACTTGGATTTAATTCCCAATGAATATAAATTGTCTTCTCATTTAGTTCCAAACGCAATTGGCGATAAAGCCTATTTACAAACCCCTGCCGTTTCACCTTGGCGAACCATAATGGTGAGCGATGATGCACGGGATATAGTAAGTTCAAAAATGATTTTGAATTTGAACGAGCCTTCTAAAATTGAAGATACTTCGTGGATTAAACCTATGAAATATGTTGGAATTTGGTGGGAAATGCACGTAGGAAAATCAACTTGGGATTATGCTGGTTCACAAAATGCTCAAAATAATGGCGAGTTAAAAGCATCTGGAAAACATGGCGCAACTACCCAAAACACCAAACGATATATTGATTTTGCTGCAGAAAATGGTTTCGATGGCGTTCTTGTTGAAGGTTGGAATGTAGGTTGGGAAGATTGGTTTGGTAACTGGAAAGAAAACGTTTTTGATTTTGTAACACCTTATCCCGATTTCAATTTAAAAGAAGTGAACGATTATGCTAAATTAAAAGGAATTAAAATGATTATGCACAATGAAACTTCGGGTTCTGTTGCTAATTATGAGCGTAATTTGGATCGAGCTTTCGATTTGATGAAAAAATATGACTATCCAGCAGTTAAAACAGGTTATGTAGGTAAAATTATCCCTCGTGGAGAGTTTCATGATGGACAAACTATGGTAAATCATTATAATTTTATAGCCCAACGAGCAGCCGATTTTAAATTGATGGTCAATTCTCACGAAAGTTCTCGACCAACAGGATACTCGCGAACGTATCCAAATTATATTGCTGCCGAAGCTGCTCGAGGTAATGAATTCAATGCTTGGAGTGTCGGAAATCCTCCAATGCACGAAACTATTTTGCCTTTTACACGACTTTTAGGAGGTCCGATGGATTATACACCAGGAATTTTCGAAATAAAAATGAATGTTTATGATAAATCAAAATCGGCACAAGTGCATACAACTTTAGCAAAACAATTGGCACTTTATGTAACAATGTATTCCCCTTTGCAAATGGCTGCAGATTTGCCTGAGAATTACGAAAAATATGCCGATGCTTTTCAATTTATAAAAGATGTTGCGGTTGATTGGCAGGAATCAAAATATTTAGAAGCCGAACCAGGCGATTATTTAACGGTTGCACGAAAAGCTAAAAATTCAGAAAAATGGTTTTTAGGAGCCATAACGGATGAAAATACTAGAATTTCAGAAATTAAATTAGATTTTCTTTCGCCCAATAAAACCTATAAAGCCATCATTTATCAAGATGGTAAATTGGCAGATTGGAAAAATAATCCAATAAATTATGATATAAAAACTATACAAGTCACTTCAAAATCAAAAATTAAATTAAATTTGGCACCAGGCGGAGGAACAGCAATTTCATTCGAACCTATAAACTAACCAATTTTACAAAAACTTAATTTATGAATTCTGAAAACATAAAAACCAATTGGGCACAATTTATTCCATTAGTAACTGTATTCTTTTTCTGGGGGTTTGTTGCAGCAAGTAACGACATTTTAATTCCTGTGTTCAGAAAAGCTTTTGATTTAACACAAGCCGAAGGTCAGTTGGTTTCACTAGCTTTTTATATCGCTTATACGGTTGGCTCTTTAATTTACATAGGAATTTCATATTTTTTAAAACAAGATTTAATTAATAAAATTGGATATAAAAATGGGTTGGCATTGGGATTATTAATTTCTGCTCTAGGAACTTTATTGTTTTATCCAGCGGCTAATAATGGATCGTTTGCTTTGATGCTTTCTGGATTGTTTATCGTAGCATTAGGTTTTTCATTACAACAAACGGTTGCCAATCCTTTGGCAATAGCACTAGGTTCTGTTCAAACAGGTTCACAACGACTCACTTTGGCTGGTGGCATTAATAACTTCGGAACCACAATTGGACCACTAATAGTAACCTTTGCAATATTTGGTTCTACTGCTTCATCAAACTCAGAAATGAGTATTGAAAGTGTTAAAATTCCTTATTTAATTTTAGGCTTGGCTTTTTTAATTGTGGCAATTTTATTAAAGTTCTCTTCATTACCAGATAGACCAAATTTAGAATCAACAGTCGAAAATGAATCAATTACATCACATAAATCAGCATTGAGTTATCCGCAGCTGGTTTTAGGAATGATCGCTATTTTTATTTATGTCGGTGTAGAAGTTTCAACTGCTAGCAATTTACCTGCTTTTATGGAAACTAATTTAGGCTTTTTAACTAAAGATGTTGCACCTTATATTTCACTTTATTGGGCTAGTTTAATGATTGGTCGATGGACAGGAGCCGTTGAGGCATTTAATGTGGAAGCTTCTGCACAGAAAATGCTGAAATTCTTAGCTCCATATCTAGCCTTCGGAGTTTTTTTAATTGTAAATGCGCTTGCAAAACATGATTTAACACCATTTTATATTTATGGAATAATTATCTTAGTATTAATTATTGCAGATATATTTAGTAAAGGAAATCCAGCAAGAATGTTATTTATTTTTTCAATTTTGGGGATAGTTTCTTTATTTATAGGAATTTTTTCAAATGGAATGATTAGTGTATATGCTTTCATTAGTGTTGGGTTATTTTGTAGTACACTTTGGCCTTGTATTTTTACATTAGCAATTTCTGGGCTAGGAAAAAGCACTAGTCAAGGAAGTAGTTTTTTAATTATGATGATTATGGGTGGCGGAATAATAAGTTGGTTGCAAGGATACATTTCAGAATCAGTAGGTATTCAAAACAGTTATTTTGTTGGAATCTTTTGCTTCTTATATTTGGCTTTTTATGCCTGGAAAGTTTCGTCAATTTTAAAATCGCAGGGAATTAGTTTTGATAAAAAAATAGAAACAACACATTAAAATATAAAACCAGTTAAATTTAGAAAATTTTAACTGGTTTTATTAAAGTTATTTCCAGTCAATTTTTCGAGAGAAATACATCACTGCCGAAAGTATCAAAAACAAACCAATACTGCCAACTAAAAGTGCGTAATCTTCCAACTGAATTATTACATAAATAAAAATGTAAAGAGTTGTTAACGATGCTCCTATAAAAGCAGGAAACTTTCTGTTTTTTAAAATTGAAATGGAATACAACGAAATTAATGCAATTACTGAAGTTCCTGCAATGGCATAAGCTAAGCTAAAACTGCTGTGTTCGGTAATCGAAATCAAAAGCGTGTAAAACATAATCAAAGCTAACCCAATCATCGAATACTGAAAAATATGAATGTTAATTTTACTTATGGATTGTATCAAAAAGAAAATTAAAAAAGTCAACCCGATAATTAAAAAGCCATATTTTGAAGCACGTTCATTTTGTTGGTAATCATCAACTGGAGTAATAAAATCGACCGCAAAACCATAATTTCTTAAATCGGGTAAGTTTTCAAAATAATGTTGTGCAAACAGACGATTGAAATGCAAAATTTTCCAATTGGCAACAAATCCATTTTTTGTAATTGTTTTTGAAACTGGAATGTGATTTCCGTTAAAATTTGGCGAATTCCAATTCGATGTCATTTTTGCTGTTGTAGTCTTTCCGATAGGAATAATTTTAATTTGTTTACTTCCGTTGCAATTAAAATTTAGTTTAAAATCGGGATTATTTTTTATCAAATTATAGTCAAAAAATCCAGTTTCTAGTGATTCAATAGAGTCGTTGACTTGGTTGTTGTGAACTGGTTCAAAAGTTAAATCGCTGTTTCCAAATTTAATTTTTACTTCGTCTTTCAAACTTTGTAAATTGCTTGTTTTAATTATTATGCTTGCTCTATTCCAATAAATATTTTCGTTCGGTATGTTTTTTGTTGCAAAATCGGGAGTTGAATAATTTCCATTAAATTGCATTTCGGTTGTAAAAACGTTCGATTTATAAATGCTTCGTTGCAAAGGTTCTGCAATTGTAGTTTTTGTTACATTATTTAATTCTTCTGGAAAAAAATAAGCAAAATTTATTTTCAAAGTCACTACATCTTTGTACGGAATTCGGATTATTGGACCATAAAAATAGACACTTTCGCCCCATTTTTTAGAGGTTTCTGAAATTACTTCTTTTTGCCGAATGGAACGTTCAGTAATTAAATTACTAACATAACTTAGTGGAATTAATAAAAATAAGGTTAGCAACCCTACCATAAACATTCGGGCAATTGTGGTTTGAAAAAAAGGAGTTGGTTTTTCGGTTTCTTGATTTTCCATTTTAAATTTAGTTTAAAATTTGTAATTAGTTAAAAATGATGTAGATGTATAAAAGTGCAATCGGAATATTTGACAGTAAAATTAGAATTCGTATAAAGTTTTGTTCTTGATTTTCAATATCGATAACCAATTGCATTATCAAATAAAATAACATTATTGTATTAATAATTGTTGCAAAAATTAAGTAACATAACCCTGGAACAAGTAGAACTTCTTTGCTAGAATTTAAAAAATAACTTCCAAATAAAAGTGTCCCAATTCCAAACGAAATTAAAGTCAACCAAGTAGAAAAATGTAAATTAGTAGTTTTCATAAATTGATTTTTTTAGTAAATAAGTAAAATAAATAAAGGTTCCAAATAGTAAAGAAAACTGAAAGGCTTCAATAGTAATCACCTGATTTAAAGCGGTTAAAAACAAATCAATCGGATTGGTTATTACATCCCAACTGTTAAATCGAAGTATACGTCCAAGGTAAATCCCGATACCACATAAAAGGCAAATAATCGGAATTAGAAAAGTTGCTTTTTGACCACTTTTTCCTTTTTTAATTAACAATTCAAATTGATAGATTGATTTTATGCCTGCTGCGAATCCTAAAACAGAGTAAGAACTTACCAAAATCATATCCAACCAAAAGAGTCTTCCATCGGTTCGAACAATATGAACCAAATCGGTGATGATGTAAAATGAATTTGGTAACAACAAAAGCCATCCAACTAAAACCAAATAACTTATACTTTTTAAAGGTTTGTTTTCGTGTTTAAGTTTTAAAAAGGAAGTAATTGCATACGGAATTCCCGCTAAAAATAAATTCCAAATTAAAAAGAACAGGTAAATAGAGTGGGCTATTTTGGCTCTTAAAAGTGATAATGTCAAACAATAAAGTGCAAACAAAACCAACATTTGATTTGTTTTTTTGTTGGAATTAAAAAGTTGAATAAGTAAACTCATCTTAAATTATATTAAAAGTTTTTTGAAGTAATTGTAAAGGTTGCGATAGCATTTTTTGAAATTCTAAATCGTGAATGCGATGCGATTTTTTTCCACGATTGTAATTTTCGATGAATTTTTTAAAATAGGTTGGATAAAAGCAAGTTCCGATGGTAATAACAGAAAACAAATAGGCACTTTTTTTACCATTTCCAAGCAAGAAATATTGCATTCCTATTTCTTCTTGAACCGTAATTCCGGTATTGGTTAAAACGTGAAAAACATCATGGTCTTCCAGTTTTGGTTGTATTTCAAAGTTGTATTTAATCAAAAAGCAACCCAAATGAAAACCTAATGATTCGGGATTCATTTTTACTAAATCATTTATTGAAGTATCCCAAGCAATCTCTTTTTTAAACCATTTTTGATAGGGCTTTTTAGTAATTTCGTACAATTTCTCGATTAATATATCTTTCATTTGTTGCAGTTTGAAGTTTTTTATTTATAATTAATATTTTATAAATTAAAAGTACTTTGAATTTCAAAGTAAATATGTAAAAAAATAGTTCTAACTTTTTGCGATTAATTTTTCAAGTGCATCAATATGATCCGCAAATGCTTTTCGACCTTCTTTAGTGGCTAGATATCTTGTATTTGGTTTTTTACCGATAAATTGTTTTTCAATCATAATATAATTTTCTGCTTCTAAAGCCTTGGTATGACTGGCTAAATTTCCATCAGTAACGCCCAATAGTTCTTTTAACATATTAAAATCGGCACTTTCATTCACCATCAAAATCGACATAATCCCCAAACGAATTCGGTGATCAAATGCCTTGTTAATATTTTGAATGATGTTAATCATTTTGATTTAGGATTTACGATTTATTTATTTAGGATTTAAGATTTGTTATTTGAGGTTTTATTTCCTATCATATTTAAAATACATCAAACTACCATAAATTATGTGACAAACTCCAAAACCTGCTGCCCAAAAATACAATCCGTAACCCGGATATTGAATCGAAATTAATCCTAAAATAATTTGAGTAATTCCTAAATATCTCACATCACGAAAAGTAAATTTACTTGCATTTTCACAAGCCAATCCGTAAAATATCAAAGTAATTGGAGCAACATAATTCCAATCTCCATTTTTTAATAATATCAAACCAAAAATTCCACCAGTTACCAATGGAATACAAAAACTTAAAAGTAATTTTTTACTTGCTCCATTCCAAACGGTTTCGTGAATTCGTTTTGCTTTTGAAACCGTTAAAAAATAAGCGGTAATAATTGAGGCAATTAAAACTATCACTGATATTGAAAGTAATTTTATTTCCAAATCGGTCAAGGTAAATAAATTTGCAATATTTATAAATTTTATAGTATGAATTTTACTGAAATAGACTTCTATGTAAGAGTTTGCCATAAAAGCACCAATTAAAGCATAAACTCCAGCAATTATGCCGGACAAACCGCTCAACGAAATAAACTGAGTCGATTTTGCCATCATTGATTTAATATCTTTCAGGTCTTCTAAATAATTTTTTGCTTCCATAGTAGATACAATTTTAAAGTACTTTGAATTGCAAAGTAAATATATTTGATTCATATAAAAAAATAAAATCACAATTATTTTTAAAAACATTCATAAACCCAAAAATCTATCTTAAATTTGGATTTCAAAAACCATAACAAACCAATGAAAAAAATACTGCTGCTTTTAGTTTTAAATTTTACTATTTCAAATGCTCAAGTTTCCGATGAGCAAATGCTAAAATCTATTTATAATCAAGCCTTAACCAACTCTAAATGTTATTCTTGGTTAGATGATTTATCAAATAAAATTGGTTCAAGATTATCAGGTTCAACAGGTGCCGAAAAAGCAGTAAATTATACTAAGGCGGAATTCGAAAAATTAGGTTTAGACCGGGTTTTTTTGCAAGAAGTTATGGTGCCAAAATGGGTTCGAGGCGAAAAAGAAGTTGGATACGCAATAGAAAACAATAAAAAAACTACATTCCCAATTTGCGCTTTGGGCGGAAGTGTTGCTACTTCAAAATCAGGTTTATCTGCCGAAGTAATTGAGGTTCATTCGATAAAAGAAGTTTCTGAATTAGGCGAATCAAAAATAAAAGGAAAAATTGTGTTTTACAATAGGCCAATGGACAACGCAGAGCTCGAAGGCTTTTCAGCTTATTCAGGTGCTGGTGATCAGCGTCGTTCGGGAGCTGCTGAGGCCTTGAAATTTGGAGCAGTTGGTGTTGTAGTTCGTTCTTTAAATTTCCGTTTGGACGATTATCCGCATACAGGAATGATGTCTTATGCTGATACTCCAGTCAATAAACAAATTCCAGCTTGTGCAATTTCAACTAACGGAGCCGAGAAATTGAGCAAAATGCTACTTGAAAACCCGAAATTGAAATTTTATTTCAAACAATCTTGTCAAAAATTTGATGATGTTCTCTCGTACAATGTAGTTGGTGAAATTAAAGGAAGCGAACATCCAGAAAATATTATTTTGGTTGGCGGTCATCTAGACTCTTGGGATTTAGCTGATGGTTCGCACGATGATGGAGCAGGAGTAGTACAAAGTATGGACGTTTTAAATATCTTAAAAAATTTGAATTACAAACCAAAAAGCACCATTCGTGCGGTACTTTTTATAAACGAAGAAAATGGCGGTAGAGGTGGCAATAAATATAATGAATTGGCTCTTAAAAATAGTGAAAACCACTTTTTTGCACTTGAAAGCGATTCAGGAGGATTTTCTCCAAGAGGATTTTCGTTTGAAGGAACCGATGTACAAATTGCTAAAATGAATGCATTCAAAACTATATTCGAACCCTATTTAATCCATACGTTTGTAAAAGGGCACTCGGGTTCTGATATTGAACCTTTGCAATCAAAAAACCTATTAAAAGCTGGACTTAGACCAGATTCGCAAAGGTATTTTGATTATCATCATGCTGCCAATGATAAATTTGACGCCGTTAATAAACGTGAATTAGAACTTGGCGCAGCTACAATGTCTTCCTTGATTTATTTAATTGACCAGCACGGAATTGATTAGTTTTTTTAAATTTTTTGCTGATTAATTTATGTAGCAGCATCATCGTTTTTTTAAGTAACAGTAGTCCCGCTTTTCACTATATCCTCGCTTGAAAAAAGCGAGGGATGCCGTTGCAATCGGGGCTATACTAGCTCCTTAACATTAATGATTTACTGGTTGTAACTAAAAAAAATGTAACAAAACTTAAAGTCTTGTTACATCCGTTTTTAATGTTATTGTACTATATTTAAATCTTGTAATTAACCCCGAAAGAAATAATACTTTGAGCGAACCAAAATTTTTGGTTGGCTCGTTCCGAGTTATCGTAAGTGATTTCTATATCAGGTAAATTTATATAGCCACCTTTTAATTCAGTTTGCACAAAGAAATATTTAAAAATTGTAAAATTCAGTCCAGCTTTAGCAGATACTCCATAACCTGCAACATGAAATTCATCATGTTCAGTTTTTCCTAAAACTGTGGCATCGGTTCTTGGATACAAGCCACCAAAACCTATTCCTTCAGTTAGATTAATTTGAAATTTATCTGTATTTGGTAATTTTATAAGGTTTGAAATATCATCAAAACGAGAAACTTCAATGTGAACATAATTTAAACCATTGGTATGTTCAAATTTTAAAAAACTACCATCAGTAAAATTTACAGGCGTGTTGTTGTACGTTCCATTATAAATAGATCCTGGTTCGGTTAGTGGTAAGTTTATTGTCCCCGTTACATTGGCAATTTGAGTTTGTGTAAACACATATTTCATATGATCGACACCTAAAGTTACCATATAATGATCACTAAAAAAATAACCTAATCGAAGATTTGTTTGTGGAATCGTCATTCTCACCGGATTTATATAATCGATATGCCACCCTTTTGGCACATCATGAGCCTCAGCATCTGATACTGTGAAATCAAAATTTTTACCTGTAAAATGAATGTCTGATTTTGAAAATTTATCACGATTTCCTCCAAAAGAGATAAAAAATTTACCTTTATTATGAGCGGTGTATTTTTGTTGAACTGCTAAATCTTGTGCATTACTATTATTTAAACCTAGTACCAATAATGCAAATATTGTAATTTTAAAAAGTGATTTCATTATGATTATTAAAATTTATTTATTGTTTGACGAATGGCAACAAGTTTGGTCATTAACCCTTCAAAATAGTCCAGATGAAGCATATTGGCTCCATCGCTCTTAGCATTGGCTGGGTCAAAATGAGTTTCAATAAACAATCCATCTACACCAACGGCAATTCCTGCTTTGGCAATTGTTTCAATCATATCGGGTCTTCCGCCAGTTACTCCAGTGGTTTGATTGGGTTGTTGTAAGGAATGAGTAACATCTAAAACTGTTGTTGCGTAATTTTGCATTGTTGGAATTCCACGAAAATCAACAATCATATCTTGGTAGCCAAACATTGATCCTCTATCGGTAGCCATCACGTTTTGGTTATTACAATCCAGAATTTTTTGAACGGCGTGCTTCATACTTTCAGGACTCATAAATTGCCCTTTTTTTAAATTTACTGTTTTACCAGTATTTGCTGCAGCAACTAATAAATCGGTTTGGCGTACTAAGAATGCAGGAATTTGCAAAACATCAACATATTCGGCAGCCATTACAGCATCTTCATTAGTATGAATATCAGTAACGGTTGGCACTTTAAATGTTTCAGAAACCTTACGTAAAATTTTTAAGGCTTTTTCGTCTCCAATTCCCGAAAAACTATCAATTCGAGAACGGTTTGCTTTTTTAAACGAACCTTTAAAAACCAACGGAATTTGAAGTTTATCGGTTATAGAAACTAATTTTTCTGCAATTTTTAATGCCATTTCTTCACCCTCAATTGCACAAGGTCCAGCAAGTAAAAAGAAATTACCACTTTGTAGGTGTTTAATTTGAGGAATATTTTGTAAATTCATAAAATTAAAATTTGATGCAAATATAAAAAAGAAAAACCTTTTAATTGTTGAAATAAAAGGTTTTAAGTTTTGTTTAATACTAATTTAATAAAATTATTTTTTTTTGATTGAAAATCCGTTAGGGCACAAAATTTTACCTTTATCATATATATTGAAATACAAGTTTATTTTTTTATCAGTTCCTTCAAATGAAACCTCATAAACATTGAGTAAACCAGCTCCCATAAAACTTCTTTTTGTGGGAAATGGGCAACAATCGTCTGTTTTTTTATAGGTTATTTGCTCTTCATTTTCTCCTTGCAATGCATTGAAAAATAAGGCAATATTTTTGGATGACATTGTTTCATTGTCAAACCCAATATTTATTGGATAATCTTTGTTGGTTCCATATTTTCCATCCATACTTTTTTCGGTAATTAAAAAAGTATTGTCAAGTATTATTGGTTTTGCGGCAGTATTGTCAACATTTTTTAAAGTTGATTTGGTACTCACACACGATTGCAAACCAAAGATTAGTACAAAAACTAGGTATTTTATATTTCTCATTTGATAGTAATTAAATTATTTCAGCACTCAAGCCTTGTTCTAGTAAAGCGGTACATTGAGGTTTCAATTCGTCAAAGGAACCTGTTTTAACGGTACATTTCCCTTTATAATGTACTAAAATAGCACATTGTTCAGCTTGTTCCTCGGTGTGGTCACAGTATTTAATCAAACACTCAATTACGTGGTCAAACGTGTTTACATCATCGTTGTACAAAACAATTTCGTTGTTGATGTCAACTTGTTCTGCAATTAAAACTTCTTCTTGTTGTTGGGTAAATGGATTCATACTATAAAATTTCGATACAAAGATAGTAACCGTAGGAATTATTATTTATTTTTTTGTGATTTTTTTTAATATATGATCAAAAAAAAACGGCTTTGGCACAAAACCAAAACCGCTTTTCGACTACAAACTAACCAAAATTTATTCCACTATTAATTTTTCTTTGTAAATTTCTCCATCTGATGCTGTAGCGTGAACTACATAAATACCCCTAACTAAATTAAAATTTGTTAACTCGTTAGTATTAGGATTAATTTTTCCTGAATAGACCTTTATGGATTGTAAATTATAAATTTCTACTGAATAAATTTCAGTTTTTGAACTTATCCTACCCGATTGACAAGGTGCCGTTGGCACAGGTTGAGCAATGTTTAAAACAAGTGCATCGCTGTTTTTTAATGGATTTGGAGTTAAAACTATTTTAGAAGCACAAGGATTATTGGTTGCTTGATTAAAAACTTTAATCACTTTATCACTATACCAAACGGGTCTCATACATTCATTAGTAATAGCACATCGTAAAATATAAGTACCAGCACAAGTGCCCCAATTAACAGTTATTGAAGTGTTGCCATTGCCAGATAAAAACAATGGAGGTGTTGCACCAGGTAAATACAATTCACCTAGAGTTAAACAGCTTGAACTTATTGGAATAATACTCCATTGGTAATTTTCGGGAGATATTATATTTGGAGATGGAGTTACGGTGAAAGTAGATACATTGCCATAAGGAACTGTATTATTACCACCTTGAATTGCGAAACTAGAAATGCTTGGTGCACCAACTCTTATATTTTTTTCATATTTTAAACCATTACCAAAATCAGCAATAATTTTAGCTTGACCGTCAAGACCACCTTTAATAGTAACCGAATAATCAGTACTAGAAATAATGGTTAAATTACCTACAACAGTAAATGTTGCCTTACCTGGTATTTTGCAAATATCATTAAACTGGTACGTTTTTATTTGATTTTCGCAAAT
>JBBRCJ010000024.1:0-44567 GCA_038204955.1 Flavobacteriales bacterium
AAGTATTAATACAAGTGCGGGTATGAATATTTCTGAAAGTGCTGGAGTTGATAAAAACTCATCAGTTGGTATGATGCACAATGTATTTGTAGGTGGCGATAGTATGATGAATGTTTCTGGAAAATTAACAGAAATTATTACTGGAAACCATGAATCTCATACTGAAAAAAATAGACTCGTAAATAGTGAAAAAGGAATTGAATCAAATAGTAACGGTGTTATAGCGAAACATTCCCAAAAAGAAATGAAAATAAATAGTGCTGAAAAATCTAAATTATTTTAAAAAATGACTAAAATTAGATACGTGGGAGGCAAAATAATTGAAACAACCAATGGAGATTATACTATTTATGCCAAAGAAGATATCGTTTATAATTCAAATAAATCAATAAGTTTTACAGGAGAAAATGGGGTGAGTTTTGGAAAGCCAGAAAAACCAAAATTTAAAGAAAGAGTTGTTAGTATAGAATCGGAATTATATATGAATAATAATCAAGAGTTAAAAATTCCATATCTTGATTCTTCAAAAATTTTTAATTACAAAAGTTCAAAACCATTTATAGCAGGAATAAGATTAATATTTGGTAAAGATATTAATCATACCTCAGCTAAAAAATTAATGACTGACTTGTTAAACAATAATTTGGAACGACCAAAATGGATTGTTAATAGTGGATTATCTGATTCTCAAGGGGGCTATTATCATAAAGGAACAATAAATATTAGTGAAAGATTAATATTAGAAGCTGAAAAAAATCCCGAAAAATCTTGGCTTTTATTCAGAGTAATAATGGAAGAAATAGGTCATTATATAGATGATTTGTTGAGGAATAAATATGATAATATTGGAGGAGATGACCCAAAAGATGAAGGAGTTTTACTAACAGCAGACTTTATAAAATATAATAAATTATTACTTAAGAATTTTGACTTTGCAAAAATTAAAATTAAATCAGAAAGTGGAAATATTAGGGAATTTGACGCAAAGGTTCTTTTTGAAAAACCAAATGTTGAAATTAAAGCAAAAAATTTATTGTTTGTTGAAAGAAATGAAGATGACCATGGTATTGTAACTTTAAAAACTGGTGAGAAAATAAGAGTCGAATTTTTTAAAATTAGAGGCGGTGGTGCGATTCACGAAGCAATAACTAAAAATGCTGCAAAAAGAGCGGGTGTAACTTATGACAAAAGACTAGATGAAGGTTGCGCTTGGCCTGATGTGCCGTGCGAGGATGAAAATTCTATAGAAACTTGTTATTATAATACTTGGGAGAATGAACATAAAGAAGGAACAAAAGCTTATGAAAGTCATCACGGGTCAAAACAATATTGGCATTCTATGGCTCCTTCTGGCGATCACACAAATCAAGAAGTAATCGATTTAATAATCAATCAGGCTAAGATTTGGTTTAAAAAAGGAATTGAAATTAAAATAGGTGATGGTTGGTTCAATAATGGAAATGATGATGGTTTATTTCATATTGGCAAAATATTACATATGATTCAAGATTCTTATTCATTATCACACGTACAAAGAGATAAAGATAATAATGTAATACAATTTCAAGGATATAATACTCAAGATGCTGACAAACACGGAAATCCTGATAAAGATGGAGAATCAAAAGGAGCAAAAGATGCAGAAGATGCTTCGACTTGGCTATTAGCTTATTATAAAGGTATAAAAGAAAAAAATATAGAAATAAACAGCGCTTTGTTTTCTCTTGAAAAACATCTCAGAAATTCTATATACAAATTAGCACCAAATCGAGGTGCTGTAAGAGCTGGTGGGTCTTTAGACGCATATAAAAAAACAGAAGTGAAAAAAGAAATAAAAAACGATGTCAAAGATAAAAATGACTGGATTGAAATTGAAAAACAAAAAATGAGAAGAGAACCTAAATTTTAACAAAATGAATAAAATTATATTTTTACCAGCAACTATAATGATACTACAAATAATATCATTAGCACATCTTTATTATACATATCGTTACAATGATAGTCATATTCCTGTAGCATTGATTGAGTTAACTATTTTAGCTATTGTTAACGTTTTAGTAGTAGTAATATCATATTTTTTATACTTTAAGGTTGAAAACAAAGAACAATTATGGTTAATTCCTATAAGTTTAGCGGGGTTAACTATTTTAATTTTATTAATTGTATACATAATAATGTTTGTATATAAATATAAATAGATTAATTAAAAAACTTATATTTTGTAGGATACAACCTTTCATAAACTTTTATTCTAAAAATAATTAACCTTTTTGTAACTACCATTTAAGCATTACTTTCGTTTGTTAACATAACGGAATACTATGATCGCAAAGAAATGAATTTATTCCAGAGATTGGAGAAGAAGTTTAATAGATTTTGAAGGTGGCAACGCCGAAAAACCCACCGTTGCGGGGCCTCAAAAAGAATAACATCGAAAAAGAGGCATATATCATGGATAAATTAAAAAACAGAATCTCAAAACTAGTGTTGTTACTATTGTTGTCGCAACTCACCTTACAATGTCAAAAAATGAAACAAGTCCCAGATTTCCACGTAGAAATTTCCCACCCAGCTAATAAATATGAAATTATCCCTATTTATGATTATATTAAAACGCTTGAAAAAACACCCGCAGGTCTACCTTACGGTAGCAGCAGCGGGAGTTGGGGTAGTTCTGGAAAGATGAGTGGCGAGAACCACGGCACACCCATTGGTTTCGAAATTACCTATTATGCTACTTACGAAAACAAATATTATTATATTGATGCCGATTTTGATGTGGCATACATGCAAGACATGGCAGACCGTTGTTATGTTAACAGTGACGAGGATAGCGAAACCCCAGTTCAAGAATTTGTGTACAGAGAAAAGTTTATAGATATACAAATTAAAAACAGTGTTGATAGATCTTATGATACTTTTGGAGACATAGTATTTGGCTTTGCCCCACAAGGCATGGTCGTAGTTTGGATGCGCTATGGTGGTGCCAATCAAATTGAAATAGGACGATATCAAGCTAAAGAAGTAACAGACAAAGATAAAATTGCACAATACAGAAAAAAATATGAAACAAAATACCGTTTAGAAGGTGATAGTTATGAGGAAGAAATAAAAGACATGCATATTGACAATCCGTCCTGTAAACCTTGGGATGACTTTAGAACTAAACACAACTGGAACTACGAAGTAACTTCTGATAACAAAAACTTTAGATTTTTTGAAATTTTAACTGAATATTTTAATGCAGAAAGAGAAACATTGCTTCGTCCAGCAATTTTACAACCCGTTATGAAAAAACGTGCCATTCCAGAGGTATTAACTATTTGCTGGGAAACTAGCGCAAAGGAAAGATATGTGAGTAAATTGTTTTTTGATTGGACAAAAACAAATAAAATGTTGAAATCTAACCCCAACAACACTTTCCAAATTCATATCAATGAAAACAACAGCAAGGTTGAAATTATGCTCAACAACAAAAAAATCGAAATTGACAGCATCAGAATTTATCCAAATAATGTAACGAAATACAGGGAATCATATCGTGACTAGTAATTAAAAAATAATAACTACATTTCCCGAAGTTTATTAAAATAATACAGTAAACTATTTTTAACGCACAACAATAAAAAACAAAATGATAAAATCCTTAAACAATATTCTAAAAAACAAACTACCCAATGAAAAAAAGGGGCTTTCGTTACAACTTAAACTTAACGATTTCATTACAAATCTTAACCCTTTAATTCTTTCACAAACTAGCTATCAATGCCATTCACAGTATAAAAGTTTTAAATAATTACATAACATTATGGCAAACGAGAGAAAGACCGATATATTAATTAGCAAATTATTAGAAATTGCTAAAATTAAATATACACCCAACGGAAGCGATATTAAAGAAATTCAAACCGCTTTAAAAACTGCATCCAAAAAAGGAACAGGAAAATCAGGTTTTCCTGAATTTGTTGCAATCTCCAAAGATTTTATTTTAGTAATCGAGAACAAAGCAGAACTTGACAAACAAGTTTTGTATTCCGACGATGACAATTTAATTATTTCAACAGAAACTAAAGCAATTACAAACTATGCCGAAAATGGTGCTTTGCATTACGCAAAAGAAATAATTGCAAAAACAAACTTTAAAAAACTATTTGCTTTTGGTTGCTCGGGCGATGAAAAACATCACATTATTAGACCAATTTACGTTGACCAAAACGGATATAAATTACTTGAAAAAGTAGAGAACTATGAAAACTTCACTACAAAGAATATTGAAAAATATTACAAAGAACAAGTTTTAGGCGAAACGCCACAGGAAACTTTAGAGTTAGAGGATATATTAAAAAAATCGTCCGAACTTCACGAAGCACTTCGTAATTATGGACAACTTGGCGATTCCGAAAAACCTTTAGTTGTTTCCGCTTTGCTTTTAGCTTTAAGTGAAGAATCATTTTCTTTAGATAATTTAACAGGCGATGATTTAAAAACTGACGGGCAAAAAATTTATGATGCACTTTCTACCCATATGACACGTGTAGAAGTACAACCAGAAGTAAAAAAGAACCAAGTTTTAAATCAATTTCTTTTAGTAAAAGACTGAACGCTCTTAAACCAAGTTGACGAGCGTTTAGCAAAAACACCTTTAAAATACTTTGCCGAATACATTCATAAAAAATTTACTTTCATCAGTTTTAACAAATTCGACAGAAGATGTTTTGGGGCGTTTTTACGGCGAGTTCATTCGTTATAGTGGTGGCGATGGGCAAACGCTTGGCGTTGTGCTTACACCAAAACACATAACAGAATTATTTTCAGAACTAATCGATTTAAAACCAACAGACATAATTTATGATCCTTGTTGCGGAACGGGTGGTTTTCTTATTGCAGGAATGCACAAAATGTTAGCCGAAGCAAAACCAAATGAAAGAGAAGCAATAAAAAAAGACAGAATTCATGGTGTAGAAATTCGTGAAGATATGTTTGCTATCGCAACCACAAATATGATTTTACGTGGCGATGGTAAAAGTAATTTAATCAAAGACGACTTTTTGCGTCGCAACAGCGCCGATTTAAGAACTCAAAACTTTTCAGTAGGTTTCATTAATCCGCCATATTCGCAAGCGAAAGGAAAAGACACAGCACATTTATCAGAAATCAATTTTATCAAACATCTTTTAGATAGTTTGGCGGATAACGGTCGTTGTGTTGCAATCATTCCACAATCTACAATGGTTGGCAAAACCAAAGAAGACAAATTAATTAAACAGCGTATTCTTGAAAATCACACTTTAGAAGGAGTTATTACATTAAATAAAAATACTTTCTATGGAGTCGGTACAAATCCTTGTATTGCAATTTTCACAGCACACAAACCACATTCAGACAAAAAATATTGCAAATTCGTTAACTACGAAGATGATGGTTTCATAATTAGCAAACATATTGGTTTAGTAGAAACTGAAAGAGCAAAAGAGAGAAAAGCACATTTAATCAATTGTTGGTTGCACGACGCACCATCAGAAAGTAAATTTTTAGTTAAAACAACTATTGAACATACAGACGAGTGGTTACATTCCTTTTACTATTTCAACGATGAAATACCAAAAGCAGAAGATTTTGAAAAAACGATTGCTGATTATTTAACTTTTGAGTTTAATATGATAATGCAAGACAAAGAATATTTATTTGATAATGAATAACTTTATGGAATTAGACTTAAAAAATGTTGAATGGGGTGAATTTGAAATCGGTAAAGAATTTGTTGTAAAAAATTCAAAAGCCTATCACAAAACTTCATTAAATGAAGTTACATCAAACGGTATTTCATATGTTTCACGTACAAATCTTAACAATGGCATTGAATCAATTGTTAAAAAAGATAATTATAATGTAAACAAAAAGAACACAATTGTATTTGGTGCAGAAAACGCAAAGTTTTTCTTTCAGCCTAATGAATACATAACGGGAAATAAAATGTATCTTATTGAACGTGATAATTTAAATAAATATTCAAGTTTATTTATACAAATGATTCTTAATAGTAGCATTATTAATTGTGGATTTGGCTATGGCAAAGGTTTGATTGGTTCAAGGGTACAGAAAAGATTTATACCATTACCAGTAGATAAAAAAAGGAAGCCTGATTATCTATTTATGGAGAAATTCATGCAACAAAAAGAAAAAGAAAAAATAACTAAATTTAAAAAGTACATTGAAAAAAGAATAAATGAAGTTAAAAACTACAAAGAAGTTAAACCACTAAATAGTTTAGAATGGAAAGAATTTTTCATTAGTGACATTGCAGAGATAATTTCAGGCAGAGATATTTATGAAACTGAAAGAACGAATGGTAATTTACCTTATATATCTGCAACCGCAAATAATAACGGAATTGGTTACTTTGTAGGTAACAAAAATGGAACTTTGGAAGAAAACTGTTTATCAGTAAACCGAAACGGTTCTGTTGGATACTCCTTTTTTCATCCTTACAAAGCACTTTTTTCAAATGACTGTAGAAAATTAAGACTAAAACATAGTTCTAAATTCGCAGGTTATTTCATAGCAAGAATAATAACAAACCAAAAAGAAAAATACGGTTACGGTTATAAAATGGGAACAGGTAGAATAAAAAGACAAAAAATATTACTACCAATTACATCTAATAATGAACCTGATTACAAGTATATGGAAAACTATATTAAAAAAATAGAATTTGAAAAACTCAACAAATATCTTGAACGAATAAATGACTAACCGTAAGGTTAGGCATTTATTCTGTTAATGATTAGTATAAACAATAATATTTTTTATTATTTTTGACTCATTATTAATTCAAAACAATTTAATTATGGCTTCTAGCAGTGAAACAGGACACAACAAAAATGTCGCAAATTTTAGTTCAGCATACCAAATTCTTGAAGAAATGGGCGGTATATACAACCCATCAAATTCAAATTTAAAACTCGTAACTCTCGACCCAATTAAAACAAACCTTTCAGGAGTTATAACAGTTTTAAATGAAAAAAAACCAGTTTATAAAAACGTGGTTGCACAGCGAGAATTAGAAATTGCACCACTTGGCAAGTTAACAACACGCTCATTAAATTTTGCAAAATCGTGCGGAATTTCAACCACCGACCAAGAAAATTTGCAAAGCCAAGCCAAAAAAATTAGAGGAGATTCAAAAGCGAAAGTTGTAAACCCAGACACCGCCGAAGGCGATGCAATTTCAACATCGCAAATGAGTTACGACAGCCGAATTGCCAATTTAGCCACTTAAACAAGTCAGTTAGAATCTCATCCAGAGTATTCACCAAACGAAACCGAAATACAAATAGTAAGTTTGAGAGCCTACCACCAACGCCTAAAAACAGTAAGCACCGAAGTAAACTCGGCAGGAAATGCACTAATAACAGCACGCAAAAACCGAAATGACATATTGTATAGCAACCCACAAAACATAATCCAAATTATTAAAGAAATAAAAGCCTACTTAAAATCATTAGGCACCGCAGGTGAACCCTATTACAAAGCACTCGTAAAACTAAAATTTAAAGATTTACCAAAATAAAAACAAAAAATAAAAGTAAAGTGCGGTAGCACTTTACTTTTATTAATAGTGTAAATACTTTTAACAAACAATAAAATAATTTTAAGATATAACAAATTACTATTATTTAACAATCAAATACTTTTAAGAAATAAGTAAACTATTTTTGTACATAGTAAAATACTTTTAACGTATAATAAATTAATTTTAACGCACAGTAAAATTATTTTAATAAAAAGGAAAATACTTTTAATGCGTAGTAAATTACTAAATATGAGAAGTGAAAAACAAATAATAATAAACAATCGGGCAATCTACTAACAATTGCGGTTTTACGCAAGCGGGGTTTAGGTCATTAATTGAAAGCTTGGGTTTGTATTCGGAAAATTGGTTTTTAATATAAAGTTTTTACTAACCAAAACCCCGCCAAACTCTAAGCCACAAGATAATGTTGTAAAATAACTTATTTTAGCAACTCAATTATCTTGTTTTCAATGAATTCGCTATCCCAAATTTGTTCAATATTTTCAAGTTCCAAAATTTGTTTCATTATGTTATCTTGAAAATCACCCATTGCCAAGGCTTCGCTGTAAGGTTGTAAACTAAACGTAACACGACTATACAAAGGCGTCCACTTTTCAGGATATTTATCCGAAAAATGTTTCTCAATTTTTTTTTGCAATAAAAAGTTTTTATCGGCAGTTTTTGAACTCATTTCTAAAAAATTTCGTTCTGCTAATTCTGCTATTGCATCCGCATTTGGTTTTCTTGATTTTTCGTATTCTTTGAAAATTGTGTCCCAATCATCTCCATATTTCAAGATCATTTCGTTCAAAACCGTAATGTCTTCAAAACCTGCATTCATTCCTTGACCGTAAAATGGAACAATGGCGTGAGCCGAGTCACCAATTAAAGCAACTTTATCTTCAAAAGTCCATGGGTAACATTTGGTCATAACCAAATTACTTGTCGGATTTTTAAAAAAATCTATTACTAAATTAGGAATAACGTTTTTAGTATCAGGAAAAAATTTTTCAAAAAACGCTACCAAATCGGATTCGGTTTTCAATTTTTCAAATGAATTTTCACCTACAAAAGGCATAAAAAGGGTACAAGTAAAAGTGCCGTCTAAATTACTTAACCCCATCAGCATAAAGTTACCTCGAGGCCAAATGTGCAATGAATTTTTATCTATTTTATGGGTACCGTCTTCATTAGCAGGAATATGCAATTCTTTATACCCAATTTTCATGAACTCTTGTGAGTAGTCAAACATGCTTTGACGTTGCATTCGATGTCTAATTCTCGAAAAGGCACCATCGGCACCAAAAACTTTATCATATTTTAAATCCTCCCAAGCACCTCGCTCGGTTTCGCCGCTATGAAGAGTTGCGTCTGCCAAAGTTACATCCCAAATTTTATGCTCAAAAAAGAATTCAACTCCGGCATTTTCTGCCAAATCAATCATTTTTCTATTTAAAATTCCTCTCGACAATGAAAAAATTGCTTCGCCCTCTTTGCCATAATTTTGCGTTATAAACGAGCCGTCTTTTAAATGAATACCCCGTTTATCTACCGAAATGCCGATTTTTCTAATTTCATCATCCAAGCCTATGTCTTCCAAAGTTTTCCAACCACGATTCGACATTACTAGATTTATCGAACGACCTGAAAATGCTACCTTTCTAATATCCACACTTCTATCGTAAACATGTACCGTGTGTCCGTGTTTTTTAAGATAAATTGCCAACAAGGTTCCTACTAATCCTGAACCAACAACGGCAATTTTTTGAGGCGTTTGCATAAATATAATTTTCTTATGGCAAAAATACGCAATTTTCTTTCTTTTTATGAAGTAATTTCAAGTTTTACATTTCAATAGGATAACATTTAATTAAAAAAATTATAATTTGTTTACTACAATCTTGTTTGATTGTTTAGTATATTTGTTAAACAAAATTAAGCAATGAAAAAAATTACTATCCAAGAATTAAAATCCTTACCAAAAATACCACGCTTAAATTTAGTTAACAGTTGTACCGGCTACAAATCGGCCAATTTAATTGCTACAAAATCTAAAGATGGTATTGAAAACGTAGCGATTTTTAGTTCCGTAACTCATCTGGGTTCCGATCCTGCATTAGTTGGCTTTATACTTCGACCTGCTACGGTGCCACGTGATACTTATAAAAACATCAAAGAAACTGGTTATTTTACTATCAATCACATTACTTCGGTTATGATTTCTGATGCGCATCATACTTCTGCAAATTATGCGGAAGGAATTTCAGAATTTGACAAAACCAATCTCGAATCGGAATATTTTGAAGGTATCGAAACTCCATTTGTTAAAGGAAGCCCTGTTCGTTTATTATGCAAATACGTTAACGAATATGAAATTAAAGAAAATGGAGTAATTCATATCATTGCATCGATTGAAACCATTTTTCACGATGAAAATTTAGTCACTGGGAATGAATATTTCTTGCAATTAGATAAAGGTAACGTAGTTACTGTAAATGGTTTAGACGGATATTGTTTGCCAAATTTAATTGATAGATTTGAATATGCTAGAGTTGAAGTGGCAACGAAATCATTTTTTTAAAGTTGCTAAGGTTCTGATTTACAAAGTCACTAAGAATCTTATGCACGGAACATTAAAAAAACTCAGCAACTCAGAACCTCAGGACCTTAGAACCTCAGAATCTTAGAAACTTAAAAAAAATGGCTCACAAAAAAGTAAATCTTCCCGAAAAAATCTGTGTTACTTGTGGTTTAAAATTTGCTTGGCGCAAAAAGTGGGAAAAAAACTGGGAAGAAGTCAAGTATTGTAGCGAAAAATGCAGAAGAAATAAAGGTTAAAAAGTTAGTTTAAGTTTTTTTAAGGTTTAAGATTGTTTAAAATTGTTTAAACCCAAAAACTTGAGCCTTTAAACAACATTAAACAATTTAAACAAACAAATTTTTAAAAAAAATGAACAACTTAATTTGGTTTAGAAACGACATTCGTGTACAAGATAATACTTCTCTTTTTCAAGCTTCTAAAAATGCAAACAAAGTTATTGGTGTTTATTGTATCGACCCTCGACAATTTGAAGTTAACAAACACGGATTTAAAAAAACAGAGAAATTCAGAGCCAAATTTTTGCTAGAAACGCTTCGAGATTTAAAAAATAATTTGGCAAACTTGAACATTCCTTTTTTTATTTTTCACGATACACCCGAAAATTCTATTCCAAAATTAGTTCAAGAGCATTCAATTTCAAACATTTTTTTGCAAAAAGAATGGACTCCAGATGAAGTTTTAATTAAAAAAAATCTGCAAGGTTTTGAAAACTTGGCAAAAGTAAATTGGATAGAAACCTACGATCAATTTTTATTTCATCCCGAAGATATTCCATATACTGATTTTAATAAAATACCAGAAGTGTTTACTGAATTTAGAAAAAAATGCGAAAAAGAAAGTAAAATTCGTCCTTGCGTTACAGTAAATTCAATGCCTAAAGAAAATTTTATTGAAACGTCAAACCAAATTCCAAGCTTAGAAGATTTAGGATTGGAATCCTTTAAATTGGATAAAAATTCAGCTTTTCCTTTTCGCGGTGGTGAAACTGCAGCGTTAAAACGAATGGAAAATTACTTTTTTGAAACCGAAAATTTATCGGAATATAAAAAAACGCGTAATGGATTAATTGGAGAAAGTTACAGTTCAAAACTTTCGGCTTGGTTGGCAAACGGAAGTATTTCTGCGAGAACTATTTATTGGGAAGTTCAAAATTATGAGCGAGAAGTTTGCAAAAATGAAGATACGTATTGGTTAATTTTTGAATTAATTTGGCGTGATTATTTTAAATATATTTCATTAAAGCACGGTGAAAAAATATTTAAACTAGATGGAATTTTAGGTAAAGAATATGAATGGAAAGCAAACGACAAGGCTTTTAGGGAATGGAAAAATGGCAATACCCGTGAACCATTTGTAAATGCAAATATGATAGAATTACAACGAACTGGTTTTATGAGCAATCGCGGTCGGCAAAATGTTGCTAGCTTTTGGGCAAAAGAATGGGAACAAGATTGGCGTATTGCGGCAAAATATTTTGAAAGCATGTTAATTGATTACGATGTGCACTCAAATTATGGTAACTGGATGTACAATGCTGGTGTAGGAAACGACCCGAGAGATAGAAAATTTAATATTAAACGACAAGCCGAAATGTATGATGCAAACGGAAAATATCAGAAACTTTGGTTGAATCCGGATTTGTTTTAAAAATTCAATAGTTCTTGCAAGTTTTTTTAACCTTGTAGGCTTTATAAATTCAACACGTACAAGGTAAAAAAAACCTTGCAGGATATTCAAAATACAAACTTTGTGACTTAGTGCCTCTTGGCAAATTAAAACTATGAAAACATTAAGATTACTTCTAGGTGACCAATTAAACATAAATCATTCTTGGTTTGAAAAAACAGATGAAAATGTAATTTATTTGATGGCAGAAATGCGTCAAGAAACCGATTATGTAAAGCATCACATTCAAAAAGTAGTATCCTTTTTTTTATCGATGCGCAATTTTTCGGATGATTTAAAATCTAAAAATCATAATGTTTACTATTTCAAAATTAACAACGAAAACAATCCTCAAAGTTTAGAAAAACTTATTGAAAAATGTATCGAAGAATACCAAATAAAAAAATTTGAATATCAATTGCCCGATGAATATCGATTAGACGAACAACTAAAATCAATTTGCAATTTGTTAAAAATTGAAACTGAAGTTTTTGATACCGAACATTTTTATACCAAACGGTTTGAATTAAAAAATTTTTTCGAAGGTAAAAAAATGTTACTGATGGAAACCTTTTACCGCTCTATGCGAAAAAATCATAATGTATTAATGAAAGGTTCACAACCAGTTGGCGATCAATGGAATTTTGACCACGATAATCGCTTGAAATATAAAGGGCAAGTTCCAATTCCGAAAGAAAAAAACTTTAAAGCAAACGTTTTTGAAATTGTTCAAGAAATTAAAAAAGCAGGCATTTCAACTTTTGGAACTGTTGACGAAAATAAATTTTCTTGGCCCACTTCTCGCAATCAATGCTTAGAAGTTTTAGATTATTTTTGCGAAAATCTATTGGTTCACTTTGGCGATTATGAAGATGCTTCGCATACTGACGAAAAATTTTTATTTCACTCGAGATTATCGTTTGCAATGAACTCCAAAATGATTTCTCCACAAGAAGTTGTTAATACAGTTGTAGCGTTTTATCATCAAAATGAAGACAGCATTTCTATTTCACAAGTTGAAGGTTTTGTGCGTCAAATTTTGGGTTGGCGCGAATATGTACGAGGGATTTACTGGAAAGAAATGCCCAATTATAGGTCAATGAATAAGCTCGAAAACCACAATAAGTTACCCGATTTTTATTGGACTGGTAAAACCAAAATGAATTGTATGCAACACGCCATTTCTCAAAGTTTAAACGAGGCTTATGCGCACCACATACAGCGTTTAATGATTATTGGAAACTTTTCGTTGCTCACACAAATGCACCCAGACGAAGTTGATGCTTGGTATTTGGGCGTTTATATTGATGCCATTGAATGGGTTGAATTGCCTAACACTCGAGGAATGAGTCAATATGCCGACGGTGGAATTTTGGCCACAAAACCTTACGTTTCATCAGGAAGTTATATCAATAAAATGAGTAATTATTGTACAAGTTGCCATTATTCAGTAAAAGATAAATTTGGCGAAAAAGCTTGTCCTTTCAATACTTTATATTGGAATTTTCTTGACGAAAAGAAAGAATACTTTGCCAATAACCAGCGCATGGCAATGATGATGAATATGCTTAAAAAAATGAACCCTGAAGAGTTGTTTAACATTAAGGTAAAGGCCAATGAGATTATTTCAAATCTTGATAATTATTAATGTTTAGGTTTAAAAACCAATTTTGTTGAAGTTTTAATAATTTCTTGTTTATTCATTTTCATTTTTCTAAATTTTCCTTGTACATACATTTCAGCTTGGTCGTTATAATGTTTACTCATTGGGTTTCCTGATTGACCGCTTGGCAAAATGCTTAGAGAGTTTTCTATATCCGAAAAATCAATTATTCTTCTAGTTGAAGGACCCGCTTTAATTGTGTTTATTGAATTATCAGTATAAGTAAACATTAAATTATTAATTACTTCACACGATCCTGAAATAGCACCTGAATTTACATTAAATAATGGTTTTAAAAGTGCTACTTTCCCCATTGGATGCTCAATTTCTAAAGTATGAACTTTATTCCAAGTCCACGATTTCACATCATTTCCCAATTGATTTTGTAATGATGTAATTGCTTGATGCAATGATTTGGTCAAAATTTCCTCTCGGGTTTCCTTTTTATTTACTGTTGATATTAAATCCCACCACGGTGAATATTTATTATTTATTTGATTTTCAATGGTTTGTTTAATTATGTGTGTTATTAATAAAGCTTTAAAATTTTCGGCTCCCAGTTCATCTTTAAATGTGTTTTCTAAATAAAAATAAATTAATTTATTGTAAATTGTAGGTGCAATATCATTCAGATTATTTGTTCCTTTCCAATTTTTTAAATATTCAATTGATAATTTCTCTTGATCTGACAGCGTTTTATTAGTAATTAAAGAAACTATTTTTTGAGAAATTTTTGCTTGTATAGACGATGTATTGTCTAATGTCATTTTACATACATCATCTTTAGTCCAATTGTTTTTTGGGGCCAACAAACCATCAATTCTTGTAGCTCTATCTTTGGGTAAATAATAGCCAGGATACAAATAATTAGCAACAGCTTGTGTTTGATTATTAGAGGAATAAACATAACTCCAAGTTGGGTTTATTGCCATTGGATGATTTTGAAAATCAATGAATTCTTTTTTATCGTCAATTCCGTTAGCTCCATTTAAAATGAAATTAGTATTTATTGATTTATCAACTTTATATAATTTACCCGAAGTTATCCAAGCAATATTGTTTTTAGCATCGCCGTACATGAAATTCAATCCTGGGGCATGAAGTAAAGATACTGAGTTTTTAAAAGCCTCTAAATTTATAGAATGATTTATTTTATATACTGCATCAACAATATGATTTTTTTGTTGTGTGTAAATCCAAGATAAAGCAACTGGTTTTTTATTAGATAACCCATCTATCAAACCAGACATTATTGGACCGTGAATGCTTGATTTAACAGTAATCACAACATCTAAACTGTCTTTAACTTTTATAGTTTTTGAGATAATTTTATAATTTTCAAAACCAGTTGGTGTTTTATATTGATTTTTGTTTTTTGGATTTTCTTCTTCTTGAAAAAAGTCTAAATCATCATTTTCAAACATCGTTAAACCATAAGCGTAGTTGCGGTTATGACCTAATAGCGGAAAAGGTGCTCCGGCTAAATGATAACCGTACATTTCGTAATTTGGAGTTACAATATGAGCTTCATACCAGGTTCCCGGTTGTGAAAACCCGATGTGTGGATCGTTTTCAAAAATAACTTTTCCTTGTTTAGTCTTGTTTGCTCCTAAAACCCAACTGTTACTTCCAATAAAAGGTGCTGCTGGTGAATTGTCAAGTAAATTAGCAATAGACCTTGAAATCTCCGAATATTCTTTTGATTTACCATTAAACGTTTGTAGTTGTTTTGTACCTAATGAACCATCAACACCAAAATCTTTTAAATAATTCATACCAAATTTATCCCTAATGTCAGTCAATAATGGATCAGTTTTTTGAGCCATTGCAAAACTAAATGACATATATCCAAAAATATTATACACATCCTTAACAGTTAATTTTTGCTTTTTTATACCTAATAAAGTGAATTCAATTGGTGTTTTTCCGTTTTCTATATATTGATTCACACCTTCTAAATAGGCTAAAGTAAGTTTGTAAGCTTGCGAGTTTTTATCCATTTCTAATAAAGCCTTTTCTGATGCTTCATCAATACCTAACCCTGAAAAAAATTTATCATTTTTCAACATAACTGACCCAAAAATTTCAGACAATTTTCCAGGTGCAATTCGTTTAAGTAATTCCATTTGCCACAGCCTATCTTGGGCGTGAACGTAACCAAGAGCAATCATTGCATCTTTTTCGGACTCGGCGTAAATATGCGGAACTCCGAAATCATCAAAATAAGTAGTAGTTTCTTTTTCTAATTTTTTTAATTGTAACGCTCCTTCGTAATCAGGTTTAGTTGAAAGTAAGTAAAAATAAAGGACCAATGATAAAAAAAGGCTTGTTAAAAGTACAATTAGAAATATTTTTTTAATTTTTTTCATGGGGTTTATGTTTATTTAAAAATATATCTACAAAAAAAAGCAATCTCCATTGAAACTGCCTTTTAAATTTTAATATTTTTATTAATTTAAATCAATACTAGTCTTTGAAATTAAATCACCGCGGTAAAACAAATTTACAAAATAAGTCCCTGAATTTAATTTATCCACAGGAACGTCTAAAAATGTAGTAACAGTTTCATTTTTATAATTTATTATTTTTGAAGCCGTATAGGCTAAATTTGAGTTTCTGTAGTTAATTATTTTTTTATCACCTAGTACATCACTTTTAGAATCCATGATTTGAATAAAAAAAACTTTATCTCCACTTTTAACAACATTGTTTTCAGTTAATGAAAAATTAATTTTTATAACATTTACTCTTTTAGCTTTATTGGTTTCCGTTTGCTTTCCTTGGCTAGAAACTTTAAACGCACTCGCTTTTAAGTCGGTAATGATTAATTTTGAAGCTTTTACAACTGTTTTATTTAATTCATCATTTTTAAGTGACAATTGATCATTCTCATTAACTGCAATTTCAAGTTTTTTTTGAACATCATCTCGTTCAACGGTTAAGGAACTATTTTGATTTTTTAATTCAGCTACTTCTTTTAAAAGAACCTTCATTTTTTCATTTAATTGAAGGAATAATTTTTTATATTCGAGTAATTGCAAGTTATCATTGGTCGTTACTTTTAACTTTTCAATTAAATCGTCAGCTTTGTTTTTTTCAATTATTAATTGATTCGAAATACTTGTCTTTTCCTCAATTGCATTTGTGTAGCTTACTTTTAAACTTTCTAATTGATCAATAATTTTTAATTTTTCTTTAGGCGTAACAGCTACTATTTTTAAAATCTCTTTATTACTTTCCGACTGTTTGTAGTTGTACGCAACACTTCCAACAAAAAGAAGAGAAATTAATAAGAGAGCAATTTTTTGAAAAGAATTAGTAGTTTTGTTATCCATTTATTAATTTTTTATCGTTTTTATTACAAATATATTTTTTATTTTAAAATCTGCAAGTAAATCTTTGTTTAAAAGTCATAAAGTTAATAAATTAAACATTAATCAAGTAAAAACCCCTCTTATTACGAATAATACATTAATTTTTTATTATAATATCTATTTATCTTTTAAATCATTTATACACCTAATAATTTTGTTTATCACTTTAAACCATAGCTATTTTCTTAATTTTAAAAATAAACTTTAAAATAAGTATTAAAAATTAAAATAAATCGCAAACTATAACGTTATTGTTAAATAACAAATTTTAATAAGGTTTAAATCATTTTTTTTATCAAATAATTGCTTTGACAAGTTTAAATTGCGATTAACCAATTAAAACCGTTAAAAAACCAATAAAGTAGCATTATTATAAAAAAAAGTTTTTTTATTTCAACTAAAAATATAAATTTGTCGTTATCAATTTAATTATATCAAAAACTATTAAAAATTATTTAAATTAAAAAAAATGGCAAACGCAAAAAAATCAAATGAGTCTAATGCAGGCGGAATGATGTCTGGAATTATTATTGTAGCCTGTATAATCGTAGGTACTCTTATCTGGAAATTCTTAATGGGAGCTCCAACTAACTTTGAAAATAATAATTCAGAAACAGGACATCCTTTGAATACTTTAGGTCAAGTGTATAAAGGTGGAGTTATAGTTCCAGTATTATTAGGAATGTTTTTAATGGTAATTGTTTTTTCAATTGAGCGTTTCATTGTAATTTCAAAAGCATCAGGGACTGGAAATTTAGATTCATTTATGAGAAAAGTGCAATCAAACATATCTGCTGGTAACATTGATGATGCAATTGCTGATTGTGATAAACAGAAAGGTTCTGTGGCAAACTCAATTAAATCGGCATTATTGAAATTTCAAGATGTTAAAAAAGAAGGGTTTAACAGTGAAGAGGCTGCTGAAATGATCCACAAAGAAATTGAAGAAGCAACTTCATTAGAAATGCCAATGTTAGAGAAAAACTTAACTATCATTTCAACAATGGTATCGTTAGGAACATTAGGAGGATTGTTAGGTACAGTATCAGGTATGATTAAAGCTTTTGGTGCGTTAGCTTCGGCTGGAACTCCAGATCAAGCAGCATTGGCAACAGGTATTTCTGAAGCTTTGATTAATACTGCAACAGGTATTTCAACTTCAGCTTTGGCAATTGTAATGTACAACTTCTTTACTTCAAAAATTGATACACTTACTTATTCTATTGACGAAGCTGGAACAGCAATTGTTAATACTTACAGAAGATTAAAAGGAAGTAATAAATAATATAGAAGTAATTCTTTCTATAAATAAAAGTAAAAGAACCAATTATGGCTAAAATAAAAATGACCAAAAAAGCAACATCCATTGACATGACCGCCATGTGTGATGTAGCTTTCCTTTTGCTTACTTTCTTTATTTTAACGGCAACGGCCAAAGTGCCAGAACCTATTACAGTAGACACACCAAGTTCAACCAACCAGCATAAATTACCTAGTGATAGTTTAATTTTAGTTACCGTTGGTGGTGGTAAAGAAGATGAAAATGTATTTTTTGACATTAAAGGTAGAGAAACTAGAAGAAGAACTCTTGATTTGATGGCTGATAAATATAAAGTAAGTTTTACGGAGAAAGAAAAAGATCAGTTTGTAATTATGGAAGGTTTTGGTGTTCCAATTGAAAATTTAGCGGCTATAATTAACATGAAAGCCGATAAAAGAAATAGAGCAGGATTACAGCCCGGAATTCCATTTGCCGATTCTACTAACAACCAGTTAAAGGATTGGATTTATACGGCACGACAAGCAAATATTGAAATTCAAGGTGCCAGAGACGCTGTAGAGATGCATTTTGCAATTAAAGGTGATGCTAAACTACAATATCCAAAAATTAAAAAAATTATGGATATTTTTCAAGACCAAAAAATCAATACATTTGATTTAGTGACTGGTTTACGAGGAAAAGATTATTAATTAATTTAATAAAATATAAATAATGGCTGAATTAGATACAGGCGGCGGCGGTAAAGCCAAAGGTGGTAAGGTAAGAAGTAAAAAATCAAATGCAAAAGTAGATTTAACCGCAATGGTGGATTTGGCTTTTTTATTGATCACCTTCTTTATGTTAACTACTTCTTTATCAAAGCCACAATCGATGAATTTGGGTTTACCTGACAAAGAGGATGATCCAAATAAAAAACTTGATATAAAAGTTGATGAGCGTAGAACTATGACTATTGTTATGGGAGAAAACAACTCCATTCAATGGTATATGGGTTTGTTTGGAACCCCGATAAAAGGACCAAAAGCTGATGCTTACGGAAAAAATGGTATTCGTAAAGAACTTTTATTACAAGTTAAAGAAGTGCCTCAGATTATTGGCGATCCCAAAAAAGGATTGATAGTAATTATTAAACCCACAAAAAAATCTACTTATAAAAATTTAGTGGATATTTTAGATGAAATGGCAATTTGCGGAGTGGATACTTATGCAATCGTTAATGATATTACCCCTGAAGAAATAAAATTAGTAACTCCAAAAACTCTTTAATTATGAAATTAGACTTATTAAATAGTAATTGGTTAGATTTAGTTTTTGAAGGTAAAAACAAGAAATACGGCGCTTACGATTTGCGTAAAAAAAGTGGATCTACAACAATCAAAGGTTTTTTTATAGGTGCTTTTATTTTTGGTTTAGCGATGGCTACTCCTATGATTTTAGACGCCATTGGAACTGGTTCGAATGATGAAATTGCCTCTTTAGACAAGAAAATTGTAACTATTAAATTACCACCTAAAGAAAAACCACCCGAAAACATTCCACCACCACCGCCACCGCCACCAAAAGTGGATCAGATTAAGTTTGTTAAACCGGTGGTTGCAAAAAAAGAAGAGATTACAGAAGATCCGCCAAAAGTTATTGAGCTAAAAGATAAAACAATTGCAAAAGAAACGGTTAAGGCCGATCCTGATGCTGAGTTAACTTTAGCGCCAGCGAGTAACGGTCCTAAAGATGTAGTTGAGGAATCTAATGAAATTTATAATTCGGCTGGTGTTGAGGTGAAACCTGAATTTCCTGGAGGAATGGCAAAATTTTTATCGTATGTAGGTAAAAATTATGAAGTTCCTCAAGACGAAGAATTTAAAGGTGGAAAAGTATTCGTTTCTTTCGTTGTAGAAAAAGATGGAAACTTAACCGATATTAAAGTATTGCGTGACGTTGGTTACGGTACTGGTAAAGAAGCCGAAAGAGTATTGCGTAAATGTCCGCGTTGGGCGCCAGCAATGCAAAATGGTAAACCAGTACGTTGTTCTTATCAACTACCAATTACTATTCAAGCACCATCTGAATAATGACCACAAATTTTATAAAAAATTTCAAGGAGAAATCGCTTAAAGAGCGGTTTCTTCTCGTTATAGGTATCTTGTTTTTTTCAATTTATTTGGTTATGGGTTTGGCAATTATTTTTTGGAAAAAATTACCACTCAATTTACCTCAATCATATCGTGTTGCTTTGGGTGTTTTATTGATAGTGTATTCTTTTTTTCGTTTTACCCGATTACTAAAATCTAATATTGATTAATTGTTTAAAAAACATAAGTACGATATTTTAATAGTTGAAACTATTTGAATTTTTGATATTTTTTTTGAAACAATTTTTATCATTACCTATTATAGATTTTAAACAGACAATTAAATCGCTAACTTTCCGTTAAACTATAACTAAAATTTTTCGTTACAGTAAAATTTTAATTAGTTTTGAATACTAATTTTTTTTAAAATGAAAAAATATTTAATTTTTGGGGTTCTATTTTGTTTTCTCTCAGTTGCTCTAGTTTTGTCTTGTAACAACAAGAAAAAAAAATCAGTTGAGGAAACAATAATAACTGGCACAACTTCAATGTTAGTGGATGAAACCTTGTTGCCTATTGTTGAAGACCAACTGGCCGTTTTTGAAAGCAAATACAAAGCAAAAATTATATTAGAACCTAAATCAGAATCAGAATGTTTAATCGATTTAACAACGTATAAATCGAAAATTTTAATTTTACCACGAAAATTGACTTCTAGTGAAATGGCTTTTTTTGAGCAAAAAAAAATAAAACCACAGCAAACCCAATTTGCTACTGATGGATTGGCACTTATTAATAATAAAAAATCAAATGATACTTTAATTGATTTGTCTGAAATTACAAATTTTTTAAACCAAAAACCTTCAAAAATTAAAGGGATGGTTTTTGACAATCCAAATTCAAGTTCTGTAAGTTATTTTACTAAATTAGCCAATGTTACTAAGTTGCCAACGAATAATGTTTTTTCATTTAAAACTAATGACGAAGTTTTAAAATATATAGCTAAAAATGATGGTTACATTGGCGTTGTTGGACTAAATTGGATAAGCCAACCCACTAATGAATCGATAAATTATCTTACTAATATAAATGTTTTATCGGTTCAATCAGCAAATAAAATGGAATATGTTTATCCAAGTCAAGATAACCTTGCGATGCAAAAATATCCTTTGGCACGCGATTTGTATATTATCAATTGTCAAGGTTACGATGGTCTAGGAATGGGTTTTGCTTCTTTCTTAGCAGGTGAAGTTGGTCAACGAATCATTTTAAAATCTGGTTTAGTTCCTTTTAAAACTCCAGGTCGAAACATTAGAATAACCACAAAATAAAAATTTACATCACTTTATAAATTAAATACAATGAACAAATTTAAAATTTTTAGTGTCGTGCTTTTAGCCTCAACCGCTTTTAGTAACGCTCAAGATTTAGAACCCGCAAAAAAAGCTATTGATGCTGAAAAGTTAGAGAATGCCAAAGGTATGCTTAAATCAATTTTACAAGCAAAACCAAGTCTAGGCAAAGCCAATTTTTTATTAGGAACAATTTATTTAAAGCAAAATATTGAGGACTCGGCCAAAATGTTTTTTGATAAAGGTATAATAGCCTCAGAAAGTGCTCGTTATAATAATTATGGCTTAGCTCAAATGGAATTTGAAGACGGTAATGCAACAGCCGGAAAATCAAGATTGGAGGGTATTTTAAAAGATTTAAAAAAGAAAGATTTAGAAGAATATGTATATATGGCGCGAGCTTATATGAACAGTTCAAAACCCGATTTTAAAACAGCCATTTCTGTTTTAATGAAAGCCAAAGAAATAAATTCAACTGACCCACAAGTGCAATTGGCGCTGGGTGATGCGTTTTATGGAGATAAAAACCAAAATGATGCTTATGCTGCTTATCGAAATGCTTTTACAACAGACAATTCATTACTACGAGCGAAAATGCAATTAGGAGTTTTATTAAAAGGAGCTAATGCTTTTGATGACGCCGTTAAGGAGTTCAATGAAGTAATTACAATGAATTCTAATTATGGTCCAGTGTATCGAGAATTAGCCGAAACTTATAACAAATGGAGTTATATAAAACCTTCACGTCGTGCAGAATTGACTCCAAAAGCTTTATTAAATTATGAAAAATATTTAAGTTTAACTGATTATTCTTTGACTTCTCGAATGAGACATGCTGATTTTTTAATTCTTGCCAAAGATTATAAAGCATTAGAAGTTGAAGCAAATGCAATGCAAAAGTTAGATAAAGTAAATCCAAGAATTTTAAGGTATTTAGGATATTCAGCATATGAAAATGGAAATATTGATGCGGCAATAACTGCTTTGAATGAGTTTACTGGTGTATCTACTAATAAAATTATTGCTCGTGATTATCTTTATTTAGGTCAAGCAAAGCTTACGAAAGCAATTGCTGTTGATGGAAAAACTATGGATCCAATATTGCAAGAAGAAGGGATTGCAGCTATTAAAAAAGCTGTTGAAATGGAGCCATTAATGGCAAACGAATTAAATGAATTAGGAAAGAAATATTTTACATTAAAGTTTTATCCTTTAGCTGCAAGCATATTTGAAGTTGCTGTTTCTAACCCAACATCATTGAATGCTTTAGAGGACAATGTATATTATGGATTAACGGTTTATTCAGCAAACAGAAATTTAGAAGCCGATAAAATTGATAAAATTCAAATAGCAAATGCCGATAAAGCGCTTGACAATGCTATAATTTTAAAACCCGAATATCAAGAGTCGTATTTATACAAAGCCCGACTAAATAATTTAATTAATAATGACCCAGTTATGGCTGCTAGTTATCAAAAATATTTAGATATTGTGCTTCCAAAAGGGGAAGAGGAAATTACTAAAAGTAAAGCAAAAGTATTAGAATCATACAATAACATTGGAGCTTTTTATGCCAATACAGATAAAGTGAAAGCTAAAGAGTTTTTTGCAAAATCAATTGCTATTGATCCAACCAATGAATACGCTACAAAATCGTTGTCACAATTAAAATAAAAATAAAATACTAGTTTTTTAAACCGATAGCCACAAGTTATCGGTTTTTTTATTTTGAACTCTTTTCATAATCTCAAAACTAGTTTCAGTATTTTTACATCTAAAAATCAAGCAGTTATGAAATCATTAATTTTAATCAAAAAATCAACTATCTTTGCACCCTATTAAAAAATAAAATGCTTAAAAAAGAAACCCAATTAGCAGTTGAAAAAGGTGAAATGTTGCCTTTAATGGAAGAATTTTACACCATTCAGGGCGAAGGATATCATACTGGTACTGCAGCCTATTTTATCCGTATTGGTGGTTGTGACGTTGGCTGCCATTGGTGTGATGTAAAAGAAAGTTGGAATGCAGAATTGCATCCACCAACAGCTATTTTACATATAGTTGAAAATGCCAAAAAACATGCACAAACCATTGTAGTAACTGGTGGCGAACCTTTAATGTGGGATATGCTACCGTTAACGCAACAATTAAAAAACCAAAATTTAAACGTACATATTGAAACCTCTGGTGCCTATCAACTGTCAGGTATTTGGGATTGGATTTGCCTTTCTCCAAAAAAAAATAAATTACCTACACGAACAGTTTATGAAAAGGCAAATGAATTAAAAGTTATTATACACAACAAGCACGATTTTATTTTTGCAGAAGAACAAGCAATGAATGTAAATCCAAAAGCAATCTTATTCTTGCAGCCAGAATGGAGTAAAAAAGAAGAAATGACACCTTTAATTGTTGATTATGTTATGAAAAATCCAAAATGGAGGGTTTCATTACAAACGCATAAGTATTTAAACATACCATAATTTTAATTTATAAGGGTTTTATCCTATTTTAATTTAAAAAATATCTATTTTTTTTGATTAATGTTGTCAAATTCATAAAAAATTGAAATTAACACTAAGTTTTACAATAGTTTTTATTAATTTCTTAATTTTGTTTAAGTAATAATGTGTTAATCGCAAGTGTTTTTAAATTAATTTTTCAATTTTGAAATTAAATTTTGTAAATTTTAATTTTTGGCATTAGAATTGCATATTGTTATTTGTTTAAATGTCTTATATTAAGTTAATTATAAAAAATTGGAATATGAAAAAATTATTATTTTTACTGTTACTTGTTTTTAGTTTTGAAATTTCTGATGCTCAGGAAAAAATTTATACCGTTGACGAAATAGAGGTACTACCAGAATTTCCAGGGGGTAATACTGCTTTATTGACTTACGTAACTGAAAATTTACAAATACCGCCAAATTCAAAATTTAAAGGAAATCTAGAAATAAGTTTTATTGTAGATTTACAAGGAAAATTAACAAATTTTAAAATAGTTAATGATTTAGGTTTTGGAATTGGAGCGGAATTAATAAGAGTATTGAGTGAGGGTCCAAACTGGTCTCCGTCTAAAATTAAAAATGGTACAATTGTAAAAGCAATTTGTCCTTTTGAGATAGCGTTAAAAAGCAGGTGATTTTTAAATTATCACTTTTAAAAAACTATTAATTTTACTCTATCTCAATTATGAAAAAACTATTATTTTTATTTATTCTTGCGTTCAATTTTTCGATTGCTCAAGAAAAAATATACACAGTTGACGAGGTGTATTCTAGTCCTGAATTTATTGGCCCTGAAAAGTCTTTAATGAAATTTATTACTCAAAACTTTGTAATGCCAGAGGATGTTTCTGTTTCTGGTATTTTAGAAATTAGTTTTGTAGTTGAAGTAACTGGTAAAATAACAAATATTAAAATAACCAAAAATTTAGGAAGCGGAACGGGTGAAGAAGCGGTAAGAGTAATGCAACAAAGTCCAAAATGGTTACCTGGAAAATTGATGGATGGAACACCAGTTAAAGTAATTTACGTATTGCCAATAACTTTAAAAAGTTAGTAATTAACGTGCTGAAATTTTAGCTAAATAATCAAAATTATCACCTTTAAAAACTAATTCACAATTTAAACCATTATCCAAGCATGAATTTTGAAGGGTGTGAAAATCCAAATACAACCAACTAAATGGTTCTTCAATTTCATTTTTGTATTTTAAAGTAAAAGTTAATTCCCCATAATAATTAGTGCCCGAAATCCATTTTCCGCCGTCTTCATCTTCATCAAACATATAAATTAAATCCGAACTGTCAATTAAAATTTGTCCGTTTGGGTTTAACAGTGAATTTAGTTTTTGTAAAAATGTAGGTGTCTCCTTTAAAGTCCCAAAAATTCCCGTTCCATTCATTAATAATAAAATTGTATCAAAAGTTTCATTTTCAATAGCTAATACGTTTTGAACTCTGGCATTTTTTAAACCTCGAATTTCACACGTTTTTATAGCATTTTTTGATATGTCAATTGAGGTTGTTTGTAAATTCATTTGATTTTGTAAATGCAAACTGTGACACCCTGCACCACAACCTACATCCAAAACGGAACCTTTACAAAGATGCATTGCTTTTTGTTCTAGTTTTGGCATTTCTTTAAAGCTTCTAAATAAATAGGCAACCTCCATTTCATCCTCATCCGATATAGAAGTTTCTGTAAAAATATTTTCGGGTAAATTATTGGTTTGAAAATCAAGAATGGCTTTTCCAAATAAATCTAACATTTTTTAAAAATTTAAGGTTTCAAGGTTAAAGTTGTGTAAATTTGCTATTCAACTTGAAACTTGTAATTTGAAACCACAGTTAAACGACCTTACAAAACTTGCCAAAGATAAGCATATCGAAAACAAAAAGTATTTCGATAAGTTAAAAAAGAAAACACCTAAAAATTTAGATTATGTTATGCAAGATTTACACGATTTGGAATTTAAAAAAACGAATTGTTTAAATTGCGCTAATTGCTGTAAAACCACTGGTCCACTTTTTACAACTGCGGATATTGAAAGAATTTCAAAACATTTAAAACAAAAACCGCAGCAGTTTATTGCACAGTTTTTACAAGTCGATGAAGATGACGATTATGTGTTGCAAAATGTTCCGTGTACTTTTTTAGACAATGAAAATGCTTGCATGATTTATGATGTTAGACCAAAGGCATGCCGTGAATTTCCGCATACCGATAGAAAAAAATTTCAACAAATTTTGGATTTAACTTTAAAAAACTTAGAAATTTGTCCAGCTGCATTTAATATAGTTGAGGCAATGAAGTTAAAATTGCCATTATGATATTTTATCAAATAATTCAAAAAGTCAATACAGCTATGAATTAATTATTTTATACCAAATATTTAAACTTTTAAACTTTTAAACTTTTAAACTTTTTTATATTTGCATTAAAAAAAATCAGTTGAAATTCGAAAACTTCATTGCTAAACGTTTAATTACCTCAAAAAACAATACAAGTAGCATATCTGCACCGATAGTTAAAATTGCGATTTGGGCAATTGCTATTGGAATGATTATGATGATTGTTTCAATTGCAACTGGAATGGGATTGCAAAAAACCATCCGTGAAAAAATCTCGGCTTTTAATGGTCACATAATTATTTCGAGTTATACTA
The DNA here is from genome assembly GCA_038204955.1 of Flavobacteriales bacterium. GTDB lineage: Bacteria > Bacteroidota > Bacteroidia > Flavobacteriales > Flavobacteriaceae > Flavobacterium. The sequence goes on from JBBRCJ010000024.1 coordinate 26,755, forward strand.
ATAATAATTCTGACGTTAGTTTAGAACCAATTTCTATCAAACAAAACTTTTATCCGAAATTTACAAAAGTTGATAAAATTGAGCATGTTCAAGCAGTTATTTCTAAAGCAGGAATAATACGAACAGCGACTAATTTTGAAGGTATTATTTATAAAGGAGTTGGTAAAGATTTCGAATGGAAATATGTAAAAGAATATTTAATTTCGGGAAGAATTCCAAATCTTAATTCGGAGCTTAATTCTGAAGTTGTCATTTCTCAATTTTTAGCCAATCGGCTCCATTTAAAATTGAATGACAATTTTAATACTTTTTTTTTAAAACAAGACGAAAATAAATTGCCTAATCTTCGACGGTTTAAAATAGTAGGTCTTTACAATTCAGGTTTTCAAGAGTTTGATGCAGTTTATGTTCTTGGTGATATTCGTCATTTACAGCGTATCAATAAATGGGGTGCTGATCAAGTTGGTGCTTTTGAAGTTTTCGTTGCTGATTTTTCTCAAATTCAAAACAAAGCAGAACAGGTTTATACTGAAACCTCTTCTACTTTAAACTCACAGTCAATTACCGAAAAGTTTTTTTATATTTTTGAGTGGCTAAAACTATTCGATTTTAATATCATCACCATAATTATAATAATGATACTTGTGTCAACAATCAATATGGTTGTAGCACTTTTAGTTCTAATTCTTGAACGAACACAAATGATTGGAATATTAAAATCAATTGGAGCCAATAATTGGACAATTCGTAAAATATTCTTGTATAATGCTTTTTACTTAATAGTCCGCGGTCTTTTTTGGGGGAATTTGATTGCAATAACATTGCTTTTAATTCAAAAAAACTTTCAACTTTTAAGTTTTCCAAATCCTGAACAATACTATTGTAAAATCATTCCAGTTGACATTAATATTCCTTACATTCTTTTATTAAACTTAGGTACAGTAGCAATTTGCCTATTTGTTTTATTAATACCGTCTTATTTAATAACCAAAATCTCTCCCTCAAGAGCTATTCGGTTTGATTAATTTTAATTTAAAGTAATTTTTGTTACTAGTATGAAAGGAGTAAAGAAATTTAATTTTGATAAATTTAAAGTAAAATAAGTCACTAAATAATTACTTATATTTTTTTTAGTTTAATGTATAAAATAATAATAAATTGGAAAACCTAGCGTAATATTGAACGGAAATGTAACCGCCAAAGCCATTGGTAAATACAAACCAGGGTTTGCGTTAGGAACTGCAATTTTCATGGCAGCGGGAACTGCAATATAAGAAGCACTTGCCGCTAAAACTGCAAAAATAAATCGATTTCCAATTTGATCAGTTACAAACTGGCTTAAAAAAGCAACCAAACAACCATTAAAAAGTGGAATTACAATAGCAAAAAGCAACGTAAACCAACCGTTTTTAATAAAATCGTTTAATTTTTTACCGCTTTCAATACCCATATCTAATAGAAAAATTACTAAAAAACCTTTAAATAAATCGGTCGTAAAGGGTTTAATTCCTTCGGCTTGATGATTGCTGGTCAGCATTCCAATTATCAAACTACCTAAAATTAAAAGCACGCTGCCGTTGGTAAAAGAATGTTTTATAATATACTTCAATTCAATTTTATTATCTTTTTTAAATAATGATATTAAAATGACTCCAACTATAATCGCAGGAGCTTCCATAAATGCCATAACTGCAACCATATGACCTTGAAAATCTATTTTTTGAGATTCTAAAAAGGCTACTGCAGTTACAAAGGTTACTGCACTCACAGAACCATAAGCAGCTGCAATTGCACCAGAATTTTCGACACTTAATTTTCGTTTTAAAATAAAAAAAGTGTATAAAGGAACGGCTATTGAAATTAAAACTCCAAATAAAATACTCCAAATTATTTCCATAGAATAATTGCTATGTGATAATTCTTGACCGCCTTTAAAACCTATAGAAAATAATAAATAAAGTGATATAAATTTTGAAGTACTTGGCGGAATTTCTAAATCGCTTTTAAGTTGAACGGCAATAATTCCGAGTAAAAAAAACAATAATGCCGGGCTTGTTAAATTGTCTAATAGTAAAGTAGTATCCATTTATTTTATAGTTTAAATTGAAAATTAGTTTCTTGTGCCCTAAAAAGGCGGTCGTTAATTGAGATGCCTAAGCCTAAGGCAGGAAGTTGTTGTGCAATAATTATGTCTAAATTTTGTGCGTCTAACTGATGCATTGCATCGTATAAATTGTGAGCCGCTTCTTTTAAATTTAAGGTTTTTGATAAATAAATAGTTGTACTATTTTCTGACTTTATTTGGATATCAAATAAAAGTAATCCAATTTTTTTAGACTTGTATTTTTCTATTTCAAAATGAATATCGTTTGTAACAATAAATTGTGTTTTAGGTGAATAATGTTTAGACAACATTCCGGGTGCTTCGGGTAATGCTTTTGAGGTGGTTTTTTCTCCAATTGAACCAATTTTAGACTCAATAGTTTCTTTAGAAATGGCACCAACACGGTACAAAATAGGCTGGTTATTTTCAAATCCAATGATAGTAGATTCAATGCCAGTTTCACAACTGCCACCGTCAAGTATATATGGAATTTTATTGCCCAATTGTTCTTGAACGTGTTTTGCTTTAGTAGGACTTATATAACCAAACGGATTTGCACTTGGTGCTGCTAGTGGAAAATCGAGTGCGTTTAATAGCTCTAATATTAATGGATGTGAAGGCACACGAATACCTACTGTGTTTTTTGTAGCCGTTACAACATCAGGAATACACGATTTTTTTTCTAGTACTAAAGTTAGCGGTCCTGGCCAAAATAATGTTGCCAATTTCAGGGCTAGTTCTGGAATGTTTTGAGCTACCGTTTGCAAACATTCAATAGATTTTATATGTACAATTAACGGATTAAAAAGTGGTCGTCCCTTAATTTCAAATATTTTTTGTACTGCTATTTCATCAAATGCATTTGCTGCTAAACCGTAAACAGTTTCAGTTGGTACGGCAACAACTTCACCTTGTTCCAGAAATTCTTTTGCAATTTTAAGTTCTCTTTTCATAATTACGGATTACAAAAATTACAATACATTGGATTTTCGTATTTTTTATTATTTGGAATTTCTTTTAAATCTTCAAACGAGCATTTTTTGCATTTAAAAAGATGCATTTTCGCTCCTCGAGTGGGAATATTGCAGTTTTCACAAGGCAAACCTCGTATTATTTCCACCACTTCAAATCCTGGAATTTTACATTTCGGACAGTTGGATTTTATTTTTTCAATTAAAATTTTTGCTGCTTCTTCAATTACGTTCATTCGAGTTGGATTATTCATCGCTCGCATATCGGTTTCAACAAAAATATCGGATTGATTTTTTTTTAATTCTAAAAAAGCAGTTTCTAAATCAGTATAAGTGTCATTATTTTTATAAATTATTTTCGGATGTTGCTCTTTGTCTTTAATTATAATTCCGTGAGAAGGAAAATGAACTTTATCAGCAAATTTTTTTAAATCGGTTAAATTTGAAATTTTTTCGATAGCAAAATTAGTGTCTAAACTTAAATTTCTGGCAATAATTTCAAGCTTATTTTTTAAATCTATAAAAACTAAAAATTCATCATCTGCTGTAGCAAAAAAAACAGAAGGATGATTCCCGAATGAACCTTCACTTGCAATACCTAAATCACAATTTGAAAGTGCCATTGCTTTTTTGCATTTTTCTATTACTGTAGTTATAGGGTCATCTTTACGCTCAACTTCACCCGAAAAAGTACCTAAACAATCCGTATTAAAATCCATAGGCAAAAAGCAACTTACCTCAAGTTCTTTTTCAAGAATTGGGGCAATTACCTTATCTTTTCCGTGCATTGTTGCAATAACTAATTTCCGACCTTTAAACATTACTCTAAAAGTTGAATTATAATTTCACTTTTAACAGCAATTTTTTTATTATTATTTTTTGCAAATTCTATTAAATCTAGTAATTCTTCTTGTGCACCTTGCAATTCATCAATTCGTTTTTTAGAATTTAAAATTGCTCCATCAAATCGGATGTGATTACTAAAATCTTCTAATTTGTGATAATTTATCTTAGAGTTTATTACTCCCGAAAGAACTCTGAGGGCTTCATTAGGTTCAAAAACTCCATCAATTAATCTTATTTTTTTATTTTCCATACTCATAATTGTATTTCAATTTCACTACTAATTTTTAAATTAGAATTGGTTATTCCGATATGTTGACGTAGTTTTGAAATTGTATTTTGCAATGTAACAATTTTCGTTTCTTTACTTTTTATATCTTCTTCATTATGCAAATTAGATATTTTATTCTCCAGAAATTTTATTTTTACTTGTATCATTTGTGTAACCAAATCGATAGTTTCTTGAGCTGTAAATTGACCGTTTATAAGTTGAATTTTCATTTTTTTAAATTTTAAGTTATTGGCCTTGTCCTAAAGAAAATCCTGCTTTACCGTCAAAATAGTATAAGTTTTCGGTTTTAATGGTATCTAAATTTTGTAAATTAAATTGTTGTAACAAATCGATTAGTTCGTTTTTATCTAGTGGAGTATTGTTATCGCTTTTAAACCTACATCGCCAATGATCGGTGCAAAAAGTTTGTGAAAAACCGTCGGGCCAAACTTTAATTCCTCTATTGGTAATCATATTTAATTTTAAGTTTTTGGTTTCCACTTTTTGTACTAACTCTGCCAATTGGTTGGCGTCAGTATTATTCCAATGTAAAAAAACATCGTGTCCTACTAATTCTTTTTTAGCTTGTGGTTTTTTAATGTATTTAGGTAAATCTAAGGCTGCACTATTTTCATAGTTAACTGCTTTTAATTGTTTTGGGAGTTGACCTAAATTTTTAATTACAGCTTCGGCAAATTCTTTTGTTCCTACTTTTTCATTACTCGCTCCTTCTTTAAAAATATCATAAGTATGTATTCCATCTTCCAAAGTTTTTAACCAAGCATTTTGAATTTTTGAAGCAATAGCAGTTTGTCCTAAGTGGTTTAACATCATTACTGCTCCTTGTAGAAGCCCTGATGGGTTAGCCATATTTTGCCCTGCTCTACGAGGTGCTGAACCGTGAATAGCTTCAAACATAGCACATTCTTCCCCAATATTTGCCGATCCAGCCAATCCAACCGATCCTGCAATTTGGGCTGCAATATCCGAAAGTACATCGCCGTATAAATTTAGCGTTACGATCACGTCAAAAACTTCTGGAGTGTCTGCCATTTTTGCAGCACCGATATCGATTATCCAATGTTCATTTTCAATTTCAGGATATTCAACTGCAATTTCATCAAAAACTTTGTGAAACAAACCGTCCGATTGTTTCATTATGTTGTCTTTAGTAAAACAAGTCACTTTTTTTCGACCGTATTGTTTTGCGTATTCAAAGGCGTATCTCACAATTTTTTCGCAACCAGGACGACTAATTATTTTTAAACATTGAACTACTTCGTCAGTCTGTTGGTGCTCGATTCCGGCATATAAGTCTTCTTCGTTTTCACGAACTATGACAATGTCCATTTTAGGATGTTTGGTTTCTACAAACGGATATAAACTCACGCAAGGACGTACATTAGAGTACAAACCTAAAAATTTTCGGGTCGTTACATTTAAACTCTTATAACCGCCGCCTTGAGGTGTGGTAATAGGTGCTTTTAAAAAAACTTTATTCTTAATAATGGTGTTCCAACTATCTTTAGCAATTCCAGATGTGTTGCCTGACAGATATACTTTTTCACCTACTTCAATTTCATCGTATTCAATAAGAGCTCCAGCGGCTTTGATGATTTTTAATGTAGCATCCATAATTTCAGGACCAATTCCGTCTCCTTTGGCAATAGTAATTCGTTGCATTTATTTTAGATTTAAAGTTCGGTGCAAATCTATAAATGATTATTAATATATTTTTATTTATATTTGTTATTGAATACATAATAAATATTTATGAATTATACCTTACATCAATTGACTCTTTTTTTAAAAATTGTAGAAAAAAAGAGCATTACAAAAGCTGCCGAAGAGTTATTTTTAACGCAACCCGCTGTTTCTATTCAACTTAAAAACTTTCAAGATCAATTTGACATTCCTTTAACAGAAGTTATTGGAAGACAATTGTACATTACTGATTTTGGTGTTGAAATTGCTCAAATAGCAGAGCGAATTGTGAATGAGGTACAAACAATTAACTATAAAACACAGGCTTTTAAAGGAATTTTTTCGGGCAAATTAAAAATTGCTATTGTTTCAACAGGAAAATATATTATGCCTTATTTTTTAACCGATTTTGTTGAAAAATATCCTCAAATAGATTTGAATATTGATGTAACAAATCGAAAATCTGTTTTAGAGAGTTTAAAAAATAATGAAGTTGATTTTGCTTTAGTATCCGTTTTACCTACTGATTTTTTGGTAAATTCAGAATCTATTATTGAAAATAAACTTTTTTTAATGGGTAATAGTTTTGCTAATGATGAATTTAGAAGTATAAAAAAGAGTTTGACAGATTTTCCTTTACTTTTTAGAGAAGAGGGCTCGGGAACTCGATTGATAATGGAAAACTATTATTTAAAAAACAGCATAAAGCCTAAAATAAAAATGCAAATGACGTCGAATGAAGCCATAAAACAAGCCGTAATTGCTGGTTTAGGATTTTCTATTTTACCCTTAATAGGTTGTAAAAACGAACTTAAAAATAACGAATTGCAAATTATCCCTGTCCACGGATTTCCAATTCAAAGCGAATGGAATTTAATATGGCTGCCCAATAAAATTTTATCGCCAGTTGCTCAAAAGTACATCGATTTTATAAAAACTGAAAAGCAAACCATTCAAAAAACTAATTTTGATTGGATTTTGAAGTATTAAAATTAAAAATAGTATTTTTACCTTTAAATATAAGCACACTATTTAATGTCAGATTTTTACAAAAAAATAATAGATAACAATAAAATATGGGTCGAACAATGCCTTGAAAAAGACCCTAATTATTTCAAAGATTTATCCAAAGGACAAAATCCACCACTTTTATGGATAGGTTGCTCCGATAGTAGAGTTCCTGCTAACGAAATTATTGGTGCCAAACCTGGCGAAGTCTTCGTTCATCGAAACATTGCTAATATGGTTATTCATAGTGATATGAATATGTTAAGTGTACTTGATTACGCCATAAATGTATTGAAAGTTAAACATGTTATTGTATGCGGGCATTATGGTTGCGGCGGCGTTAAGGCTGCAATGGGTAACGACTCCATTGGTATAATTGATAACTGGATACGTCATATTAAAGATATTTACCGTTTACATCACTCTTTTTTAGACTCGATTGAAGATGAGGAAGAGCGATTTAATGCCTTTGTTGAGGTTAATGTTAAAGAACAGGTTTTTGATTTGGCTAAAACTTCAATTGTTCAATCGGCTTGGAAAAACGGACAAGCAGTTACACTACACGGTTGGGCTTACGGATTAAACTCTGGCATTGTAACCGATTTAGATGTTAATTTTAGTTCTAATAATGATTTAAACTTGGTTGATCAATTAAAATTTTAAATACAACGGTTTAGATAACTTCATTAGTAACTATATAAATAAAAGTTAAAGTTTCAAAATCAATAGTATTACTATTGATTTTGAAAATAAATTCTTTATATTTGTATACTATAAAAATTAAATACATAAAAAAATGAAAAAATTATTTTTACTAAGTGTACTTTTATTTACATTTATTTCAATGAATTCACAAATAAATAGTAAAAAAAATAAAATTACTGAAATACCAAATGAGCAATGGAAAAAAGAACATAACGACATAAACAGAGATTCCGCTTATGCTGATCCGAGAATTGCAATTAAAAAATTAATTGGAGGCAATCTGCGTTTTTTAGAGGGCAAAACTATTCGACCAAGACAAGATTTAGAAACAATTAAGAAACTAGATAAAGGACAGCAACCTTTTGCAACAATTGTTGGGTGCTCTGACTCTAGAGTGCCTAATGAAATGATTTTCGACCAAGGTTTTGGCGATTTATTTATTGTAAGAACAGCAGGTCAAGTTTCGGCAGCAGCATCTTATGGAAGCATTGAATACGCTACTATATTTTTAAAAACAAAATTAATAGTAGTAATGGGACATACTGAATGTGGTGCTGTTAATGCAGCCCTACAACGACCTGAAAATCCACCTGGACATATAGTAACGTTAATAAATGAAATCAAGCCAGCAGTTACTAAAAGTGTAAACTTGGCAGGAAATAAATTGAATAATGCAGTTCGGCAAAACGTTTTAGACCAAGTAAAAACGTTGAGAGATTTAGAACCTGTTTTAAGTAGAAAATATGAAAATGCTGAAATTTTAATTGTTGGTGCGGTATATGATATTCACACTGGTAAAGTTGAGTTTTTAGAAGAAACATTAATGAACTTTCCAATAAAAAAAGAAGAAGCTAAAATTGAAAAGCTGCAAAAAGACCATTAAAAAAAAATTTATGCAAACAATGCTAGCCAATATAAAAATTGCAGTTAATGAAAAACTATTTGTTAAAGATCCTGAAACATCAGAATTGGGTAAAAAAATTATCGAAAATAGTATTTTGTTAATTAATGAAATTGGTTTTGACAGTTTTACATTTAAAAAACTAGGTGCAAAAATTGGCTCTAATGAAAGTTCGTTGTACCGTTACTTTGAAAACAAACATAAACTTTTGGTTTATTTATCGTCGTGGTATTGGGGTTGGATGGAATATAAATTGGTTTTAGCAACATCAAATATTTCAAATCCGATGGAAAAATTAAAAAATGCCATCAAAGTTATAACTGAAAAAACCGAAGATGATTTTGAAACAACACATATAAATGAAGCTATTTTAAATAAAATAATTATTCTTGAATTTACTAAAACTTTTTTAACTAAAGAAGTTGACGATGAGAATAAAGAAGGCTTTTTTTTAGTTTATAAACAAGTAATAAATCGTATTATTGAAATGATTCTCGAAGTAAATAATGAATATGAATTTGCAAAAAGTTTATCTTCATCAATTGTTGAAGGATCATTACACCAACATTTTTTGAGTCAACATTTTAAAACTATTACCAATTGTAACGAAAATATTTCGCCCACCAATTTTTATTTGAATGTAATTGAAAAGTTATTGGTTAAAGATTAATTTTTTTGCACTTAAACAAAATAACTTACAACTTTTAATAAATTTTATGACAACAACGCCACTTAATAGATTTATAAACTTACTAAAATTAGATAGAAAAGACATTTCTCAACTCTTTTTTTATGCCATTTTTGCTGGTTTAGTAAGTTTATCTTTACCACTTGGAATTCAAGCAATTATTAATTTAATCCAAGCTGGCCAAGTTAGCGTTTCCTGGATTGTTTTGGTAATTGTTGTAATAATCGGTGTTGCTTTAGTCGGAATTTTATCTTTAATGCAATTGCGAATCACCGAGAATTTACAGCAAAAAATCTTCGTTCGTTGCTCTTTTGAATTCGGATATCGATTGCCTAAAATAAAATTTGAAGAGTTGTACAATCAATATCCGCCAGAATTTGCAAATCGTTTTTTTGATACAATCTCTATTCAAAAAGGAACTTCAAAACTTTTAATTGACTTTTCAACGGCTATTTTGCAAATTACTTTCGGAATTATTTTGCTTTCACTTTATCATCCATTTTTTATCTTTTTCGGAATTTTATTGTTGATTTTATTGTATTCGATTTTCAGATTTTCTTATAATTCAGGTCTTTCAACAAGTTTAAAAGAATCAAAATACAAATATAAAGTTGCAAGTTGGTTGCAAGAAATTGCTCGTAATAATTTTAGTTTTCGTAAAAAAGACAACTTTGATTTTGCTTTATCCAAAAACGATTATTTAGTTACCGAATACCTTTCTTACCGCGAAAAGCATTTCAGTATCATTAAAAGACAATTTACGCAATTGATTATTTTTAAAGTAATTATAACTGCTGGATTATTACTAATTGGAGGCTTTTTAGTATTGAATCAACAAATGAATATTGGGCAATTTGTGGCTGCAGAAATTATCATTTTATTAGTAATTGGTTCCGTCGAAAAAATAATATTGGGATTAGAAACCTTTTATGATGTTTTAACATCTGTTGAAAAAATAGGACAAATTGCTGATTTTCAATTGGAAATTGCCGATGACAAAGAGGAATTGTCTTGTTTAACCAATATAACTTTAGAAACTGAAAATTTAAAATTCAAATTTCCTGATTCATCTGATTATGTTTTAGAAAACATAGATTTAAAAATAAATCAGTCCGAAAAAATTTATCTCGAAGGCGAAAACGGATCAGGAAAAACTACTTTAATTAGAATATTATCTGGATTATTACAACCAACATCGGGTTCCTTTTTTATTAATGATGACACGTATAGAAAAATTGATTTAACGCAGTTTCGTTCACAAACCGGTACAATTATTTCTGGTGAGACTCCATTTGAAGGAACAATATTAGAAAATATAACGTTTAACAATAACGGAATTTCGCAGGAAGATTTAAAATGGGCAATAGATAATGTACAATTAGGAAGTTATATAAAATCGTTACCAGAAGGATTAGATACCAAAATTTTTCCAGAAGGAAGACAATTGTCATCATCCAATGCGCAGAAAATTTTGTTGGCACGAAGTATTATCAACAAACCAAAGATTTTATTTTACGAAGATCCATTAGACAAAATGGACGAGAAAACAGCCAATGAAATTATAGACTTTATTACATCGGATAAAAATAAATGGACTGTAATAATAGCTTCAAAAAATGAGTATTGGAAACAAAAATGCAATCGTAATATTACGATGAGTAACGGAAAAATTCTCTAATCCTCCGAGGTTTTTTCAACCTCTTAGGTATATATAATTGAATCTTCAGGGTTTTGAAAACCTTGTAGGACAAAAAACCAAATTATGCTAAACATATCAAAAAACAATTCGATTCTAGAAAATATTGACCGTTTTAAAACGGTTAAAGATTTAAGCAATCGTCCACATTACAAAATTTTAAATCGGATAATTTTAGTTGTCTCTATCATCGGAATTGTCATTTTATTTTTGCCTTGGACACAAAACATTTCTGGTTCGGGATCAGTAACTACATTAAAACCAGACCAAAGACCACAAACAATCCATACTGCAATTGCTGGCAGAATTGAAAAATGGTATGTTCAAGAAGGTGATTTTGTAAAAAAAGGCGATACTATTCTTTTTATATCGGAAACTAAAGAAGATTATTTAGATCCAAATTTAGTTCAAAATACTAAAAATCAAGTTGACGCTAAAAAAATGGCATCGGAATCGTATGGAGGAAAAGTAACTTCATTAGCATCTCAAATTCAAGCCATTGAAAGTGAAAAAAAACTAAAACTGCAACAAGCCAAAAACAAAATAAAGCAAGCCAACTTAAAAGTAAAAAGTGATAGTGTTGATTTAATTGCAGTGCGAACGCAAGTAAAAATTGCTACTACGCAATTTAATCGTTCACTACAATTAAATAAAGAAGGACTTAAACCCTTAACTGATGTTGAAGAGAAACGATTAAAATTGCAAGAAGTAGAAGCAAAAATAATCACGCAAGAAAATAAATTTTTATCAAGCGAAAATGAATTAATTAATGCTAAAGTTGAAATTAACAGAATCACTGCCGAGTATGCCGAGAAAGATTCTAAAGCACGAAGTGATCAATTTACTGCAATGAGTAATCAGTTTGATACTAAAGCGCAAGTAAGCAAACTTGAAAATCAACAAGCCAATTATGAAATACGTAACGGAATGTACTATATTAAAGCGCCTCAAAACGGTTATGTAAACCGAGCATTAAAATCAGGACTTGGTGAAACAATTAAAGAAGGTACGGAAATTGTAAGTGTAATGCCTTCAAAATACGATATTGCGGTGGAAACTTTTGTGAGTCCAACCGATTTACCATTGGTTCATAAAGGCGAAAAAGTACGAGTTTGGTTTGATGGTTGGCCAACAATTGTATTTTCAGGATGGCCCGATATGAGTTACGGTACTTTTGGCGGTAAAATTGTTGCAATAGAAAATTTTATAAGTGAAAATGGAAAATTCAGAATATTAATTGCCCCCGACGAAAATGAGGTACCTTGGCCAAAACAAGTGAGTATGGGTTCAGGCGCACAAACATTGGCGTTGTTGGATAATGTTCCTGTTTGGTTTGAATTATGGAGAACATTAAATGGTTTTCCTCCCAATTATTATAAGCCTAAGACAAAAAAAGTTAAAGGTTAATAGTTTAAAGTCAACGGTATAAAGTATGATAGTCAAGCAAATAATGAAAAAATACATTCTATTTTTATTAATTACAATTACATCTTTCGCACAAGAAAATAGTACTTTGACTTACAATGAATTTTTAGGATATGTAAAAAAATTTCATCCTTTAGTAAAAACTGCCAATTTAGAAATTAGTAAAGCTCAAGCCAATTTAATGCAGTCTCGAGGTGGATTCGATCCAAAAATTGAAGTCGATTTTGATAAAAAACAATTCAAAAACTCAGAGTATTATTCTATTTTAAATAGTAGTTTTAAAATTCCGACTTGGTATGGAATTGAAGTGAAAGCAGGGTTTGATACTAACGAAGGAATTTATTTAAACCCAGAAAACACCCTTCCTAACCAAGGTTTAACTTCTTTTGGCATTAATATTCCTCTTGGTCAAGGATTATTTATTAACCAACGAATGGCTGATTTACGGAAAGCAAAAATTCAATTAAAATTAAGTCAAGCCGAAAGGAAATTGCAAGCAATTGTTGTTTTATACGATGCTTCAATAGCTTATTTTAATTGGAAACGAAATTTTAGCGAAGTTCAATTGTATGATAATTATTTAAAAAATGCCGAAATTCGAATTAAAGGTATACAATCGTTAATAAAAAATGGCGATAAACCAGCAATTGATTCTGTTGAAGCTGGAATAATTGTAAAAACAAGAAAATTAAATTTAGAAGATTCAAAATTAAAATTAGCAAAATCAAAACTTGATTTGTCAAATTTTTTATGGTTGGATAATTCAATTCCTTTAGAGTTGCAAGAAACTATTATTCCAGAAGATCATCTCGAAAGAACAATTCAAGAAACTTTGAAAACCAATGGTTTGATGAATTCCAATTTTTCAATTGCTAATCATCCAAAAATAAATGCATTGCAAAACAAAATTGAAATTTTGGATGTCGACCGAAAACTAAAACAAAATATGCTTTTGCCAAAAATTGATGTAGGTTATAGTTATTTGTCAGAACCAAGTTATCTTAAAAACACCAATTTTAATAATTATAAAGTCGGTATTAATTTTGCATTTCCAATTTTTTTACGAAAAGAACGTGGAAGCTTAAAAGTTTCGCAATTTAAAATTCAAGAAACACAGTTTGTATTAGATTTGGAAAAAGTGCAATTGTCAAATAAAATTAAGGCACAACAAACAGAAATTCAATCGTTAGAAAAACAAAAACGATTAGTTTTGGATTTAGTTAAAGATTATGAAATAATGCTAAAGTCAGAAGAACGCTTGTTTTCATACGGTGAAAGCTCTATTTTTTTAATAAATTCTCGTGAAAATAATTTGGTTAGTTCACAATTATCGCAACTGCTGCTGGAAAATAGGTTCTTTATTTCAAATGCTGAATTGTTTAAAGTTATGGCAAATCCTGACTAATTTTTGTTTTTCCACTTTAGATACCAGATTTTTGATTGTGAAGCACTATAACCGAACACTTTTTTAGTACTTTTGCAATCTGAAAATTTTAAAATGATTATCAAAAAAACAGCAGAAGAAATTGAATTAATGCGTGAAAGTGCCTTAATGGTATCGAGAGTATTGGGTTTAATTGCAGGAGAAATAGGAGTAGGTGTTACTACACTTTATTTAGATAAATTAGCAGAAGAATTTATTCGAGACAATGGCGGAATTCCAGGTTTTAAAGGACTTTATGGCTTTCCAAACACACTTTGTGTTAGCCCAAATGCGCAAGTAGTTCACGGTATTCCCAATAGTAAACCACTAGAAAGCGGTGATGTAATTTCGGTAGATTGTGGGGTTTTAAAAAACGGATTCTACGGTGATCACGCATACAGTTTTGAAATTGGTGACGTGGCTCCAGAAGTAAAAAAATTACTAAAAATCACGAAAGAATCTTTATACGAAGGAATTCGACAATTTAAAGCAGGGAATCGAGTAGAAGATGTTGGAAGTGCCATTCAAAAATACTGCGAAATTCACGGATATGGTGTTGTAAGAGACTTGGTAGGACATGGTTTAGGACGAAGTATGCACGAAGACCCACAAATGCCAAACTACGGAAAACGAGGTCGAGGCAAACTATTTATTGAAGGTATGGTTGTCGCTATTGAGCCCATGATAAACATGAGTTCTAAAAACACCAAGCATTTAAAAGACGGTTGGACTATTTTAACTGCCGACGGTAAACCTAGTGCGCATTTTGAACACGATGTGGCTCTCATTAACGGAAAACCCGAAATTTTGTCCTCATTCAAATACGTTCACAAAGCACTGGGTATTGTTGATAATGCTGAGGATGAGTTTAAAAAAGTGCCTTTGGTAGTTTAAATTTTATGAAAAAACTATTCAAATTAATCCTAAACACAATTCCACGCCCCATTTTAATTCGGTTGAGTTATGTGGCACGACCAATTTTGGCATTTTTATTAAAAGGTAACAAATTTACCGACCCCATTGATGGTAAAAGTTTCAAAATGTTTTTGCCATACGGTTACGGAACCCAAAGAAATAATGTTTTATCGCCAAGTACTTTATCGCTAGAAAGGCATCGATTATTGTGGTTGTATTTGAAGAATGAAACTAATTTTTTTCAATCTGGACTTGATTTAGATTCTGAAAAATTAAAAGTATTACACTTTGCACCCGAACAAGCCTTTTACAAATTGTTCCGAAATCAGAAAAATTTAGACTACACTACAACCGACTTATTTTCGCCTTTGGCAGATGTAAAAGCAGATATTTGTAACCTACCTTTTCAAGACAATTCGTACGATATAATATTGTGTAACCACGTTTTAGAGCACATTCCAAACGATACGAAAGCAATGCAAGAATTGTATCGAGTGTTAAAGCCAGGCGGAATGGGTATTTTTCAAATCCCACAAGAGTTGTCTCGACCAGTAACTTTTTCTGATGATTCAATAGTAGATCAAAAAGAAAGAGCCAAAATTTTTGGACAATACGATCACGTTCGCATTTATGGTCGTGATTATTTTGATAAATTACGAAGTATTGGTTTTAAAGTTATCGAAGAAGATTATACAGCAAAGATAGATGCAAAATTAGTCGAAAAATACTGTTTGGCAAAAGGCGAAATTATTCCAGTTTGTTTTAAGTAAAATTTGATTTTTATAAATATTTTACTTTCATTAAATTTGTATATTTGAATTTTACAAATGTTTTCAAAATGAAAAAATCCGTTTTAATTTTATTTTTTTTACTTTTTAAAATTTCTTTTGCTCAAGAAGTGGAAACAAATCCACCTTTTTTTATAAAAACAATTTCATTTGTTCAAAGTGGCATTAATGCCATTCCAATATTTCAACTGGGTGATTCGTTTCAATTTCAATTTGATGATTTACACGCAACGGAAGACAATTATTATTACCGTATAACTCATTGTGACTACAATTGGAATAAATCACAATTAACTCAAAATGAATATCTGGTGGGTTTTGATGACCAGCGAATTCAAGATTATACAAATTCTTCAAACGCTTTACAAATTTACTCTCATTATCGACTTTCACTACCTAACCGTTTTACCCAATTAAAAGTAAGCGGTAACTATTTAATTTCTATAGTAAACGAAAATAAAGAAGTAGTTTTTTCACGTAAAATAATGATTTATGAAGATTTAGTTTCAGTACCAATGCAAATAAAACGTGCTCGAAACGTGCGAGATATAGAATTTAAACACAACATTGATTTTGCAGTAAAATCGAGTGTAATTAATTTCCAAAGCCCTTTGCAAAACATAAAAGTATTATTATTACAAAACGGAAAATGGAACAACGCTATTTATAATATCAAACCGCAATATACAATTGGTAATGATTTAATTTATAAATACGATACTGAAACTCAATTTTGGGCTGGAAATGAATATCTTTTTTTTGAAAATAAAAACATTCAAGCCGCCGCTTTTGGTATATCTTATATTGATACAAATGGCGGATTGTATAACGATCATTTGTTTACAAATAGTCCCCGTGCTTTTAATCCGTACACATATTTTCCTGATAATAATGGAAATTTTATTGTTAAGAATATAAACGCTGAGAATCCTGAAATTGAGGCAGATTATGCTTGGATTTATTTTTCATTATCAAAATCATTTATCCCAAACAAAAATATTTATATAACTGGAATGTTTAATAATTATGCTTTAAATGATGAAAGTAAAATGGATTTTAATGAAAAAAATGGGCTTTATGAAAAGGCAATAATGATAAAACAAGGTTTTACTAACTACAATTATACAATAATTGATAAATCTGGGAGTATTGATGGAGAAAATGCTATTGATGGAAATTTTTTTCAAACTGAAAATAATTATTCGGCATTAATTTATTATCGTGAAAACAATCAGCGATACGATAGGATTATTGGAAAAGGAAGTGCTTCATCAATTGATATTACCAATTAATTAACAAAAAATAATAATCTTATTTTTTAAAATAAGTATACCTTTACTCAAAATACATTTTTATGGTTTCGCAAATTACTCGAGGCATTAAAATATCGGTTAAAACTTTTTTTGAAGGCACCTATTTCAAAAATTTAAAATTACAATACGCCTTTTCTTATTTTATTACTATTGAAAATCAAAGTAAAGATTCGGTTCAATTAATGTTACGTCATTGGGAAATTTTTGATGCACTAAATCAAATTGAAACAGTTGATGGCGAAGGAGTTGTTGGTGCAAAACCCGTTTTGAAGCCAGGTGAATCACACACTTACAACTCAGGTTGTTTGTTGTCATCGCCGTATGGTTCAATGAGTGGTTATTTTTCGATGATAAATTTTACGACTACCCGAAATTTTAAAGTTTTAGTTCCTAGTTTTAAATTAAATGCGCCATTTGCATTAAATTAATTTTAATAGTTGATGATTATGTTATTTTTTTGTGTTTAAATAGTTGTTTCACTTTACGCTCTTGCATTTCATTTTAGAACAACTTCAAAAACACCTTCTTTACTTATTCCATAAACCAAATCCTTTTCAGTAGGAACAAGATAAAAATTTCCTGTAAATTCACCAAAAGCTGGTAAAATCATTTGGTTTTGTTTTCTAAAAAAACAAGACAAGTTTAAAAACTGGCGTCCCATTCCTTTCAGTTTTATACCAGGATGAATATGGCCACAAAAATTAAAAAATTTTTCCTTTTCTGTCGGATGATGCGTCAATAAAAACGCATCAATTACCAATTCCGAATAAATTTTGATTCCTAAATCTTCATAATTATGTTGGGCAATAACATCGTGATTGCCTTCAACCAAAATAATATCTTGACTAATTTCCTTAGTCCAAATGGCAAATAATTCCCATTCTTTATTTATTTTACTATGAAACAAATCACCCAAAAAAATAATTTTTTCGGGTTTAAAAAAATCTACTATAGTGTTTAATCTTGTAAAATTTTCAAAAATAGCATTATTAGGAATTGCCATTCCGTGTTTTCTAAAATGCGCTACTTTTCCCAAATGCACATCAGAAATTAATAAA
>JBBRCJ010000025.1:0-44109 GCA_038204955.1 Flavobacteriales bacterium
TACAAACGGAGGCGTTTTTGGAAGTATGCTGAGTACGCCAATTATCAACCCACCACAATCGGGAATTTTAGGAATGCACAACATTATTGAGCGACCAATTGCCGTGAACGGAAAAGTAGAGATTCATCCAATGATGTACGTGGCACTTTCGTACGATCACAGAATTATTGACGGTCGTGAATCGGTTGGGTTTTTAGTTGCTATAAAAGAGGCGTTGGAAAATCCATTGGAATTGTTGATGAATGGTAATGCTAAAAAGGCGTTGGAACTATAAAATAACACACTTCAAAATACTTATCCCAAATTTCTTTGAAGTTTGGGATTTTTTTTTGAACTAATTTGTTGTTAATTTGCACCGAGTTGCGAAAGGGATAGCACCGAAAATCCTTTTCTTTTTCCATTAAAAAAAGATATAGTATATAGCCCGATTCGCCAAGGCGGAACTCGCCCAAAAAACAATTTTATGAAAGACAAAAAACAAGCCGCAATAGGTTTTATATTCATTACAATGTTGCTAGACGTTATTGGTTTAGGTATTATAATTCCTGTAATTCCGAAATTAATTAAAGAATTAATCAATGCCGATATTAGTGAAGCAGCAAAATACGGTGGTTGGTTAGCATTTGCCTACGCTTTTACTCAATTCATTTTTGCGCCAATTGTGGGCGGATTGAGCGATAAATATGGACGAAGACCTATAATTTTAATTTCTCTTTTTGGGTTTGCAATTGATTATTTATTTTTATCGATTGCCCCTACAATTTTATGGCTCTTTGTTGGTAGAATTTTTGCGGGAATTACGGGTGCTAGTTTTACAACGGCTTCGGCTTATATTGCCGACATCAGTTCGCCCGAAAACCGCGCAAAAAACTTTGGAATGATCGGTGCAGCCTTTGGTTTAGGATTTGTTATTGGCCCTGTTATAGGTGGTTTATTGGGTCAATATGGTTCACGGGTACCCTTTATTGCTGCTGGTGTTTTATGTTTGCTTAATTTTTTATACGGCTTT
Source organism: Flavobacteriales bacterium (assembly GCA_038204955.1). Lineage (GTDB taxonomy): Bacteria > Bacteroidota > Bacteroidia > Flavobacteriales > Flavobacteriaceae > Flavobacterium. The sequence continues at coordinate 1,010 of JBBRCJ010000025.1, forward strand.
TTTATTTTACCCGAATCCTTGAAAGTTGAAAACCGGAGAGATTTTGACTGGAAACGTGCCAACCCAATTGGTGCTTTTAAAAGTTTAAAACGTTATCCAAGTTTGATTAAACTAGTTTTGGTTTTATTTCTAGTTTACGTTGCCTCAAAAGCAGTTGAAGGAAATTGGAGTTTCTTTACTATATATAAATTTGGTTGGAACGAAAAGATGGTAGGTATTTCACTTGGTGTTGTTGGAATTTTAGTAAGTATCGTACAAGGAGGTTTGATTCGAGTGATCAACCCAAAATTGGGACAAAATAAAAGTATTTATTTAGGTTTAAGCTTGTACACCATTGGAATGTTTTTGTTTGCATTTGCATCTCAAAGTTGGATGATGTTTGCCATTTTAATTCCATATTGTTTGGGGGGAATAGCTGGTCCAGCAGTTCAGGCAATGATTTCGTCAAACGTAAAACCAAACGAACAAGGTGAAATTTCGGGCACTTTAACTAGTATTATGAGCGTTGCCGCTATTATTGGTCCGCCTTTAATGACTAGCGTTTTTTATTATTTTACTCATAAAGACGCTCCTTTTCAGTTTGCTGGAGCGCCATTCTTTTTAGGAGGAATTTTAATGTTGTGTAGCGCTTTAATTGCATTTTTTTCATTCAAGGGAAAATCCTTTTTGTAAAGTTAAGTTTAATTTATCACTATTAAATAAATGCTATATTCAGACTATTAAAAAATTTGATAACAAATTAATAAAATCAAATTTAAAATTAAGGTAAAATCTAAAAATACATTTGTGAAGTAAAAAAACTACTTCACAAATGAAAAATTTAACCTTATTATTTTTATTTTGCTTAGCAAACAATGCTGACGCACAATCGACTAATGGAATTTTTGGGGATTTTAATTGGATGTCCGAATGGACAAATTTTAAACCCAAAACAACCGAATATAAAAAACCAACCGAAGTACTTTCTGGTATTATAGAAACAGATAAAATGCTGTTTCATAACAAAACCTACATCCTTTCAGGAATTGTTTACATCACCAATAACGCGAAATTAACAATAGAAGCTGGGACAGTTATTCGTGGAGATTTTGAAACTTGTGGAACACTAGTTATCACTAAGGGCGCATCAATAATCGCCGAAGGTCAATCCGACAACCCGATTGTTTTCACGTCAAGCAAGGGTGTTTCAGAGAGAAATCCAGGAGATTGGGGCGGTATAATAATTCTAGGCGATGCTCCTATTAACCGTTTGGGAGGAATGGGGCTTTTGGGGTTTGATTTAAATCAAAAAATTTGTTCTTATGGTGGGACAAACGACAATTCAAATTCAGGCATTTTAAAATATGTTCGAATTGAATTTCCTGGAAGAAAACTTAATTCATTAAAAGAATTGAACGGATTATCTTTAGCTGGCGTTGGTAATAAAACTAAAATCGATTTTGTTCAAATTAGTTTTTCGAACGATGATTCGTTTGAAAGTTATGGAGGAAATTTAGTTGTAAACAATTTGATTTCGTACCGAGCTACTGATGACGATTTTGACTTTACACAAGGTGCACAATGCACTATTTCAAATAGTTTAGCAATACGATATCCGTATTCATCTGACGCGAATTCAACCTCAAGATGTTTTGAAATTGATACTTTTGACAAACCAGATGTTAACGATTTTGCAAAAAAATGGACCACTATTAATGCTGTAAACGTAAGTTTGGTTAATAATGAAGACAACAATGAGGGCTTAATTAAAGAAGCCATTTACATTAGCGAAAAAAGTAATTTTTCAATGAAATATAGTGTGGTTTCAGGGTTTTCTAAACTACTTTTATTAGATAAAAAAATCGAAGCAATTCCAGTAAACCTTGAAAGAATTAAGTTTGATGCCGTATTAGTTAACAATTGCTCAGGAATGATAGAAAGTGAAAATACTGCTGTCAATCCTGAAATCTCTGAATGGTTTAAAAATTTGAAATTTGGAATCCAACCATCAAAAATAACTAATAACATACTTTTTGTTGATTCAGTAAACAAAGCAGAATTTGACTTTAGATTGAAAAACTCTAGCGAAATATCATTTAAATAATAGTTACAGATTAAAAAAAGCCTTCAAATTAAAAAATAATTTAAAGGCTTTTTGCTTTTTAAGAAAACCTAAATTCAATACAAAAAAGGTTGGGTTTTTAATTTTTCATAATCTTTACTATTTTTTCCGAACCATCAGCAGAAACCTTCATTAAGTAAACTCCATTCAACAGGCTTGATAAATCAATTTCAGATTGTAAACTATTTATTTTTTTAGATAAAATAGTTTGACCTAATAAATTCGTAATTTCAATTGAATCAATTATTGAAATATTTGAAATAGTTAAAATACTTGTTACTGGATTTGGAGTATAACTGAAATTTTTAAACGCAAAATCTTGGTTTGATAAAGTCGAAACAAATTCGGTAGTACAAACATTAGTGATAATTGCAGGATTAAAATCGAAGTAAATATTAGCGGAATTTGGAATCGAATTTCCATTAATTATTGCACTTGGTTTTGGTTTTATTTGAAAAGTGATATACCCGTGGCCAACCGTTGAATTTGCAATTGACGGTGGTAAATTAATGCCATCAAACTTCCAAGTTAAGGTGTTTCCTACTCTATCCAATACATAATTGGAGCTGGCATCAACCATTTTAATTGATGATGGTTCCAGTTTTGTATCTAAAACATCTACCACTTTAATATTTATTGCTTCTGCGGTGCCCGTATTTTCAAATTGAATGGTATAAGTCAAATAATCATTCGTTGTGAATGTTGATGTTACAATTTTTCCTCCGTGCGATTCTTCTTTTTCATTTGGATCATACGACCCCACAATTGTTTGTGTTAAATTGCTAGTGTTGTTAGCAACGTTAATATCGCCTGTCGGAATTGTAATACTTGATGAATTGGTTACTAATTGCCCTAAATTCACTGTTGGAATTGTTGGCACTTGCATTGTAACATAAATATATCGAGTTTCGAGTGGTAGTAAATTTGTGAAATTATAAGTGAAACCGTTACTTGTATTTGTAGTGCCACTTTGAGAAATATTGGTTATAGAAAGAGTATTATCTTTAACAAAAGTTATTGTACCAGATGGAATTGTTTGCGTTCCGTTGTTTACATATAAAATTTTATTTATGTATGTAAATCCCGGTCTTGGAGGTGGACCCGATTGTAACGTTTGAATCTCTAAATCAACAAAAGGGATTCTTGTCAATGCAAAATTATATGTAGTTATTCCTGAACCATTTGCAACCGTAATTGTAGTGTAAGACGAAATTGCAATTGTGTACTGACTTGCAACACTACTATCAATAATATAACTTAAATTATAACTATTTGTCGGGTTGCTTTCATACAAATATTTTATTCCTGTTGAAGAATAGGCACTTGTACTAGAACCGCCATTTATAGTATAATTAAAATTGCCCGATGTGAAATTTTGTTCCGTTCCGTCTTGAAAACCGTTAGTATTGGTGTCAATAAAAGCATTCATTTTTATACCCGCTGGAATAGTTAAATACTTAGTATTTGACACTTGACTAGTCACAATATTTCCGTTAGAAGTTCCAGAAGCTTGAATAAATACATTTACTGCGCCATCATTAATATCACTTTGAGAAACAGCGTGAACAGCAGTAAATGTTGATGTATCAGTTGCGCCAATATTCAAATTGGCTAAAATACCACCGCTAAAAGTTAAACCATTAGCACTGTTTAAACTTAAATTTGTTATTGGAGATGAGCCAGTATTGGTTACCGAAAATGTATAAGTAACAACATCTCCTAAATTGGTAAAACCATCATTATTAAAATCGACATAAGTACTTGTTGTAGTAATGTTTATGTTTGGATAAATCACAACTGTAGATGTGCATTGACAATTATTTGTGTCGCTTACAAATACTGTGTATACACCAGGAATTATATTTGTAATAATTGGGTTTGATCCAACTACTACTAATGATCCGTTTATTGAAAAATTATAAAAATAAGGAGGATTACCTCCAGAAGCATTTGTTGTAATAGTATTTCCGCTGACCACTGTGTTACAAATCAATGGATTAGAATTTATAATTACAAAATTCCCTGTAAAAACTGTTGCGACAGCATCTCTAACCGTGAACGAATAAGTCCCAGCAGGAAGATTATTAAAAATATTACTTGTTTGATAAGGAGCAATTATAATTCCTGAAGTTGCTGAAGTGATTTGATATTGATAATTTGGAACTCCTCCACTAGCATTAATAGTTACTGATGTTCCTGAACAATTAAATTGACCAACAACAGCAATTGCGGTTAAAGGTGTGGTTTGTAAAAATACATTATTTGTAATTGTTTCTTTAGAAGAAACAGTTTTTGCAAAAGCATTAAAATTTAAAAACAATCCGAAAAATAAAAAAGCAATAAGGTAGATTTTTTTCATAACTTATAAATTTGATTTACAAATGTATGAATTATTTTGATGGCAATTTTTTCTTGTTAATTAAATAATGTAAAGTTAACAAACCTAAAATTCCTAAACCAATCCAAAGCCAAGAATTCGTTGGTGATTTATTTTCTAAACTACCATAATACACCATTGCACACCAGTAATAAGGTGATTTTTTTGAATTAGGAATTGTTTCATCATTTAAAAAATCAAGTTTTGCCTTGTGGTTGGCTTCAAAATACGAATGGTTACCTGCTACCTTTTTATAAAATTTTTCCATAAATTTAGAAGTCGTGTAATCGTTTACTTTCCATAACGAAAAAAGCAAATTTTGTGCACCAGCCATTTGAAAACCTCTTGAAACACTCATCGCTCCCTCGGCTTTGTACAATTTACCTAAACCTGTTTCACAAGCACTTAAAACTACTAAATTTGGTTTAATATCAAGATTGTACAACTCCGAATATAAAATTTCTTGATCGTAAAATCGTATCGTTGCGGGTGTAATTGCATCGCCTGAACTTGCATGTGTAGACAAGTGCAAAATAGAGTATTGGTTTGCATTTTGCCTAAAATTGGCAAAAGTGGCTTGGCTTTTTTCTAAAAAAATACCCTTAAAATTTTGTTTAATTGCTTTTAATTCCTCTTTGGAATACGTTAACTCTAAATCGGTATTTTCAAAAATAGGAAAAACGCCCAAAACTGTTTCAGCCTCTTTTTCGGTACTTTTTTCGTTTAAATAAAATAAAACCGAACTGTTGTAAGCCACGCTAAAATCGTTAATTAAATAATGCATTTTTGCAAAATTTGTAGTGGCTACTTTATCAGTAATTAAAGCTTCAAATGGCACAAAATTTAGTAATCCATCAGGAATTATAATTAAATTTTTAGCTTTGACTTTTTTTGGTAATTGCAAAAAATTATAGAGATCATTTGCCGAATTAATGTAACCCAAAACATTATTTGTAATTTTATCAGCATCGGAAAAACAATTTAAAAAAGAACTTATTTTCTGTTTTGACTTGGCAGAATAATCAAAACTAAGCATTTTAAGTTGCTTGTTTTCAAACGTAAAAGAATACAGTTTTTCATTTCCTGAAAAATAAGAAATTAAAATAGCATCATCTTTATTTACGGTATCAAAAAGTAACTTTAAGTTTAAATCTTTGTTTGAAACCATTAATTTTTCCTCAGTATTAGACTTAAAAAACAACATCAATTCATTTTGTTTTTTAATTGCTCTATTAATGATTTCGAGGTTTGCCAAATCACCTTTTTGCTGTTCTTTTACAATAATTGTATTTTGGTTTTGAAGTTGTTCCAAAGCCAGTTTTTGAACTCTTGAAATAGTTTTTGAATCTTGTAAAGTCGATTTTAAAACGGATGTTTTTGTTTTTTCAGCCAATTGAAAAGCACTTTCAATATAACTGGTATTTCCAAGTGTTCTAAAGAGATATTCATATATAGCGATGCACTTTTCGGTTCTATTTCTATTACTTATTTGAGATATTATTTTTGAATTTTCATAAACCAACAGTGTTTGCAATAAATCTGCTATATAAAATGACAATTCATAAGCTTGTAAGGCTTTTTTTGGATTTCGTTTTGCTAAACATATTTCGGCTTGTAAATCAAAAGCATCCATTAAAATGGTTTCGGCATACAATACATTTTTACTTGGAAAGTTTTTTTTAATAGTATAATTTGGTAATAACGTAGTAAAAACAAGCTGAATACTTTTTTCGGAATCCTCAAATTTTTCTTGTTGATATAAAAGGGTAGCTTCGTCTAAATATAATTTTGCCAATTGTCGAATATCACTATTTTTAGATAAAAAAAGTAATTGCTTGGCTTGCTCAAAATAAAAATTAGCTTGTTTGAAATCATTTTCCAAACTAAAAATTGCACTTAAATTCCGATACGAATTGGATAAGGTTTCAGTTTGGTTTTTATTGTTTTGTAACAGTTGAATTGCTTGTTGCAAAACGACTTTAGCACTTGTATATTTTTTTGCAACTAAATAATTTGTTCCCAAATTATTTAACAAAATTCCCTTTTCAATTATGGTGATCTTCTCCGTTAAAATGGCTTTTTGAATCAAATTAATAGCTTCCTCATTTTTACCTGAACTTTGATAAACATTGGCTAAATTTTGAATGGCACTAATTTTTTGAGATTGATTATTTTGCTTGGTAGCAATAAATAAATACTGTTTTATAGTGTTTTCGGCATTTTCAAAATCGCCAATAATAGTATATAAATTACCCAAAGGTTTCAAGCAAAACTCAATAATATCATAATCTTGAAGTTTGTTTTTATTAAAAGTTTGCCATCCTTTTTCGTAACTTAAAACAGCGTTTTTTGTTTGCCCAAATTGATTTTGAAAATAAGCTTTGTTACAATTTAAAATTACAATTGCCAGCAATTCACCATCTGTTTTTGGGTGAATTGTTTTTTCGAAAACAGTTACTTTTTCAATATTGTCTTGAGTTGGATGCGCTACTAATGCATCCACAGAAGTGTATATTTTTTCTTCCAACTTTTGAGCAAACAATGCAGAACAAGTTAAAAGCAAAAGAAAAAATAATTGTTTCATAAATTTATTCTTTACAAACTTTTATGGTTTTTGAATTGTTTTCTGAATCAATTTTTACAAAATAAATAGCGTTTGACAATTGAGAAAAATCTAAAACAGCAGTGTCTGAATTTATTAATTTTGAAAACATTTTTTGTCCTAATAAATTAAAAACCGTTACCGCGTTTAGAACTTGACTAGCAGAAATAGTAAACTCATTTTTAATTGGATTCGGAAAATAATCCAACCCCAAAATTGAGAAAGTATCCGTTGATAAAGTGCACGGACTTTGAATTGTTATAGTGATTGGATTACTCAAAACACTTCCAGTTGTTGTATGACATCCTTCACCATCAGACAATTGACAAGTATAAACATCGCCATTGTTTAAAGGAATAACAGTTAGTGTGGGTCCAGATTGTCCGCCAACTGTTCCACCTCCGGGTTGACCTCCAAGCGGACTTCCATTTAAAAACCATTGATAATAGGGATAAGCACTTTGAATGTTGGTTCCTGTCGCCGTTAATGTAATTGAAGTTCCAGCGCAAATTGTAGTTAATGTTGACGAAATACTATTGGACAAAACCGTAGGAGAAATAACAGAAACTGTTTGAGTTACACTTGCAAAGGGTGTAGCAACACAAGTGGCGTTACTGGTTAAATCACAACTTAAAACATCATTATTCAATAACGCAGTTGTTGAAAATGTAGGCAAATTAGTTCCGACATTTACACCATTTATTTTCCATTGATAAATTGGTGAACTGCCACCGTCAATGGAGGCAACACTAAAATAATTCAGTCTGCCGCCACACATTGGTAAATTTTGCGAATTTGAAGTAAATGAAAGTGCTGGTGCTGCTACGTTTTTATTTATACTAAAAACCACTTGCTCGGATATACCAACAGTTCCTGAACAAATTGGAGTAATTTCAACCCGATAGACATCAACACAATGCGTTTGCGAAAATGTGTAAAAAGTAGCATTGTTTGGATAGCTAAATGTAGTGTAAGGCGACCAAGTTGCTGTTAAAGTATTGTATAACCGTATCTTAAAATCAACTCCAGCTTCAGCTAACCAACTCACGTTAATTTTGTTGTTTAAAACATCAGGCGTTGCTAAAGCATCAATTACTTTTTTATTATCGCAAACATTAGTCACGCAAGCGCTCATACACGAGCTACTGTTTGCCAAAGTAGTGTTGATAGTAACAATTGATGCCGATGACCACAAATTACTTCCGCTTACATAGGCATTCATAATTTCGGTATCGTGTTGGCAACCAAAGTTATGCCCCATTTCGTGTGACAATATACATCGTATAAAGTTAGTATTTGTCGGATAATTTTTAACTGTTGCTATTCCGTATCCGTTCTGAGTAAGATTGGTATTGCAAATACTGTAAGCTCCTAAACCTACTACTGAACCTGTTCCGCCTTCATTTTGCCAATGAATTTTCATGTCGTATTGATTTACGAACATTCTGTAAGCATTAGACCCTAGACCAGAGTGATTGGTATAAATTTCTAAACTTGAAGGCCAGTAATTACAAGCATCACAAGTAACAATATAATGCTCAACAACTTTAAATTTAATATCATCAGAAATGCCATTGGCTATTTTGTAATTGGCTTCCGATAAATTTAAAACTTCTAAGGTTCGATTTATTGCTCCGTTCACTGAATTATAAACGCTGTACATTGTATAATCCATCGAAAAAGCCAAATCAACCGTTTTACAACCGCCCAATTTATGGGTTTCAATAGTAGTTTTATTTTCAAATGATTTTACAGTTTCTTTAAATCCGCACGAAGTATTTTCAGGAACAATGGCATCTTTAACTTCATAAAAAACATAGTCGTTGGATGAAGCCGTTTTATCAAACTTTTGTAATGATTCAATGTAAAATTCTGAGCTTTGATTTTTTATGTATATCAAATATTTATTTTCAAAATAAGAAAAAACAAATTGATTGTCTTCTGATATATTGCCATTTATATAGTATTTTCCGTCAAAATTGGTTTCAAAAATAGATTTTCGTTCAATACCATTTTCTCCTTTTATAGAAACTTTATAATTGTTAGCTAGAAGTTTGTTTTCAAATAAAGTAAAGGTGAAATCACGACCATAATTAATAGTGATTTCTTCGCCCGAACTTAACTTTTTAATTTCATCAGTTAAAGTTAAAATTTTATAGTTTTTAAAATTTTTATTTAAAACCACTTTTTGCCTCGAAGTATTTTCAAAAGATAATTTGTTTTGCGAAAAGGAATTTAAAATTCCGAAAAGTAAAAAAACCAAACTGAAATAGTATTTTTTTTTCATAAGATAATAATTTAATTGATTCAAAATTAAGTATTTAAAATTTCCAAATGCCATAAAACTGCCAATAATTAAACCCTTTGTCATAATTTAAAACATATCTTGTTCCTAAACTTGGACCAATTCGAGCAAATCCAAAAGTAGCATCTATAATAAAACCACCTTTAAAACCTTGAAAGTTAGAAGTTTTTGAACCTGAATTATCATTTACCGTTTTTATCAATACCGTTGGAATATTACCTTCATACGTTTCAATTTTTGAAGTTGTACTTTGTGAAGAACTTACATTTATATTTCCTTGAATTCCTGCCCCAAGACCAATGTAATTGTTTACATTATAGCGAATTAAAACTGGGATTTCAATATTATAATTTTCAAGTTTTGATTGACTTGTAGTGGTTTGTAATTGTTTTATTCCTTGTTGTGCAGGATTAGGCACTAATTCATCCTTAACAATGGTAGCAGAGTTGTATTTAGTCAAACTATTTTGAAATTCGGCTTGCCAATACCAACGATACGATTTAAATGGTGAAACTGTTGCTGAAACAAAATAAGAACGCCCATTTTCAAGATTAGAAAATAAATTATATCCCGATTTTGCACCAATAGAAATTCCAGGTAAAAAACGAGTTCTAGCATAATTAGTTACAACTGGATTGTTTTTATCGAAAAAAATTGAAGTCCGACTTTTAGTTGAAACTTTGTGAAAATCTTTGGTAAATTTCATTGAATATTTTACAAATCCTTTAGTTGAATCTTTTTCGGTTACATTTTTTTGTTGACTTCCAGGTAAATAAATATTTTTAAAAGTAAAATGAATTTGATCTTTTTTAATTAAGGTATCCAAACAACTAAAAGTGATAGTTTCTCCTTTGGGGCAAATTGGGCATTTTGGATACATATCAACCACTTTGAAAGTTTTTTTGTCAAACATTTCTGGAATATCTGTTTCTAAACGTATCGTTTTTGCTGGCCCTTCACCATCGTTTTGAAAACGGGTTTTCATATTAATAGTTTTAAAACGTACCAGTCTATAATTCATAAATGCTGCATTACTTGACATTTTGTTTGGATCGTGTGAAGTAACAATTTCCATTTCTAAGGTTCTTTTTTTGTGGGTTTTATAACTTCTATCTGGAACGTAAATTCCTCGCATTTTAACTGTTGCACTTGTATCTTTAACCATTTCGGGAGTGGTTTTAAAAGTAAAAAATACATTTCGGGTTTCATTTGGATTCATCAAATCAAAATCCAAAACCTTTACATCACTAAACGATTTTCGACTTTCGATTAAAGTAGCGTCTAAATCTTCATCATCGTTTAAAAATGGATTTTTAACGTTTGAAAATTCATTTTCTGATGCTAAATATTTATAAGATTCATTTTTGGTTTCGGCAGATACGAAATTATTATCCGAAACTTCTTTTTCACCAAAATGAGTTCGAGTTTCAAGTAGTTCAAAATTCTTTTTTTTAAATTCTTTGTCGTTATAAAACAAGTACAATTTTCCGTTGGCAACATAATTTAATAGGTTTTGATAGCCAACAACAACAACCATTTCCTCTTCGGGCGAGGGTTCACGTGAAGCAAAAATTTGGTATCCTTCTTGTTTTTCAAGTGATGCAATGTCATTAGTAGCATTTTCTGAATTTTGGTTAACAACAACTGTTTTAGGTCGAGTTGCAGGAGGTTTTCCGTTGTCATAATTGTTTGTTACAGACAAGTTTATTTTGTAAGTTCCTTGTTTTTTATATGTTTTTTTGGGTTCCTTTTCTTTAGAATAGCTTCCGTCACCAAATTCCCAAAAATGCGAATAATTGGCTGGCGGAGCTCCTGATATTTGAACTAAAGGTGGATTTTGAGCTTTGAAATTAATTGTGTTTCCGTTTTTTTCAAAAGTTATATTGGAACGCCTTACTACTGTATCTTTAACTTTAGTTTGGGCATTTAAAATCAATGTTATGAAAAATATGGAAATAGTAATTTTGTTTTTCATAAACTTTAAGTTTTGTTTAAGTAAATGTATAAAAAAAACTCTTTTGAATGATTGTTTTACAGTAAATCAATTTAAGCCTAAAATTGTTACCCATTTTTAAGATAAATTAAGTTTGATGAAATTTATTAGTTTTGATTTGATATTTTTGCATTTGTAAGCATTGCAACTTTATAGAATATTAAAGCTATTGAATCCTAAACCCTCTTTTTCGTTAAAAGAAGTTATCCAAAAATTGGAATACTATTGTTCATACCAAGAGCGTTGTCATTCCGAAGTTTATGAAAAATTGTACTCATTTGATACTACTCAAAATGAAAAAGATGAAGTAATTGTTCACTTAATTCAAAATAACTTTTTAAATGAAGAACGATTTGCCTTACTTTTTGCGATTAGTAAATTACATCAAAAAAAATGGGGTAAAATTCGAATAAAGCAAGAACTAAAATTACGAAAAATTTCTAGTTATTTAATTAACAAAGCTTTAATTTCATTACAATTAGCCGAATATCAAGCAACATTCCATTCATTAGCAGAAAAATATTGGGAGTTTTTATTAGAAAAAGATACCTTAAAAAAACGCAAAAAATTTTGTGATTTCTTACTCCGAAAAGGTTGGGAAAGTGATTTAGTATATTCTAAAGCCAAAGAAATGGAAATTGGATTGTAAGAATAAACTAAATCAACGTTTTAAAGCAAAATGTCCTTTAAGTTCTTTTGGTTGCCCATTAATTTCATAATTTAAAACAAACCAATAATCGGTTGCAGGAAGTTCTTTACCATTAAATTCACCATTCCAACCTGAGGAACTAGTCGAAATTTGTTTGATTAATTTTCCAAATCGATCAAATATTGATATTTTATAATTGTTTCTTGCTAAATCAAAAATATTCCAGTTGTCATTAAATCCATCACCGTTTGGAGTAAAAAACTTGGGATAATTGATTAAATTAAATGGAATTTCGGTAATACCACAATCGTTTTTAATGTCTTTTATGTACAAGATGTGTCCGCCAGATGAAATATTTGTGAAAATACTATTTGTATCATAATTTGAGCCGTCAATTTGGTAAACATAATTTCCATAACCTTGTAAATTAGTTACAGAGACTGATGTATTGTCTTCAAAATAATTACTTAAAAGCACATCAGCACTTGCAACACTTGATCTATCAACAATTACAGTAGTATCACGATAATTGCAATTCAACCCAGTTTCTGGTACTAATTTTATGGTTTTAATCGTATAAGTCCCATCTATTAAAGCCGTGTAACTTGGTCCTGTTGCTACTTGATTTCCATTTAAATACCAGTTTACCGTAAACAAACTTGGGCTTAAATTGGTGTTCATAGTATAGGATGATGTTGGCGTACCCGACGGATAATCAACACAAATAATCCCATCGGGTACATTTAATGTTAAAAGAGGATTCAATTTTAAAGTAAACGATTTTTCGTCGGTACAACTTGAATTTGTTGGGCTTACTGCTCTTACATAGATTGTTTGTGTGGTTGGAATTGTTCCAATATTAGAAATTACATCATTAGGCAAATACGCTGTTCCTGTTCCTCCAGTTCCTGTAAAGTAAAAATTATATTGAGATAAAGGTGGCAAAGTAAAACTACCGCATTTTTCTTCATTTGGTAAAACATCGGCAGTCGGTGTTTTAGAAACTGTTACTGTGAAACTTTTTTGGTCAGTACAAGATCGTAACGGATCAGTTCCTTTAATGGCATATATATAGACCTTTTGAATTGTTGGACTTGAAACCGAAGTTGCAGTAATTGTTTGTTGTGCAGTTGGAATTGGATTCACGCCTCCTGTATTATAAAAATAATTTCCAACACTTAATGTTGGTAAGGTATAACTATCGCAAGCGGGGATATCTAGAAAATTTCCAACAGAAATGTAATTTATAAAAATATTAAACGATACTTCATTTGGGCAGTAAGAAGTATCAGGTAGTACATCATTGTAAATGTATAATGGCATGTAACTAATTGATACTTGTGAACCTCCCTGTAATTGAGCCCCGGTTCCACTTGGTCCTGTAAAATATTTTCCGTTAGTTAAAACAGGTAATGTATAAGTTTGATTACAAGTATATTGATCACCAGGAGAATTATCTAAATTAACTTTGGTCTTTATAGTTACAATAAAAGGAACATCACTTTTACACACTGGAGTTGTTGCACCACTATCTTTATAAACCCATACTGTTTTTGTAGCAGTAATTGGGGTATATGCCGGAATTATTCCACCTTGTCCATTGGCTTGAAAATAGTAATCTCCATTAGTCAATGGTGGTAAATAGTAAGTGCCACAACTTGTAATATCATTTCGTACATCAATCGTTGGGTTTGCGTTTATAGTAATATCATATTTTAAATTTGCTGCACAATTACTTCCGTCTGTAGTTAGCGCATAATAATAAACCGATTGAGATGTTGTAATATCAGTTAATTGTGCAATAGTCGTTCCTCCACCATTGGGCTGCGTAAAATAACCTCCAACAGTTACAGCGGGAAGTTGAAATGAACCACAACGAGTAACAGAACCAAATATAGAAGTATCAATAATGTTGACTGTAAATGAAACTTCATTGGAACATTGTCCATTATTAACAAAATTATACAAAGTCAAAGGCATTGTTATAGGAACAACAGTCGCATTTGGAAAAATTATTTTATCTGCTTTTACTTGACTTAATGCAGGAATTAATGTGCCTCCTCCACCTGTTTGGGTGTAATAATCACCACTTATTAAAACTGGTAAAATATAATTATTACAAACTGTAACATTTGAAATAGGTGCCAAAGTAGGTTTTGGATAAATAGGGATTGTATAAGGAGTGTCTCGACATACTACTCCATTTACAAGTGCGTAATAATAAATAGTTGTGTTATTTACCGTTATAATGTCACCAGGACTATAATGCGTACCTGTGCCGCCTGGACCTGAATAAAAACCACCTGCTGGAGGTGAGGGAATAATATAATTATCACATCCGTATAATGGTGGAACGTATTCATCTAACATAGTTACTTTAAATAATTTTTCGTTAACGCAACCATTTGCGTCTGGACCATTATAAACATAATAAGTACCAGTATCTGTAACCGTATAAGGTAAAGTAATTAAGGAACTAGAAGCGCCACCAGGTGAAGAATGATAGGTACCATTAGTTAATGCTGGTAAAGCGTAGGTAGAACACTCTATAACATCATTAACAGCATCTACTAGTGGTAAAGGGTTTAAAGCTAAATTTAATAGCACCGTAGCAAAACAAGAGGCAATATTAATATCGGTTACTCGAACAATTACTGTGCCAGTAGTTGAACCTAAAGGTAATGTAAAAGTGGCAAAATTTAAAATAGGTTGTGCGTTGTTATCAGCATTGGGTTGTGTATTAAAAAAACTTATGTTGTACCCTGATGAAGGTAATCCATTTAAAATAGTTGAATTTTGACTGTTTAAATTAAAAGTACTTCCGTCATTACATTTATTTATAGTTGCTGGATTACCAAGCGTAATTTGAGGTTTTTCAATTAAATTAAATTGATAAACAGCATCGCAGTAGGAACTAGTAGCTATTTTTTTTATTTTAATATAAATTATTTGTCCGTTACTTAAAAAAGAATTCAATTGGGCATTAGGTATTGAAGCTGTATGTATCGATGCATCAGATGGGCTGGAATAATACTCTAAATTATAAAGTGATCCATTAGTAGTTCCTAACAAAGAAGTTGCGTTATTTATAGTAAGATCATAACTGTTTTGAGCTGCACCATTATCACAACTGTATAAATTTGGTGGCTGAGTAACTTGTAAATCATTTAAAACAATAGTATCCGAAATTACACAATTTCCAGAAGTGGCTTGAACAGAATAAGTACCTGATTGTGTTGCAACATAAGTAGCATTTGTAGCCCCAGGAATTGGATTTCCGTTTCTAAACCATTGATGCGTAAATGGTGGGTTTAAGTTGGTTTTAAAAGTAACACTATCTCCTATACAAATGGATTGATCGGGGCCTAAATCTAAAGTAGTAACAAAACTTCCACCTTTTATAAAAACTGCCGAATCGTAATTGGAATCTTTATAATCTCCTACAACTAAACGAATTTTATAATTGGTGTTTGGAATAACATCCGACGAAGCATTTAAAGTTTTAGTAACGCCACGCATATTTAAATCAGAATTTGCTGGTGAGGTAACATTATATTTATCAAATAAAATAGGATTACTTGATGCGCAAGTGGCACCTGTAGCATTATATAAATCATTACGAATAGTTTTTACACTTACTGGTAATGTTGTTCCCGGTACTATTGCTAAGTTGGTTGAAACGCCTGTACTCAAATTTGTTAAAACAAAAGCAAAAACATCACTAAAACCACATTGAAACTGGCCATATTCATTAGATGCAAATATAAAATCAAAACTAAATTTATTGGAAACAGGAACGAAATCGAATTCTAGAAACCCAACATCGGTTATCGGTTCCGTTTGACCATTGGCGTTGCTTAATTGTTGTAAAAAGGGATCGGAATTGGTATTTAATTGACTGTTAATGTTGTTCCCTGTATATTGCCCTGCTGTAAAAAGTGCTTTACCGCTTCTAATTATAATACCTTCTGATAATAAAAAACCAGATCCTGCCCTATTAAAATAACCAACACTTTCTGATGATGAAGAGCTGAAATTAGAAGCTGTTATACAATCATTACCCAACAATTTAGAAGTAACCAATTGTTGATTGGTGTACGTTGAAACATCAACAGTAATGCCTTGAGAGAAAAAAAATTGTGTTCCAAGAAACGTTAATATAAGTGTAAGATTCCGCATTGAAGTAGTAGTTTATAACAAAAATAATATTTTAAAATTACATAATACGCAACAATTTTATTAAATTTTTAAAAAAATAATTATAAAATAACATTTTTTTAATAAGATTGTTTGCAAATGAGTTATTTGTAAGATATTGCTTTTTAAACCACTATCAATTTAAAGAAATATTTAAATTTTTAAAAACCAGAAAAATAAAAACCAATCATATTAAATACGAATAAAACACTTTCTTGGTTTAACCGTTTTAATCATTTAATTTTAAAACTGCCATAAAAGCTTCTTGAGGAATTTCAACATTACCAACTTGACGCATCCGTTTTTTTCCCTTTTTTTGCTTCTCTAATAATTTACGTTTACGAGAAATATCGCCACCATAACATTTTGCGGTTACATCTTTTCGTAGTGCTTTTATGGTTTCACGAGCAATAATTTTGGCTCCAATAGCAGCCTGAATGGGAATGTCAAATTGTTGACGTGGAATCAATTCTCGTAACTTTTCAGTCATTTTTTTGCCAATATGATAAGCATTGTCAGCGTGAATTAAAGCCGAAAGCGCATCAACTATTGTTGCATTTAATAAAACGTCAACTTTTACCAAATTGGAAGTTCGCATACCAATTGGAGAATAATCAAAGGAAGCGTACCCTTTTGAAACCGTTTTTAAACGGTCATAAAAGTCGAAAACTATTTCTGCCAATGGCATATCAAAATTTAATTCTACTCTTTCAGTAGTAAGATAAGTTTGATTGGTGATTTGCCCTCGTTTTTCAATACACAAACTCATTACATTACCTACAAAATCCGATTTTGTAATTATTGTTGCTTTTATATAGGGCTCTTCTACCCTATCCAATCTTGAAGGTTCTGGTAAATCACTTGGATTATTTACAATAAAAGGGACATCAGGGTCTTTCTTGGTGTAAGCCAAATAGGAAACGTTGGGAACTGTTGTGATCACTGTCATATCAAACTCTCGTTCTAATCGTTCCTGAATAATTTCCATGTGTAGCATTCCTAAAAATCCACATCGAAAACCAAATCCTAATGCTGCCGAACTTTCAGGAACAAAAATTAATGAGGCATCGTTAAGTTGTAATTTTTCCATAGACGAACGTAAATCCTCATAATCTTCAGTATCAACTGGGTAAATTCCAGCAAAAACCATTGGTTTTACATCTTCAAAGCCAGTAATCATTTGAGTTGTTGGTGTTTTAGCATCTGTTAAAGTATCACCAACTTTTACTTCTTTGGCTTCTTTAATTCCAGATATTAAATAACCAACATCGCCAGTAGAGATAACATTTTTAGGAACTTGATTCAGTTTTAAAGTCCCAACCTCATCGGCAAAATATTCATTGCCAGTTGCCATAAATTTTATTTTTTGACCTTTTTTAATTTCGCCATTAATTACACGAAAAATAACTTCAATTCCTCGAAACGGATTGTAATGTGAATCGAAAATTAAAGCTTGTAAAGGTTCGTCTTTATTTCCTTTCGGAGGCGGAATTTTTTCAATAATGGCCGCCAAAATATTTTCGACACCAAAACCTGTTTTTCCAGAGGCGTGAATTATATCTTCAAGTTTACAGCCTAATAAATCAATAATATCATCACTAACTTCTTCTGGGTTTGCACTTGGCAAATCAACTTTGTTTAAAACAGGAATTATTTCCAAGTCGTTTTCTAATGCCAAATATAAATTTGAAATGGTTTGAGCCTGAATGCTTTGCGCCGCATCAACAATTAAAAGTGCTCCTTCACAGGCTGCAATTGAACGTGAAACTTCATACGAAAAATCAACATGACCAGGAGTGTCTATTAAATTCAAAACATATTCTTGCCCTTTATAAGTGTACTCCATTTGAATAGCGTGACTCTTGATTGTAATGCCGCGTTCCCGCTCCAAGTCCATATTGTCAAGCAATTGCGCCTTTTCTTCACGAGCTGTAACAGTTTGTGTAGCGCCTAAAAGTCTGTCGGCTAATGTACTTTTACCGTGGTCAATATGTGCAATTATGCAAAAATTTCTTATGTGTTTCATTCTATAAATTTTAAAAGCTTGAAGTTTAAAGTCAACTATAAATAAAGCTAAAACTCAAAACTATAATTTTTGGACTGATTTTAACTAACGGAGACACTATATATAACCATAAATTAAAGTGCGAGCAAAAACTTACAATAAATACAACGTAATAATCAATTGCAAAGATAACGCAAAAGTTTGTAAAGTTAAGTATTCCTATTTTTAAATTGGTATCAAAAAAATTAAAATGGATTTGGATAACAAAAAAATTAAAAATAAATGAAAGAATATTATTTTCTAACAAAAACTCCCTTTTTTGTTATAAAAATTAAATTTAATGTTTTTTTGCAGTTAAAAAATACTTAAAATCAATAAATATTAAATACTTTTGTAAATTAAAAAAAACTACTTTAAAATGAAAAAATTAGTATCTATTCTGATTTTATTTGTTTCTATTTCATCTTTTTCGCAACAAGATGTCTTTTGGTCTACATTTAAATCTGAAACTTCAAAATTAACACTCGACAAGAACACCACTAGAGAGTCATTTCCTAAAACATTTAAACTATTTGAATTAAATGTTCAAAAATTACAGCAAAGTGTTTTTTCATCAATAACCAAACAATCAAATCAACCAACAATTATTTCTTTACCAAATGTTAAAGGAGAATTAGAGCTATTTGAGATTTTTGAAGCCTCTAACTTTGACGCAGAATTACAGGCAAGATTTCCTTCTATAAGAGCCTTTTCTGGAAGAGGAATTACTGATAAATTTGCAACATTAAAATTAAGTATTGCTCCAAAAGAAATTCAAACTATGATTTTTAGAGCCGATGCTGAAAATGAATTTATTGAGCCTTATTCGGCTGATGGGAAAGTATATGCTGTTTTTAATTCTTATAGAAAAAAAGGAGACCGTTTATGGAATTGTTCTACTGTAGATAAAAAAATGGTGGAAGAAATCGATTTAAAAATACCGAATTTCAAACGATCAAATTCAGGAGAGCTTAAAACAATGCGTTTAGCACAATCTTGTAACGGCGAATATGCAGCTTTTTTTGGAGCATCAACAGCTGGAAACTTAGCAGATCAAGTTTTGGTTTTAACTGCTATTAACGCTACTTTAACCCGCTGCAATGGCGTTTATGAAAAAGATTTAGGCCTGCATTTAAACTTAATTAATGAAACTACAGCAATTCTTTTCTACAATTCAAGCACAGATCCATACTCTAGTTTATCCAATTGGAACTTGGAATTACAAAATTCAATCACTACACTTATTGGTAACTCTTTTTACGATATCGGGCATATGTTTGGAGCAACAGGTGGCGGAGGAAACGCAGGTTGTATTGGTTGTGTTTGTGTTGACCCAGTAAGTACAACAGACACTGCTAAAGGAAGTGGAATTACTTCTCCAGGAGGGTCTGTTCCAGTTCCGCGAGGTGATGATTTTGATATTGATTATGTAGTTCATGAAATAGGACATCAGTTGGGAGGAACGCACACCTTTTCAATGAGCAACGAAGGTTCAGGAACTAATATGGAAGTTGGTTCAGGTGTTACTATTATGGGTTATGCTGGTATTACTGCTCAAGATGTTGCATTTCATTCTATTCCGATATACCATGCGGTTTCAATATCACAAATTCAAGCAAATTTAGCTACCAAAACATGCCCCATCACAACATCTATTTCTGGAATAAATGCAACTCCAATAGCTCTCGCTGGACCAGATTATACTATTCCAAAAAGCACTCCTTTTATATTAACTGGTGACGCTACCGATGCAAACCCTAACAACTCATTGACATATTGCTGGGAACAATATAATAATGCTACAACTGCTGTTTCTGGAGCAAGTAGCGTGGCTTCAGCAACAAAATCGGTTGGTCCAAACTGGAGATCATTCAATCCGACTAGTTCAAAATCAAGAATTTGTCCTGAATTAGCTACTGTAATGTTAAATCAAACCACAACAGCAGCTACAGGTAATGACAACATAAAAGTTGAAGCGCTAAGTTCAGTTGGACGCACTTTACTCTTTAGATTAACAGTTAGAGATAATGCTCTTTTTAGTGCTGTGCCTCCTTTTAGCGTGGGTCAAACTAATTTTGATGATATGATTGTAACGGTTGCAGGGTTTTCTGGTCCATTTATTGTAACCTCCCAAAATACAACTGGTTTAAGTTATGCTGAAAACACTACACAAACTGTAACTTGGAATGCGGCATCAACTTCTGGCGCACCCGTAAATTGTGCAAATGTCAAAATTAGTTTATCAACAGATAATGGATTGAGTTTTTCTACTACATTAGTAGTTAGTACTCCCAATAATGGATCGGCAGTCGTAACCATTCCGGCTGGTATCAATTCTACAGATTGTAGAATAAAGGTTGAAGCCGTTGGAAATATTTTCTTTAATGTAAATACTCAAAAATTTGCAATTACCTCAATTTTACAGAATGTTACCTTTGGATTGCAAAATTTTGAATTATTCCCAAATCCAAATAATGGAAATTTCAATGTTAAATTTGATTCTGATTCAAAAAATGAAATTAAAATAGGAGTTCACGATTTAAGAGGAAGAGAAGTGTTTTCAAAATCATATCAAAACAATGGATTTTTTAGTGAAGTCGTTAAGTTGAACGGCATTCAATCAGGGATATACTTATTTAACATTCAAGATGGTGACAAAAAAGAAGTTAAAAAAATAATTATTGAATAATTATTTTTAAAATAGACGTAAAAGGCTTCAATAATTTGGAGCCTTTTTTTATAAACTCAATAAAACACTTACCGCATTACCGCCAAAACCTACAGCGTTTATCAATACTTTCTTTATAGATGCTTTTTCATTTTGTTTTTTAGAAAATGGAACACCAATAAATTTTTGGTGCTGCATCATTAAAATAGCCATTTCAACACTTAGCATTCCCGAAGCACCAAAAGTGTGGCCAATTTTCCATTTATTTGAAGTTAACATTGGTAAATCATCTCCAAATAGCTTTACAATTGCCTTATATTCAGACAAATCACCTTTTATAGTTCCTGGAGCGTGCATTACAATAACGTCAACATTTGATAATGTAACATTTTGTAATGCCATTTCCATTGATTTTTGAAAACATTCCGCTTCTTCTGAAATAGAAATATTATGTAACAAATCGTCGGTGGCATAACCGATACCTTCAATAAAACAAATAGCATTTTCAGGATTTTTGTCTAAACAAACAACAGCTGCACCTTCTCCCAAAACTAAAGTATTGCTTTTTTTATTTAAATCTAAAGCACGACAAGGATATTCCGATTTTTCTTTAGAATATATTTTTAAAGCTTGCATTTGTGAAATCGTAAATGCCGTTAGTGGTGCTTCACTACCACCTACTAAAAATTTTTCAGCCATATCTGCACGCAACCAAGCGACTCCGTTAAGCATTGCGTGCAGCGCTGTTGAACATGTTATCGAATGTGAAATTTCAGGCCCTTTAGATTTTAAATCGTGAGCCACCCATGTAGAGATATTTCCTAAGGTGGTTGTTGGAGAAGTTAAAGTAGGAGTTTTTCCTGTCATTAAAAACTCTTTGTAATGATTTTCAAACAATTCTGTTGCTCCTCGTGACGAACCGATATTGATTCCAAAAACATCCTTTTGACTCCAATTGGCTTTTTTCAAAGCTTCTCTTGACGCAAATATGGCATATAATACAGAATTGTCTAATGATTTGTATTTAGTATCAGAATTTTTTAAAATTTCAATTTCGACTTTCTCTGTTTCTGAAAATGATGCCATCCAAACTTCTTGATTCCCTGATTTTTGAAATGTAATTTGAGATTTTTTTTGACAATAATTTTCCCATATTTGATTAGAAGAATTTCCTAAACAAGAAATGGAAGCGAAAGATTTTATATAAATTTTTTTTTGCATAGTTAGTTAATCTTCAGAAAAGTATAAATAAGCATTCTCACTAAATTTTAAACTATTTCTAAGGCACTCTCAATAGTTTGATATATTTTTTCAAGTTCTTTATTGGTAATAATATAAGGGGGTAAAATATAAATTATACTGCCAACTGGTCGTAATAATATACCGTTTTCAATAAAAAAATTATAGAGTTTGTTTCTCAAATTTCCATAATAACTTTCTTCAGTTTCTGTTTTAATTTCTAATGCAAAAATTACACCTAAAACTCTAGTAGTTTTAACTTTTGAATGTTTTTTTATGCGATTTTCAAAATCTAAATGTAATTTATTAATTAATTTTATTCCGTCTTGAATTTCATTTTTTTGCAATAAATTGATACTTGCTATTGCAGCAGCGCAACCAGTTGGGTTTGCAGTAAAGGTGTGCCCGTGAAATAAAGCTTTATTAATATCATCATCATAAAAACCATCAAAAATTTCTTGTGAAAAACTAGTTATCGCAAACGGAATTGTTCCACCTGTTAAAGCTTTCGACAAGCACATCATATCTGGTTTATTGAGCAAATAATCACTTGCGAAATTTTTTCCTGTTTTCCCAAATCCAGTCATTACTTCGTCGGCAATGGTAAATACATCATTTTGGTTGCAAATTGCTATTAATTCATCTAGATCTGAAGCATCATACATTTGCATACCGGCTGCACCTTGTACTAAAGGCTCAAAAATAAAAGCAGCAAATTGATTACTTTCAACTAATTTTTTTAATTGATTTTGACTGTCTTTTGAATCTTTTTTAGGAATTGGAATTCGAATTACTTCTAACAATGAGCCTTGAAATGCTTCTGTAAAAAAAGAGATTCCGCTTGCTGCCATTGCTGCAAAAGTATCTCCATGAAACGCATCTTCAAAAGCAATAATTTTGGTTCTCTTAATTCCTTTATTGAAAAAAAATTGCATAGCAACTTTAATTGCCACTTCGACTGCTGTGGAACCATTATCGGAATAAAACAGTTTCTTTTGATTAATAGGTAAAATCGGTATTAGCTTTTCGGCCAATAATACCGCAGGTTCATGAGTGAATCCGCCAAATAAAACATGCTCCAAAGTAGTAAGTTGCTTATAAATTGCATCTGCAATAACTTTATTTGAATGCCCAAAAGGATTAACCCACCAAGATGCAATTGCATCTATATATTGTTTCCCGTTTTCATCCCATAAATAAACGCCTTTACCTTTTACAATTGCTGGAAAACTAGATGCGGTTTTATGCTGGGTGTAAGGATGCCAATTGTATAATTTATCGCGTTCAGAAAAGTTCATTGTTTGGATAATAGATTAAATATAAAAACAGAAGCTGTATTAAATTTAGATTTGAATGCAAATATAAAATCAATTTTTTAAGTGGAATATTCTTTATTCTAAATTTAAGAGTTTTTCTCGAAAAATATCTGCGTAACATGAAATCACATTTTGATCAAAAAAGGGTTCATTGTCTATACGCCCTATCATTTTTACATTAGTCTTTGACAAAATAATTTCTTCGGTTGCTTTATTTTCATCACCTGAAAAAATAATCCCTGCTATCAAGATTTTTCTATTTTTTAAAGCTTCAATGGTAAGTAAAGTATGATTAATACTGCCTAAATAATGCCTTGAAACTACAATAACTTTGAAATCATTTTGTATTAAATCAATCACACAATCTGAATTATTTAAAGGTACGAATACGCCACCTGCACCTTCAATTACTAAATGATTTTTAGTCTCAGGAACAATAATGTTTTTCATTTCAATCGCAACTGAATCAATTAAAGCAGCAAAATGTGGGCTTGCAGGAGTATTTAAACTATAAGTAGATTCATGATAGTGAGAGGTTTTATTCTGTACTAATTTTTTTACTTTTAAAGTGTCCGAATTCTCTAAGTCGCCTGCTTGAATGGGCTTCCAGTAATCAGCATTTAATGCTTCTACTACTATTGCTGAAGCAATTGTTTTACCTACATCGGTAGATATTCCTGTAACGAATAGTTTCATTTTTATGAGTTTTATAATAAAATAAGTTTGAAAATTTAATCTTCTTATATTTTTGAAGAACTAAAAACATAGTTACTCAACAATTGTAAACAATCACAAATCTCTTTTTCTGTATTGTAACTGTGTAAACAAATTCGAAGTCGTTCTTGACCTTCGGGAACTGTGGGAGAAAGAATTGCTTTTACATCAAAACCTTTTTTTTGTAATTCAAAAGCAATAGTTTTCACTTTTTCATTTCCTGGAAACAATGCAGATTGAATTGCTGAATAACTGCGAACAAAAAGTGGTTTTAAACTTAAAATATTCTTTTGTTCATTAAAAAAATTAATATTCGCACGAAGCTTATTTTTTGCATCAGAATTTTCAAACAATTCCCTGTAAGCCATTAAAACTGTTGCTATTGAATGAGGTGAAAGACCTGTTGTATATACAAAGCTTCTTGCAAAATTAATTAAATAATTTTTTAAATCAGAACTCCCCAAAACCGCTGCTCCATGACAACCCAATGCTTTTCCAAAAGTTACAATTCGAGCAAAAATTTTATCTTGAAGCTGCAAACTTTGAATTAAACCCTCTCCTTTTTCTCCAAAAACTCCCAAAGCGTGTGCTTCGTCAATTACAACATTACAATTGTATTTTTGCGACAATGAAACTAGATTTTCTAATTCTGGTGTATCTCCATCCATTGAAAAAACACTTTCGGTTACTATATATATTTCTACCGATTCGGATTTAAACCTTTGTATTAATAGTTCTAACCCTTCTAAATCATTATGTATAAACTTATACGATTTTGCATTACTCATTAAAATTCCGTCTCGTATTGAAGCATGAGAAAGTTCATCAAACAAAATAATATCATTACGTTGTGGTACAGATCCAAAAAAACCAACATTGGCATCGTAACCCGAATTGAAAATTAAAGCACTTTCTGATTGATGGAAATTAGCAATAACCATTTCAGCTTCGTCATAAATTTTATGATTTCCTGACAATAATCTTGAACCTGTAGCTCCATTTTGCTTCAAATTGTTATTTATTAAAAATGAATGTGTTTTATCAAAAATACATTCCGATTTAGAAAAACCTAAATAATCGTTTGATGAAAAGTCAATTAAATTGCTTTGCAAAGACAGCTTTCTGAAAGCATAATTATCTTTTCGATGTTGAAGTTTTATTTGTAAGTTAACAGGGAAATTCATTTTACAAATTTACAGTTTATTTGAGTTTTAAAAATAAAAATGGGAAATTCAATTTGTATCAAATTCGATTTATTTGTGATGTAAACAATTGATTTTTATTTTATAGCATTAGTAACTTATAATTAATTAAAATCGTATTAATACGCCCGAGCATCAGTTCCTTCATAAAAATTAATAAAGGCTCTATTCACTACTCTATTTCCGCCAGGAGTTGGGTAATCACCAGTAAAATACCAGTCTCCAAGGTTTTTTGGACAAGCAATGTGCAGGTTTTCTACGGTTTGAAAAATAATTTTTACTTTGGCTTTTATTTCTGATGATGTCAAAATTTGGGCAATTTTATCGGAAACCTCTTGCGGATGAAAAGGCGCATAAATTTCAGTAACAAAGTTAGTTACTTCATTATCTTTTAAATTTTCTTGTAATTTACATTTTGCATACACTTCATCAACAATATATAATAAATTTCTTTCTTTTAACAATGCTAATGCAGCTTGAAAAGCAACCAACCCTTCTAATTTTGCCATATCAATTCCGTAACAATCAGGAAATCGAATTTGCGGTGCCGATGAAACCACAACAATACTTTTGGGCTTTAAACGATCCATCATTTTAATGATGCTCATTTTTAAAGTTGTGCCTCGAACAATACTGTCGTCAATAATTACTAAGTTATCAGTTGGTTTTATTACACCATAAGTTACATCGTAAACGTGTGCTACTAAATCATCACGACTTGCATCTTCAGTAATAAAGGTTCGTAATTTGGCATCTTTTATGGCTACTTTTTCAGTTCTAATTTTTACCGAAAGTAGTTCGTCAAGCGTTTGCGGAGTTAACACATTTCGATTTTCGAGTATAAAATTTTTCTTTCTTTGGTTCAAAAAATCTTGTGCTTCTTCGACCATTCCGTAAAATGATGTTTCGGCAGTATTAGGAATATAAGAAAAAACAGTGTTGTCAGTATCATTATCAATAGCATTTAAAACAGCCGGAAGAATTAATTTTCCTAAAGTTTTTCGTTCTTGATATATTTCAGCATCACTACCCCTTGAAAAATAAATTCGTTCAAATGAGCATGCTTTTTTAATGGTTGGTTCTAAAATATTTTCTTCTGTAACTTGTCCATTTTTTTTAATAATTAAAGCATTTCCTGGTTGTAGTTCTTTTACCCTATCAAAATCAACATTAAAAACCGTTTGAATCACTGGTCTTTCTGATGCAACAACTATAATTTCGTCATCTTCATAAAAATAGGCAGGTCGAATTCCTGCAGGATCTCTAAAAACAAAAGCGTCTCCATGTCCAAAAAGTCCAGCCATTGCGTAACCACCATCCCAATCTTTTGAAGCTTTTTTAAGAATTTTTGCTATTTGTAATTTTTCGGCAATTATAGGCGATGCTTCTCGTTTCGATAAACAGTTATTTTTACATTCTTGATACAAATCGGTTACTTCTACATCTAAAAAATGTCCGATTTTTTCCATAACTGTTACCGTATCCGCCATTTCTTTCGGATGTTGACCAAGTTCAATCAAACTATTAAAAAGTTCGGTAACATTGGTCATGTTGAAGTTCCCTGCAACAATAAGGTTTCGGTGCATCCAATTGTTTTGACGTAAAAAAGGGTGTACGCTTTCAATACTGTTTTTGCCAAATGTTCCATAGCGTACGTGACCCAAAAATAATTCACCAATATAAGGAATATTTGCTTTTTGAGCCGCAACATCATCAGCATATTCGGGATGATTTTCCATTTCAGAATTAATTCGCTCATTGATTTGAGCAAAAATATCTTGAATCGGTTGTGCTTCACAACTTCTTACGCGACTTATATAACGCTGACCAGCTTCAACATCAAGTTTAATTGAAGCAAACCCAGCTCCATCTTGTCCGCGATTGTGTTGTTTTTCCATCAACAAATACATTTTCTGAATGGCATAAAAAGCCGAACCATACTTGTCTTTGTAAAATTGTAGTGGTTTTTTTAATCGTAAAAGTGCAATTCCACATTCGTGTTTAATGGCGTCGCTCATTGTGTCTTGTAGTTAGTATTGTTTGGTAATTTTTATATAAACAAAAAACGCCCCGAAACTTCGAGGCGTAAATTTATACTAATTCTATATCAAATTGTGTTAAGGCTTTGAATTGTTTCAATCGCTCTTGCACTTCTTGTTTTGTTAAGGTGACCATTCTTTCGGTGCCAAATTTTTCTACACAAAACGAGGCCAAATTGGATCCTTGAATAATAGCGGTTTTCATAGTATCAAACGATATATCACCTTGTTGTGTAATGAATCCAGCGAATCCTCCAGCGAATGTATCACCAGCGCCTGTTGGATCAAAAACATCGGCTAGTGGCAAGGCAGGTGCAAAAAACATTTCTTTCCCGTGAAAAATTAGTGCTCCATGTTCTCCTTTTTTAATTACAACGTACTTTGGTCCCATTGTATGAATTTTTGCAGCAGCTTTTACTAACGAATATTCGCCAGATAATTGACGTGCTTCTTCATCGTTAATTGTAATTACATCAACTCGTTTTATTACATCTAGCAATTCTTGTAATGCACAATCCATCCAAAAATTCATAGTATCTAAAACTACTAATTTAGGTTTGGCTTCCATTTGATTTAAAACGCCACTTTGTACAATTGGATGCAAGTTTCCAAGCATTACTACATCGGCATTTTTAAAATTTTGTGGTACAACGGGATTAAAATCGGCTAAAACATTTAGTTCCGTGGCCAAAGTATCACGTGAGTTCATATCGTTATGGTAACGTCCGCTCCAGAAAAAGGTTTTTCCGCCTTTTACAATTTCAATTCCAGAAATATCAATGTTTCTAGAAGATAATAAATCTAAATCGGCTTGAGGAAAATCGTCGCCAACAATCGAAACTATTGCCGATTGTAAATTGAAATTTGCTGCTGAAAGCCCAATATAAGTTCCAGCTCCGCCTAAAATTTTATCTGTTTTACCGAATGGAGTTTCAATTGCATCAAAAGCAACAGTGCCTACTATTAAAAGTTTGTTCATTTTTATTCTTTAATTAAAATGCAAAGATACATTTTTACTTTAAATTTATAAAACAGTCGTAAAGTAAATATGAAGAAACTATTTAATAAACTTTTAATGTAAAATAATTTTTAATAAATAATTAAACAATTGGTTTTTTAATTACATTTGCATCAAATTACACTCTTAAATCTCGGAAGAATTTCAATGAACAATAATAAAAAAGTGCTCTTTTTAATCGTGTTAGTTACTTTTATTTATTTGTTATTATCTGTATTTTCAAGTACTATAAATTACTATTATCCAAACTTTAAAAACATAGATTTACTTTCAGAAATTTCTTTAAAAAAAGAAGCTGAAAAGAAATCGAATAGGTTTATTTCTCAAACCTTATTTTCAGATACAATTACACATAAAGTTTTTGAAAATTATTTAAAAAAAGGAACAATAGTTAGTTTTGATTCCGATACTTTAAATCCAAGTTTAAAAAAATTCAACCAAAAATTACTTCAATTAGCACACGGTGAAAAGGTAAAAATAAGAATTGCTTGGTTTGGAGATAGTCAAATAGAAGGCGACTTGATTACTAAAGACGTTAGACAATTACTTCAAAATTATTTTAATAAAAAAACAGGTGTTGGTTTTGTTCCAGTTACATCAATTGCAGGTGATTTTAGACAAACCGCAAAAGTGGATGTTTTTGGTGATTTACAAACGGATAATTTTAAAAGCATGAATGCCAATTCAAATTTATTTCTTTCAGGATATTCTTATTTTAGTAATGATTTAGTAGTAAATTTTAAAGATAACGTAGCCAAAGAAGCTTTACAAAAAACCCAAAAATGGTTACTTTACGGAAAGGGCGATTCAATAACTATCTCAAAAAACGGAGATTCTACAAAATATGCTGCCCATCATTCATTAAATAAAATATTATTGTCTGAAACCACTTCAAACAAACAAAAATTCCATATTTATTCTAATAGAACACCAATTTATGGTTTAAGTTCTGAGCCCGATTTTGGAATTGTTTTAGATAATTTTTCATTTAGAGGCATCTCTGGTGATAATTTAAAAACAGTTTCAAATGCTGTTTTATATGATACCAATGATTCTCAAAGCTATGATTTAGTAATTTTTCAATATGGTGTAAACCTGTTATTCAAGCCTAACGAAATAAATTTTGATTACTACGAACGAATGATGAATCCGGTTTTAAACAAGTTTAAAGCCAATTTAAGTAAAGCCGATTTTTTAATGTTTAGTTGTTCCGACCGGGCTTTTAAATATAATGGAACTTGGGAAACGGCTATTGGGATTGATTCGTTGATAAAACTACAATCAAAAATAGCATTTAAACATGATATGGCTTTTTATAACCTCTACCAATCAATCGGTGGCAAAGGAACTGTTGTTAAATGGGCAGACAGTACCTACCAATTAGCAAATAAAGATTATATACATTTTAACAGCCGTGGTGCAACAAAGGTGGCACATTTAATTTTTAAAGCGCTAATTCAAGATTATAAAAAAGCTGAAAAACAAGCCGCAAAATCTATCAAAAAAACTTCAATACCTAATGCCTAAAATAAATTATGGTAACTATTGATTGGGCTCGATTGCAGCAACAATTTCTTTACGATGCAAAAAACCCATTGCTTTTTAATAGCGGTTTTTTTGTTTATTTCTTTTTTTTCTTTTTAGTTACTTATTTTCTTTTTAGAAAAAACAATTACCATCGTGCTGTAATTTTAACTTTGTTTTCGTTGTATTTTTTCTACAAAGCCAGTGGTTACTTTGTGGGTTTAGTCATTGTAACTTCAATTTTTAATTACGGAATATCCAATTTAATTTATGGTTTAAAACGACAATGGCTCAAAAAAATGCTACTCATTTTTAGTGTTATATTTAATTTAGGCGTTTTGTTTTATTTTAAATATTCCAATTTTGCCATTCAATTGTTTAATGATTATTCCATTTATCATTTCAATCCGTTGCATTTAATTTTACCCATTGGAATTTCATTTTACACTTTTGAAAATTTAAGCTATACCATCGATGTTTACAAAAAGGAAATAGAACCAGAGAAAAAAATTGTCAACTATTTATTATTTCTATCCTTTTTTCCAAAATTGGTTATGGGACCCATTGTTCGAGCCAAAGATTTTATTCCGCAATTAAAAAAACCGTACTTTGTAAGTTCCACTGATTTTTCAAAAGGATTTTATTTGATAATTTCTGGTCTTATAAAAAAATTAATTATTTCAGATTATATTTCTTTAAACCTTGTTGACTATATTTTTGATGGTCCTAATTTACACAATGGTTTTGAATGTTTAATAGCAATGTATGGCTATGCAGTAGTAATATACTGTGATTTTAGTGGTTACAGTGATGTTGCAATTGGTATTTCAAAATGGCTTGGTATCACTATTCCACCTAACTTTATGTCGCCTTATCAAAGCACTTCTATAAGTGAGTTTTGGCGGCGTTGGCACATTTCATTATCCAGTTGGTTGCGTGATTATTTATACATTCCGTTAGGTGGAAACAAAGGCGGAAAAATTAGAACTAACATCAATTTATTTTTAACAATGTTAATTGGCGGTTTTTGGCACGGAGCAAGTTTTAACTTTATTATTTGGGGCGCATTGCACGGAATTGGACTGATCATTAATAAAATATGGACATCAATCTTTGGTAATTTTCAAAAGCGGTTTATTCCAAAATTCATTTCTACTTTTATATTCGGATTGATTACGTTCCATTTTGTTTGTTTTTGTTGGATATTCTTTCGTGCTTCCGATTTACCTACTGCAATGTTATTTATTCATCAAATACAGTATCAATTTACTTTAGACAATGCCACGATTTTTATTGAAAATTATAAAATAGCTTTGATTATGATTGGAATTGGAATGACGATTCACTTAATTCCCGACGGTTTTGCAGATAAATTCATCGAAAAACAAAAGAATTTTTCGATAGTCTATTTCGTGTTAGTTACCTTTTTGTTTTTGGCGTTGTATTCATATTTTAAAAGTGCCGAATCGGTTTTGCCTATTTATTTACAGTTTTAGATTTGATGGTTTATTAAATCTTGTAATAATTTTAGAAAAGATTATTTAATTATTTGAAACTACCTTCTTTTTTACATACATTTTATAAATTATAAAACCCATAATCCCAACTAAAACATACGGTATTACCATTAAATAAACTATACCGTCATTTACTGCTTGCGCTTTTGAGGCATTTCCTTCGCTTTCAAGCGATGCTCTACACATTGCACATTGCGCTTGAGAAAAAACACCAGATAACAAAAAAGAAATACCAAAAACTACCTTTTTGAAATCTAAAATCCGAACAGAATTTAAAAAATAAATCAAAGTGGTGAATTTAAAATACAATCTATTTTTACTTAACATAATATGGAGAAATCATTAAATAAACAATAACACCTGTAACAGCAACATATAGCCAGAGTGGAAACGTTATGCGAGTAAGTTTTTTATGTCTTTCAAATTCTCCAGCTAATGCTCGAACATAACTAAATAAAACAAGCGGAATTATTGTTATTGAAAGCAAAATATGTGATATTAATAAAAAGAAATAAACATATCGAATAAGTCCCTCACCACCAAATTTTGTAGAATCGGTTGTCATGTGATACGCCACATAAGTTGCTAAAAAAACTAATGATAAAGCAATAGCGAATTGCATTAACCGCTGGTGTAGCTTTTGCTTTTTATTTTTAATTGCCCATACTGCAACCAAGAGTACAACCGCCGTAATTGCATTAATTGAAGCGTAAATTGGGGGCAAAAAATGAATTGGTGCAACATTAATACCAAAATTTTTTAATTTAATAAAAAATAAAAAAGCGACTAAAACTGGTACTACAATTGAAACAAGAATTATTGATAAATTGTATTTTTTTTCTAACGATTTGGTTTCCATTATTTTTCTGTAAGTAAAATTTTAATATCTTGTTTTATAGCTTCAACTCCTTTTTTATCTAACCCGTCATAATACATAATTGGGTTATTGTTTTCATCACGACGACAACGAATATTACCTTTTTTATCAATTAAAGCAAACAATCCAGAATGTTCAAAACCACCGTTCACTTTTGCATTTTCGCCAACATAAACGTTAAAACCTTTATTGGCAATTTCATAAATAGTTTTTTTATCGCCGGTTAAAAAATGCCAATTGGGTGATGTTGCACCAAAATTTTCTGCATATTCTTTTAAAATTTTAGGCGTATCGTTTTCAGGATTTATAGATAAAGATGCAATTCCGAAATTGGTTTTATTTTTAAATTCGTTTTGAATTAAAACCATATTTCTGTTCATAACTGGACAAATAGACGGACAAGTTGTAAAAAAAAACTCTACTAAATATACTTTTCCGAAATAGGTTTTATTGTTGATTATTGCGTTGTTTTGATCGGTCAATTCAAATTTTGGTGCTTGATGAATCAAAACCAAGCTGGTATCAATTATAGTTTCGTTGTACGAACTCATTCGGTCGTTTTGAACTACTGTTCCGTTTTTAATCCGATTTACAATTTTAGGAATGGCGTAGATTCCAAAAAGTAAAATGATGAATGAGATTCCAATATAGGATTTATTTTTCATACTAATTAAATTTGTCGAGTAGCATTATGATTTCGTTTTAGTGCCAATCGGTATTCTGCCAAAATAATTTTAACATCGTCGGTCATTTCATTGTACAATTCACCAACTTTAACTGTATTATAACCCTCACGGTATTCTTCATCACCTTTCACTGATTTTCCTTTTCGCCCGCGAAGACTTCGTTTTTTATCAATTATAAAAACATTTGGTGTATACTGATTTGTATCTAATTTAAAAACCAACTTCATTTTACCGTAAAATTCGTCAATTTGTTTTGGCGATGCAAAAACAAAATGCCAACCTGATAAATTAGTTAAAGTAGCTACTTTTTTCATCAACACTTTAACTTGTTCTTGAGTTCCGTCAGGCGCTATCATTACTACTTGAAAGTCTTTAAACTCACGATTCTTATTATATATTTTTTCGGTAAGATTAAAAAAACCGCCTTTGTTTTTTTCAATATCACTCCCCATAAAACCTAATATGGTTATCTTGTTACTTAAAGAAGTTGCTTTCCCCTCTAAGGTTTTAAATCCCGAAACGTCATCAATCTTAGCAGTTAATGTGGGTAATTTTGCAAAACTATTTACCCCAGAAGCAAAAAAAACGTATGCCACCAAAGGCAGGATAAATAAAGTAATTAAAACAAGATTTTTTTGGTATTTACTGGCTGTACTCATAGCTACAAAGATAAAAAAAAGGCATTCGCCGTAGCGAATACCTTAAAAAATTACGAGTTAATAATTTGTTAAAAATTCCATTTAATAGTGCCACCTTTATACACCCCAAAAATGTAGTGTGCTTCAGTCAAAAGGATAAAAATTAAATAAAAAATTAAAAAGATTACTGTTCCAACAACCATCCAACGTAAGGCTACAACTTCGCCTTCCATGTGCATAAATGCCCAAACAATATAGTAGGCTTTAAAAATGGTTAAAATAATAAATATCCAATTTAAAAGGTTCATACCTAAAAAATTATTCATATGTAAAACCTCTGGTTTGATGATACCTAAAAATACCTCTACGGTAGTAACTACTGATAATAAACCAAAAACAAACCAAATTCGTTTTAAATTAGATACATAAACGTGATCGTGTGCCATAATGTGTATGTTTTAAACTTGAATAATTAAACTAAATAGAAGAATGTAAAGACGAAAACCCAAACTAAATCGACAAAGTGCCAATACAATCCAACTTTTTCAACCATTTCATAACTTTTACGTTTTTCATAAGTACCAAGCAAAATGTTGATAAAAATAATAATATTGATTATAACTCCAGAAAAAACGTGAAAACCGTGAAATCCAGTAATAAAAAAGAAGAAGTCGGCAAATAATTTACTGCCGTATTCATTTCTCTCTAAATTTGCACCTTGAACTACAACTTTTGCTGCCGCTAATCGGTTTTCAGACTCTTTACGAGATAAAATAAATTTATGTTTTAAACTATTTAAAGACTTATCAGCGTTTAAACCCACAGCAGTTGGAGAAGTTTCGTCACTGTTAATTACTTCGGTACGAATTAACAAATCAGGATGTGCTTTAAAACCTGCTTGAACTTCGGCAACAGAATATTCTGGTATAGAAGATTCTTCCATAAACCAACGCCCTTTACCGCGAGTTAATTGCTCTCTCTCTTCGGGTAAAACAACCACAAAGTCTTCTAAAGCAACGCGTTTCCCTTTGGCATCTACAAATTGCAACAAACTTCCCCCTTTGGTTTCAATAGCTCCGTATTCTCCTTTGATAAAATTTTTCCATTCCCAGGCTTGCGAGCCCACGAAAATTAAACCTCCAATGATAGTTAAAAACATGTAAAATGCTACTTTGCCTTTTTGTAAATGATGACCAGCATCAACAGCCAAAACCATTGTTACTGATGAAAATATCAAAATAAAAGTCATTAACGCCACGTAATACATTGGCGCCGAAACACCATGCATAAACGGAAAATGCGTAAAAACCTCGTCCGCTAAAGGCCAAGTTTCAATAAATTTGAATCGTGAAAAACCGTAAGCTGCTAAAAATCCTGAAAAGGTTAATGCATCGGAAACGATAAAAAACCACATCATTAATTTACCGTAACTTGCTCCTAATGGCTCGTTACCGCCACCCCAAGTGTTTTCATCGTTGTGAGAAGTATCTATAGATCCCATAAAAAAATGTTAATTAAAAGTTGTCAAATTTACGTTTTTTATTTATTTAAAGAAATATAAAAAGAAAAATAAATAAATCCATAGTAAATCAAGAAAATGCCAATACATTGCACCTAACTCAATACCAAGGAATTGCGTTGCATTGTATTTTTGTTTAAAATGATTATAAATTATAATTAAAAGAGAAATTAGTCCTCCAGCCAAGTGAGCTAGGTGAACCATTACAATAACATAGAAAAAAGTAATTGTAATTTTACTAGAAGGTCCAACGGGAACCAACCCTTTATCAAAAAGCACATAAAAACCGTGAAACTGAGAATAAACAAAAAACAATCCTAATGCTAAAGTAGTTAATAATAAAATAGTTGTTGTTTTTCTATCGTCTTTTTGAATGGCTTTTTTGGCAAAATGGAACGTGAAACTACATAAAATAATAGCAACCAAACTATAATAAAATGTAGTTGGAATATCAAAATTACTTAGCCAATCACGACGCGTTTTACTTACTACAAATGCACTTGTTAAACCTGCAAACATCATAGTCATACTAATCATTCCGAACAAAAGTAACAATTTGTAAGAACGATTTTGGCGTGATTTATATTCTAATTCAGTCATCATAATTATCGGATAAATTTATCGATTATATATATTAATTGTAACAATGTAATGTATGAAACACTCACTAACATTAAGGTTTTAGCAGCTTTGGACGTTTGCAATTTGTGGAGTTTAAAAGCATAAATCAATAACCAAAGTCCTGCAAAGAAAACCAAAACGGCTGCAAAGACACTAATTTTTAATTGTCCGGTAAACCCTAGACTTGGCAAAAGCGAAGCAATAACTGTCCAAAAAGAATATAAAATTACTTGCAAAGAAGTTGATTTGTCACGTTTACCATTGGGCAACATAAAAAATCCTGCTTTTTCATAATCATCATATAAAAACCAACCTATTGCCCAAAAATGTGGAAACTGCCAAAAAAACTGAATTAAAAATAATGTTCCAGCCTCAATTCCAAAATGATTCGTTGCAGCTACCCAACCTAACATAAAGGGAATAGCGCCTGGAAATGCCCCCACAAAAACAGCCAACGGCGTACTAGTTTTTAAAGGTGTATAAATACTTGTATATAAAAAAATGGAAACTGCCCCAAACATAGCTGTCTTAGCATTGATATAATATAAAAACGATAACCCTACTACTGTTAAAACAATTGCAATGGTTAAAGCGCTGTTCTTGGACATGCGTCCCGAGGCTACTGGTCGATTTTTAGTTCGATCCATTAAGGCATCTAAATCTTTTTCGATTACTTGATTGAAGGCATTTGAGGCTCCAACCATACAGTAACCACCAATTGAAAGCAATAATAAAGTAATCCAGCTAAATGGATAATCGGTATCAAAACCTAATAAATAGCCAGCAACAGAAGAAAAAACAACACTTACAGCAAGACGTGCCTTGGTGATTTCTAAAAAATCTTTATACAGAGATTTTGGTGTTATTGAAATTGCGGTTGTAATCAAAGAAAAATAGTGTATTTTTTGTTAGTGCAAAGGTACAATATAGATTTTAGATTTTTGTTTTTAGATTTCAGATTTTTTTTCTAAACAAAAGTTAAATATTTTATTAAAAAAAGAGTGTTACCTTAACCCTATCAAGCTTTAAAATCTATATTGAAATAAACATTTAGTTATTATAGAGCAAAATTTATATTCTGATGGAAAAAAAATTGTTACATTTCAAAAGTTTTTTATTTATTGTACTTTATTTTTCTTAATATTCGGAGTACATCTTTAAAATTTTGATAACCAATTTTAGAATCTTGATTTTTAAATAATAATTTGGAATCGATTAATTGTTGTTGTGCCGCAACAAAACCATTTAAAAAACAAATCATTAAAGTATAAGGAATGTTTTCAAAGTCAATCTTTTCTCTACTAGATAAAGCTTGGTTCTTTTGAAGTTTATTAATCAATGACAATGTAGCATTATAAATGTGAAATAACATTTTTCTATTAAATTCGGGCGGTTGAAACAATAATTCGGTCTCAATATTGTGATATCCATTTTCATAAAAGTTAATAGTTACTTTTTCTAATGGATAATAACTTGTTTTATCATTTAATCCGAGCGGAACAAATTCTGTTATAGTAAATGTATCTTCGTCAAAGTCGATAGTTACAATATCTAATGCAGAATAAAAAAGTTTTACTCGTTCGTTAATTAATTCAATATCAACTCGTGAATAATACATTTTATCTCTAATTTTTTTTATGTTGCCCGACCAGCAAATAACAAATAATTCTTTAAAAACCTTATGCTTTGAGGCAAAATCTTTGTGACGAACGGTGATAAAATCAATGACTCCATCAATAGTAAATTCAATACTGTTGCGTGAATTATTTTCAATAGATAAAACTATATTTTTATTTGGATAAATACCATTTGGAATTGAATCTACGGGAATCGAATTACTTCCAACACGAACAAAAACTGCGCCTGAAAAGATAGTGTGAATGTTTTTTTTAAAACTTGATTTTAGTTTATTAGGCTTAATAGTAACTAATCCAACCACTTTACCTTTAGGTAAATTAGGAAAAGGTACGTTATCGTATTGAATTTTTGGTGGATTTTCTAAAAAAGCATTTACAAGATTTTGAATACGGCTGTCGTCAAAAAAATCTTCGCCCGAAATTTCGTTATTTTCATCCTCAACGCCTACAATTATATAAGAATTATTGAACGCATTGGAATTCGATAAGGCGCAAATGTGCTTTAAAAACTTGGCTTTCCCTTCGCGAGAATGAAGGTTTAATTGGCGTTTTTTATCGTAAAATGAGCACTCATCATTATGAGCTAAAAGATTTTTAATTAATAAACGCTTGTTAATCATTACATCAATTTGTTGAATACTATAAAGTTAAAACAAATTTTGCGTAAAATTAAAAAAACTATTCAAGCAATTTTTTACTAACACGACTACTGGCAATAAAACTAGCCAGAAAACCCAATAAAATAATAGTGATTAATACTATAAAAACATTTTGAAAAGAAAAAACAACAGGATAAGGCAATGAGTCGGAAACCATTACTAAACTAGTTTGTTGTTGAATTATTACTAGTATTATTCCTAAAAAAACACCTATTAATCCGCCAAAAACACTCAACAAAGTGCCTTGGAGTAAAAATATATTTTGTAGGCTTGAAATTTCCAATCCTAAGTTGGATAGTGTTTTTAAATTACTTTTTTTATCTAAAATCATCATAATTAAAGCTCCAATAAGGTTAAAAAGAGCAATTATAATTACTAGTGTAAAAATTAAATAGACCGCAACATTTTCGGTATTCAACATTTTGTATAATGTTTCGTTGAGTTGGGCTCGAGTTTTTACCTCAATATTATTTTTTAAAATTGATTTGATTTTAGAGATAATTTCTACTTGATTTGCGTTGGCTTTAGTTTTAATTTCAAGTCCCGAAACTTGACTGGGTTGGTATTGCAACAATTCTTGAACAACACTTAAATCGGCAAAAACGTATTTTGAATCCAATTCGTCGCTAATGTTGTAAATGCCTACCGGGATTAAAACTGTTTTATTAAAAGCATCTTCTTCACTTTCAATAGTTCCTTTTCCGGGTTTGGGAACAAATACTTCAAACTCATTATTAAAATCCATTAAACCCAATGACAATTTACTAGAAATGCCGTAACCAATAACTACTTGATAAGTATCTGGCTTGAGCCAATTGCCCGAAAAAATTTTTTTTGAAACCGAGTTTACATTTACAAAATTAGCATCAATACCTTTTAAATACGTTACCATTTGCTTTCCATCGAAACTAAAAAGCACGCGCTCTTCAATAATTTTGCTATAGCTTAAAACCCCTTCAATGTTTTTAATTTGATACAATTGACTTGGCGATACAAAAAATGATTTTCCCGAAATGGCATTTAATTTTAAATCAGGATCCAATTCATTAGTAAATTGTAAACTAAAATTTCGCAAACCACTAAAAACCGAAAGCACTACAAACAAAGCCATTGCACCAACAATTATTCCTGCCGAAGCAATTTTGTTGATAATATTAATAGCATTGTTTTTGCTTTTACTAAACAAATACCGCTTGGCGATGTAAAGTGGAAAATTCAAGGGAAGGAATTAAGATTTTTGATTAGCGATTTATGATTTCAGAGCTTCAAAAAATAGCGAACTGAAAACTATAGACTGAAAGCTGTAAACTGTTAACTCCTTTTCCGTCTGTCCAATAATTCTCTATTCTCAATAGGATTTTCTTTCATTTTTAACGCATTATCAATTGTTTCAATATAATCCAAACTATCATCAATGTAAAAAGATAAATTAGGCACTTTACGTAGTTGTAATTTTACGCGTTGTGCCAAGTCGTGTTTAATTAATTGTGAATTGGTTTTAATTGCTGCCAAAGTTTCGGCTGCTTTTTCGGGCGGAAAAATACTTAAATACACTCGTGCAACACCTAAATCAGTAGTTACAACCACTTTTGATACTGATATTACTAGATTAGATATCCCGTTTTTACGAATTTCACCTTGCAAGATATCTACTAAATCATTTTGCAAAACGCCACCTATTTTTTTTTGTCTGTTGGTTTCCATTTTGCAAAAATACGAATTTTTATTTAGTTCAATTTCACAAAAAATACAATAATTAAAACCAATAAGTACAGTATAATTAAGATTAAAAACATAAAAAGACTTTTTTTACTTCGTACCTTTGCACTTAGCAATTTTCAAAAAATGATAGAAGATAAAAACCAACAACGCACTTCACTTTCACAATTGGGTGAGTTCGGATTAATTGAACATTTAACTAAAAAATTTGATATAAAACAACCGTCGACCTTTAAAAGTATTGGTGATGATGCTGCCGTTTTGGATTTTAAAGATAAAAAAATAGTAGTTTCAACCGATTTATTAATTGAAGGTGTTCATTTTGATTTGGGCTACGTTCCGTTGAAACACTTGGGTTACAAAGCCGTTGTTGCAAATCTGTCAGATATTTGTGCCATGAATGCAAAACCAACCCAAATTACAGTTTCGGTGGCGGTTTCCAATCGGTTTCCGTTGGAAGCTTTAGAAGAATTATTTGACGGAATTGAAAACGCTTCTCAAACCTATAAAGTAGATGTAATTGGTGGCGACACGACATCTTCACAAAAAGGATTAATTATTTCAATAACCGCAATTGGTGAAGCAGATGAAGCTGAATTGGTATATAGAAACGGTGCTAAAGAGACTGATTTGTTAGTGGTTTCAGGTGATTTAGGATCCGCCTATATGGGATTACAAGTTTTGGAACGAGAAAAACAAGTATATCAAGTCAACCCAAATTCACAACCCGATTTAGATGCGTATACGTATTTAATTGAACGCCAATTAAAACCCGAGGCTAGAACTGATGTTAGAACTTTACTTCACGCTTTAGAAATTAAACCGACTTCAATGATTGACATTTCCGACGGATTATCATCGGAAATTATACATATTTGCAAACAATCGAAAGTAGGATGTAACTTGTACGAAGATAAACTTCCGGTTGATCCACAATTTATTTCGGTTTGTGAAGAATTTAATATTGACAGTACAACAGTGGCTATAAATGGCGGCGAAGATTATGAATTATTATTCACCATTGCAATGGCTGATTTTGAAAAAATAAAAGGCAATCCAAACTTTACTATAATTGGGCATATGACACAAGAAAGTGAAGGTATTCATTTAATTACCCGAGCCAATACTAAAATAGCTTTAAAAGCACGTGGTTGGGATTCTTTAACCGAATAAAATAAGGCATATTTACTTTTTAATACAATTCATATATTTTAACAATTAACTTGAAATCTTTAACCTTAACCTATGATAGAAATTGAACGCAAATATTTAGTTACATCAACCGATTTTTTAAATGATTATTATTTAAAAAATGATATTTGTCAAGGATATATATCTTCACAACCCGAACGAACTGTTAGAGTAAGAATAAAAGGAAATAAAGGCTATTTAACTATAAAAGGAATTAGCTCATTATCAGGCTCTTCGCGTTATGAATGGGAAAAGGAAATTGAAATTGGCGAAGCAAAAGATTTATTAAAACTTTGCGAGAAAGGAACTATTGAAAAAACACGTTATGAAATAAAATCAGGAAAACATATTGTTGAAGTAGATGTTTTTTTTGGTGAAAACGAAGGGCTAATTATAGCCGA
Source organism: Flavobacteriales bacterium (assembly GCA_038204955.1). Classification (GTDB taxonomy): domain Bacteria; phylum Bacteroidota; class Bacteroidia; order Flavobacteriales; family Flavobacteriaceae; genus Flavobacterium. The sequence continues at coordinate 42,463 of JBBRCJ010000025.1, forward strand.
AATTGAACTTGAAGATGAAAATGAAGTTGTTGAAAAACCAAATTGGTTGGGACAAGAGGTTACAACAGATGAACGTTATTATAACGCTTATTTAAGCAAAAATCCTTTTAAAACGTGGTAATTATTTTTGTAAAACTTCGATAGTTGTTTTAATATAACCTGCACCGCTTGAACTTGCAATTGTAAAAAAAGCTTTTTTTGATAAGTCTAATTCTCTTCCTTTTACAAATGGACCTCTATCGGTAACCTCTATTATTACTGATTTTCCGTTGCTTTCATTAGTTACCCTTAATTTAGTGCCAAAAGGAAACTTTTTGTGAGCTGCGGTGAGTTTATTCATATCGAAAAGTCTTCCGCTTGCTGTTTTACGACCGTTAAACCGTTCGCCATAATAAGATGCGTGAGCGTTAGTTTTATACGGTTTAAATTTGCCTTTAAAAATTGCTACAGTATCTGGTGCATCAATAACTTTAGGCTTTATTTTTAAAGTATCTTTAATTGCGATGGTTTTTGTTTTTGATTGCGCATTTACAATTAAAATAAAAGATGTTATTAAAAGCAATAAGAAAGTAGTAGTTTTAATTTTCATTTTTTTGAATTTTGTTCCTAGAAAAAAGTCTTTTTTTTGAATTTGACTTTTTTGCTTAATGAATCCACAATTGCCAAGGAATTTTCGCTGTAATTAAAAGTAATCCTAAAGCATAAAACAAATTTATGGCTAAAAATTTAGCATGGTCGGATGTTGCTTTTTTATGACGCGACCAACCAATTGTTATTAAAGTGATTGCTATTATGTTTATTAAAGGATGTTCTAAAGAGGTCAATCTAAGCGCTTTGTCACTCATTTCACCCAAAGAGTGAAAACCTAAAGGTGAAACAAAATAAAGAATTAAACCTACCAACAATTGAATATGGACAACAATCAAGGTAATCAAGTAAATTTTTCTATCGGTTGCTGTAAATTGCTTTTTGGATAACATTCCAATAACGGAACTAATTACTGCTATAATTAAAGCTACAAAGGCTAAATACGCCCAACCTGAATGAAATTTTTGAAGAAAATGATACATATTTTTTTATTTGATTAAAACAAATATAATAAAAAAACCCCGTTCTTGAAATAGAACGAGGTTTAAATTTATGCTAAATTCATTTTTAGAATGGTAATAAAACTTTATCTAGAACGTGAATTACACCATTATTTGCTTGAATATCAGTTGCTGTTACAGACGCTGCTCTTTGCGGAGAATGTATGTCAAATAATTTTACACCTAGTGTCAAATTAACAGTAAAAGTATTTGGTGCAGGAGTAAGTAATGTGGTTACTACCTGACCATCTGTTAATGCAGATGATAAAATATTACCAGAAACTACGTGATAATATAAAATTTTTGTAATATTTGCTGGTGTTACAGCAGCAATACCACCAGGAAATAGCTCTGTATTTAAACTTGTAAAAGCATCATTTGTAGGAGCAAAAACAGTAAAAGGCCCTGTACCTCCAAGAATAGTTAAAAAATTAGGTTGGGCTGGAACTACTGTTGGTCGGTTTAATAAACTAACTAAAGTTGAAAAATTTGTGTTAGTACCAACTAAATCTGTGATTTTAGGTAAACCAATCACTTTATCAACAATGTGTAAAACTCC
>JBBRCJ010000026.1:0-41303 GCA_038204955.1 Flavobacteriales bacterium
GCTACAGATGTACAATCGAATTCAGATGATTATTATACTTATAGAAGTATATTACAAATTCAAAATAATTTGGCTACTAAAACTTGTCCAGTTTCTACTCCTATAACCCCAGCTAATTTTGCAATTAGTGCTGGTGCATCATATACTATACCAAAAGGTACGCCTTTTAAATTAATTGGTTCTGGAGCAGCTAATGTTGTTTCTTATTGTTGGGAAGAAAATGACGATGCTACAACAGTAGGTGCAGCTTCTAGTTACCCTGCTGCAACTAAAACGAATGGTCCAAATTTTCGATCTTTTAATCCAGTAGCTGAAAACTTTAGATACTTTCCTAAATTAGCCACTGTTTTATCCAATAGTTTATCATCAACTTGGGAAGCAACTTCAACGGTTGCTAGAACATTAAATTTTACTTTAACGGGTAGAAATAATCTATTAGGGGGTGGTCAAACTGACACAGCTTCAACTGTGATTACTGTAAGCGGAACTACAGGTCCATTTGATGTAACTTCACAAGCAACTGACGGTATATCTTGGATTCAAGGTACTTCTGAAACTATAACTTGGACTGTGAATGGAACAACTTCACTTGCAGGTTCAACAAATGTTGATATTTTGTTGTCAACTGACGGCGGTTTAACATTTCCTACCGTTTTAGCCGCAGCAGTGCCTAACAACGGTTCGGCAATAATTACTGTGCCCAATGTAGCTTTTGTGAATTGTAGAGTTATGGTAAAACCAACAGGAAATGTATATTACGACATTAATCCAAAACAATTTGCAATAGGTTATGTTATTACAACTACTTGTAATACTTATACCAATTCAACACCAGTAACAATAATAGACGCTACTTCTTCATCAATACCTTCTCCAACTGTTACAAGTAACATTGTTGTTCCTGCAGGAGGAGTTGTATCTAGTATTAAAGTTGGTTTGAATGTAACTCATTCTTATCCAAATGATTTAGTTATAAACTTGAAAAATCCAGGCAATACTGCTAACGTTAATATATGGAATAGAGCTTGTGGTGGCAATAATAATTTCAATGTTACTTTAGCAGACGGATCTCCAGCATTTACTTGTGTTGCAGCTATGACTGGTACTTTTTCCCCTTCTGCACCATTATCATCATTTAATGGTTTAGCAAGTAACGGTACTTGGACATTAAGTATAACAGATTTTGATATTCCTGATGCTGGGACTTTAAATTCTTGGTTTATGGAAATATGTACTCAAAGCGCAGTATTGACAACAGAAAACTTTGAATTAGCAGATTTTTCATTATCACCAAACCCAAACAATGGTTCGTTTAACATTAAATTTAATTCTAGTTCAAATAAAGATATTAGTATAAATATTTTTGATTTAAGAGGAAGAGCAATTTTTAATAAATCGTATCAAAATACTGGTTTGTTCGACCAGAATTTACAATTAAATACTATTCAAGCAGGAGTTTATTTAGTAAATGTTCAAGATGGCGAAAATAAAATTGTTAAAAAAATTGTTGTAGAGTAGTTTAAAAAATTAAATAATTAAAAGACCCATTTGTCGAAGCAAATGGGTCTTTTTTTTTATTTCCCATTAAACAAATTCATAGTTTCTTCTAATCCAGCCAAAGCAAATGATTTTATAATTTCAACACCTAAATCTAGGCGTTCAGGAAGTTTTTCTTTTTCAACATTGTCCCAATCGCCTAAAACGTAATCAATTTGTTTGCCTTTTTTAAAAGAATCACTTATGCCAAATCGAAATCGAGGATATTCGGATGATTGCAATAGTAGTTGAATATTTTTAAGTCCATTATGCCCACCATCAGTGCCTTTCGGTTTTATGCGGATAGTTCCGAATTCTAAATTTAAGTCGTCAGTTATTACAAGTAGGTTTTCTTTTTCAATTTTTTCTTTGTCCATCCAAAATTTAACGGCATTGCCACTTAAATTCATATAGGTGTTTGGTTTTAATAATAAAACGGTTCGTCCTTTAATTTTATATTCGGCTAGTGAACCTAGTTTAACGGTTGAAAAAGTCAAGTTTTCTTTTTTTGCAAAATGGTCGAGTATTTTAAAACCAATATTGTGTCGGGTATTTACATAGTCAATACCAATATTGCCAAGACCTACTATTAAAAATTTTTTCATTGGAGTTTCACTTTCTTTGTTGTTTGATTGGAATACATTAGTTAGCCATTTCATTTTTATAGTTTTTGCCTCGAATTTCACGAATTTACACGAATTAATTTGAAATTGAAAACTTATTTTAAAATTTAAGCATACTTTTTTGTTTATAAAAAATCACTTTGCATTTCATTTTAACCCCGACAGCAATGGAAATAGTGTGCTTTTTTGCACACTATTGAAATGTATGGCGGGAATTTCGTTGGCGGATAAGTCCAAGTGTGCTGTTTCAAGTAAATAATCTGAAACGGGTTCATTTAAAGTCTGATTAGTCGCCGCTTCTGGATTAAATAAAAAAAGCACCAGTTAAAACTGATGCTTTTGAATGTTTGAAAAAGGGCTGAAATTATTTTTTCTTTCCTTTTGCTGGTCCTGCTTTTGCGGCTTTTGCAGCTTCTTGAGCAGCTTTCATTGCAGCACGTGAAATCTTTACTTGAGCTACGACAGTATTGTCAGGATGTACTAATTTATAATTGTCGTTCGCTAATTTAGTTATATACAATTTATTACCCATTTCTAAAGCTGAAATATCTGCTTCAACAAAATCAGGTAGGTTTTTAGGTAACGCTTTTACTTTTAAACGACGTTGGTTTAAGTTTAAAACTCCACCTAAAAGAACTCCTGGTGAGGTACCAGTTACTTTTACTGGAACTTCCATAATGATTTCTTTGTCATCTTTAATTTCAAAAAAGTCAATGTGTAAAATTGCATCTGTAACTGGATGCACTTGAATATCTTGTAAAATAGCATCAAATTTTTTACCTTTCAAATCAATCACCACTGTGTGTGCGTTTGGTGTGTAAACTAATCCTTTAAATGCTTTTACTTCTGCCGCAAAATGCACTGGGTTGTTTCCTCCGTAAATAACGCAAGGAACCATTCCAGCATTACGTACCGCTTTGGTTGCTACCTTGCCCACGCTTTCTCTTTCTGATCCTTCAATTGTAATCGATTTCATTGTAAATATATATAGTTATTAATAATTCTTTTCATTCTCCCTCTCTTTTGGAGAGGGCTGGGGAGAGGATTTACATTAAAAACTTCCCACTTATAGAATTGTTGTTTTGTACCATTTGCATTACTTCGGCAAAAAGTGGTGCACAACTCACTACTCGTATTTTGTTTGATACTTTTTTTAGTGGAATAGAATCTGTTACGATTAATTCCAAAAGTTTCGAGTTTTCTATTTTTTCGTAGGCTTCACCAGACAAAATAGCGTGCGTACATACTGCTCGAACACTTAACGCTCCTTTTTCTATCATTAAATCGGCAGCTTTTGCTAATGTTCCTCCCGTATCAATCATATCGTCAACTAAAACGATGTGTCGCCCTTTTACTTCGCCAATTAATTCCATTGAGCTAATTTTGTTGGCTTCCTTACGTTGTTTGTAACAAATTACTACATCGGAATGTAAAAATTTTGAATACGCATAGGCTCTTTTCGAACCACCCATATCAGGTGATGCTATTGTTAAATTATCTAAATTTAAACTTTTCAGATAAGGTAAAAATATAGTTGATGCAAACAAATGATCTACTGGTTTTTCAAAAAAACCTTGTATTTGATCGGCATGCAAATCCATTGTCATTATTCTTGTTGCTCCTGCGGCATCCAACAGATTGGCCACTAATTTTGCTCCAATTGGAACTCTGGGTTTGTCTTTTCTATCTTGTCGTGCCCAGCCAAAATATGGAATTACTGCAGTTACGTGTCGAGCCGATGCTCTTTTTGCTGCATCAATCATCAGTAACAATTCCATTAAATTATCAGCTGTTGGAAATGTGGAGCACACTATAAATACTCGTAAACCTCGAATTGACTCTTCATAAGAAGGTTGAAATTCACCATCAGAATATTTAGAGAACGTAACTTTTCCTAATGAAACGCCATATTTTTCGGCAATTTGTTCCGCTAGATGAACACTTTGAGAACAGGCAAAAATTTTTGCTTCGGGTTCTTGATGTGACATTAATTTGTTGTTTTATTCCGTTACACTTTACTTAGTTTGTCTTTTTAATTTTATTTAAAGATGACTACCTAGTAATTGCCTCGGATGTAGTTAGTTAGTTGTATTTCGTTTTACCGAGGTGCAAATTTAGGAATAAAATCGGAGTATGAAAGAAATTTTTTAAGTAATTTGTGTTGTAGTAGTAAATTTATTTTTTACATTTGCATCGTGTTAGATAAATAAGGTTTTTTATACCTTTTTTAATGCGATGAAATAACTGTTGTTGTTTCTGATTTTGTTGTATAGTTATACTCTATTGGTATATCTAAAATTAATTTTTTTAAAAATTAAACCCAACAAATAATGTCTGCTAAGCCCGGATGGCGGAATTGGTAGACGCGCTGGTCTCAAACACCTGTGGGAAACCGTGCCGGTTCGACTCCGGCTCCGGGTACATAAAAGCCTCTTAATCTATTGATTATGAGGCTTTTTTAATTTTTTTAAAGTAATAAAACTATTTAACAGTTTAAATATTGCAATACCCAGCTTTGATAAAATTTAAAAAGTGGTAGCGTAAACTACCTCTTTTTAAATTGTTTTACAATTTTGAAAAATTACCTTTTTATAGTGTTCAAAGTCATTTTTTTAAATACATAACACTTAAATATTTAATGCAAATGGACTACCAATGCTTAAATCTAAATGATCAAAATAAAAAACAAATTTTAACTGAACCCTTTTTTAATTTAGTTTTAAAAAGGTAAATCGTCGTGCTCCTCTTCTTTAAAATTTGTTGCTGGTGCAAATGCTTCTGCAGCAGGCATAGGTGGCATTGCTTGGTTTTGAACTGGTGCATCATTCACTAAACGCTCCACTTTCCAACCTTGAATGTCGTTAAAGTATTTTGTTTCGTTTTGCGGACTTACCCATTCTCTGCCTCTAATATTAACACCTACTTTTACATTTTCGCCTACCTGATAATTGTTTAAAATATCGCATTTATCTTGGATAAAATTAATCAAAATGTGCTGCGGATATTGTTCTTCTGTTGAAACAACTAGTTCTCTTTTTTTAAACGTTGCACTTATTTGTTGTTCGGCATTTATTACTTTAATTTTACCTGAAATTTCCATAATCGTTATTGTATCTAAATTAATTATCTTTTTAAATTTTATTCTATTCGTTTAGCTAGCAGTACTTTCCAAGCCGAAATTGCTTCGTTATTATTCAAAAACTCTTTTGCTTTTAAATGCACTTTTTGCTCATCTGTTGAACTTAAAACCCCTTTAACTTGCAAATTATGATTTACAAATGTAGTAATTTCTTCTAAACTAGGCAACGATTCTACATTTCCTAATTTCCCCAAATCATTTCCGTCAAAAACGGTACTTTGCTTTACAAAATCCGGAATTGAATCCACCCCAATTCCTAAACTACTTACTGGTTTTTCCACTTCAAACAAACCCTCTTTTGCCCGTGAGTACCAATTGGCTCCCATTCGAGAAACCAAATCAATTTTATTAGGATCAATTGCCCCTTTTTCATCCAAAATCGATTCGTCAATATGAATCTTTACCACTTCACAAATTATCAAATTACCAGCACCGCCTTCATTTCCTAAAGATATGATTTCGTTCACCTTACACTCCAGTTGCACAGGGCTTTCCTTAACCCGATACGGTTTTACAATATCTGATGGAATCGCAGTTAAACCCGATTTTTCAAACTCATTCACGCCATCGGCATATTCCGTACTCGACAGTGACATTTGTTGAACAATTTCAAAATTAACCACATTAATTACTACCTGTTTGGTGTCTTGGCAATTTATCAAAGTATGTTTAATCGTATTATCACGAACACGTCGGGCAGGCGAGAAAACTAAAATTGGCGGATTTGAACTAAAAATATTAAAAAAACTAAAAGGCGATAAATTCGGCTTTCCATTTTTGTCCATCGTACTCGCAAAAGCAATCGGTCTCGGAGCCACAGCGCCTTGTAAATAACCTTGAAATTGCATTGCGGTCAACGTTTTTGGATCAATCGAAATCATAAATTAATTTTATACAAAGATACTTTTTTATTTTTTTTATGAAGCAAAACATTTTGCTTTTTTATCAACATCTTACCCGCTGTCCACTATATCTCCGCTTAAAAAAAGCGGAGGATGCCGTTCCCATCGGGGCTAGGCGAAAGGCTTTGTTTTTTATTACTAAAGTTTTTTTCCTGCAAGTTTTTTTTCAAACCTTGTAGGTATGTCAAATCGAAACACCTACAAGATTAAAAAAACCTTGCAGGAGTAAAATATTAAAACAAAAAACCTATTTTTGATTAAAATTTATAACCAATGAAGCAAAATCAATTACAAATAGAAATTGACGGTATCGACAAAGAAATCTTGAGAGATTTAATGCTCGATGCCCGAAAACCAATTCTTCAAATAGCCAATAAAATAGGAATATCAGGAGCTGCAATTCATCAACGATTAAAAAAACTTGAAGACGCAGGCGTAATTTCAGGTTCAAAATTCGTTATAAACAACAAAGTTTTGGGCTACAAAACAATGGCGTTTATTGGTGTTTATTTGGACAAAGCCTCCAGCAATTCCGAAGCCGTGAAAGAATTAAAAAAAATCCCTGAAGTACTCGAATGCCATTATACAACCGGAAATTGGAGCATTTTAATAAAAATAATTTGCCGTGACAACGAACATTTAATGAATTTATTGAATCAAAAAATACAACCCATTTCAGGAGTTTCACGTACCGAAACCTTTATTTCACTCGACCAACAAATTGAGCGTCAAATTCAACTTTAAATCGTTAAAAATCAACAATTTTTTTATTACCCTACTAAATTAATAACCTTTCCAGGAACAATAATCACTTTGTTAGGCATTTTTCCATCCAATTGCTTGATGGTTCGCTCATCTGCCATTACAATTTCTTGAATTTGAGCAACAGTTAAGTCTAAAGGTAATTTAATTGTAAATCGCATTTTTCCGTTAAACGAAACTGGATATTCTTTTTCCGATTCTACCAAGTATTTTTCATCACAAATAGGAAATTCTTCGTAACTAATTCCTTTATTTCCTGTCAATGCAAACCACAATTCCTCAGCAATATGCGGTGCATAAGGCGAAATTAAAATAGCCAAAGGTTCTAAAATTTTTCTATGATGGCATTTTAAAGTCGATAATTCATTAACACAAATCATAAATTGCGAAATCGAGGTGTTGAACGAGAAATTCTCGATATCTTCCGTGGCTTTTTTAATGGTTTTGTGTAAACTTTTATACATTTCAGCAGTTGGTTCTTCATTTGAAACTATCAAACCATTTTCATCAAAGTACAAGCGCCATAGTTTTTTTAAGAACCCAAAAACTCCTGTAATTCCTGCAGTATTCCAAGGTTTTGATTGCTCCAATGGACCTAAAAACATTTCGTACAAGCGCAAAGTATCTGCTCCATATTCGTTACAAATATCGTCTGGGTTTACTACGTTGTATTTGGATTTTGACATTTTTTCTACTTCGCGAGAAACTTTTATTTTATTTTTTGAATTTGTTATAGGTCTTTTAATATGATCTTCCCTATTCCAAACATTGTATCGTTCAAAATCTAACTCGTCTTGTAAACTAACATATTCTAATGGAGAATGTCCTTGATAAGTTGTAAAACTTATTTTATCTAATTCAAAGCCATTATTGGTTAAATCAGAAAAATCAAAATCAACTCCAATTGCAACTTTAACTAAATTGTAAAGTTCTCCATTTATTGCATCATATTCTTTTTTACCTTCTAACAAATCATAAGATATGATTATGTTTCCTAAAATTTCTTGAAAAATAGAGTTAAATAATTCGTCTTTCTGATTCATTAATTCTTCTCCAATATTTTCTTCATATTTATAAAAACCAATATCTTTTATCTTGTGAACAAACGCACTCATCCCCAAAATCATCCCCTGATTGATCAATTTCTTAAAAGGTTCTTCGGTAGGAGCAAAACCTTTGTCCTTTAAAAATTTATTCCAAAAACGGGAGTACAATAAATGTCCTGTGGCGTGTTCGCTTCCGCCAATGTATAAATCTACACTTTCCCAATATTTTATGGCTTCTGCCGAGGCAAATTCGGTTTCGTTGTGTGCATCCATATAACGCATCCAATACCACGAACTTCCCGCCCAACCTGGCATAGTATTCAATTCTAAAGGAAAAATTGTTTTATCATCAACCAACTGATTACTAACGATTGAACATTGAAAATTGTCCCAAGCCCAAGTTGTAGCGTTTCCTAAAGGCGGCTGTCCGTCTTCGGTGGGTAAATACTTCTCAACCTCGGGTAATACAATTGGTAAATGTTTTGCATCAATCATTTGCGGCAATCCATTCACATAATACACAGGAAACGGTTCGCCCCAATAACGTTGACGAGAAAAAACAGCATCGCGCAAGCGGTAATTTATTTTACCATTTCCTTGGTTTATTTTTTCTAATGCTTCAATTACTTTTTTGGTGCCTTCTTTGTAACCCAATCCGTTTAAAAAATCGGAATCTATTAATTCAAAACCCGATTTTTCGCCATAAGCGGCTTCTGAAATATCTTGATTGAAAATATTTTTTATGGCTGGCATTCCGTTTTGACCTTTAAAGAAATTTGCAAAAGCATAATCTCGCTCATCTCCGCAAGGCACCGCCATTACTGCGCCTGTTCCGTAACCAGCCAATACATAATCGCCTATCCAAACAGGAATCGGTTCTTTCGTAAACGGATGTTCAGCATAAGCTCCAGTAAATACGCCCGAAATGGTTTTTACATCTGCCATTCGTTCTCTTTCTGAACGTTTTGCAGTAGATTCTATGTAATTTTTTACGTTTTGTAAACAATCTGGCGTTGTAATTTGTAAAACTAATTCGTGTTCGGGAGCAAGGGTCATAAAGGTTACTCCGAAAATCGTGTCTGGTCTTGTGGTGAAAACCCTCACCCCAGCCCTCTCCAAAGGAGAGGGAGACGATGTAGAAGTTGATCCTGTTGAAACTGATGTTGTTGATGCTGTTGAAATTGTTGTTGTTGGTATTGTTGCTTCAGAAATTTTGGTTTCTGATATTGTTGTTTCTGAGATTTTGCGAGTATTTAATTCCTGCTTTATTTTTTCAGTAACTGTTGAAATATGGAATTTTACTTCGTCATTTTTAAATCGAATAACTTTAAATTGATGTTTTTGTTCTAATTCAAAAGTTCGCTCTTCATCAAGCTGAATTTGCTCTTTTGTATCGTGATAACCTCCATCAATTTCGATAATTAATTTTTTTTCAAGACAAACAAAGTCCGCAATATATTTTCCAATTGGATGTTGCCGTCTGAATTTATTATCTAATTTTTTATTTCTAATTTCTTCCCAAAGTAATGCTTCTTCAAATGTTGGTTCTTTTCGCATTTCTTGTGCGTGTCCCAACAAAATTGATGCAATTTGTGAATCGCCAGTTAAATAACCAGGCTCATTTTTTATACCTGAATTTCCAGAATCATTTGCAATTTTATTTCCATCATCAATATCCATCTCGGCTCCCTCTCCTTTGGAGAGGGCTGGGGTGAGGACTTTAAACTCAACCATAGCCCCAACACTCTTCCCAATCCAATTTCGTTGACTTTCCTTAATACTTTCGCTCCAATCAATAGTATCTAAACCTTGCAACAAACGTTCAGCATAAGCGGAAATTCGCATACTCCATTGGGTCATTTTTTTACGAATAACAGTATGTCCGCCACGTTCGGAAACGCCGTTTACAATTTCATCATTTGCCAAAACAGTTCCTAAACCTGGACACCAATTCACTTCAGTTTCGGCTAAGTAGGTTAATCGGTACTGTAATAATATCTTTTGTTGTTCGTCTAATGAAAAAGCATTCCATTCTTCAGCAGAAAATGGAGTGATATTTTCATCGCAAACCGCATTTACAGTAGCATTTCCCTCTTTTTCGAAAACCGCTGTTAAGGTAGAAATATCTTCGGCCTTATCAGAATTTTTATTGTACCAAGAATTGAATAATTGAATAAATATCCATTGCGTATGTTTGTAATAATCAGCATTTGAAGTACGAACTTCTCGACTCCAATCGAATGAAAAACCTATTTTATCCAATTGTTCTCGGTAACGAGCAATATTTTCTTTAGTAGTTTTTTCGGGATGTTGTCCAGTTTGAATCGCATATTGTTCAGCAGGAAGCCCAAAAGAATCATATCCTTGCGGATGCAAAACATTAAAACCCTTGTGTCGCTTATATCTCGCAACAATATCAGAAGCGATGTAACCTAAAGGATGCCCAACGTGAAGCCCAGCACCCGAAGGATAAGGAAACATATCTAAAACATAATATTTAGGTTTTTTTGATGTATTAGATGCAGCAAAAGTTTGATTTTCTGCCCAATATTTTTGCCAATTAGCCTCGATTTCGCTCGGATTGTATTTCATTTTAAGTTGCAAGTTACAAGTTATAAGTTAAAAAATTTAATGGTTCTATTTAAAACCATTAACTAATAACTAGTAACTTTTTTTGGCAAATTTACATTTATTGTACTAAAATTAAAACTTTAAACGTTAGAAAGTGTGATTAAACAAATTGTTTGTTATTTTTGCCTACAAAATACTTATTTATGTCATCATCATTTGATAAATTTCAAAAACGCAGAGTTATCACTTCTTATTTTTCAGTTGTGCTTAGCGTTTTTTTAGTACTTTTTTTACTAGGAATGTTGGGTTTGTTCGTTATTAACTCTAAGCGATTATCAGATAATTTTAAAGAAGATATTGTAATGACAGTATTTTTTAAAAATGAAGCAAACGATAGTGTTTTTAAGGCTTTTGCTTCCGAAATGAAAGCATCAAAGTTTTCAAAAGATTGTATTTATGTTTCTAAAGAACAAGCAGCTAAAGATCATAAAGATATTGTGGGCGATAATTTTATTGAATTTTTGGGTGGTAATCCGCTTCAAAACTCTTTTGATATTCATTTGAAAGCTGCTTATGTTACCAACCCTGGTTTTGGAAAAGTGGAAGGTCAAATTCGGGCTAACCCAATGGTAGCCGATATTGTTTATGACAAACAATTAATTACTTTGGTTAACGATAACATAAAAAAGATCACAATGTGGGTTTTAATTATTAGTGGAATTTTTGCATTTATTTCTGTATTATTAATTAACAGTTCGCTTCGTTTGTCCATCTATGCTAACCGATTCATTATAAAAACAATGCAAATGGTTGGTGCCACAAAATCATTTATAAGAAAACCATTCGTTAGAAGAAGTATTATTTTAGGGTTAATAGGTTCTGCTTTAGCTGTTTTGTCAATTATATCCGTTCTTTTATATATTAATGCAAATTATCCTGAACTAGATATTTTTAAAGACCAGTTACTTACAATTCTAGTTTTGCTTGGAGTTTTGTTTTTAGGTACTATAATAACTTGGATAAGTACTCACTTTGCAACACAACGATTCTTGAATTTACGAACAGACGATTTATATTAATTTTAATTAACGATTTTTAATTCCAGAATTTTAAAACATATTTATGAAAAATAATAATAACGAGCAAAAACCAGTATTTCTGTTTGAAAAAGAAAATTATAAGTTTTTACTTATTGCCTTGGGTGTAATTATTTTAGGATTTATTTTAATGGCAGGTGGTAGCAATGACAATCCTATTGCTACTTTTAATGACGAAGTTTTTAATTTTCAACGCATTCGATTGGCTCCAACATTGATTTTAACTGGTTTCGGAATCGCAATTTATTCTATATTTAAAAAATCTAAATCATAAGTTAAACCTCTTTTTTTATTTTTAGATGATTTGAAATCTGAAATTTAGAATCTGAAATTTGAAATTAAAATGAATTATATTCAAGCCATAATATTAGCTATAATAGAAGGAATAACCGAATTTTTACCTGTTTCTTCTACGGGACATATGATTATAGCAAGTTCTTTTTTCGGAATTGCCCATGATGATTTTACTAAATTGTTTACAATAGTTATTCAATTAGGAACCATACTCTCAGTTTTAGTTCTTTATTTCAAACGGTTTTTTCAAAGTTTTAATTTTTACTTTAAGTTACTAGTTGCTTTTATTCCTGCGGTACTTTTTGGATTGTTATTTGCAAAAAAAATTGATACTTTACTCGAAAATCCAGTTACTGTTGCCATTTCTTTATTAGTAGGCGGGGTAATTTTATTAAAAGTTGACGATTGGTTCTCCAGTTCAACTGCTGAAAATGATTCTCAAGAAATTTCGTATGCAACTGCATTTAAAATTGGATTGTTTCAATGTTTAGCAATGATTCCGGGGGTTTCAAGAAGCGGTGCAAGTATAGTTGGCGGAATGACTCAAAAACTATCTCGAAAAACAGCAGCAGAGTTTTCGTTTTTTCTTGCCATTCCTACAATGCTTGGCGCAACGGTTAAAAAATGTTATGATTACTATAAAGACGGGTTTGTACTTTCGCAAGAGCAAATTAACTTTTTAATTATCGGAAATATAATTGGTTTCATAGTAGCCTTAATTGCAATTAAAACATTCATTGATTATTTAACTAAAAATGGGTTTAAAGTTTTTGGGTATTATCGAATAATTGTTGGTGTATTACTTTTATTAATTCACTTTTTTGTACAAAAACTTACCATACTTTAATGACTGCTGAAGATTTTTTAAATGGGCAAATTTTGTTGATTGATAAACCCTTAACGTGGAGTTCTTTTCAAGCAGTTAATAAATTAAAATATGCCTTAAAACGGACTTTAAATTTACCTAAAAATTTTAAAATTGGTCATGCAGGAACCTTAGATCCTTTAGCTACAGGATTATTAATTGTTTGTACAGGAAAATTCACTAAACGAATTACTGAAATTCAATCGCAAATTAAAGAATATACAGGAACAATAGTAGTTGGAGCCACAACGCCATCCTACGATTTAGAAACCGAAATTGATTTTACCTTTCCAACATCACATATAAATAATAATTTAATTCAAGAAACCACCAGGCAATTCATTGGAGAAATTGACCAAAAACCCCCTGTTTTTTCTGCGATTAAAAAAGACGGAATTCGCTTGTACGAGCACGCTAGGGCAGGAGTTGAGGTTGAAATTGCTTCAAGAAAAACCGCTATTTATGAATTTGAAATTACCCGAATTGAATTGCCCGAGATTGATTTTAGAGTTTCATGTAGCAAAGGAACATATATCCGTTCGTTAGCTTTTGATTTTGGTAAAGCCCTAAATTCAGGAGCCCATTTATCAAGATTATGCCGAACTAAAATTGGCTATTATGACGTAAAAAATGCAATTTCACCAGATGATTTTGAGAAATCGATTTCTGAATAATCCATTTGTAAAATAGTTTTCTTACTTTTATTTTAATTTTTTAAATATATGAAAACTTCAAAAATAAAACCGAAAAACTTGGCAACTCCAGGAAAACCAATGTCACAAGAAACTTTTTTGTCAATGATAAAAGAGGCGGAAAACAGGGAGTTTATGAGTGAAAAAGAATTTGATACAAAATTCAACGAATGGAGATTGCAAAGAAAGAAGTAATTAGATCCTCATTTTACTTTGACGATATTAAAGATATTAATGAATTTAGCGAAGCCACTTTTGGTGAAAGAACGGCTTTAAATTTTTATGATGATTTAAAAATTAGAGTTCGTTTGTTAGAAACCCAATTTTTAATGCACCCTGAATGCCTGCATTTGGAAACCAAATCCAAAAAATATAGAAATATTATTTTAGGCTCTTACCTAATTATTTATCGAATTACAAAAAATCAAATCGAAGTACTTCGTGCTTTTCACGGCAGTCGTTCCCAAAAATCGTTAAGGAAGTTAGAAGAGTAAAAATTTAAATTATTTTCTAATTTCAAAATTCTATTTCTTAAAAATAAGTAATTGTTTATATTTGCATTTCAAACAGCAACAACAACCCTAATGAAATACAAAAGAATTCTTTTAAAACTTAGTGGCGAAGCCTTGATGGGAACTCGTCAATACGGAATTGACCCCAAAACGCTTTCTGATTATGCCGATGAAATTAAACAAATTCACGATTTGGGTATTGAAATTGCCATTGTTATTGGTGGCGGAAACATTTTTAGAGGTGTAGCGGGTGCAAGTAACGGTATGGATAGAGTTCAGGGTGATTATATGGGAATGTTAGCTACAGTAATTAACGGAATGGCATTGCAAGGAGCATTAGAAGACAAAGGAATGCTTACCCGACTCCAAACCGCCTTGAAAATTGAAGCTATTGCCGAACCTTATATTAAAAGAAGAGCTGTTCGACATTTAGAAAAAGGAAGAATTGTGATTTTTGGTGCTGGAACTGGAAACCCGTATTTTACAACCGATACAGCCGCCGTTTTACGAGGAGTTGAAGTTCACGCCGACGTAATTTTAAAAGGAACTCGAGTTGATGGTATTTACACTGCCGACCCAGAAAAAAATCCTGAGGCTACAAAATTTGATTATATTTCTTTTGAAGACGTAATAAAAAAAGGATTAAATGTAATGGATACAACAGCATTTACTTTATCTCAAGAAAATAAGTTGCCTATCGTAGTATTTGATATGAACAAAAAAGGAAATCTTTTAAAAATAATTAATGGAGAAAATGTGGGCACAATTGTAAATGTATAAAAAAGTACACTTATCAGATTTAAGAGTGTAGATTTTTGAATTTGAAGCCTAAAACCGAAAACTGAAACCTAAAATAAAATGGAAGAAATAGAATTTATAATTGATCAAGCAACCGAATCAATGAATGAATCCATCGCGCATTTAGAAAAAGAATTTTTAAATATTCGCGCAGGAAAAGCGAGTCCTGCAATGCTTGGAAGTGTTTTTGTTGATTATTATGGTTCTGCAACACCGCTTTCACAAGTTGCCAACTTGAACGTTCCTGACGCTAGAACAATCACTATTCAGCCTTACGAAAAAAGCATGCTACACCCAATTGAAAAAGCAATTATGGTTGCCAATATCGGGTTTAACCCAATGAATAACGGTGATGTAATTATAATAAATGTTCCAGCATTGACCGAAGACCGACGTAAAGATTTAACCAAACAATCCAAAGCCGAAGCTGAGGATGCAAAAGTTGGTATTAGAAATGCACGGAAAGATGCAAATACGGACATAAAAAAATTGGAAAAAGAGGGAACTTCGGAAGATGTTTGTAAAAGCGCAGAAGAAGAAATTCAGAATTTAACTAATAATTTCATTAAAAAAATTGATGAACTTTTAATTGCTAAAGACGCTGAGATTATGAAAGTTTAACGAAATAATTACCATTAAAAATGTTTTGGTACAAAAATTGTTTAACTTTGTAAGTTGTACAAAAAATTCGAATTTTTATAATTTTACAATGAAAACAAATATAATTTTTAAAATACAATTTTTAATAGCCTTTTTATTTTTCAATTTAGTCGTTTCACAAAACCGTTTTGCAGGTATAGAAATTGGTAGTAAAGGAGTGAAGGTTACTGTTATCGAAGTAAAAAATGTTAAGAAAGGTATTTATGAAATTAAAGATTTTTGGACTGAAAATGTAGGTATTGCCAAAGGAATTTCCGTAAATGGAAATCTAGCACAACCAGATATTGATAAAGCTTGCGAAGTTGTTTTTGCAAATTATCAAAAGCTTTTAAACGAACAAAAAATCGAAGACAGTAAAATTTATATAGTAGCCTCCTCTGGCGTAGGAATGGCAAAAAATACTGATGTTTTAGTTGCTAAAATTTTACAATTAACTAATAAAAACATTGAAGTAATTTCATCACAATTAGAATCTAAATTATCTTTCAAAGGATGCATACCTCCCAAATCATACAACGATGCATTATTAATTGATATTGGCGGAGGAAATACCAAAGGGGGCTATGTTGATGTAGTAAATGAAGAAAATACCGTTTTTTTTCCAATAAACTTAAATTTAGGAACAGTTACTTTAACCGAAAAAATTAATAAAAAAGGTAATGTTGAACAAATCAATCAATTTACAAATGAATCCATTAATTATCGCAAAACTTTAGAAACTGAAGTAGTAGAAATGTTAAAACAGCGACCTTTAACTTTAAGTAAAAAAAATATTTATACTTCAGGCGGGGCTGTTTGGGCATTTTACACGTTGCACAACGGAAGCATTGCTCCTGAAAATTATAATAAGTACACTTTAGAAGACGTTCAAGACTACAATGAATTGATTCAATACAATTACGCTAAATTTGTAGAAATGGCAAAAACGGATACAGAAGTAGCCGCTGTAATAAAAACCTATTCACAAAAACATTTAATTTCAGCAAACAACATATTGCTTACAACTTTGCAAAACATTCCTAATATTGCCGATAAAAAAATAATGTTTGTCAAACAAGGGCAAATTGCCTGGTTGCTATCGTATGTTGCTGATTCTGCTAAAGGCGCTAAAGTAATATATTAAATTAAACGTAATAGACAATAATGAAAACAAAACTTTTTAACTATTTTTTTTTAATTTTCATTACATTTTTCTTTTTTAATACTAGTAATGCTCAAAACCAATATGCAGGTATAGAAATTGGTGGAAAAGGACTTAAAACTTTTATTATTGATGCCCGGAGTATTGAAAAAGGAATTTGGGTTATTGATAATCACTGGTTTGAAAACATTAATATTTTATCCGGAATTGTAAATAATGGATCGTTAACTGCTTTTGATATTGAAACTACTTCAAAGCAAGTTTTATCAACGTATAACAAACTTATAAATCAATATAAAATTGATAAAGAAAAAATTTATTTAGTAATTTCTTCTGGAGTATCTGTTGCTAAAAATACGAATGAATTTGCCAAAAAAATTTATGAAGAAGTTTGTATTCAACCTCATATTGTTACTTCCGACATTGAATCAAAATTACTATTTAAAGGTTGTATTCCGCCAAAGTATTTCAAAGAGTCAATGATTATGGACATTGGAAGTGGTAATACTAAAGGAGGATTTATTGAAACCGAAAGTGGTAAAACTACGTTTAATGATTTTAATATGGACTTGGGCACTATGTCATTTTCAAATCTATTAAATAAAAAATATTCTAGTTCTAAAATTTCCGATTATTCAGCATTGGTTGATGAGTACAATCCAAAGTTAAATGCAGATGTAAAGGCAATGTATGAGACTCGAAATAGTGCTTCTAATAAAAAAAGAGTTTATGCTTCTGGAGGATCGGTTTGGGCTTTTTATACACTTTTTAACAATGATCAATCTCGTTTAAATTTACAAGAATTTAGATTAGAAGATATTTATAAATACGATGAGGTTTTAAGAACAAATTTTGATACTTACAAAGATTTAGCTGCCAAAAACCCAGAAGTAGCTAGGGTTTTAAAAACTTTTACACACGAAAATTTAATTGCCTCTAACGCTATTTTAATAGCTACATTATCCAACATTAAAAAAATAGAAAGTAAAAAATTAATTTTTGCTAAACAGCCTGAAATTTCTTGGGTGGTTTCATTCATTTCGGACACTATGAAAGATGGAAAATTAGGTTCATTTTAATTAAAATTTGATTTTTTAAAGGCGAAAACCCTTGTTTTTTTAAATATTGTATTTATATTTGTATTAAAACAAACTAATTGACTTTGAAAACAACATTCCAGCTTAGTACTTTAGCATTTTTTTTCCTTTTTTTAACCCCCCTTTTTTCACAAAATTTCCATGCAGGAATTGAAATTGGTTTCCGTGGAATAAAAGTTAATATTATTGATGTTCGTGACAGTAACAAAAGAATATGGGTTTCAGAAAAAGCTTGGACTGATTATAATGTTATTGATTCTGGAATTTTAAATACTGGCTCATTATCCGAAAGTTACATTCAAAATGCTAGTAAAAGAGTTTTTGAAAACTATAATTTGTTAATTAACGAAAACAAAATCGATAAAAGTAAAATAGTGATAGTAGTTTCATCTGGTATTTCAATTGCCAATAATAAAGACCTTTTAATCAATAAAATTTTTGAGTTAACTAAAATAAAGACTTCCGTAACAACTACATCAATTGAAGCTGAACACATTTTTAACGAATGTATTTCAACAAAACTTGCTAAGGATGCTTTTTTGATAATTATTGCAAGTCAAAACACAAAAGGGGGTTTTTATGAAAACAAAAACGGACAACAAACTTTTAAAGATTTTTACTTTCCTAAAGGAATTTTATCTTATTCTGAAAAATTATCATACAACAATTTGAATGATTTTGTTTCAGAAGTTACTAATGACGAAATTCATTTAAACGATGAAATTAAGACCACATTAAACTTGGAGCAGTTGACTTCGTCAAAAAAGAACATTGTATTTGTTGGAGGAGCCGCTTGGTCGTTTTTTACTCTTTTTTATAAAGACAACTCTTATAAAGAGATGTATGAGTTTAAATTTGAAGATGTTTTAAAATACCATGATAATTTAAAAAATAACTTTCACGACTATAAAGATTATGCTTTAAAAGACAAAGAGGCTGAAAAAGTACTTAAAACCTTTACTCAACAAAACTTAATTGCAGCCAATGCTATCTTTATAAGTATATTAAACAACTTTAAAAAAGTAAATAGTAAAAAATTATGTTTTGTTAAGTTACAAGAAGTACCTTGGTTATCTACATATATTGTTGAAAATTTGAATACTTTGAAATAATTTGTTTTTAAACACTACATTTGTTTAAATTACAAATAATTTTTAATGCAGAATCCAATTTTTCAAATTGATGCTTTTACAGATACAATTTTCAAAGGCAATCCTGCTTGTGTAGTGCCATTAAAACAATGGTTGCCCGATCAAGTTTTACTTAATATAGCCAAAGAAAATGCCGTTGCCGAAACTGCCTTTTTCATTGATAACGGGGATAAAGTCCATTTAAGATGGTTCACCCCCGATATTGAGATGGATTTGTGTGGACACGCTACTTTAGCAGCTGCTCACGCATTAAAAACGATTTTAAAGTATCCTAAAGATGAAATTGTATTTACTACATTATCAGGTGATTTAATAGTTACTTGTAAAGAAGATTTTTATACTTTGAATTTTCCTTCTCGAAATCCGATAGCAACTACATTGCCCGAAATTATTGCTAAATCGCTAAGTAAACAACCCATAAAAGTTTTAAAAGCACGAGATTATGTTTTAGTTTATGAAAATGAATTGGATATACAAAATATAGTAGTTGATAGACAGATTTTAAGTCAAATTAATTTAGATCCTGGCGGAATAATTGTTACTGCCCCAGGAGAAAAGTCTGATTTTGTATCAAGATTTTTCACCTCACAAGCCACACTTTTTGAAGATTTTGTTACAGGTTCAGCTCATTGTAGTTTAATCCCTTATTGGAGTCAAGTTTTAAATAAAAAGGAACTAATGGCTTTCCAAATTTCAGAAAGAGTTGGGCAATTATTCTGTGAAAATAAAAACGAAAGAGTTTTAATTTCAGGCAAAGCAGTAACCTATTTAATTGGTGCTATTTACGTTGATTAAAAAAGTAATAATGAAAAATATTATTTGGATAGTACTTTTTTTATCATTTAAATTGCAAGCACAGTTTCAAATTAATGGTGTTATAAAAAACGTTCAAACCAATAAATCAATCTCATTTGCATCCATTAAAACCGATAACGGGTTAAGTTTAATTTCTGATGGGACTGGAAAGTTTAAACTTAACAGCATTACTAAATTAAAATGGTTTCAGGTTACTTTTATTGGTTTTGAAACTACAACTATTACAATATCTAATCAAAAATCATTTTATCAAGTTTTATTGACTCCAATTAATGTTAATTTAAATGGTTTACCAATTGCGTCAGAAGCAAAGGCAAATGATTTAATTAAAAAAGCCATAAGCTTTAAAGATGAAAACGATCCGTTAAAAAAATTGTCAACATTTCAATTCAAACGATACTCTAAATTAATTGTGACAGCATCACGAGATTCTATTTTAGGTAAAATAGATACTGTTTTCACTTTTAAAAAGGGAATTAAAACTTTTAAAAAAATTGACTCAGCCAATTTTAAATTCAAAAAGATAATTGCGCAACATCATCTTTTTGAATCGGAAAAAATATCAAAATTTCAATACAATAAAACATTAAAAGAAACAGTTTTAGCAGTTAAATTTGCTGGGTTAAAAGAACCTATTTATGAATTAATGGGTTTTAATTTGCAATCATTTTCTATTTATGATGACCATTACGAATTATTTACTACTAAATTTAATAGTCCGTTAATATCAGATTCTTTTAAAGAGTATAAATTTCAAATTTTAGACACAACCGAGATTCAAAATCGAAAAGTAACGCTTGTTTATTTTAAAAAAAAATCAAAGAGAACTGATGGTTTAGAAGGTGTTTTATATATAGATGCTAAAAATTTTGCTGTTGCAAAAGCGGTTATGCGTACAAGAAACACTATTGAAATTGAAGGAATTCACGAATTTATTTATTTTGAAAATGAAAATATATGGTTTCCTAGTGTTAAAAAATTTAAAATTTCAAAAGGTACAAGTAAAGAAGCAATTAAAATCTTAGGGAGTACAATTGAGTTTTATGATGATAAAAAAGACAAGAATGATGAAAAATTTAAAAATGCTTCCGACTTTACTTATTTAGAAACACAATCGACCAATACCGATTTTGAATTTAATAAATCAATTGAAATTAAAAGAAAATTCATTGCTATTGAAATTGAATCAGATGCTAATAAAAAATCAGAAACTTTTTGGAATAAATTTCGAAGTGATTCGTTAACTCTTCGTGATAAAAAAACATATGTTGCACTTGATAGTATTTCGGTTTTGAACAAAGTAGAGAAGCGGCTATTTTTTGGTCGAAAAATTATTAAAGGTTATGTTCCGTTTAACTATTTTGATATCGATTTACGAACCCTTTTAAGTTTTAATAATTTAGAAGGTTTTAGAATTGGATTAGGAGGAACTTCAAATGAAAAATTTTCTAAAATTTATAAAGTTGATGCCCATTTAGCTTATGGGCTTAAAGATGAATCTTTTAAATATCATATTGGATCAGCAATTAGAGTTGGTAATTTTTCAAACACTTGGCTGGGTCTATCTTACACCAACGATTTGAATGAAATTGCAAGTTCTACTTTTTTAACCGATCCAAGAGTATTTAGAATTTATACTTCGCAACCTGTTTCAACCAATACATTTTACAATTATAAAAGTTTTGCAGGGTATATTGAAACTCGAATTATACCCAAAACCTATTCCGTTTGGCAAATTTCTAAAAGCCGAATTGAGCCTAAATTTGAATATAATTATTTGTACAACAATTATTTAACCAAAATTTTTGATATTACTTCGGCTTCATTTTCATTGCAGTGGAATCCGTATTCTAATTTTATGCAAACTCCTCGAGGCAAACTTGAAATTGAAAAACGATATCCTATTTTTACGATTCAATTTACTCAAACGATTCCTAATTTTTTAAGCAACGATTTTAATTTTACAAAAATTGACTTTAAGTCAGAATGGTCTCAAAAACATCTAAACGGACAAAGAACATCCTTTTTATTTCGGTCTGGTTTGGCTTTAGGTGATGTTCCTATAACACATTTGTATAGCACTTCGCCCAATTGTTTACTAAATGAAAGTGTGTTGCGCCGTTTTTTTTCAATTATTGACGGGAATACTTTTGAAACTATGTATTTTAATGAGTTTTTTTCGGACAAATATGTTTATTTTCAAGCCAAACATGAGTTTAAAAGATTTAGAATTTCTAAAATATTTGGTGCCTCGATAGCTTTTGTTAACAGAGCTGGTTGGGGAAATTTAGACAAACGTGAGCGTCATATTGGTATAGATTTTAAGACTTTAGATCGAGGTTATTTTGAAACTGGTTTGGAGTTCAATAGAATTTTAAAAGGACTAGGCATTGGTAGTTTTTATCGATACGGACCTAATCAATTGCCAGGTTTTTATGATAATTTTGCTATCAAGGCCAGTTTTGTTTTAGATTTGGGGTTTTAGCTCAGGGTTTAATAATCAAAACACTGGGTACGGTACTTAACCAAACGCTTTGTGAATCAATAAGTTTTTTCCAACTGTCTAGACTAATTATCATAAGATTTTGTTGTGCTAAAAACCCTGCTTTTAGTTCCTCTTCTTTAATAATAGCAATATTATTTGGGTACTTATTTTCTAAAGCAATTATTGCATTTTCCATTACGAAATTGTTGTTGACATAATTATTTATATCCAAAATGGTAACTTTTGAATCATTATTAAAAATTAATTTTTGAGTGTATTCAATTAAAAACGAATCTTCAATACTAAAAATAGGTATAAAAACTTCGTTGATTTCGGTTAAATCTTTATCAATTAAAATTCCTAATGGTGTTTTTGTTTTCGATATTATTTGCCGCGTTCGTTCATCAAATGGAGAGTTTTCGAACAATCCTTCTTTACCTGTAAACTTGTCAATTAAACGGTCGGGATTTATAATTCTAGTAGTAAAGCCTAAAATTTTACCCAGCATTGTTCCTTCAAAAATTGATTTCCCCAAACCTACTAATACCAAATCGTAATCCCCATTTTTGGCAACATCGGCAATATCAGTTTCAATATCATTCGTGGCTTTAAAAATAGTTGAAATTTCTTGATTTAAATTTCTTGATTCTTTTAAGATAGGTTTAAACATTTCAGTTTCATAATCTTCTAAACTAAAGGCGTGAATTTCATCTGAAAGTGATAAATGCAATGCCGTTATATTTGAATTATCATTTTGTTTTTTAACCAAACTGTTAGCAACTTTAAGTAGGGATTTACCTTTAATATTGTTTCCAAACGAAATTAATATTTTAAAAGCACTATGGTTTATTTCTTTAGGAAAATAAGCTTCTTTAGTTTTAAAAATATAATTTATCAAATCAATAGCAGGTCCAGTCATAAACGTGGTTATTAATGCCATTATTACCATCATCGTAAAGACCTCTGCCGAAAGCACTCCCAAATCGTAACCAATATTTAAAACTACCAGTTCCATTAAACCTCTAGTATTCATTAATGCGCCAATGGTTAAACTATCGCGCCAATTTTGACCTACAAATTTTGCCGCCAAAGCACTTCCTAAAAATTTTCCTACCACTGCAACCAAGATTATAAATCCTGTGATTTTCCATAAATAAGGATCGTTTAATAATCCAATTTGAGTCCGTAATCCTGTAAAAACAAAGAATAAAGGCAATAATAAAATTACAGCAACGTCTTCTACTTTTTCAATAAAAATATTTCTAATTTTAGTAATATCGGGCATAATAGCACCAGTTATAAAAGCGCCAAAAAGTGCGTGAATTCCAATAACTTCGGTTAAATAAGACGATATTATTAAAGTCAATAAAAAAATGGCAACTACTGGTTTTCCTAAATTATCACGAGTAGCGTACAAATCGCCAATTTTTTTTAAAAATGGTTTTACAATAAGCAACATCATCAAAAGGTAAACAGCTGCCAGTAGAATAATGTACAATGAACTGGTAAAAGAACCCGCTTTTACTATGGCAATTACAGCGGCTAATAAGCACCAAGCAGTTATATCATCTGCGGCCGCACAGGTTATTACTATGGTTCCTAATCGTGTTTTATGAATACCTCTTTCTTGAACAATTCGGGCTAAAACTGGGAAAGCAGTAATGCTCATTGCAATTCCCATAAACAAGCTAAAAGCTAAGAATTCAACACCTTGAGGGGCAAATTGATGGTAAATAAAATAAGACAAGCCAATTCCTAAAGCAAATGGAATAACAATACTGGCATGACTAATTACCACGGCATCATTAGCTTTGTTTTTTAAAACTTTCAAGTCAAGTTCCATACCTATAACGAACATAAAAAGGATCAGCCCAATTTGACTTAAAAAACCTAAGTTGCCCAAAGAATCTGGCGGGAAAAGTGTAGCCGAATAGTCTGGAAAATATAATCCCACTACCGATGGACCAAGAAAAATACCTGCAATTATTTCTCCAATTACGGACGGTTGTCCAATTTTTTTAAAAATCCAACCAAAAAAACGAGCTACAATTATAATAGTTATAATTTGTAACAATAAAATGGCCAACGGATGTTTTAAATTATGATCTAAAGAATCTAAAAACTGATCCAAAAAACTATCATTGGAAGTGGCTGCAACCACATTTCGACCTTTTTCTAAAAACTTGCCTTTTGATAGGATCCAAACTATTAAAGCAGTAAATCCTCCGGTAACAGAAATATAAAAAATGGCGTTTTTGAATTTTTTCATTCTTAAAACAAGAAATTAAGTGTTGTACAAATATCTAAAAAGAAAATGAATAATAGCAACATTCAAAATTAATTTATGGTAACTTTAAATAAGAAATAAAAGTTTTAAACTCATTTAATTTTGCTAAGAATTAATTTTACAAACACCTAAAAATTCAATTAAATGCTTAAAAATTTGTAAAATTTAAAAAAAATATTTTTGGTAACATTACTATTAAAAGTTTCGATTTTATTACATTTGTACCACTTTATTGAATTAATGAAAAAATATAAAAAAGTTGGTTTTTGGGAAAAAATTGCTGGAATTGTGCTTCGCAACCGAACCACAATATTAGTAATCATTGGGTTAATTACCATTTTTTTAGCTTTACAATGGAAAAAAGTAGGGATGACCTATAATGAAGCCAATTTACTTCCTAAAAACCATATTGTAAATTTACAGTATACTCAGTTTTTAAATACTTTTGGCGAAGAAGGTAATTTGGTAGTTATTGGAGTTAAAGATAACACTTTTTTTACTCCAAAGGCTTTTGCCGAGTGGACCAAATTAATGGCTACATTAAAGTCACATAAAGAAATTGAGTTAGTGATATCTATAAGCGATTTAAAAAAATTGCAAAAAAACGAAGCCCAGCAAACTTTTGAATTGGTTAATTTAATTGATAAAAACCAAACTTCAAATTTAAAATATTTAAACAATATAAAAGGCGAATTATTTAACAATTTGCCTTTTTATGAAGGATTATTATTCAATAAAAAATCGGGGAGTATACGATCAGCATTGTACATTAATAAAAAAATTGTAAACTCACCAGTTCGTAAAAAATTCATTTTAAATGTTTTAGTTCCAGCAATTGAAAAATTTGAAAAGGCTACTAAAATTGATCTAAAAGTGTCGGGAATGCCCTACATTCGCACTATTAATACCGAGAATATGAAGGGTGAAATAGGTCTTTTTATAGGAGCAGCATTGTTCATTACTTCATTGATCTTTTTTTTATTTTTTCGTTCATTGCGTGCAACTTTTATTTCGGTTTGTATATTATTTTTTGGAGTTATGTGGTCTTTTGGAACATTGGGTCTGTTTCATTATAAAATTACCATTTTAACTGCTATTATTCCGCCGTTAATTATAGTAATTGGTATTACCAACTGTATTTTTTTAATTAATAAATACCAACAAGAGATTTTAGAGCACGGCAATCAAGCCAAAGCCTTACAACGTGTAATTTCTAAAATCGGGGTCTCTACTTTGATGACCAATTTAACAACGGCTATTGGATTTGCTACTTTTATGATTACGGGTAACGAACTGCTTTTCGAATTTGGTTTGGTAACCTCAATAAATGTAATAATTGTTTATTTATTAACCCTTGTTGTAGTGCCAATTGTATATAGTTTTATGGCAGTTCCATCAGCTAAACATCTAAAACATCTTAAAAGAAACTACATTTCATCGTTTTTAAATTGGGTTGAAAATATTGTCAAGTATAAACGAAATGTAATTTATATTGTTTACGGTTTGTTTTTAATTTTTAGTATAATTGGAGTTTCAAAAATGAAAGTATCAGGTAGTTTAATTGGTGAAATGCCAAAGTCAGCTTCCTTTTTTAAAGATATTGTGTTTTTTGAAAAAGAATTTAATGGTGTAATGCCCTTAGAAATTATGATTGACACTGGTCGTAAAAAAGGAGTGTTGAAGGCATCAACTTTACGAAAAATGGATGAATTGCAAGAAACCATTGAATCTATTCCACAGCTGTCAAAGCCAGTTTCAATTGTAAATTTAGTTAAATATGCAAAGCAAGCATTTTATAACGGAAATCCAGAATTTTATGCACTTCCAGAGTCACAAGAGCAGGTTTTTATTTTGAGTTATGCAAAAAACGCAACCAAAAATTCAAAAGATAATTTGATGAAAAGTTACGTTGATAAAACGGGACAATTTGCCCGAATCACAACTTTTATGAAAGATATAGGTACTGAAGATATGGCAAAGATTGAAACTAAATTGCATGCCAAAATCGATAAAATTTTTCCAGCCGACCGTTATAAAGTTACCATAACGGGTAAAGCTTTAGTTTTTCAAAAGGGAACTACCTACTTGATAAACAATTTAATAGAATCGTTAATTTTCGCTATACTTTTAATTGCAGGATTAATGGCATATATGTTTCGGTCCTTAAAAATGATTTTTGCTTCAATAGTAACCAATATTTTACCTTTGTGCATCACATCTGGTCTTATGGGTTATTTCGGAATACCTTTAAAACCTTCCACAATTTTGGTTTTCAGCATCGCATTCGGAATTTCTGTTGACAATGCCATTCAATTTATGGCAAAATACCGCCACGATTTGCAACACAACAACGGAAAAATAAAAAAATCGGTTTTAAGTGCGTTGCGTGAAACTGGAGTAAGTACTTTTTACACCTCAATTGTACTTATTTTTGGGTTTGCTATTTTTACACTTTCCAGCTTTAGTGGCACTATCGCTCTTGGCGGATTAATATCAGTAACCTTAACCTTTGCCATGTTTGCCAACCTATTGGTTCTTCCTGCTTTAGTATTAACCGTTGAAAAATGGAGTGGTAAAAAAGACACTTTTGATGAATCGCCCATTAATATTTTGCGAGACAATACACCTGAGGGAGAAGGTTAAGAAAAATATTTAAAGAAAATAAAAGCCGGCATCCTTTTTTAGAAGCAAATCATTTTTTTACAATATAATACTTTATTAAAATTGATATTTTTTTTAAAAGCAGTGCTTCTGTTAGTGATAATTTTTAAATCTAAAATTGTTATTTTATAAACATTTAATCAAAAGGATACATCATTTTTAATAGAAAATTTCAATAACGATTCTAGGCAACTTGTATTCCTTTCTTTATATAGTCAAATTTAATAATACTATATTTAATGTAGTTAATTGATAAACGAATCATAAAAAATAAGAATAATTTTTGAATATCATTTTATTTATAATATATTTATGGCCTTAAATAAATAATTTTAATTATGAAAAAAAATACCTTACTACTGTTGTTTTTAAGTTTGTTTTTTATTACAGGTTATTCGCAAGTTAAAAACCAAACAAAAAGTACCACTTTAAAAGCGGTTAAAAAAAGAGAATTACAATTGCCTAAAGGAGTAACTTCTCACGAAGATTGTAGAGAGGAACTAGCTTTACTTAGAAAAAGGCATCAAAGTTTTTTAAAAAACAGTCCATTTAAAAAAACTTTGTTAATGGATGAAGACGAACGAATGCAAAACGGAATCCCGCCAAATAAATATTTTGAAAGTGAATGGAATGCCTCAATTAATCCAGAAACGGGTCGCCCAACTTTTGAAAATATTGAAAAAGTTAGAAACGATTTAAAAACAGCTAGAGACCAAGCCTTAGCTTTAAACAGAAACCCTGGTGATGCAAACGACAACAGTTGGGTGGAGCGAGGTCCAACAAATGTTGGAGGAAGAACAAGAGCGATAATGTTTGACCCCAATGATGCAGCTAAAGAAACTGTTTTTGCTGGAGGTGTAAGCGGAGGTCTTTGGAAAAACACTAATATTTCAAATGCTTCGTCAGTTTGGTCTAGAGTCAATCTCCCTGAAAATTTAGCTGTTTCTTCTATAATATATGACCCAAATTCAACCACTACATTTTATATTGGAACAGGTGAGTCTTATACTGGTGATGTAAGCGGAAATGGTGTTTGGAAATCGATAGATTCTGGAGCTACATGGGCAAAAGTTTTGGGCGGTGTAAGTGGTTCATCTTTTTTTCAATCGTCATCAACATTAACAGTTAATACTCCTGCCGGTATAGCTGGAAGCTATGTTTGCGGTGAAACTAATTTAGGTTCAGGTAATTTAATTACTGCTCCTTTTACATCAAGTGTTGTGTTAATTAATGATGGAACAGCTGCCCCAACTTTAGGGTGTTCACCAACTGTTAACAACGTTGCAGGCAAAGTAGCACTAATACGTCGTGGTAGTTGTACTTTTGTAATTAAAGTAAAAGCAGCTCAAGATGCAGGTGCTATAGCAGTCATTATAATGAACAATGTTGGAGGGCCTCCTCCTGGTTTAGGTGGAAACGATCCAACTATTACAATTCCTTCTTTTAGTGTGTCTAAATCCGACGGAGATATTCTTGAAAATGCATCTTTATCTGGATTAAATATAACTTTTACCCCTGGAACTGGTATTTACACGGGTACTATTTTGCCAGGCATTCAAAATATTAACGACATTAAAATTAGAAATAATGCAGGAGTTTCCGAAATTTATGTAGCCGCTTCTGATGGCGCAGCTTATGGAGCGGTTCAGGCATTAAATGAATATGGGTTGTATAAATCTACTAATGGTGGAGCTAACTGGAATCAAGTTACCTTACCTTTAACTTCTACAGGAAAAAAATACTGTCCAAATGATATTGCTATAGGTGCCGATAATAAAATTTGGTTGTCAACTACTGGAAGTAGAATTTTTCAAGTTGGCGGTGGAACAATATTTTCTTCAACAGACGGAATTAGTTTTACTAAAAAATATGAGATTACTGATGGTAAGAGAACTCAAATTGCAGTTTCATCTACAAATTCGGATTTAATCTATGTTCTAGCGGAGTTAAATTCAACTACTAATCCTGTCACTATTTTAAAAACTGTTGATGGATTTGCTAACGTTACTACTGTAAATCTTCCTGCTGGATCAAGCACTCCTGCAAACGATTTTACTAGGGGTCAAGCTTTTTATGATTTACTTTTGGAAGTAGATCCAAGTAATGATCAAATTGTTTATGTTGGTGGAATCGATCTTTTTAAATCAACTGATGGAACTACAACTTGGAATCAATTTTCAGATTGGACAGGGTCTTCTTATCAAAATGTGCATTCTGATCAACATGCTTTGACATTTGCAAAAAATGCATCAAATAGAATATTATTTGGTAATGATGGAGGGGTATATTTTTCGGATAATTCGGGAACAGTTACTTCGTCTAGAAATGAAGGATTTAATGTTACACAATTTTATTCTGTAGGTGTTTCTGCTACCAATGCTATTAGTGGTTTAGCGAATGATAATTTTGTTGCTGGCGCACAAGATAACGGTTCACAATTGTTTACAGCGGTTACAGCTGGAACGAATGGTAGTATTAGAGCACAAGGTGGCGATGGTGCTTATAGTTTTTTTGATCAAGGTGTCGATAAGTATTACATAACCAATTATGTATATAATCAAAATATTAATTTGCGCTTTACTAATGGTAGTGTACGATCTATAAATAGTGAAACAACATCAAATGGAGCATTTATTGCACCGATGGCATTAGACTCTAAACTCGATATCTTATTTTCTGATTATTCATCTGGTACTACATATATCATTAAAAGATATAAAAATATTAAATCCGGACTTCTAGCTAAAGCAAATTTAACTAATGCTTTATTAACAGGAGCTCCTACTGCTTTAACTACATCAAAATATGGTTTACCAACTGCTCCTACCACACTTTTAGTTGGTACATCTAACGGAAAATTATTAAGGGTTACCAACGCAGATAATAATACACTTACCAGTGTAGTTTGGCAAGATATTACAGGTTCGGGATTCGTAGGTACTATATCAGATGTAGAATTTGGTCAATCTGAAAATGAAATATTTGTAACTTTTAGTAACTATAATGTAACTAGTGTATGGTTCAGTGCTGATGCAGGGGTAACTTGGATGAACAAGGAAGGAAATTTTCCTGATATTCCAGTTAAATGTATTTTGCAAAATCCTTTAAAACCAAATGAAGAAGTTATTATTGGGACAGAATTAGGGGTTTGGTATACAAACACCTTCAATACCGCTAGTCCGGTTTGGAATCAATCATATAATGGTATGAGTAATGTAAAAGTTACCGACTTAGACCTTAGAGATGATAATGCTGTATATGCTTCAACTTATGGAAGAGGTATTTTTTCAGGTCAATTCACAGCTGCTACTTTAGCAAATGTAAGTTTTGAAAATAAAATTGGCATAAAAATTTATCCAAATCCTACCACCGATTTATTAAATATTTCAGTTCAAGGTTACACTGGCGAACTTTTAGTAAGAGTTGTTGATGTAAATGGAAAAGAGGTTTATAGTCAAAATATTAAAGATTTTTCAACTGAAAAAGCATTAAGTTTAAAAGGATTACAATCTGGAATTTATATTTTGAACTTGAAAGGTGAAAACATTTCAGACTCCAGAAAAATAATTTTAAATTAGATAATAGGCTATTCTAAATAATCGATTTCGATTGTTTAGGTTTGTTGTTATAGACTTAACGTGAAAGTAGTTCCTTGATTGGGGCTACTTTTCACTTTTATATCACAATTGATAGCCTTTGCCAAATCACGAATTAAATGCAAACCTAATCCTGATTTAATTCCAACGACTTCTTTATCATCGTAAAGTGCTTTGAATTGTTCTTGAGCAGCACCAAAACCATTATCTGAAATAGAAAGGAATTTTTGAGAATCAATAGAGTATGCCTTCCAAATTATAGTTGGGTTATCTGTATTTGAAAATGCATTTATGGCATTATTTGTTAAATTTCGAATTATTGTTTTTAAATAATCTTCATCGGTAAAAAAATTCAAATGTTCTTTATTTTCATATTGAAATATTATTTTTTGGTATCCAGAAAACACTTTTTTATTGTCGTCGAATAATTTAAAAGCTTCAATAGTTTTTAGCACTGGGGTAAAATGTTCCATTTGTCCCTTACTCCACAGTAAAATATCTTCCATCGATGAAAGTAAATTTTCTGCTCCTATGATAATTTTATCTTCCATTTGTTTTTTAGTTGTATCCTCAAGTAACTCAGGACTGTTTTTCTGAAGGTGTAAAAATCCAATTAAATTAGCTACTGGGCTCCGTAAATCATGATTTAAAATGCCAAAGAAACGCATTTTTATTTTGTTGGCTTGTTCAAGTTCAGTGTTTAAAAGCTCTAATTTTTCGTTTATTTTTTTCCTATTTCTACTTCTGTAATAAAATATAAAACCTAAAGTTGTCATTAATAAAAGACCAATTATCGAAATCCATTTTTGTTTTTCTTTACTTTTTATGGTTAATTTATTAATTAAAATTTCTTTATTTTTCAGGTTTATAATACTTTGTTTTCTTTCATTTTCATATTTAGTAATAAAAGCTAACAAGTATTTAAAATTTTTTTCGCTGGAAATTTGGTCTTTATTTGCTAAATATTTTTTTAAAAAATAATTGGCTTCAGCGTGTTTTTTTTGCTTTTCTGCAACTTTTGACAATAATCTATAAGATTCAATTATTGAAGTGATGTACTTTTTTTGTAATGCAATTTTTAAACCTTTGTTAATTTCAATTTTTGCTTTTTTATAATTATCTAAATCTAAATAGGCCCAACCTAAATTAATGTATAAAGAACAAGTATAAAAATCGTCTTGTAATTTTTCGGCAATAGTTACAATTGGAAATATGTGTTGGAAAGCTTCTTTGGGTTTATTTTGTTTAAGTAAAACTGATCCAATACTGTTTTCACAAATCATAAAACCCAGTTTGGAGTTTATGATTTTATTTTGTGCTAATGATTTTTTATAATTAATTAAAGCTAAATCATACTTTTTTTCTAATTCAAAAGCGTTTCCAATATTTTGATAATTAATGGCTATTCCTAATTTATTATTAAGTTGTTTTTCAATTTTTAATGATTTTGAAAATGTTTCCTTTGCTAGCTCGTTTTGATTAAGTGCAAGATAAATATTTCCAATACTATTTAATGCTACGGCTTGGCTTCGTAATAGATTTTCGTTTTTTTTACTTATACTATTTACTTTATTTAAAGCACGTTGATGATAATTGATTGCCGGAATTATGCTATCCATTCGTCTGTAAATAACGCCAAGCATATTGTAATTCATTACCTCTAGTAGAGTGTTTTTTGACTTTAAAGCTAGTACTAATGATTTTTTATGAAATGCTATTGCTTTTTCGTAATTAGAAATATCACGGTAATAAACACCTAACGAATTCAAAATATAAGATTCAATTACTGGAGCTTGTAAATCAAAACTTTTTTTTAAAGCATATTTGAGCTTTATTGTATCGCTGTTATCATTCTTAAAAAATAAATTAATTTTGGAAAAGTTAGTAGTTTTGGTATTTATAATAGAATCATAACTTTTTTTGAAGTTTTGAATTTGTGCACATGAAATTATGCTTATTAAATATAAAAAAGAAAATTTTTGCATTATAAAAAGTTTAAACCATCTTTAAAACTTCTACCAATGGGTAATAACAAATCATTACTAAGTAAAACCTCATGACTCAATATTTTTTTAACATATTGTTTTTGAATGGCATAACTACGATGAATGCGAACAAAAGCAGTAAAATGTGTTTCTTTTAAAAGATTGCCTATTGACGATAAAACATAATGGCGTTTATCATTAGTTACAATTTTCGTGTAATCTTTTAAGGCTTCAAGATACAATATTTCGTGTAGTTTTATCTTAGTTTCTAAGTAACCTTCTTTAATATAGATTACATCACCACCAATACTTGATTCAAAAAGCTCTGCCTTTTTTTTTAATTCTAAATAATCTTCTATTCGAACCATGGTTTGATTGAATCGTTCCAACTTTATTGGTTTTACTATAAAATCGAGCGTGTCCAATTCAAAACTTTCTAATGCAAATTCGGGACGTGCTGTTATAAAAATACATACTGGAATATTTTGAGCTTTTTTACGAAACTCAATGCCGTTTAAGACGGGCATATCAATATCTAAAAAAACAATATCAACCTTTTGTGTTTCTAAAAAAGCCAATGCAGCCACGCCACTATCAAAAACCCCAACAATATTCAAATTAGAATGTTTTTTGGCTAATGAAACGACTACCAAACGATCAATTAGATCATCATCGACTATAATACAATTGAATTTATTCATTTTTAAATTATTAAATCAAATATAGTGGTTTTACAGCCCTATTGTAAGAAGAAAAACACTAAATTAAATACTTTTTATTTAAAAAAGATGTCATTGGTCGATTTTATATGTCGTTGGTCGATTGGTGCTTTTTATTTTTTTAATTTCTTACGAAGTTTGTCACATAGTAATCGTAATAAATTTATTTAATTAACAATTTAATTTTAAGCAAAATGAAAAAAGCAACAATTTTAATAGCAACTACAATTATGATATTTTTATCAGGTTGTTCAAAGCCTGACAATGGTAAAGATGGTGCTGCTGGTGTAGCTGGTACTGCCAATGTTATTTATAGTCCTTGGTTACCTACAGGAACATTATCAACTGCTACTATTGATGGAAATACAGGAACTGTATTTACATTAACAGAGCCAAAAATAACTCAAGATATCATTGACAAAGGTGTTGTTTTGGTTTATTTGCAAATTCAACCAACGGGCGACTTTAGTAGCCTTTCATTACCTTACATCACTGGTGCAGGTGGAGGAGCAAGCACAATAGCCCATTATACATCAGTAGGTCAAATCAAAATTATACGTTTTAAAAATGATGGTGTTAACGGAGCTACCAACTTAGGATTATCTTGGAAATGGCGTTACGTAATAATTCCGGGTGGTACTAGTGTTACAGGTAAAGTGGCTTTAAAAGATAGTCTTTTAAAAATGACCTACGAGCAAGTTTGCAACCTATATAATATTGCAAGATAGTTTTTGTTAGTTTTAATAAGGGTTCAGCAGAAATGCTGAACCTTTGTTTTTAGTAAATAATTTACTTTTTAAAATAATTTTGGTTAGTTTCTTGAGAGTAATTTGTTTTTAAAAACTAGAATTAAATTTGTTTAGTTTGAGTGTAAATATAGTACCAATTCCTGTTTTACTTTCAACATTTATTTCACAACCAATGGCTTTGGCTAAATCACGTATCAAATGTAACCCTAGCCCAGATTTAATGCCTACAACTTCGTTATCGTTATACAAAGCTTTAAATTGTTCTTGTGTTGCTCCTGGACCGTTATCAGTTATAGACAAATGTATCTTTTCATCTTTTTGCCAAGCGCTCCATATAATTTTTGGATTTGGCGTTTCTGTAAAAGCATTTATGGCGTTACTCGTAAGATTCCGAACAATGGTTTTAAGATAGTTTTGATCAGTTATCATTTCGATACCATCTAAATTATTATACTCAAATTGAATTTTTTGGTAACCCGAAAACACTTTTTTTGTATCGTCAAATAACTGATTTATTGTAGTTTTTGTTGGTTGTGGTTTAAAGTTTTCCATTTGACCTTTACTCCACAATAAAATATCTTCCATAGAAGTCAATAAATTTTCGGCTCCGGCAATTGTGCTGGTTTCTATTCTTTTTTTGGTTGCCGCATCAAGCATTTCGGGATTGTCTTTTTGCAAGTGCAAAAACTGAATTAAATTAGACACAGGACTGCGCAAGTCGTGGTTGAGGATTCCAAAAAAACGCGTTTTTACTTTGTTGGCTTTGTCAAGTTCGGTGTTCAAGAGTTGTAGTTTTTGATTTGTTTTTTTACGGTTTTGGTTTTGGTACATCAATAATCCACCCAAAATCATAAGAAAAGCAATCCCTGCAATATAAAACCATTTTTGTTTTTGTTGTGCAGCTATAGAGAGTTGCTTGATTTTTAACTGCTTGTCTCGTAGTTCTATTTCTCGCTTGTCTTCTAGATTTTTTATGGTTTCCTTATTATCGGAATTAAAAACAGTGTCTTGATAACGTATGCAAGTTTCATAATAATTTAGGGCTTGTTTATAATTTCCTTTGATTTTTTGTAATTCATATAAACTTCCGTTTAATTGAGAAATTCTTTTTAAATCATTAATTTTAAGTTCGATATTTAGAGCTTTTTTAAAATTATTTTCAGCTAAATTTATTAATTCTTTGTTTTCGATACTCGATTTTGTTAATAGTGATTGTTCTTTATAAGCATTTCCTAAATTAGAATAATTAGATGATAAACCACTTTGATTATCAATTTCTAAATTTAAATCAATTGCTTCATTACATTTTAAAATACAATTGATGTACATTTTTTTTTGCAAATAAATTTCACAAATTCCGTCTAAGCAAGATGCTTTATTGATAGCGTTTTTTATTAGATTATCTACTTTTATTGCATCATTAAAATTCTGAATGGCTTTATCATAATTTTTTAATACAGCATAACATTGCCCTTTGTTAAAAAGCATAGTTGAAATGCCATCTTTTAAAAATAATTTTTTATTAATGGCCAAAGATTTATTAAAATAAATAAGTGCTTTTTTTAAATTGTGAGTTTCAAAATATATATCACCAATATTACCCAATGTTATCGCTTGTGATTCTAGATCATTTAGGCTTTCATCAATATTTAATGATAAATTACTGTAATATAGTGCTTTAGGGTAATTGCTTTGATACATATATAAAACAGCCATATTTGTGTAAACAGATGAAATTCTCTTTTTGTCGGTCGTGTTTTTAAGTTGAAAATTATAATATTGTAAAGCTTTATCATATTCTGATTTTATTGTATAATAGATTGATAAATTATTATAGGAGCTTAAAATTCCATTTTTATAATTAATTTTTTTTGATATTGCTAAAGCTTTTTGTGCATAATCTAAGCATAGATTACTATTTAAATCCTTATACTGAAACGATAGTCTATTCATTAGAAATATTTTGATAGAATCGTTTTTTGCTTTATTTAATTCAATATGAAGTGAATCTATTAGTGGTTTTCCTTCTTTTTTTTGCGAAAAACCTAGACTAGTTGTAAATAACAAGAAATATAAATATTTTTTCATAATTAAAAATTCAAATTATCTTTAAAACTTCGTCCAATAGGTAATATAGCCTCATTATTAAGTACTATTTCGTTTGCACAAATTGTTTTTATAAAATGTTTCTGTACTGCAAAACTTCTATGAATTCTTATAAAACATAAAAAATTGGGTTGTTTAAGAACAGTACCTAAATTACTAATAATGTGGTATTTTTTTTCGCTAGTAACTATTGTAGTGTAGTCTTTTAACGCCTCGAGATATAAAATCTCGTGCAACTTAATTTTTATTTCTTTATAACCTTCTTTTATAAAAATAGTATCGCCACCAATTGTCAATTCAAATAATTTTGCTTTTTGCAGCAACTCTATATAGTCATAAATTTTTTGCATAGTTTGATTAAAACGCTCAAATTTTATAGGTTTTATTATATAATCTAAAGTATCTAGTTCAAAACTTTCAATGGCATAGTCGGGGTGAGAAGTAATAAAAATACAGATGGGCACATCAAGCGCTTTTTTGCGAAATTCTATACCATTAATTAAAGGCATATCTATATCTAAAAATAAAATATCTATATCGTTATTTTCTATAAATTTTATCGCATCAACTGCAGTTTTTAAAACAGCAACAATGTTCAGGCGTGGATGCTGCTTTGCAAATGAGGTAAGTGTTAGCCTATATATTTCGTCGTCGTCTATAATAAGGCAATTAAGAGTTTTCATTTCATTTACTTGAAATTCAAATATATAATAAATTGCCGTATTAAAATATATTTTTAAATTGTTTTTCTATCAAATTAATTTCATTGGTATAATAAAACGGTCATTGGTATAATTTGTATTTTTTGATATTACCATTTTAATCATATTTGTCTCAAATAAAATTTTAATATTTAAAAATTACATAAATGAAAACAATAAAACTAAAATTATTTTTAATTCTATTAGTAGGAATTGCAAGTTGCTCATCGAATAATTCTGATTCTTCCAACTCACCAACTTCAGGATCCATAAAAGATATTTATACTTGCGGATCTACAGAAAATAGCAGCGCAATAAATGTTGCTAAATATTGGAAAAATGGATTAGCTACCCTTTTATCAGATGGCA
Source organism: Flavobacteriales bacterium (assembly GCA_038204955.1). Lineage (GTDB taxonomy): Bacteria > Bacteroidota > Bacteroidia > Flavobacteriales > Flavobacteriaceae > Flavobacterium. Next base: position 37,361 of record JBBRCJ010000026.1, read on the forward strand.
CCAAAGATGCTGATGCAAGTGCAATTGCAGTTTCTGGAATCGATATTTATGTTGTAGGACAAGAATCAAATGGTAACAAAATAGTTGCAAAATATTGGAAAAATGGAATTGCTACTAATTTAACAAATGGATCGAACGATGCATATGCAACGGCACTCACAATAGTTGGTAACGACATATATATTGCTGGTTACGAAAATAATAGTAGCGGTATTCAAGTTGCTAAATACTGGAAAAACGGTGTGCCAATAGTTATTTCAAATGGTTTAAAGAACACTCAATTAAACGCTATAACTGTTGTAGGAAATGATGTTTATGTAGCTGGACAAGAGCAACAATCTGTTTGGTATGCTGCAAAATATTGGAAAAATGGTGTTGGTATTGCCTTAACTACAGGAGCGACCGATGCAAATTTAAATGCAATTTTTGTTTCGCAAAACGATGTTTATGTAGCTGGATCAGAATTTAACGGAAACAAAGACGTGGCAAAAATCTGGAAGAACGGAAACGCAATTGCACTAACAAATGGATCGCAATATGCAAGCGCTCAAGATATTTTAGTTAACGGTACCGATGTTTTTGTTGCAGGTTTCGAAAATAACGGCACAACATCAGTTGCTAAATTTTGGAAAAACAACAATCCAATACCGTTGTCTAATGGTAACAAATATGCCTATGCAAGTGCTATAAAAGTGATTGGCACTGATGTATTTATTGCAGGAAATGAAGATAGCGGTTCTGCCAACATTGCCAAGTATTGGAAAAATTCAATTTCGAATGATATGATAGGCGATAGCAACTTAAATTCTATTGCAAACGGAATTTTTATAACTACCAATTAAAAATAATTAATATATGAAAACTAAAAAAGCACTATTAATCTTATTAATACTAGCACTTATTTCTTGTAGTAAAGATAATACTACAGACTCATTAGCAGCAAACTCAAGCCCTTCTGCAAAAGATATTTATACTTGTGGATTTGAATTTAATGGAACTAAGGACGTTGCGAAATTTTGGAAAAACAACGTAGGTACTTCATTAACAGATGGAACAAAAAATGCGTTTGCCAATGACATCATTGTAATTTCGAATGATATTTATATTGTTGGTAAGGAGTCAAACGGCATAAATACAGTTGCTAAAGTATGGCGAAATGGAGTTGGAACTTCGCTTACAGACGGTTCTAATGACGCAAATGCCACCTCGATAACGTTGTCTGGTAACGATGTATATATTTCTGGATACGAAAAAAGTGGTACCAAGTACATTTCTAAATTCTGGAAAAATGGAATCGCAACTCAATTAACTAATGGCGTTTATGAAAGCAATTGTAGTGCAATTAGAGTAAATAATAATGATGTTTATGTTGTTGGTTATGAAGGTAATGGTTCAAATAAAGTTGGTAAAGTTTGGAAGAACGGATCACCAATAAATATATCAACGTCAACTTATGATATAATTCCTAAAGCATTATGTATTGTTGGTAACGATGTTTATGTTGCAGGATTAGAAAATAATGTTAGCATCTATTCAGTAGCAAAATATTGGAAAAATGGAATATCAGTTGCTCTTACAGATAGTTCAAATACAGCCAGCGCAACATCTATTGCTGTAATAAATAATGATATTTATGTTGGTGGTTACGAATACAACGGAGCACATTCTGTTGCGAAAATTTGGAAAAATGCGAATGCAACAGCCTTAACAGATGGAACGAGAGATGCATTTGTAAATTCGGTAAGCATAATTGGCACTGATGTTTATGCAGCAGGTTACGAATTTAATGGTACTAAAAATGTTGCTAAATATTGGAAAAACGGAGTGCCGACCAACATCGTTTCTGACTCTGTTCTAGAAACTCAAGTTTATGGAATGTTTATTACTACTAATTAATTTATAAATATTAATTACTTAAATAGTAACGTAGTTCAATTTATATAACTTGAATGAACTACAAGCCATAGTAACACTAATCATTTTGCATATCAAACAATTAGATTTCATCTTTTTTTAAATAGAAATCAATTAAAAAAAAAGTCTTAATTTGTCTAAAAATAAATTTATTAATTACAAATTACAAAATAAATGATAATTGGTTTTTAAAAATTTATAAACAACATACTTTTAACTTTTATTTAAAAAATTAATTATAATTATTATTTATATCCTAAAAATTAAATATGAAAAATCCTTTATCAATACAAAAGTCACACATTATTATTGCTGTATATTTTTCTTTATCTTTTTTTGTACTGGGTGTTTCGGCAATGCTGCATTATTTTACTTACTTAAAATTTGACTGTGTGCATGAAAATATTTCTATTTTTATGGCAATTTTTCACAAAAGAATTGTTTTTCTATTTTATATTCCATCTTTATTATTACTGTTTTTTTCAATATTATTATTTTGGTTTGCACCCAAAAACTTTTCTAAAATTGCAATTGTATTTTCTACATTATTATCAATTACTGCAATCGTTACGATTTTCGTTTTTTTAATTCCAATTCAGAATTCATTTTTGCCTAACATTGGATTCTTAAAAGAAAATTATGAAAAATTATTATTTTATAATTTAAGATTTCAATTAATTCCAATTTTTTTGCAATCAATTATTGCTTTGTATTTTTTAAATCTATTTCTGAATGATTTGAAATATTTTTCGCGATGGCTTTTTATAATCATATTTTTTTTAGCTTTTTATACTGCTGGATCAGATGTAGCAGATAAGTTTAATTACCCAACTTGGTTAGTAATAGGAAAAAATGAATGGTTTACTTTTCGAAATTCTCATAAGTCACCCTTTTTTTTATTCGGATATTTATTGCCAGCTTTTTTGCCATTAATATTGGTGCCAATGTTATTTCGGTTTCGGTCAAAAGCAATTCAAATTAAATTTATTTTAATATATTTTAGTTTATACATATTCATTTCAGTTGTTTCAGCAATTTATTTTGTGCCAAAAGTGCAGTTGAAATTAAACAAAATTTATTCAATTAGACTAATTAACGATCTAATAATTAACGATTTGTTACTAAGATTGTTGCCAAGTGTTTTTATTTATGGATTAGCATTTTATATGTTACTGGTTATAAAAAAAACACAATCAAATCATTTAATATAAAGCGCATTGCTGAGGTTTATTTTAATTATTTCAATTCTAATTCTAATTTATTGTACAATAGTCATAAAATAAAATGTTTTTTTTAATTATAAAACGGATTTCAATCACTATTTACTGCAGTTTAAACATTACTATGTTTAATGAATATAAAAAATCCCTTTTTTTACATTTTTAATGGCTGCAATGAAAATTACGTTACAATATATTGTTTACTTTGCGTTACTACTTGCGCCAAATTTCCTTTTTTGTCAAAAAGAGTTTAAAAGTAATTTGTTAAATTTCAACCCTCCTTTACCAATAGATTTTGTTAATAATAGTGTTACAAAAGACAATGTTTTATATGTAGCTACATAACGCGGTTTATGTTATTATGATGGTTATCGCTTTGAAAATTAAAAAGATTATAAAAACAAATATTTATAATCTTTTTGTAAAAAATATAAAATTTATTTTCATGATTCACAAAAAGGACTTTGTGTTTTAAATAAATTTAATGAAAATGCAAAAGTAATCGCTCCAATAATTATGATATGCCTAACAAAGATTGTTATGATATTATTTATATTGATTTTAAAAATCGAGTTTGATGCTCGGATATAAATTTTATAAAATATTTTAATTCGAATTCTTTAAAAGAAACTAATTTTAAATTTTACGACATTTTCAATATAAATTTAGTACCAATTTCAGTTTTACTTTCAACATTTATTTCACAATTGATAGCCTTAGCCAAATCACGAATTAAATGCAAACCTAATCCTGACTGAATTCCAACTACTTCTTTATCATCATACAATGCTTTAAATTGTTCTTGACTG
>JBBRCJ010000027.1:0-40793 GCA_038204955.1 Flavobacteriales bacterium
AATAAAATACTAAGTACAAGTTTTTTCATATATAATGTAAAGTTAATTTTAAGATTTTTAATTCTTGCGGGGCAAAAGTACATTATTTAATAATAATATTTACATTTGGCAAAAAAATTGTTATTAACATAACTTTATCAAATCATTCATACTATGAGAATTACAAAATTAATTACACTTTATGTATTTGTTATTGCTACTCAATTTGGGTTTTCTCAAGCAAAAAAATTTCAAATACACACCGTAGCTTTCTACAACTTCGAAAATTTATTCGACACCATTAACAATCCTAATAATGATGATGAGTGGACGCCAACAGGATCTCAAAACTGGACTTCAAGAAAATACCATCACAAATTGGAGAATCTTTCAAGAGTATTGTCAGAAATTGGAACAGGTGAAAACCCAAATTCACCTACTTTTATTGCAGGTTGCGAAATTGAAAACCGTGGTGTTCTTGAAGATTTAGTAAAAATGCCCAAAATGTTAAAATCAGATTATGGTATTGTTCACTTTGATTCGCCCGATAAACGAGGAATTGACGTGGCGTTATTGTATCAAAAAGCCCATTTTAAACCCACTAGTTTTGTAAATATACCTCTATTGGTTTACAAAAACCAAGAAGCAAAATCAGACAAAAAAGAAAAAGAAGAAATTACCGATGATGCCGTTGCCGAAGATTTAGCCTCAAGAAGAGTATATACTCGTGACCAGCTCTTGGTTACTGGTTTTTTAGACGGTGAAGAAATTAATTTAATAGTGAATCACTGGCCATCACGATCGGGCGGAGAGAAAAAAAGTTCGCCTTTCCGCGAAGCTGCCGGCGCATTAAATAGAAAAATTATCGATTCATTGATAAAAATAAACCCGAATGCAAAAATAATGACAATGGGCGATTTAAACGATGGTTCCTACAACCGAAGTGTAAAAGTTGCTTTGGGAGCAAAATTGAAAAAAACCGAACTTAAAGAACCGGGTGATATTTACAACCCGTTTGAGCAAATGGCAAAAGACGGAAACGCAACGTTGTTTTACCGTGATGCAGGCGATATTTTCGACCAAATTATGGTTTCACAACAATTGGTAAATCAAGATGGAATAAAAGACTATTCGAGTTTTAAATACTGGAAATCAGGAATTTATAACAAGCCATTTATGATTCAAATGACGGGGCAGTATAAAGGGTATCCGTTGCGGCATTCGGCAAACGAAGAAGGGTTTAGTGACCACTTTCCGGCGTACATTTATTTAATTAGAGAAAAAAAGTAAGTTTATGAAAAATTTAATTTTGATATTATCCGTTTTATTTTTTAATACTAGTTTTTCGCAAGACACTATTTCAACTTCTCAAGCCAAAGATTTTATTGGTAAAGAAGTCGTTTTGAAAGGAAAAATAGCCTCATTTAAAATGGCTGGCGAAGGAAAAACTACCAATTATATTAATGTCGATAAAGCCTATCCAAACAATGTATTTACCATTGTAATTCCTAATAGAACCTTAGAAACTTTAGGTTTTAAAATTGAAGAATCTAAAGACAAAACCATAATAGTAAAAGGAAAAGTGGAAGTCTACGAAAAAGACCCAAATCAGATTCCGCAAATTTACAACCCCAAGTTTATTATTGTAAAATAGTTCAAGTACTTTTAATTTTTTTTAAACTAAAAATCCTTACAATGTCAATAGCAAAGCCCTTTAACTTGAATAGTTGGATTGATGAAAATCGTCATTTGTTAAAACCACCAGTTGGCAACAAAAATATTTATGTCGATTCGGGCGATTATATAGTAATGGTTGTTGCAGGTCCTAACGCTCGCAAAGACTATCATTACAACGAAACCGAAGAACTTTTTTACCAACTTGAGGGTGAAATAACAGTCTATATTCAAGAAGAAGGACAAAAAAAAGCAATGACCTTAGCGGCAGGTGATATGTATTTGAATCCTGCCAAAGTACCACATTCACCCAACCGTAGTGAAAATTCAATTGGTTTAGTTATTGAACGAAAAAGAGCTGGAAAAGGTTTTACCGACGGTTTACTATGGTTTTGCGATAATTGCAACCATAAATTACACCAAGTTTATTTTGAATTGCACGATATTGAAAAAGATTTTTTACCCCATTTTAAATACTTTTATAATTCACTAAGTTTAAGAACCTGTAAAAATTGTGGAACTATAATGAAATCCGATCCAAGATTTATTGATAAAAACACCACTTACGAATCATAATTTTATTCTGGATTTATTTCAGAATCTTTTTCAGAATTTATCTAAGATTTCATTTCTCAATCTATCTGAGAAGCTGAACTAGATTAATAATTTAATGTAAAACTATTAATTATCATCAGCTAATGTAATGTTTAGTTATCCTGCAAGGTTTTTTTTTCAACCTTGTAGGTGTTTTAATTATCATACCTACAAGGTTGAAAAAAAACCTTGCAGGACATTAACTGCATTAAAATCAATTAGTTAATAATCGAATTTCAGGTCAAGAGTTCATTTTAGAAGCCAATCCAGCTATACATTTCAAGATTTTGAAAATAAAACTATTTTTCTAAACAAAAAAGGAGCTTCTTGGGTCGCTCTTTTTTGTCAAGAAAAATTAGCAATTCTTTTCAAAATGCTTTCCATTTCTATCTGGGCTAATTATCAAGAATTCAAAAAAAACCACTATTTTTACCCAAAATTTAAAAATTACAACACAATGTCATCAATAGCACAACAATTCGGAATGACCGAAGCCCTAGCACAACTTGGAGTAAAAGCCATAAACGAAGGTACATCAACTGGGCAACATCATTTTTCAAATGGTGTAATATTAGAAAGTTTTTCGCCTGTCGATGGTCAATTAATTGCAAAAGTAAAAACAACCACGCCAGACGATTACGAAAAAGTAATGCAAAGAGCAACCGAAGCTTTTAAAACATTCAAAATGATGCCAGCGCCACAACGAGGCGAAATAGTGCGTCAGTTTGGAGAAAAATTACGAAAAAACAAAGAAGCACTTGGCAAATTGGTTTCCTATGAAATGGGAAAATCATTACAAGAAGGCTATGGAGAAGTACAAGAAATGATTGATATTTGTGACTTTGCGGTAGGCCTTTCACGTCAATTACACGGATTAACAATGCACTCCGAACGTCCAGGACACAGAATGTACGAGCAATACCACCCGATGGGAATAGTTGGAATCATCTCTGCCTTCAATTTTCCAGTAGCCGTTTGGGCTTGGAACACGGCTTTGGCTTGGATTTGTGGTGATGTTTGCGTTTGGAAACCATCCGAAAAAACCCCTTTGTGTGGCATTGCTTGTCAAAATATTATTGCAGAGGTTATTAAAGAAAATAACCTTCCCGAAGGAATTTCGTGTTTAATAAACGGCGATTATAAAGTAGGCGAATTAATGACATCAGACAAAAGAGTTCCCTTAATTTCGGCAACTGGTTCAACAAGAATGGGAAAAATTGTAGCGCAAACCGTGGCAGGAAGATTAGGAAAATCATTATTAGAATTGGGCGGAAACAATGCCATAATTGTAACTCCAGATGCCGATATAAAAATGACCGTTATCGGAGCCGTTTTTGGAGCCGTTGGAACCGCAGGACAACGTTGCACTTCAACCCGACGATTAATTATTCACGAAAGTATTTACGATAAAGTCAAAGACGCAGTAACATCAGCATACAAGCAATTACGAATTGGAAATCCATTGGACGAAAAAAACCACGTTGGTCCACTTATTGATACCCACGCAGTCGAAATGTATAATAATGCATTAACTAAAGTGGTTGCCCAAGGCGGAAAAATTTTAGTAGAAGGCGGCGTGCTTTCTGGCGAAGGTTATGAAAGTGGTTGTTACGTAAAACCAGCAATTGCAGAAGCTAACAATTCATTTGAAATTGTTCAACACGAAACTTTTGCACCTGTATTGTATTTATTAAAATATTCTGGCGATGTTTTAAATGCTATCGAAGTTCAAAACGGAGTGGCACAAGGATTATCATCGGCAATAATGACCAATAATTTGCGTGAAGCCGAAGCCTTTTTATCTGTTGCGGGTTCTGATTGTGGTATTGCCAACGTAAATATAGGAACATCTGGTGCAGAAATTGGTGGTGCTTTTGGTGGCGAAAAAGAAACAGGTGGCGGAAGAGAATCGGGTTCCGATGCTTGGAAAGTATATATGCGACGTCAAACCAATACTATCAATTATACAACTAGTTTGCCTTTGGCTCAAGGAATTAAGTTTGATTTGTAAAAATAATCTAAATTGTATAAAAAAAGCGTTCTCAAATGAGAACGTTTTTTTTACAAATTATTTTTTGAGTTAAAGCAACTTTACCACTAGCTTTTTACAATTTATACTTAAACTAGTAGCGGCATAACTTGTTTGTTGCAAAGCATCTTCCGTATCTGAAAAAGAGGATAAAGTCGCCTCTTCAAATTTAATTTCTTTTAACAACTTCGATTTGGTAGTGTTGTAAATTTTTAAACTTCCGCTTTGTTTTTTCGACGGATTAATCAGTGCCCAGTCCAATAAATCTTGTGAAACGTCCAAATGATTCATTGTTATTGATAAATAATAAGTAATTTCAACTTTAGCTGGAGAAATTACTTTTGCATCTTCCATAATCGCTGGTGTTTCATTAAATGAGCTACTGTATGATGCATTTGAAATACAATATTTTTTAGAATTTATTTCCATAACAATAATACAATCGGTAACGTCTTTATCAGGTTTTATTGACTGAGCAATTGACAGTAAAGGAGTTAATAAAATAAACAACACTGCTATTTTTAAGGCAATAGTTACATTTCTTGACATTTTTGTATTTTTTTAAAAGATTAGTATTAAGCATAAATAATAATTTTTATGGAACTTTACTTCCAATACTTGCTTCCCAAATGGCAAACCAATCTTGAATAGCTAAAGTTACTGTATTTTTTAAATTTTTAATTCTGTCTAAGTTTGTAGTGCCAACAACTGGAATTACTTTTGCAGGATGTTGCATTACCCAAGACAGTAGTAAAACATCAAAACCGACACCATATTTTGTATCCAGAGAAGTTAATACTTTTTTCATCGTATTTGATTTTTCAGAATCTTCTTTAAAAACACTTCCCAACGGATTCCATGACATAGGTTGAATGCTGTTTATTTGCATATAATCTAAACTTCCATCCAACATTGGCTCTAAATGTGTCGCTGAAAATTGTATTTGATTATAAGAAACTTCTATTTTTGAACGAATTAAATCGCTTTGTGATGCTGTAAAGTTAGATAAACCAAACGAAATAATTTTCCCTTCTGATTTTAATTTCGCTACAGCTTCGGCAATTTCATCAGCTTGCATTAACGGGCTCGGTCTGTGCAATAACAATACGTCTAAATAATCGGTTTGTAAATTTTTTAGTGAATTTTCAACACTCCAAACAATGTGTTTTTTTGAGTAATCATAATGCTTGATAGTGGTATTTCGATTTTCAGAAACAGATTGAATGCCACATTTTGAAATTAATTGAATACATTTTCGATCTATCTTACTTTCTTTAAAAGCAAATCCAAAATCAGACTCTGTTGTATAATTCCCATAAATATCAGCGTGATCAAATGTTGTAATATCATTTTCGATATAAGTTTGCATCAATTCAATCATTTGACTTTTTGAAGCTTTTTTGCCCCAAATTCCCCAATTCATCGTTCCGGCAATAGTTTTTGAAACTGTAAAATCTTTATTCATTTATAAATCTTAAAAAATTAACTATTTGACTTAAAAAGTTTAAAATTACTTAAATAAAATCATAAATCATCCTTAAAAACAATTTTCACCATTAAGTTTTAACGCATTATTAACATTTAATTTATAATAAAAGAATGATTTTTGAAACGAAATTATTTTACCTTTTAAATAGTACAAAATTTACAATTATGGAAGACAATGTAGGCACTTTAGACATTAGAGCAATCAATCAAAAAATAGAGCGTGAAAGCGCTTTTATAGATTTGCTTACAATGGAAATGAACAAAGTAATTGTAGGTCAAAAGCATATGATTGAGCGTTTGTTAATTGGGCTTTTGGGTCAAGGACATATTCTTTTAGAAGGCGTTCCAGGGCTCGCGAAAACTTTAGCAATCAATACATTATCTCAAGCCGTTCAAGGTTCGTTTAGTCGAATTCAGTTTACGCCCGATTTGCTTCCTGCCGATGTTGTGGGAACTATGATTTACAACATCAAACAAAACGAATTTTCAATAAAAAAAGGACCTATTTTTGCCAATTTCGTTTTAGCCGATGAAATCAATCGTGCACCAGCAAAAGTGCAATCAGCTTTGTTGGAAGCGATGCAAGAAAAACAAGTAACTATAGGCGATACTACTTTTAAATTAGACAGGCCATTTTTAGTGCTTGCGACTCAAAATCCAATTGAGCAAGAAGGAACTTATCCTTTACCAGAAGCGCAAGTGGACCGATTTATGTTGAAAACGGTAATCGATTATCCTAAAATGGAAGACGAGCGATTAGTAATTCGTCAGAATTTAAAAGGAGCTTTTGAAAAAGTAAATGCAGTAGTTTCGGTCGAGCAAATTCTTCGTGCGCAAGAAGCCGTTCGAGAAGTTTATATGGACGAAAAAATTGAAAAGTACATTCTTGACATAGTTTTCGCTACTCGTTATCCTGAAAAATACAAACTAGAAAGTTTAAAACCTTTAATAGAAAACGGTGCTTCGCCTCGTGGAAGTATCAATTTGGCAACGGCTGCAAAATGTTACGCGTTTATTAAACGCCGTGGTTATGTAATTCCAGAAGATGTTCGTGCCGTAGTTCACGATGTGTTGCGACACAGAATCGGAGTTTCTTACGAAGCCGAAGCTGAAAACATTACTTCTGTAGACATTATCAATAAAATTATTAATGAAATTGAAGTACCGTAATTTTAGTTTTCAGTTTTTAGTAACAGTTCTCAGTTTTAATACTGTTGAAAACTGCGACTGAAAACTGCGACTGAAAACTGAAAAAAATGGAAACAAAAGACTTACTAAAAAAAGTACGCAAAATAGAAATTAAAACCCGACGATTGAGTGATCACATCTTTTCGGGGGAGTATCACACGTCGTTTAAAGGGCGCGGAATGACTTTTTCAGAAGTACGTCAATATCAATTTGGCGATGATATTCGAGCAATTGACTGGAATGTAACTGCCAGATACAATGAGCCTTACATAAAGGTATTTGAAGAAGAACGTGAATTAACTATGATGTTGATGGTTGATATTTCTGGCTCCGAAAGCTTTGGAACAAAAAACCAGTTAAAAAGCGAAATTGTTACCGAAATTGCGGCAACGATGGCTTTTTCGGCCACTCAAAACAATGATAAAATAGGTTTAATTTTATTTACAGATGGAATTGAATTGTACATTCCGCCCAAAAAAGGAAAATCTCACGTGTTAAGAATTATTCGGGAATTGATTGAATTTCAGCCCAAAAGTAAAAAGACCGATGTTTCACAAGCCATAAAATTTTTATCATCAACTCAAAAAAAGAAAGCCATAGTTTTTATGATTTCTGATTTTATTACCGATGATGATTATGAAAAAACATTAAAAATAGCGAGTAAAAAGCACGACATTACTGGGATCAGAGTATTTGACATTCGTGAAGAAAAGATGCCAAACATAGGAATGGTTGAAATGGAAGATTCTGAAAGTGGAGAAATTGTAACTGTAAATACCAATTCAAAGCTAGTTCGAACCAATTACGAAAAAGATTATTTGCAAAAAGTAAGTTTTTTTAAAGAAACGTTTTCAAAATGCGGATCTGGAACAGTGAATACTCGTGTGGATGAAAGTTATGTTAAAAAATTATTAGGATATTTTAAATCTAGATAAAAAGACCTTAAACCTCAAAGGTTTTCAAAACCTTTGAGGTTTGAAAACAATCAAAAATAAAAATGAAAATTAAATTACTATTTTTCTTATTATTCACTACCACACTTTTTGCCCAAAAAGTGGCAACAACCGTTGATACAATCAAAAATAAAATTGGTGCAGAATTTAAATTAACTATCAAAGCAACAGTCAACAAATCGGACAAAGTAAAGTTTCCTGAAAGTAAGGTTTTTGGCGCATTAGAAGTAATCAATTCCTATAAAATTGACACTTTAAAAAAAGACAATACGTATGAATTAATCAAAAAATATGGATTGACACAATTTGATTCGGGTCGTTATGTAATTCCACGTTTGCCAATTTTAATTAATGGTCAACCCGTTTTTTCGGACAGTTTGAAAATTGAAGTGAACGACGTTAAGGTTGATACTTTAAAACAAAAAATGTTCGACATTAAAGATGTTGCCGCAGCCGATAAACCAGTTGGGAATTGGTGGAAATATCTTTTAGGATTTTTGTTTCTTCTCGGAATTGTAGCATTAGCATATTGGTTGTTCAAACGAAATCAAAACAAACCTAAAGTTGAAGAAATTGTCTATAAATCGGCAATAGAAAAAGCAACTTCGTTACTAGTCTTGTTAGAGCAAAAAGAACTTTGGCAAAAAGGAGAAATAAAACCATATTATTCTGAATTGACTGATATTGTTCGTAATTATATTGAAGAAGAAATTCATATTCCAGCAATGGAAAGCACTACATCGGAACTAATTGTAGGTTTGAAAAAAGTGGCAAATCAAAAAAAGATGAAGTTGAGCAAAGAAACACTTCTTAATCTTGAAAAAGTATTGAAACAAGCCGATTTGGTAAAATTTGCCAAAGTAATTCCGCTAGAATTTGAAATTGAAGAAGACAAAAAACGCATCTCAAATTCCATCGTAACCATTCATAAAGCAATTCCAACCATTACCCCAGATGAAAATGAGTTAGATATTTGGAACGAAGAGCAAAAAGAAAAAGCACGATTAGAAAAAATTAAAAAAGAAAAGCGTAAACGAATAATCAAATATGCTGCGATTTTGGTGTTTTTATTGACTGCACTATTTACTTATTTTTTAGTTACTAAAGGCTTTGATTATATTAAAGATACTATTTTAGGGCATCCAACTAAAGATTTGGTAGAGGGAGAATGGGTTTATAGCGAATATGGAAATCCTGGAGTTCGACTAGAAACACCAAAGGTTTTAAAGCGAATGGATGCCAAAAAAACACTTCCTAAAGAATCCTTTGCTGTTATAAAAGAAATGGAAATGTTTGTGTACGGAAGTTTGTTAGACTCTTTTTATGTATTGGTAAGCACTACAAAAGCTAAAGAGCCTAAAGAAATCGATTTGAACGTAGTTGCAGAAGGATCAATCAAGGCAATTGAAGCGCAAGGTGCACAAAACATGTTGGTTAAGCAAGAAGAATTTAGTACAGGAGAAGGCATAGCAGGTTTAAAAGTATACGGAACAATGACTATGATGGATATGACAAAACAGCGTAGCCAAAAAATGTATTACGAAATGCTACTTTTTAAGCAAGACGGCGGTTTGCAGCAAGTAATTATTTCTTATAAAGAAGACGATCATTATGGTAAACAAATTTTGGATAGAATTATGAATTCAGTTGAACTTAAAAAAGCGCAATAATGGGAAAAGTGACTTTTTTAAATCCAGAGTTTTTTTGGTTGCTATTGTTACTACCAATTGCTATGATTTGGTTGTTTTGGAAACGCAAAAAACAAGCAACAACTTTAAAAATAAGTTCGGTTAAAGGTTTTAAAACATCGAATTCTTTTCTGCCAAAATTGAAACGGTATTTATACGTTTTAAGATTGTTAGCATTAGCATCTTTAACTATTGCTTTAGCACGACCACGAACGGTTGATGTAAGCAATCAAACCAAAACTACCAAAGGTGTCGATATTGTAATGGCAATTGACGTGTCGGGCAGTATGTTGGCCAAAGACTTGAAACCCAACAGAATGGAAGCCTTAAAAGATGTGGCATCAAGTTTTGTTGAAAACCGTCCAAACGATCGAATCGGAATTGTAGTTTACGCTTCTGAAGCCTATACGAAAACGCCTGTAACGAGTGACAAATCCGTAGTTTTAGAAGCTATAAAAAGCATTAAATACGACAACGTTTTACAAGACGGAACTGGAATAGGAATGGGATTAACAACGGCAGTAAACCGATTAAAAGACAGCAAAGCCAAAAGTAGAGTGATTATTTTGTTAACCGATGGCGTCAACAATGCAGGATTTATTGAACCCGAAACCGCATCTGAAATCACTAAAGAATACGGCATTAAAGTGTATACAATTGGAATTGGAACCAACGGAATGGCTATGTTTCCTTACGCTTATGCGCCAAACGGGAACGGATTTTTATATCAGATGATGAAAGTTGAAATTGATGAAAAATTGCTACAGACTATTGCCAAAAACACAGGTGGAAGATATTTTAGAGCCACAAGTAACGACAAATTAAAAAGTATTTACGACGAAATAAACAAATTAGAAACTTCGGAAATTGAAGAACTAAAATTTTATGATTATGATGAAAAATTTCGACCATTTGTTTGGATTGCAGGAATTTTATTGCTCATTGAAATTTTATTACGAAACACAATTTTTAAAAGTTTTATATAAGCCCAATTCCAACCCTCTCCAAGATGGAGGGAGACGAGGCTTGAACATTATGATAAAAAAAACATAAAGAATATAGAATTAAGTTTCAGTAGAAATCTGAAATCTAAAATCTGAAATTAAATGTACGAATTAGACGAAAAAAATTATTTATATCTACTTTTTATTATCCCAATTTTGTTGGTGCTTTTTTTGTACAATCAATTTTGGAAAAGAAAGAAGCAACGGGAATTTGGTGATTTAGTATTGATAAAAAAACTAAGTCCCGAAAAGTCAACATTTAAACCAGTTTTAAAATTGATCACGGTATTACTTGGCCTAACGTGTTTGATAATCGGATTGATAAACCCAAAAATGGGTACTAAAATGGAAACTGTAAAACGTCAAGGAATTGATATAGTTTTTGCAGTTGATATTTCAAAAAGTATGTTGGCAGAAGATGTTGCCCCGAACCGATTAGAAAAAAGTAAACAAATTGTATCGCAGTTAATCAATCAATTTGGTAGTGATCGAATTGGGATTATCGCTTATTCTGGTAGTGCTTTTCCAGTTTTACCAATTACAACGGATTACGGAGTAGCCAAAATGTTCTTACAAACAATGAATCCTGGAATGATTTCCTCGCAAGGAACATCTATTGATGAAGCTATCGATTTGGCAACCAAACAATTCGATAAAAAAGATAAAACCAGCAAATTACTAATTATCATTTCTGACGGAGAAGACCATTCTGAAAATGCTGAGGAGGCAGCTATTGAAGCCGAAAAGTTAGGACTAAAAATTATAACTATTGGCGTTGGAACTGAAAACGGAGGAACAATTCCGCTAAAAAATGAGTTTGGAGAAGCCAGTTCATTGCAAAAAGACAAAGATGGAAACGTAGTAATTACCAAACGAAACGCCGAAGTTTTAGCCAAAATTGCAAAAAGTGCCAAAGGTGGTTATGTTGACGGAAATTCAACCAAAGAAGTTGTTGATTATGTAAAAAAAGCATTAGAAAACATTCAGAAAACAGAGTTCGAAGGAACACAAATGGCTAATTTTCAATCACAATTTCAATGGTTTTTAGGAGTTGGATTTTTTCTTCTTTTTATAGATTTGTTTTTTTTAGAAACCAAAACAAAATGGGTTCGCAAGATGAATTTGTTTAATGAAGAGAAGAATTGATTTAAGAATTTTGATTTACGATTTTAAAAATAGAGAAATTATCGAAAATATAATACTTTGCAACTTTGTGGCAAAATAAACATAAGATGAAAATTAATACACAAAATATTATCAAGCGGTTGACCATCTCGGTATTCATCTCCTTTAGACAAGGGCTCGGGTTGAGGATTTTAATATTTATTCTGCCTATAATTTCCTTCGCACAAGAAAAAGAAAAAGACAGCCACTTGCCCGAGGGAAATGATTTATTTGCAGCTAAAGACTATGTTGAAGCTGAAGCAGAATATAGAATATCCCAATCAAAATTCAAGAAAAAGTCAATTGCTTCCTACAATTTAGGAACGGCCATTTACCGTCAAAATTTTTCAGGAGAGGCAAAATTACAGTTTGCCAAAGCAGTTAATGAAGCAAAATCTAAACTAGAAAAAAAACAGGCCTTTTACAATCTAGGAAATTCATTAATGAATGAAAAAGATTATACAAATGCTGTTGAAGCTTATAAAAATGCTTTACGAAATGATCCAAAAGACGATGAAACGCGTTATAATTACGCTTTAGCAAAAAAGATGCTCAAAGAGAATCCGCCAAAGAAAGATGACGATAAAAACAAGGATAAAGATAAAGACAAAAAAGAAGATAAAAAAGACAAGCCCGATCCGAAAAAAGACGAAGACAAAAAAGATAACAAGGACAAGAATAAAGATAAAAAGCCGGACGGTAAAGATAAAGAAGATAAAGGTGATGGCGAAAAGCCACAACCACAACCAAATGGAGCCAATAAACAACGTATTCAAAATTTGTTAGATGCCGTTAACAACGAAGAAAAGAAGGTACAAGACAAAGTCAATGCGCAAAAAGTAAAAGCTCAAACCAGTAAAAACGAAAAAGATTGGTAAAATGGTATTAAGTAAATTAGTTACTAAGTTGCTTAGAGTTTAAAACAATAAATAATGAAACGATTAACATTTATATTTATTTTATTAACCCAAATTGCATTGGCTCAAGTAAAATTTGAGACTAATGTAAGCAAAAATTATGTTGGAATTAATGAACGGTTTCGGGTAGAATTTTTAATGAATGAAGATGGCGATAATTTTAATCCACCCAATTTTGAGGCTTGTGGATTTCGCGTAGTTGGCGGCCCAAGTCAATCAATAAGCCAATCGTGGATAAATGGACGAAGCACTTTTCAAAAATCGTATATCTATGTTTTAATGCCTTTACAAAAAGGGATATTGAACATAAAACAAGCATCAGTTGAAATAAATGGTCAACTTTATAAAACACTTCCTGTAAAAATGACTGTTGGAAATGCCGTTCAGGCGGAACGTGATCCAAATGAAGCTCCCGCAGTAAATGTTGACAATAATTTATATTTAATTGCCGATATTTCTAAAGCAAATCCCTATTTGAATGAGCCAACAACAGTAGTTTACAAGTTATATTTTAGTAATAACATCGGGATTTCTAATTTTAAAGAAGTCAACAAACCTAAATACAACGATTTTTGGAGCCAAAATATTGAGATTAAAAATTTGGTTGCAGAACAAGGCATTTTTAAAGGGCAACAATTTCGATTTGTAGTTTTGAAAAAAGTGGTTTTATATCCTCAAAAAGCTGGAAAACTTGAAATTGAACCCCTTTCGTTGGATATTGATGTGCAAGTTCCATCAGGAAGACCCAATATTTTTGGGCAATATCAAATGGTTGAGGAAACTAAAAGGGTTTCGGCAGGAAGTAAAATTATTGCTGTAAAAGCACTACCAGAAGCTGGTAAACCAGAAGATTTTTCAGGAGCAGTAGGTCGTTTTGATTTTAAAGTTGTACCTACTAGAACTAGTTTAAAAAGTGGAGAATCACTTGATTTGAATCTTAGCGTTTCTGGAAATGGAAATTTAAAATTATTCACACTCCCAAAACCTGTTGTGCCTTCGGGATTAGAAATGTATGAACCTGAACATAAAGAAAATCTACAAATACCTTTATCAGGAATGAATGGAAATGTATTTGACAAATATACAATTATACCGCAGTTTAAAGGAAATTATCCAATAAAACCAATTCGGTTTTCGTATTTTGATTTAGGATCCAACAGCTATAAAACCATTACTTCACCCGAAATATTGATTACAGCATTAGAAGGAGATAATCTTGTTACGAATGCAAATTTGAATAAAACCAATAAAATCAACGTTTCGGTAAGTAAAACATTTGCTTTTATTAAGCAAAAAACAAGTTTATCATTTATTAATAAACCAGATTTTTTGGGTTCAGGATTATTTTATAGTTTACTTTTTTTACCCTTTTTAATTATTCCATTGATAGTATTAGTAAGAAAGAAAAAAGAAGCTTCTGACCTAGATTTTGCTGGAAACAGAATCAAAAAATCAAATCAATTGGCTAAAAAATATTTATCGGAAGCCAAAAAACAAATCAACAATAAAGAACCTTTTTATATTGCATTAGAAAAAGCAATGCATAATTTTTTAAAAGCCAAATTGAGTATTGAAACTTTTGAAATGAGTAAAGACAAAATATCAGAAATATTACTTTTACGAAATGTGAAAATCCAAACTGTTTCTGAATTTATAAGTCTTACAGAAAACTGTGAATATGCACGTTATGCTCCATCAACTAATGTAACAATTCAAAATGATTATGAAAAAGCAATTAGTATAATTTCAGAATTAGAGAAACAAATTAAATAGGTTAAGTTGAAAGTTTCGTGCTTTTAACACTTATAAGCAAAAATTAAATAAAATGAAAAATACAATTTATATTTTTTTATTAATTTCTCAATTAACTTCGGCCTTCAAGGGCATAACTAATTTTGATAACGGCAATAAGTTATATCAAAACGGTAAATATCAAGATGCAATAACCGAATACGAATTAGCATCAAACGGTACATTGCAATCGGCAGAATTATATTTTAATTTAGGAAATTGTTTTTATAAATTACATAAAGTTGCTCCTGCAGTTTTTAATTTTGAAAAAGCGTTGCAATTGAGTCCTAATGATACCGAAATTCAAACTAATTTAGAGTTTGCACGAAAAATGGCAATCGACGATATTAAGGTAGTTTCAAAAGTAGGGTTTGGTAAGTTGGTTCAAGATTTTACCTCAAGTTATCATTACAACACTTGGGCTTGGGTTTCTGTAATTCAATCATTTGCGTTTTTATTATTATTCATAGGATATTATTTTTCAAGAACTGCTATTAAAAAAAGAATCTTTTTTTTAGGAATGTTTACTGTAATTTTAGGAATTTTAATAAGTATTTTTTCATCATTATTTGAAAAAAATAGATTGTTAAATGAGAAACCTGCAATAGTTTTTGCAGAAGCTATAGAAGTGAAATCGGAACCAAAAAAATTAAGCACTACGGCTTTTATGCTTCACGAAGGCACTAAGGTGTATGTAATAGAAAGTGTAGCCAATTGGAAAAAAATTCAACTTACCGATGAAACCACTGGTTGGGTCATTGAAAGTGCTCTTAAAGAGTTTTAATTCAACTTTAATTTATTACAAGCCTAAAGAGTTAAGGCAGTAGTGGTAACACTTTGAAATTTATTTTTTCAAACTTACAGCAGCCCTATTCTTCAAATCACTAAACCAATCTGTCAAAACTGGCAATAAAACTTCTGAGGTCTTTAAAACAGGATTTAATAATAATGATTCGTTTTGTTGTTCTTTACTAATTAAAGCATTGTTAATGTTGATTTTTAATATTAAACTTAATAAAATTCCCAATAATAAAGTTGCTTTCAAAATTCCAAAAACTGCACCACCAAGTTTATTCATCCAACCCAAAAACAAGAAGTTAGAAATTTTTGAAAATACTTTAGCTAATAAATGGATAATTATTACTACTGCAATTAAGGTTAAAAAAAAGGCAGTAACTTGAACTGTTTTGTGCGACCAAGAAACCTTTGTAGACAATGTATTAGCAACAATACAAGAAAATTTGATGGCAATAAATATTCCAACAAAAAAAGAAATTAGAGATGCAAGTTCAACAAATAATCCATTTTTAATTCCCTTGTAAGCAGCAAAACTTAAACCAGCCCCCAATAGAATATCTATAAAACTCATAAAAATTATAATTTTTGATGCAACAAATATAAAAGAATTATGGTTTAAAAAGCAAACGACTTATATTTGCATAAATAATTTTAAACTCTAGTTGTTCATCTAAAGTTTAAAATCTAAAATCTAAAATTAAAGTGTCAAGAGACTTACAATTAAAAAACCGTTGGGATAAAGTAGTTACGCATTTATCAAATCAATTCGCAGATGGTGATATTTTAGATTTAGATGCTATTATATATCTTATTGGAGTTCAAGAGTTTGGTAAATTTAAACAAGAATTTAAAAAAG
Organism: Flavobacteriales bacterium; assembly: GCA_038204955.1. Lineage (GTDB taxonomy): Bacteria > Bacteroidota > Bacteroidia > Flavobacteriales > Flavobacteriaceae > Flavobacterium. Next base: position 16,124 of record JBBRCJ010000027.1, read on the forward strand.
ATGAAAAACTCAATTTAATGCACATTGCAATTTGTCGATTGTTGCAACCTTATGGTTATTATGAATTTGATTTTGTTGACAAAGACGGTTGGCCTCATTATACGGTTAAAGAAGAATTACCAGCATTAAAAGCGGGCGAGCAATCTATTTTAATGAAAGATGCAATTGTGTCTTATTTTTTAGAGAAAGAACTTATTGAGTGATTGGTGAAAAGTGATTGGTGAAAAGTGATTAGTGAAAAGTGATTAGTGAAAAGTAATTAGTGAAAAGTAATTAGTGAAAAGTGATTTGTGAAAAGTGATTTGTGAAAAGTGATAAGTGATAAGTGAAAAGTAAATAGCACATTGTTTTACAATATTTCTACTATTCACTAGTTACTAATCATTAATTACATTACACTAATCAGTAAAAAAAACTAAATTTGCATTCTACAATAAAATACTGAAAAATTCAGCAAAAAAAATGACAGAAAGAATAAAAGAATACATCGAAGAAGCAAAAGCCTTCAATACTAAAAATAAAGAGGCTTTGGAGACTTTTAGAATTAAATTTTTAGGAACAAAGGGTTTGCTAAAAGAACTTTTTAATGAATTTAAAAACGTTCCTAACGAACAGAAAAAGGATTTTGGTTTAGTTATTAATTTACTTAAAAATGTAGCAGAAGAAAAGGTAAAATCTATCCAAGACGAATTGGATTTAAAACAAGAAATTAAGGGCATTTATGGCGATTTATCTCGTCCAGCAGAGCCAATTGTAATTGGTTCCCGTCATCCAATTTCAATAGTAAAAAATCAAATTATTGATATTTTTTCAACTGTTGGTTTTAATGTTTCCGAGGGTCCAGAAATTGAAGATGATTGGCATAATTTCACGGCATTAAACCTGCCAGAATACCATCCTGCAAGAGATATGCAAGATACTTTTTTCATTCAAACCAATCCAGATGTTTTATTACGAACGCATACTTCATCGGTACAGGTTCGATACATGGAGAACAATAAGCCACCAATACGAACCATTTCACCAGGAAGAGTTTTTAGAAACGAAGCTATTTCATCACGCTCACATTGTATTTTTCATCAAGTTGAGGGTTTGTATATTGATAAAGAGGTTTCCTTTGCCGATTTAAAACAAACGTTGCTTTATTTTACTAAAGAAATGTTCGGTAAATCAAAAATCAGATTGCGACCAAGTTATTTTCCGTTTACGGAGCCAAGTGCCGAAATTGATATTTATTGGGGGTTAAAAACAGAAACAGATTACCGAATCACAAAAGGAACGGGATGGTTGGAAATTGGAGGTTGCGGCATGGTAGACCCTAATGTGCTAAAAAACTGTAATATTAATCCGGATGAGTTTTCAGGTTTTGCTTTTGGAATGGGAGTGGAGCGAATTGCGATGTTATTGTATCAAATTGGCGATATAAGAATGTTTTATGAAAACGATGTACGGTTTTTAGATCAGTTTAAAGCAAATATTTAATTTATTTAAGAAGAATTATTTTTATAGAATTCTAAAATTAAAAATCAGTATCATAAATCACCCTTTCAATGAAGTCTGATATCAAAATACCCGAAGTAGAAAATGTTTTTTTAGCTGCAATTAACGAGTTTAGTGATGATTTTGGCGAAAACATTTGGAATGTTTATTTAGTAAATGATAGCGACTTTGATTTAGATAGCGTTATGATAGTTTCAAAAGCTTTTGGAACAGTTGAGGGTGAAATGAAAAAGACATCACTTTTACGTCACGCTTTTATTAATGTTCCAGCCGTTTCCGTAGTTAAAGTTGAAATGATTGAAAAAAGTGTTTTGCAGCTCAATAACGAATTTATGTTGACTTATTTTATCGGAAACACTTTATACGATAAAAGTTTTATTTTCAAGAAAAATTTTGCCACTGAAAGTGAAACAGAAGAGGTGCCTATTTTGTTTGTTGACGGTGTTATAGTAAGGTAATATCTAGAATATTACTTTCTAATCAAGCTTATCAGTTAATTTTTTAAACACATTTTTAGCATTTTTTCCTTCGTATAAAATTTCATGAACCGCATCAATTATTGGCGTTTTAGCTCCGTAATTTTGGTTCAATTCCCAAGCACTTTTTGCTGCATAATACCCTTCGGCAACCATACTCATTTCCATTTGTGCACTTTTTACAGTGTACCCTTTTCCAATCATATTTCCAAACATACGGTTGCGAGAAAAAACAGAATATCCGGTAACTAATAAATCGCCTAAATAAGCCGAATTATTAATATTTCGTTTCATTTTGTGTACTTTCCGTATGAATTTTTTCATTTCTCGAATGCCGTTGCTCATTAAAACCGATTGAAAATTATCCCCGTAACCTAACCCGTGAGCGATTCCTGCAGCAATAGCATAGATGTTTTTTAACATTGCTGCATATTCAGTTCCAATAATATCATCAGAAATTTTAGCTTTTATAAAGTTTCCAGATAGGCATTTGGCCACAATTCTAGCTTTTGAAGCATCTCCGCAAGCTATTGTTAGGTAAGATAACCGCTCTAGTGCAACCTCTTCGGCATGACAAGGACCTGTAATTACACCTATATTCTCAAACGGAATATCATATACTTTATTAAAATGTTCACCAACAATTAGACTTGTTTCAGGTACAATTCCTTTAATTGCAGAAAAAATAACTTTGTCTTTTAAACTAACGGTTAGTTTTTCAAGTTCTTTACTTAAAAATGCTGATGGTATAGCAAAAATTATGTAATCGGCATACGTAACAGCCTCATTGATATCACTAGTAAGCTTAAGTTTACTAGTGTTAAACTCAACGCTTGTTAAATAATTTGGGTTGTGTTTTAAGGTTTGTATGTTTTCTATTGCGGCTTCGTTGCGCATATACCAAGCAATCTGTGGTAGGTTAACACACAACATTTTGGCGATTGCAGTTGCCCAACTTCCTCCACCAATTACAGCAAATTTTGGATATTCAATCATTTTTATTTAATTTGAAGTTCCAAAAATAGGTAATTTTTATTGATGTTACGCAAATTACATTTAGCAATATTACTTTTGAATAAGCAATGTTAATGATATAATTTTTTAGATTGATTAATACTATAAATAGCTTATTTAGTTAAGCTACCATTTTTTCAAATGCTATAAAATTAATTAAAGTACCTGATTTATCAAAAATTGGAAATCCTTGAATTTCACATCTATATAGTGAACCATCCTTACAATAATTGGTAATTACTTTTTTAAATGGCTTTTGATTTTTAATAGCTAAACCAATTTCTTTTGAAGTTTCTAGGTTAGTTGCTTCTCCTTGAAACATTTTTGGATGCTGACCAATTACTTCCGAGGGTAAATAACCATTCATTTTAACGATGTTTTTGGAAGCAAAAACTATTTTTAAATGAACATCAGTTACTACAATTATTGTTTCATTTTGAAGTTTTGACTGTAAGTTCCAGTTTTGAATCCATTTGTTGCTTGACGCCAAATTTGTTAATTCAAGAGTATCAGCTATTGAATTTTTAAAAGTGTAAAAATTTTCGCTGTGAAAATCCCAAGAATTTAATGGTGTATGGGTTGTTTTTATTTTTGCTGAATATTTTTGTAAAGCCAATTCGTAAGTTGAAAATTCCATTTTATAATTATTTGATTACAAATGTAGCAATAAAATTAGTTTCAAAAAATTTGAAAGAAAGTTTAACTCTTGTTCAACAGCTTTTTAACATAATTGTTTAATTAAAACAACTAATTTTAAATAAAAAAAAGTTGGTTAAATAAATTTTAATAATTTAATTTATATCTTCATACAATATTACCGATATTAATTTATTTTAAGATGGCTTTTCTTTTTCAACCCATAAATTTACAAAACGAAAATATAAAACTTATTCCTTTACAGAATTCTGATTTTCAACGATTGTTTGATGTTGCTTCTGATCCAAAAATATGGGAGCAACACCCAAATCCTAATAGATATAAAAAAGATCATTTTACTGTTTATTTTAAAGGCGCAATAGAATCAAAAGGCGCTTTTTTAGTATTAGATTCAAAGACCGACACGGTAATTGGCTCAACTCGTTTTTACGATTATGACGAACAAAAAAGTATTGTTTTAATTGGTTATACATTTATTGGCACTCAATTTTGGGGAAGCAAAGTTAACAATCAAATGAAGTTTTTAATGATGAATCACGCTTTTAAATATGTTAATACAATTCACTTTCATGTAGGCGGAAGCAATAAACGCTCACAAATTGCAATGGAACGCTTGGGCGGAATTAAAATTGATGAGCTAATGGTAGAGTATTTTGGTGAACTACCAAAAATGAATTTTGTTTACGAAATTTGCAAAGAAAAATTTAATCTAATGCTACAAATATAAATGCCAACTTCCGCTTTTTCTATTTATGATGCCTCAGCAGGTTCGGGTAAAACGTATACTTTGGTAAAAGAATACCTTAAAATAATTCTTTTATCGAACAAAAATGATGCCTACCGAAACATTCTTGCCATTACTTTTACCAATAAAGCGGTGCACGAAATGAAAAGTCGTGTTGTAGATAGTTTATCAGAATTTACCAAGGATAATCCATCCGAAAAGGCACAACAATTGATGCAACACATTCAACAAGAAACCAATTTATCCATTACTTCAATAAAAGATAAATCGAAAAATATCATTAAACATTTGATTCACAATTATGCTGCTTTTGATATTTCAACAATAGATAAATTTACCCATAAAGTAATTCGAGCCTTTGCTCACGATTTGAATTTGCCCATTACTTTTGAAGTATCATTAGACACTGAAAATTTATTGATCGAAGCAGTAGATGCGATAATTGCAGAAGCAGGGAACGATGAAATTTTGACAAAATTATTAGTCGATTTTACAATGGAAAAAACCGACGATGATAAAAGTTGGGATGTTTCTCGAGACATTATGGATACCGGACGGTTGGTTTTAAACGAAAATAATCGGGAGGAATTAAAGCATTTTAATGATAAATCAATTTCCGATTTTGTAACCATAAAGTCTAAATTAGAAAAGCTTTGTTCGGAATTTGAAAAAAAATGTTCTGATTTAGCCAATCAAGCACTCGATTTAATTGATAATAACGGAATTGATTTAAAATCATTTTCTAGAGGTTCCTTTCCAAATCATTTGAATTATATTAAAGAAAATACTCCTAAAGCAAATGAAAAAAAATATTTAGAATTTGACGAAATTGCCATCAACAAAACTGCCAAAGACAAAGCCATTATTGAAGGTTTAATTCCAGAATTTCTTTCTATTTTGAAGCAAGTATACGCTATTTTTGAAGAAAAGAACTTTTATCAAGCTTTTCTAAAAAACATAACGCCACTATCGTTGTTAAACACTGTAAGCAACGAGTTGACGAAAATTCAAAAAGACCAAAATATCCTTTCAATTGCAGAGTTTAACAAGTTAATAAATGATCAAATTCAAAACCAACCTGCTCCGTTTATATATGAACGATTGGGTGAGCGGTACCGTCATTTTTTTATTGATGAATTTCAAGACACATCCGAAATGCAATGGCAAAATTTAATTCCGTTAATTGATAACGCTACTTCAAGTAAAGATTTAGATGGGGTTAAAGGAAGTTTGCTTATTGTGGGCGACCCTAAACAGTCCATTTATCGTTGGCGAGGCGGAAAAGCAGAACAGTTTATCGAATTAAGTAAAGATAAAAATCCCTTTAATAATCCTGAAAAAGACACTTTATCATTAGATACTAATTTTCGGAGTTATTCACAAGTAATTGAATTTAATAATGACTTTTTTGGAATGTTGGCCAATGAATTTTCTAATCCAGAGTATAAAGATTTATATGAAAACCACAGCCGCCAAAAAATAAATTCGCAAAAAGGCGGTTTTGTTTCTATTTCTTTTATTCAAGAATCGAACCCATTAATTTTGGATGACGAAGAGAATTTAGATAAAAATGAGTTGTATATGTTGGCAACTCTAACTAAAATTCAAGAAATAAAAAAGAATAAATTTCAAAATAAAGACATTGTAATTTTAACTAGAAAAAAATCGCACGGAACCCAGATTGCAAATTATTTGACTGAAAATGGCGTTCCAATTTTATCGTCAGAAAGTTTACTTTTGGGCTCGTCAAGTAATGTAAAATGTATAGTTCACGTTTTAAATTATCTTAAAAACGAAAAAAATATTGATGCAAAGGCTAATTTTTTATATTATATTGCAGTAAATCATCAAGATAAATTGCCTATACACGATTTTATTTTTCAAGGTAAAGAACTAACCGATGAAATAGAATTTCAAGCTTGGCTTTCACAATTTAATATTGATTTTTCGTTTGCCAATTTGCGTAAAAAATCATTATATGAAGCAACGGAAATTATTGTTTCAAAAATAATCTATCCAAAAAAAGCAACTGGCTTTGTATCGAGTAACTTCTCCCTCCCTTTAATGGAAGATCGGGGTGGGGACGCTTACGTTCAATTTTTTTTAGATTTAGTTTTAGAACATGATTTAAAAAAACAATCTGGCATTTCTGATTTTTTAAATTCTTGGGAAACCAAATCCGAATCTTTAAGCATTCCATCGCCCGAAGGGAATGATGCAGTACGAATAATGACAATTCATAAATCGAAAGGTTTGGAGTTTCCAGTAGTAATTTTTCCGTATGCCGAAGAAGACTACAACCGAGGACCACAAGAAAAAATTTGGCTATCTGCCAATGAGGAAACAGTTGGAATTGGTCGTGCATTGGTTAATAAAAACAAATTGGTTGAAGGGTTTGGCGAAGATGCTTTAAGTGTTTTTAATCAAAAAAAGCAAGAAGATTTACTTGATGATGTTAATGTTTTATATGTTGCATTGACCCGAACCGCAGAGCAATTACACATTATTTCATCAATGAATATAAAGTCAAATGGTGATTTACCCAATAATATGTCTTCGTTTTTTATAAAATTTTTACAAAACCAACATCTTTTTAATAAAGCCGAATTGAAATATGAGTTTGGTAACTTTGAAAGAATTTCTGGATCCACAAGTAAAGAAACAATGGCTAAAGTAATTCCGCAAATTAATTCTACATTAGATTTTAAAAATATTAAGATAGCACAACGTGAAAGCATAATGTGGGGTTCAAACAGACTAAGGGCTATTGAATATGGAATTGTTTTGCACGAAATTTTATCCTATATTAATACAAAAAACGAGGTAAACTTGGCTCTTATCAAAGCCATCGAAAAGGGTTTAATTGTTACCTCTCAAAAATTAGAGGTCGAAAAAACCATTTTAGAAATAGTAAATCATCACGAATTAATTGATTTTTATTCAAATAAGCATAAAGTTTTAAACGAAAAAATAATCATTCAAAAAGACGGTAACATTGTAAAACCCGACAGAATCGTTATCAATGATCAAAATGAAGTTTTTCTATTAGATTATAAAACCGGATTGCATCAGCCAAGGCATCAGCATCAACTTGAAGACTATCAAAATGCTATTGAAAAAATGGGATTCAAAGTAATAAAAAAATCGATTATATATATAGGAGAAGAAATCAATGTTGTAAATTTGAACCAGTAAAAGAATAAAATAAAAGTTTAAAAAAAAAGATAAGAAAAATGTACGGAAAACTGCAACAACATCTTCAAAACGAATTAAAAATAATTGAAGAAAACGGAATTTTTAAAAAAGAACGCATTATAACATCGCCACAAGGAGCAGAAATCGTGGTAAACGGTGAAACGGTTTTGAATTTTTGTGCCAATAATTATTTGGGATTATCATCACACCCAGAAGTTGTTCAAGCAGCAAAAGATGCATTAGATTCTCATGGTTTCGGAATGTCATCGGTTCGATTTATATGCGGAACTCAGGATATTCATAAGAATCTTGAAAAAGCCATTGCCGATTTTTATGGTACCGAAGACACTATTTTATATGCCGCCGCATTTGATGCCAACGGTGGTGTTTTTGAACCTTTATTAGGTGAAGATGATTGCATTATTTCCGATAGTTTAAACCACGCTTCGATTATTGATGGGGTACGACTTTGTAAAGCGGCTCGCTACCGATACGCTAATTCAGATATGAATGATTTAGAAAAACAATTAATTCAGGCAACAGCGGAAAAGCGTAGGTTTAAATTAATCGTTACCGATGGAGTATTTTCCATGGACGGTTTAGTGGCTCCACTTGATAAAATTTGCGATTTAGCCGATAAATATGATGCACTTGTAATGGTTGATGAGTGTCACGCGACTGGTTTTATTGGTAAAACAGGAATAGGAACTATGGAAGCCAAAGGCGTTTTAGGAAGAATTGATATTATAACAGGAACTTTAGGAAAAGCTTTAGGCGGCGCAATGGGCGGCTATACTACAGCCAAAAAAGAAATTATTGAAATTTTACGACAACGCTCACGACCTTATTTGTTTTCAAACTCATTAGCACCAGCAATTGTTGGAGCATCATTAAAAGTTTTTGAATTGCTTAAAAAAGACACTTCTTTACGAGACAAATTAGAAGCGAATACCAATTATTTCAAAGAAGGAATGCGAAAAGCAGGCTTTGATTTTATTGATGGTGACTCTGCTATTGTACCAGTAATGTTATATGACGCTAAATTATCGCAAATAATGGCGGACGAATTGTTAAAAATGGGTATTTATGTTATCGGATTCTTCTTTCCAGTGGTTCCTAAAGACAAAGCACGAATACGAGTGCAACTATCGGCTGCCCACTCGAAAGCCCATATAGACAAGGCAATTGAAGCATTTACAGTAGTGGGAAAAAAATTAAATGTAATTTAATTGTATTTTTTTTAACAAACATTTTGATAATTCAAATAATCCTTTTACTTTTGCTTTATTATATAATTATAATCTAACAAAAAAAGTATGAAACATTTAAACAAATTTTTAGTTGCAATTGTATTGTTTGCTGCACTAAGCATCCAAGCACAAGATAGCAACAATCAATGGGCTATTACATTTGGAGCAAATGCTGTAGATGGAGCAAGAGTAAGCGCTGCTTCACCATTAAAAGATCAATTTTCTCAGTATTTTAATGCTAAAGCCTACTGGAACATCTTACCTTCAGTGTCTTATTTGAACGTAACTAAGTACGTTGGAGATAATTTCTCATTTGGAGTTACAGGATCTGTAAACAAGATATCTAAATTTGTAAATCCACGTTTAACTAATCCTGGAGAGTATCAAGTTGTTAATCCTGGAGATTTGTCTTATTATGCTGCTGATGCTGTAATTAAATACAGTTTCATGAGCCTTATTAAATCTAAAGTTATTGAACCTTCTGCTCACATTGGTGGTGGTTACACATTTTTAGGAAATGCTTCTGCAGGAACTGTAAATGGTGGTTTTGGTTTAACTTTATGGTTTACTGAGCAAGTAGGTTTCAACTTTACTTCAACATACAAGCATTCATTTGATGACACTAGAGACCCAGCAAATGATGTTGCGCCACATATGCAACATTTTGCAGGTTTGACTTTCAAATTTGGCGCTAAAGATACTGATGGAGATGGTATTTATGATAAAGATGATTTATGTCCTACAGTTGCTGGTTTACCACAATTTAAAGGATGTCCTGATACTGACGGAGACGGAATTGAAGATAGTAAAGACGGTTGTCCAACCGAAGCAGGTACTGTTGAAATGAACGGTTGTCCTGATAGAGATGGAGATGGAATTGCGGATAAAGATGATGCTTGTCCAGACGAAAAAGGGTTAGCTGCTTTCAATGGTTGTCCTGATACTGACGGAGATGGTGTTGCTGATAAATCAGACAAATGTCCTACTGTTAAAGGTCCAAGAGAAAATGCAGGTTGTCCTTGGCCAGATACTGACGGAGATGGTGTATTAGACAAAGACGATAAATGTCCTACTGTTAAAGGACCAGCTTCAAACAATGGTTGTCCAGTTCAAGAAGTAACAGAAGCAGTTTTAAAACAATTAAACGATTATGCTAAAACTATTTTGTTTGATACAGCTAAAGCTACATTCCAACAACAAACTTACCCAGTTTTAGAGGCAATGGCTGCTATATTGAAAGAATATCCAACTACTAAATTTTCATTAGAAGGGCATACTGATAGTGATGGTAAAGATGCTTCAAATTTAATTTTATCACAAGCTAGAGCTGCTGCTGTAAAAGCTTATTTAGTTGAAAAGGGAATCGATGAATTTAGATTGTCTTCATCAGGTTATGGTGAAACTAAACCAATCGATACTAATAAAACTAAAGCTGGAAAAGCTAACAACCGTAGAGTTGAAGTTAAAATTGTAAAATAATTTATACCAAAATATTTTTAAGAAAACGCTCCGATATTCGGAGCGTTTTTTTTATATTTATAAAATGCAAAGTCAAACCTTTTTAGCAAAACTAGCAAAAATTATCGTTACGGATTACTCTAACACTATTTCAGATTTAATAGTTGTTTTACCCAACAAACGAGCAAAAGTTTTTTTAATTGAAGAATTAAAAAACGCTACAGAAAACACTATTTTTTCGCCCGAAATAATCAGTATTGAAGACTTTATTCAAGACATTGCGAAGATTAGGTCAATAGATAATATTGAACTTCTTTTTGAATTTTACAACGTTTATAGTTTTATTACAGAAACAACTAAACAAGAAAATTTTGAAACTTTTGCTAATTGGGCAAAAACACTTTTACAAGATTTTAATGAAATTGACCGGTATTTATTAGAGCCCAACAAAGTTTTAAAATATTTGGAAAACATTAAAGAAATTGAACATTGGTCGGTTGAAAAAAATAAAACAGAATTAATTGAAAAGCACCTTGCTTTTTGGAAATTGTTACCCAGTTATTACGAAGCACTTTACAAACACTTATTTGATAAAGGAATTGGATATCAAGGATTAATTTATCGTGAAGCAGTAAATAATTTGAATCATTTTACAGATTCACTTGGTAATAAAACAATAGTTTTTGCAGGTTTTAATGCTTTAAATCAAGCCGAGGAAAGAATTGTTCAACATTTATTATCTATCGATAAAGCAAAAATTTATTGGGACAGTGAGGAAACTTTTTTAAAGGATTCGTATCACGATGCTGGTTTGTTTTTAAGACGTTTTAAAAAAGATTGGTCATATTACAAATCAAACCCGTTTGAATGGATAGAAAATGAATATGAACAAGAAAAAAACATACAAATTATTGGTACTCCAAAATCAATTGGTCAAGCCAAGATTGTAGGTGAAATTATCCAAAAAGAAATAGAATTAAACAACCAAAGTTTGAAAAAAGTGGCTGTAGTGCTTGGTGAAGAAAGCCTCTTAATTCCAGTTCTATATTCTTTACCTTCAACAATTGACGCTCTTAATATTACAATGGGTTATTCGAGTTTGAATAATCCAGCGCAAATATTAATTGCGAAGTTGTTTAAATTGCACACGAATGCCATAAAAAGAAATCCATCGAATTATGTTTTTTACTACAAAGACGTTTTAGATGTTTTAAATCATCCTTTGATTGCGCCTTATGTAGAAGCAAAAGAGTTAGTTTATAGCATCAACAATAATAATTTTACTTTTATTACACACAAAAGAATCATCGAATTAGCGAAATCTAAAAATGAATTATTTATACTGCTTTTTCAAAAATGGGAAACCAATTCAATTAAAGTTTTAGAGTCTATATCTGAAATTTTGGTTCAAATAAAATCGTATTTAAGTCACGTTTCGGATGATGAAAAGATAACAAATGCCTTCGTGTATTCGATTTTTAAAGTAGTAAATAAGTTAATTTCTTATTTTTCGAGCAATGAAGCAATAGATAATTTAGACACACTTCAAGCCATTTACAAGCAAGTTGTTGATGTTGCCGAAGTTTCATTTGAAGGCGAACCGTTGAATGGTTTGCAAATAATGGGCGTTTTAGAAAGTCGTGTTTTAGACTTTGAAACCGTAATTATAACATCCGTTAACGAAGGAAAATTTCCTGCTGGAAAAAGTATGAATTCGTTCATTCCGTATGATGTTAAAAGGGAATTGGGTTTACCAACGTACAAAGAAAAAGATGCCATTTATACCTACCATTTTTATCATTTGTTACAACGTGCTAAAAACATTTATTTACTTTATAATACAGAAGCAGATGGAATTGACGGTGGCGAAAAAAGCCGTTTTATAACCCAATTGTTAGTTGAAAAACAAGATAATCATACAATAACCGAACAAATTTATAATCCCGATGTTCCTAATGTGGCTTACAAAAAAATTAGTGTTCCAAAATCAGAGAATGTTTTAAAACGATTAAAAGAAATTTGCCAATCTGGATTTTCTCCATCGTCGTTGACCACTTACATTCGAAATCCGATTCAGTTTTATTTTCAACGAATTTTAAGAATTTCGGAGGTGGATGAAGTAGAAGAAAATATTGCTGTAAATACTTTAGGAACTATTATCCACGGTGCTTTAGAGGAATTGTATAAGCCATTAATCGATAAGTTTTTATCGGTTAACGATTTAAAAACTTGTATTTCTAAAATTGACGAAGAAGTTTTAAAGCAATTTAAACTAATTTATAAAGAAGGCGAAATTAAAAAAGGACGAAATTTATTGGCTTTTGAAGTTGCAAAACGAAATGTGTTGAACTTTTTAAAACTAGAAATTGCAAACCTTGAAAAAGGCGAAGCTGTTAAGATTTTAACATTAGAAAAAGAATGTTCCAGAACCATAAACCATCCCGATTTACCTTACCCAGTTTTGATAAAAGGAAAAGTAGATAGAATTGAAATTAGAAACGGAATTATTAGAATTATAGACTACAAGACGGGAAAAGTTGAAAAAACAAATGTTACTTTAAAAAATTGGAACGGACTGACGAACGACATTAAAAACGACAAAATTATTCAAATCTTGGCGTATGCTTTTATGTACGAATTGGAAGTAGATTCCTCATTTTCAATCGGAAAGTCAATTGAGGTTGGAATTATCTCTTTTAAAAACCTAAAATCGGGATTTTTACCTTTTACTTTTAAGGAAGATAAAATAGAAACCACAATTATTAATCAAGAAATAATGAACAATTACATTGAAGAATTGGTGGTTTTATTATCTGAAATTTTAGATGAAACAATTAATTTTGAAGAGAAAATCAATTAAAATAGTTCTGTTAAAAGCTTCAATAATTCCTCCCGATTTTCAATCCAACTCATATGACCGTCATTAAAAGTTACTAATTTAACTTTTGCATTTTTAACCTGTGAACTGTTTTCGTCATAATTCAAAACAGGATCTTGTTTTCCTAAAATTAAGGTTATCGGAAACATGGCTTCTTGCAAAACATAAACGCGGTCTTTACGAATTTTCATTCCCTCTAAAGCGGCAATAATTCCTTGTAATGGTGTTTTTAAGGCTTCAAGTCTTACGTTTTCAATTTCATTTATTAAAAGTCCCCGATTTTTTTCTGAAAATAAATTACCGATACTCAACTTTACAAAAGTGGTGTAATTTTGTTTTACTGCTTTTATGGCGCGGTCTCTGTTGACTTTTCGTTCTTTGCTGTCTTTGTAAGATGTTGAATTTAAAAGCACCAAATTCGAAACCATTTTTGGATACATTTCGGCGAAAGCCAAAGCAATATAACCGCCCATGGAATGACCAATAAATGCTGCTTTTTTAATTTTTAATTCTTTCATTAAAGCAAAAACCATTTCGGCTTGGGCTTCCATTGTATGCACGTAACCCAAACATTCGCTTTCTCCATGACCTAATAAATCAATTGTAATTACTTGATTGTTTTTGCTTAATTCAGGTATAAAAGTGTTCCACATTGATTGGTTTTCAAGGAATCCGTGAATAAATATAAGTGCATTCCCTACTCCAACTTCTGAATAAGAGATTTTGGTGTTTTTGTATAAAAAATAATTCAATTTTTGAGTTTTAAATTAATACAAAAATAAATTTATTAAATTAAAAACACTATTTTTGAAAATAGCATTTTAAAAATTATGAACAGATTAGTTATTATTGGAAACGGATTTGACTTGGCTCACGGACTACCAACATCTTACAGAAATTTTATAGATAATTTTTGGGCAAATATTAAAGAAAACTACAAATCGGAAGATATAAAAAAATTAGTGGAAATAAATGAAAAGTACTATGGTTTTATGGAGAATGAACCCATTACCAGATATATGGATTTTCAAGAAAATTTAGAGACTTATTGTGAAACTTACAAATATAGATTTAATAGTCACGATGGCTCACGAGATGATTCAATCAATTCTGGTCTAATTTTTCGATTTGAAAATGATTTTTTTAGACAAATTAATATTTTGAATTCCGAAAATTGGGTAGATATTGAGAATCAATATTATAAAATGCTAAAGAAAATAGTAAAGACAGAATCCTTGAATACCTTAATGAGTGAAAATTCGTGGAAAAAAGAAAAAGAAAAGCAAATTTTAAAATTAAACCAAGAATTTGAACAAGTAAAGAATTTATTAGAAAAATATTTGTTTGAGGAAGTTTCTAAAAAATATGACCTTAGTTTTAAATCTGTAGAAGCAAATAAAGATTTTGATAAATTTAAAGATATTTTAAAACCAATATCGCTTTTCAGTAATGAACACGAACTTCTTTTAGAATTTAAAAGTGAAGATCACCAAGAAATCGCTAAACAATTAGATAGAGAAAAAACTTATCAAGTAAATGAATCTAAAATTTATTGTCTAAATTTTAATTATACTTCAACCGTATCAAGGTATTTAACTGATGTAAAAGATAAAATAGAAATTAATTCGATTCACGGTATTTTAAATAATACAAGTGATAATAAAATAAACTTTGGTTTTGGAGATGAAATGGATGAGGATTATAAAATCATTGAAAATATTGATGACAATGAGTTTTTAAAAAACTTTAAATCATTTCAGTATCTTCAAAACTCAAATTATAAAAACCTGTTAGATTTCATAGATACCGAAAAATTTCAAGTTTATATTATGGGACACTCTTGCGGTTTGTCGGACAGAACTTTATTAAACACAGTTTTTGAGCACAACAACTGTCGCTCAATAAAAGTTTTTTATCATCAAAGAGGAAACAATGACAATTACACCGAAATAGTTCAAAATATTTCGCGCCATTTTAACAAGAAGAAACTAATGAGAGAGAAAATTGTAAATAAAACGCTTTGTAAGCCTTTACCTCAAATTCAATTAGCAAAAATAGACCGCTAATTTTGAGCAGTCTATTTTCTAATTTCTTTATTCTATTTTCCTTTTAAGAATTCATAATAGATTCAATCTCCTCAACTTCAATTGGTATATTTCGCATTAAATTAAAAGGTTCGCCTTTTTCTTGAATCACAACATCATCTTCTAGTCGAATACCAAAACCTTCGGCAGGAATATAAATCCCCGGTTCCACTGTAAAAACCATATTGGGTTTCATTGGTTCGTGCAAAAGCCCGTAATCGTGCGTGTCCATACCTAAATGATGTGAAGTGCCGTGCATAAAATATTTTTTATAGGCTGGCCAATCTGGGTTTTCATTTTGTACATCGGCTTTGTCAATTAAACCTAAACCTAAAAGTTCTGATGTCATTATTTTGCCCACTTCAACGTGGTATTGTTTCCACAAAGTACCAGGAAGTAACATTTTTGTAGCTTCATTTTTTACATTTAAAACGGCTTGGTAAACCGCTTTTTGCCTGTCCGAAAAGCGTCCCGAAACTGGAATCATTCTGGTCATATCGCTAGAATAATTGGCGTATTCTGCTCCAACATCCAAAAGCAATAAATCGCCGTCTTTGCATTGTAAATTATTTTCGATATAATGCAAAACATTAGCCGAATTTCCAGATGCAATAATTGGCGTGTAAGCAAAGCCTTTGGAACGATTTCGGAGGAATTCGTGTGCAAATTCGGCTTCAATTTCGTATTCCATTACGTTTGGTTTCACAAAATGTAAAACTCTTCGAAAACCTTTTTCGGTAACGTCGCAAGCGGTTTGAATCAATTCCAACTCTTCACTTTCTTTAACGGAACGAATTCTTTGTAAAATCGGGTTGCTTTTTGCTACTTGATGTGCCGGATAATTTTCTTTCCACCATTTTACAAATCGGGCTTCACGAGTTTCTGTTTCAATTACAGCTCTATAATGTTCATTAGTATTGATGTACATTGTTACTGAATACGCCATAACTTCTTTCAACGTTTTATGAAAATCTTGCAGCCAAAAAACAGTTTTGATACCCGAAACTTCAAAAGCTCGTTCTTTAGTTAGTTTTTCGCCTTCCCAAACAGCAATGTGTTCGTTAGTCTCTTTTAAAAACAAAATTTCTTTTAAATTCTCGTAAGGCGCATCCGGAAAAAGCAACAAAATACTTTCTTCTTGGTCAACTCCTGATAAATATAAAATATCACGATGTTGTGCAAAAGGCAAGTGTGAATCGGCAGAAACTGGATAAATATCGTTAGAATTAAAAACAGCAACACTATTTGGTTTCATTTGTGAGGCGAACTTGGCTCGGTTTTTTATAAATAAGTCTTTGTTGATTTGATGGTATTTCATTGTATTAATTTTTAGAAATTCAAAATTAATTATATTTATAGGATAAGTTGACAAAAGAATTGAATATTTTTGTTAGAAAATTAAATATAAAAATCAAATAAGAACTTACTTTCAACTTTGTCAAAGTTTTAAACTTTGATAAAGATTTTCAAAAACGCAAAAAATGAAGAAACTAATCCTATTTACTATCTTAATAACCAATTTTTTAAATGCCCAAACCAATCTTTTTGAAGCCATAAAATTCAAAAATATTGGGCCAACAGTAATGAGCGGACGAGTGGTTGACCTAGCTATAAACCCTGATAACCCAATAGAATTTTACGTTGCTTATGCTACTGGCGGACTTTGGTATACGAACAACAATGGAACAAGTTTTTCGCCGGTTATGGATTCGGCTCAAACTATAAATTGCGGTTCAGTTGCTGTTGATTGGGCTTCGGAAACCATTTGGGTAGGAACAGGAGAAGTGAACGCATCTCGCTCATCGTATTCAGGAATTGGAGTTTTAAAATCATCCGACAAAGGTAAAACATGGCAGAATATTGGATTGGCTGAAAGTCATCATATTTCAAGAATTTGGTTCAATCCAAAGAATACTAATGAATTGATAGTTGGCGTTGTAGGTCATTTATTTACACCAAACCCTGAAAGAGGTGTTTTTAAAACTATAGACAACGGAAAAACTTGGAAAAAAACGTTGTTTGTAAATGAAAATACAGGCGTAATTGATGTTACTGTTTCAAAATCAGATGCTAAAATTATGTACGCCTCCACTTGGGAAAAAGATAGAAAACCTTGGAATTTTAAAGGAAACGGAAAAGGTTCCGGAATTTATAAAAGCACCGATTATGGCGATTCTTGGACATTAGTATCAACCGAAAGTTCGGGCTTTCCAACTGGCGAAAATATCGGAAGAATTGGATTGTCGGTTGTAAATTCTGAAACTATTTATGCTGTTTTAGACAATCAGAATAATCGTCCAAATACGAAAACTGAAAAAGACAAAGATTCGAACAAAGCAATGTTTGAAACGAATGTAATCGGTTGTGAAATTTACAAATCAATCGATGGCGGAAGATTGTGGACTAAACAAAATAAAAATTTTATTGACGATTTGTATTATACTTATGGTTATTATTTTGCGAATATTACTATTGATCCTAAAAACGAAAACCGACTTTATATTGGTGGTGTAAACCTAATTTATTCCGAGGATAGCGGTGTAACTTTTAAGAATTTGAGCAAAGACAACGTCCATTCCGATCATCACGTTACTTGGGTTAATCCAAAAAACCCCAATCATATTATAAATGGTAATGATGGCGGTGTAAATATAACTTACGATAACGGTGAAAACTGGCTTAAATTCAACAACCAAGCTGTGGGTCAATTTTATTCTATTAATGTTGATTACAAAGAAAACTATAATGTTTATGGCGGCTTGCAAGACAATGGTGTTTGGGTGGGTTCAAATGATTACGAACCTTCGCCATATTGGCATCAAAGCGGAAAATATCCGTATCAAGAAATAATTGGTGGCGACGGAATGCAAATTCAAATTGATAATCGGAACTCTAATGTAGTTTTTGCAGGTTCACAATATGGCGAGTATTCTAAAATTAATCGTGCTACAGATAAAGTAGAAAGCATTACGCCTAGAACTAAAAAAGATGAAGAAAAGTTACGATTTAATTGGCAAACACCTATATTGTTATCATCGCACAACCAAGATATTTTATATTTAGGTTCTAATTTTTTGCATCGCTCAATGAATCAAGGGCAAACTTGGGAAAAAATTTCACCCGATTTAACTTTTGGTAAAAAAGAAGGCAATGTTTCTTTCGGAACCTTAACTACGATTTCTGAAAGTAAATTAAACTTTGGATTGCTTTACGTTGGAACCGATGATGGTAAAATTCAAGTCTCTAAAGATGGCGACGCTTTTTGGCAATTAATTTCAGATAAATTACCTCAAAATTTATGGGTTTCAAGAGTTGTTGCCTCAAAATATAAAAAAGAACGCGTTTATGCAACCTTAAACGGATATAGAAATGACGATTTTAAATCGTATATTTATGTTTCTGAAGATTTTGGAACTACTTGGAAAAACATTTCATCTGACAAAAATAGTGCAGCAAACGTAATTATTGAAGACACCGAAAATCAAAATATTTTGTATTTAGGAACCGATAATGGTTTGCAAATTTCATTAAATCAAGGTGCCACTTGGAGCGATTTTTCGGTTGGTTTGCCAAAAGTTGCCGTACACGACTTGGTAATTCAATCCAAAGCAAAAGAATTAATTGTAGGCACACATGGACGCTCGTTGTACAAAGTTGCTATTTCAAAAATTCAATTGTTAACGGATGAATTGTTAAAAAAATCAGTGCATCTTTTTGAGGTCGAAAATGCAAATAAATTAGAACTTTGGGGAACAAAATGGAACGTTTGGAGTGAAGTTATTGAACCTAAAATTACAATTTGGTATTATTTAAAAGACGTTTCAAATGTTAGCGTTTCTATAAAAAACAAAGACGGAATTGTTGTAATGAATAGAGGAATGAAGGCTGAAAAAAATCTTGTTTTACTAGAATATGATTTGTCAATAGACGAAGTTTCAAAAAAAGCAATCGAAAAAAATGACCCTAAAATAAAAATTAAAGAAGCAAAAAATAAAAAGTTTTATTTGCCTGCCGGAAAATATTCGATTACAGTTGAGAATCAATTGAATCAAAAGGAAACTACTAGTTTTGAAATTTTAGAACCTAAAAAATAACCTTTATTTGTTTAACATTAAAGTTTAGTTTGGTGTATTTTAAACAGCAATAATAAACAAAAGTTAAACTCGGTTTAAAATGATTATAAATAGTAACGAAAAGGTTGTAGTTTAACCTGGTTTGCCTTATTTTTGTATAATTTTTTAACAAAAACAACAATTATGTCTAATTCTGGATTACTAAGTTCTTCAATTGCTCGAAAAGTAGCAATGGCGCTTTCAGGACTTTTTTTAATTTTATTTTTAACGCAACATTTATTCATTAATAGCACATCACTTTTCGGAGCAGATACGTTTAATTCTATTTCCCATTTTATGGGTCATAACCCGTTGGTACAATTTGTAATTCAACCAATATTGATTGTTGGGGTCTTGTTTCATTTTATAATGGGATTTTATTTAGATTTAAAAAACAGAAGTTCTCGACCAATTAGCTATGCAAAATACAACGGTGGTGCAAATGCATCTTGGGCTTCAAGAAATATGATAATTTCAGGTTCGGTTGTTTTAGCTTTTTTAGCATTACATTTTTATGATTTTTGGATTCCTGAAATGAACGGAAAATACATCAACCCAGATGCGGAACATTTAGAAAACGCTACTCGTTATTATGGTGAATTAAAAGAACATTTCGAAAGCCCAATTCGAACCGGATTGTATTGTTTGTCGTTTGTTTTATTGGCTTTGCACTTGTGGCACGGGTTTAATTCATCGTTTCAATCGGTTGGTTTTAATAATAAATATTCTAAAGGATTATACAAATTTGCCAAAGCGTATGCAGTTGTTGTTCCTGTCGGATTTGTGATTGTTGCATTGTATCATCATTTTATTATTTAATAGTATTATAGTTGACAAAAACTAATCCAATATCAAAATTCGATGCAACTCTTTTTTGGGACACTGAAATTGAGCGTTTGAATTTGGAATCGGATTCGTTTTACATCATAAAAAGAATAATTTTAAGGGGCGATAAAAAAGATAGAATTGTGATGTTTCAAAACTACGATTTCAAAACTAAAAAAAATGTAATTGAATTGTCTCGAGAAATACCAGAAAGTTTGAAAGTAGTTTGGTTAAAAGCATTACAAAATGAATAATGCAGTTTCATCTGAATTTAGAGATATTCTTACAGAACTATTCGCTATTTTTGATTCAAAATCGTTTTATTTAGCAGGAGGAACTAATTTAGCATTAAAATACAATCATCGAGTTTCAACAGTTATTGACTTGTTTTTAATGGATAAAGAAGTCAAAAATTTAGAAAGTGTTTGTCTGATTAAACTAAAAAACACGTTCAAAGACAGATTGGTTGTAAAAAGCATAACAAAAGACGCTTTACGCTTATCATTTGATTCGGTTAAAGTAGATTTTTTGCAATGGTCAAATATCAAAAAAATGGTTTTCGAACCTAAAATTTTTGAAAAACCAATTGAGAATTAGTCAATGATATAGATGTTGCAGCAATGAAAATGAGTGCAATTATTAATCGGGGCAAAATAAAAGATTTTTATGATATAGCTTTGTTGTTGCATCATTATTCTTTAAACCAAGTAATTAAAAGTTACAAAACCAAATACAGTGTTGAATCAGACAATCAAGCAATTCAATACTTAACCGATTTTCACGAAGCTGATTTAGAATCTGTTTCAAGCATTCAAATTATTAACCTTGAATTGCAATCGTGGCAAAAAGTGAAAGATTTCATCACTGATAAAGTGACTTTATATTTAAAAGAAAATAATTAAAATACATAATTATGGCATTAGATTCTAAAATACCCAGCGGTCCAATTTCTGATAAATGGACAAATTATAAAGACCATATTAATTTAGTAAATCCAGCAAACAAACGTAATATAGATATTATTGTTGTTGGAACAGGACTTGCAGGCGGTTCTGCCGCAGCAACATTAGCCGAATTAGGTTATAACGTTAAAGCATTTTGTTACCAAGATTCTCCGCGTCGTGCACATTCAATTGCAGCACAAGGAGGAATTAATGCTGCTAAAAATTACCAAGGTGACGGTGATTCCACTTTTAGACTGTTTTATGACACTGTAAAAGGAGGAGATTATCGCGCACGCGAAGCAAACGTACATCGTTTAGCAGAAGTTTCTACTAATATTATCGACCAATGTGTGGCGCAAGGCGTTCCGTTGGCGCGTGAATATGGTGGTTTACTTGACAATCGTTCGTTTGGTGGAACCTTAGTTTCAAGAACTTTTTATGCAAAAGGTCAAACAGGACAACAATTACTTCTTGGTGCTTATTCAGCAATGAACCGCCAAATAGGAAAAGGAAAAATAGAAATGCTAAACCGTCACGAAATGCTAGATTTAGTAATCGTAAACGGAAAAGCTAGAGGAATAATTGCTCGTGATTCTGTAACAGGAAAAATCGAGCGACACTCTGCACACGCCGTAGTTATTGCATCTGGCGGATATGGTAATGTATTTTTCTTATCTACAAACGCAATGGGAAGCAACGTAACCGCATCTTGGAAAATTCATAAAAGAGGTGCTTATTTTGCAAACCCTTGTTTCACACAAATTCACCCAACCTGTATTCCAGTTTCAGGTGATCATCAATCGAAATTGACTTTAATGTCAGAATCCTTAAGAAACGACGGCCGAATTTGGGTTCCTGCAAAACTAGAAGATGCACAAGCCATTCGAGAGGGAAAATTAAAGCCAACAGCAATAGCAGAAGGCGATAGAGATTATTTTTTAGAACGACGTTACCCAGCATTTGGAAATTTAGTGCCACGTGATATCGCTTCTCGTGCTGCTAAAGAACGTTGCGATGCTGGATTTGGAGTAAACAAAACTGGTGAAGCAGTCTATCTAGATTTTGGCGCAGCGATTGAACGCTACGGAAAAGGACAAGCAAAGTTGAAACATTTAGACGTTAATGATACTGTTTTGGTAATGAAATTAGGAACCGAAATTGTAGCAAGTAAATACGGCAACTTATTTCAAATGTATGAGAAAATAGTAGATGAAAATCCTTATGTAACTCCAATGATGATTTACCCAGCAGTGCATTACACTATGGGCGGCGTTTGGGTTGATTATAACTTGATGACCACAATTCCGGGCTGTTTTGCTATTGGCGAAGCCAATTTTTCGGATCACGGAGCCAACAGGTTAGGAGCATCTGCATTAATGCAAGGTCTTGCAGACGGATATTTTGTGCTGCCATACACTATTGGAGATTATTTATCCCCAGACATTAAAACGGGAAAAATATCTACAGAAACTCAAGAATTTATTGACGCAGAAAATAATGTTAAAGCTCAAATAAGTGCTTTAATGAACGCCAAAGGGACTAAACCAGTTGATTATTTCCATAAAAAATTAGGAAAAATTATGTGGGACAAAGTTGGAATGGCACGTAACGAACAAGGTTTAAAAGAGGCGCAAGCAGAAATTGCTGAAATTCGTGAAGATTTTTATAAAAATGTAATGGTTCCAGGAACTGAAAACGGTTTGAATCCAGAATTATCAAAAGCGCTTCGTTGTGCCGATTTCTTGGAATTAGGAGAACTTTTTGCCAAAGATGCTTTGCACAGAAACGAATCTTGTGGTGGTCACTTCCGTGAAGAATACCAAACTCCAGACGGAGAAGCACAACGTGATGATGAAAATTTTGCCTACGTTGCCGCTTGGGAATACAAAGGAAAACCAAGCGATGCCGTTTTACACAAAGAAGAATTGGTTTTTGATAACGTGAAATTGGTTCAGAGAAGTTACAAGTAAAAGTTATTAAAAATGACAACTTTATCAGTAATAAAAGAAAAACTCACAAAACTAAAACCAGAACTTCAAGCAAAATATCCGCTTGAAACATTGGCTATTTTTGGTTCCTATGCTAGAAATGAGCAAACCGACGAAAGCGATGTCGATGTTATGGTTGAGTTTAATGATAAAATTGGTATAGGTTTTATTATAATGGCAAATGAAATTGAAGATTATCTTTCTATTAAAACAGATGTGCTTACAAAAAAAAGTATGAAACCAATGTTTTTTAAATTAATCGAAAAAGATTTAATTTATGTCTAAACGAGATTTAGATTTATTGCTGAACGATATTTTAGAATGTTGTTCGAAAATTAAAAAATATACTCAAGGATATATTTTTGATGATTTTTTAAATGATGATAAGACTATTGATGCGGTTGTTAGAAATTTTACAATAATTGGAGAAGCCTGTTCAAATATAGATGCCGATTATAAAATAGTAAATCCTCAAATTGATTGGAGATCAATTAAAGATTTTAGAAATAGAATGGTTCACGATTATACAGGAACAGATTACGAAGTTGTTTGGGAAATTATAACCGAATATATTGATGATTTAGAATTTCAAATAAAAAAATTACTAAAATAAATTATTTTCAAAATAATATTAAATGAAATTTACACTAAAAATATGGCGTCAAGAAAACGCTAAAGACACAGGAAAACTAGTTGATTATCAAGTTGACGGAATCGAAGAGGATATGTCGTTTCTTGAAATGCTTGATATTTTAAATGATCAATTAATTGTAAAAGGCGAAGATGCAATTGCTTTCGATCATGACTGTCGCGAAGGAATTTGCGGAATGTGTTCGCTCTTTATCAATGGAGAGGCGCACGGTCCAGATAGATTGGTAACCACTTGTCAACTGCACATGCGAATGTTTAAGGACGGTGACACCATTTACATTGAACCATTTAGAGCCAAAGCATTTCCAGTAATTAAAGATTTAGTAGTTGACAGAAGCGCTTTTGATAGAATACAACAAGCAGGCGGATTCATATCAGTAAACACCTCTGGAAACACTATTGATGCTAACACCATTCCGATAGAAAAACATGATGCAGACCGTTCTTTTGACGCCGCTTCTTGCATTGGTTGTGGTGCCTGTGTGGCAACCTGTAAAAACTCATCGGCTATGTTATTCGTTTCTGCTAAAGTATCACAATATGCACTCTTACCTCAAGGAAAAGTAGAAGCAACTGACCGGGTTTTAAATATGGTAAAACAAATGGATGATGAAGGTTTTGGGAATTGTACTAATACAGGTGCTTGCGAAGTGGAATGTCCAAAAGGAATTTCATTAGAATATATTGCTCAAATGAACAGAGAGTATCTTTCGGCAAGTATAAGCGGATAATTTATTAAAGTTACAACTTATAAAATCCCAAATTTCAAATGTAGACTGAACCCAAAAGTTTGGACAAATTTATAATTAATTTTGATAATAATGAGCTCGATATTTTATCGGGCTCATTTTGTTTAAATTAGACTTGCTTCTGTCGTTATTGTAATAGTTTAT
>JBBRCJ010000028.1:0-37840 GCA_038204955.1 Flavobacteriales bacterium
TAGTGCCATTTTCTGAATTTGCTATATTCAACATTAATTCCGAAATTTGTTCTTGTGTAAAGTTCATTAGTATGTAAGTTTATCGTTAGTAATTTAAAATTACAAATTTTTAACTTTACACACTTTTTTAGGACAGTATCCCAATTAAAAATAGAAATCAAAGAATATATAAACTATTACAATAACGACAGAAGCAAGTCTAATTTAAACAAAATGAGCCCGATAAAATATCGAGCTCATTATTATCAAAATTAATTATAAATTTGTCCAAACTTTTGGGGGCAGTCTAATTTCAGGGCTTTTAAAAATTAGTTTTTTATTATTTTTTTAATCTCAATCCCATCATTAGATTTAATCTTCACTAAATAATTTCCTGTTTGCAAATCAGAACAATTAATACTTATTTCGTTTTCTGATAAAGGCAGTATTGTTTTTACTACTCTTCCAACGCTATCAATGATTTCAATTGAAGTGAATTTATAAATATTATTTGAAATAATTTGAAAATTATCATTTATTGGATTTGGTTGTAAAATAAAGTTAGTTGATTTTTCAAATTCATTATCTTTTAAAACAACAGCACCATTTATAATAAATGGCATGTCTTGGTTAACATCTGGAGCAGTGGTTGGATTACCTAAATCAAGTAATGGTGCCCATGAAGGCCCGCTTACTGTAAGCTGTTTAGCATTGGCGGTAGTAGCTCCCCTAGAACCTATAATGGTTACAGGAGGCATAAAAACAGAGGCATCATTTGTTGCGTGAATTTGAAAAACTATCCAATAATTCCCCGAAGAAAGTGTAGTGGTTAGATTAGCTTTAACTTTCCATATCTTTCTTGCGGTTCCAGTTGGTGCAGTTGCGGGAATTACGGTATTTGAAATTCTGTACATAAATGCTTCACCACTATTTGACGCATCATAAATATTGGTTGTCATATCACCCACTATTAAAGTTCCAGTTGTCTGAGGGTCTCCATTATAAATTTGAACTCTAATTACATCAATTGGAGGAATAGTACCTGCAAATGAGGTTTGATAACAAAAAAAATCAATATTAGTTACATTCCAAGATTGTCCAGTTGGAACAGTGAAATCATCTGCTATTCTTAAATTAGTTGTTAGAGCATTATTGTAAAATGCACCATACCCAAAACTTGAATTCACTTCGGTTGTATTTCCTGTATTTGCTTGCATTTCACTCCAAGTATATCCAGTTGGTGCCGCAGTTGCACTAGCGGAGTTAGTTCCAGTTGATAATGTACCATTGGAGTAAATTTGAGCAAATGAGGTATTTGTTGAAATGAATAAAGAATAAAAAATTAATAATCTTAAAGTAATTTTTTTCATGATTTTATATATTTAAGGTTATTCAAATTTAAGCTAAAAAATTTTAATAAAAGTCAATAACAAAACCAAATAACAAAAGAGATTTTTTATTTGGCTTTGTATAATGACCACCGCTATCCGAAATTTTGAATAAATAAGAGGTTTTCAATCTCCGCTGCCAACGATTATTTTGCTGCAAACCACGATTTAACTATAGCCTACACTGCTTTTAAAAGCCCAGTTTCAATTGAAAACGAAGGGGTTGGCAACCCAATAACTTTTCAGTACAATTTTATGCAGCAACGCAGTAGCATGAATTACGGCTTTAATGAAAAGCAATACAGTGCCGATGGCAGTATGGAAATAAAATACAACCGTAAATCTGGTGAAGTTGAATTTATAACCTATATTGGTGGTGATGGTTACACCGCACCACTAATAGTAAAAAGCGATGGGACTACGCAAAACAATTTTTATTTGCATCGTGACCATTTAGGTAGTATATTAGCCATAACAAATCAAGAAGGAAGTATAATTGAAAAACGCCAATTTGATGCTTGGGGTAATTTAACTAACTATGCCAACGTATTAACAGGAGCAACAACACCGCCAATAAATGATGGTGAACTTTTTTTGGATAGGGGTTATACAGGTCATGAACATCTAGTAAGTGTTGGGTTAATAAACATGAACGCACGGTTGTACGACCCGCGAGTACACCGCTTTTTACAACCCGATGCCTTTGTACAAGACCCCAACAATACGCAGTGTTACAACCGTTATGGCTATGCCAGCAACAACCCTTTAAAGTACAACGATCCTAGTGGTAATTTTTTACCAGTATTAGTTGCAGTTGGTATTGGTGCTTTAATTGGTGCAGCCACGTACACTCTTACAGCTTTACTCTCGGATGTACCGTTTAGCGTTGGTGGGTTACTTAAAAGTGTGGCAATTAGTGCTATTAGTAGTGCGGCTACCTTTGGAGTGGCTCAAGGGTTTGGGGTGGTGGCTAATTTTTCAACTACAGCAACAGGTTTTTGGCAAGGTGCTGCTATTGGCGCAAGTACAGGTTTTGTTACAGGTGTTGCAGGTAGTGCTTTGAATAGTGTATTAAATGGCGGTAGTATAAAACTAGGGCAGCTTTTACAAGATGGGCTTATTGGTGCAGTTGTTGGAGGTGTAATTGGAGGAATTCAAGGACAAAAGGCTCAAAATAAACTATACAATGGATGCAAAAAAATGGGCGTTTCTCCAAATGATCCAGTTCCTGCAACTGATGATTTTTTAAAGAAAGCACAAAAAGAATGGTTTCCTGACGCTCCAATAGATAAAGTTAAATCTTTTACAGTAGAAAACACCTCTGAATTTGCAAAAAAAGTTTTTTCTGCCGATCCTACACCTTTTGCAATAACAACTCCTAAATCAATAAATGGGATTTTAACAGGTAATTCAGCGGTATACTTTAATTCAAATACTGCATTTACAAGTGCAAAAACTCTATTTTTAACAATGGGTCACGAGTTTGTTCATGTTTCTCAATATGCAGCCTTGGTTGGTAACAATGTGTCGATATTTAATAGTCAAAATTTTAGTGACATGCTTGAATATCATGCTTATAATTTTCAACATAATGTACTTGGAGATGTTAATGGACTAAATAATGTTGTTAATGAATATCAAGGATTACAATTCTATAATTTAACTAATTACACAAATTTTAATTGGACAAACAATGTTAATTTTAGTTACCCATTAATAAAAAAATAATATGAAAAAGATATTGATTATTTTGCTAACAATTTGTTCAATAGGTAGTTTTGCCCAAAGTGTTTCTGTTGAATTATCAATTGAATGGAAAAAAACAAAATCAAATAATTGGAAGAAGCATAAATTTAAAAAAACACCATTTTTAAATATTACTTATGTCAATAACTCAAGTAATCCATTATATTTAACAAAAGTTCCCTCTTTTTTTGAAATAGGTGTTTATTATCTTCCTGGTATTAAGAATTTAAAAATTGATTCATTATATTTTAAAAATTTAAAATTACACGATAATGAAAAATATTTTGTTGAAATCTCAATGAAAAATGGCAATCGTTATTGGAATGTTTTAGATGAAAAAGAAAAACAAAATATTGATAAAGAGAAAGAAGTTGAAAACAACAATATAAATGAAGATTTGCATAATGTTTACTATTATTTATACAGGAATTATAACAACCATAAAAATTTATACAATCAATCTGCAGGTATTAATATTTCAATAGACAAGGAGAATATAGTTTCAAAGTTAAAAGAGTTTTTTATTTTTTTAAAGCCTAAACAAAAGAAAGTAGATAGTTATGATTTGACAGGGTTTAATATTTTAGGAGGCAATTATAATTTTATTTTAACCGATATTGAATTAAAAGACTATGTTGAAACTATTTTTTTAGAAAATGAAAATATATATAAAAAGGAAAAATTACCTGTAGAGGTTAATGGATTTAATTTATATTCTGGAAAAATTAAAACCAATGAAGTTAGTGTTAGTTTTACACCCGCAACCGAAGTGCTCAATAAATAAAAAAGTTCTCGACCACCCGCTACTCGGAGTGTTATATAAATAAAAAAGTTCTCGCTCAGCGAACGTCTCTGACTTCGCAGTAAATAAATATGATAATCGAAAACAAACAATAATCTAATAATACTAAATAAAATACTAATATTGAAACAGAATTTCTTCAAGTAAGCCACCATTTAACGTTATAAATTTAAATAAAAATGGAAGCTTACGATTATATAAAATTCTATTTTTTAACAAAATATAATAAATTATATAAAACCAAAACTCCCAAATCAAACAAATTGACTTGGGAGTTTTTATATTTTGTGACCTCGGCAGGGTTCGAACCTGCAACCATCAGAGCCGAAATCTGATATTCTATCCAGTTGAACTACGAAGCCAAATGAATATGTTTTTATTTATTCAAATTTATAATAAATACCAAAACTTAAATTGTTGAAAATTTTGGTTACCGATGCTGGATATAGTCCGTTATAAACTAATTCACCTTTAAAATCAACGTGTTGTGATAGGTTGTAAACAATAGTATCATCTAAATAAATACCAAAATTATCTGCAATTGCCAACGTTGGTGTTATTCCAATTAAAACGTTAGCAACGTGATCTGTAAAATTTAAATCAGCAGCTTTAACCTCACCATAACCTACACCTGAATGAGCTAATAAACCAAAATTACCACTATCGGAACCTGGAGCAAGTAAATTGTTCAGGTTAGCAACAGCTTGTAAGGTTACCCTTGAATAAGAAACAGCCGAGATTTGGTCCTCAGCCTTGCTAAATTTGTCAAATCCAAAGTCCAATTTAGTTCCCCAAACATCATCAAACATATATTTGTAACCAATACCAAAATGGTTAAAATTTGAATTCTGTTTCGAATCAAAAACAGTAGAGTTTAAACCAAAATTGGCGTCAACAAAACTTTGTGAAAACGAATTTAAACCTAAAAATAAAACCAAAATTACCAACAATTTTTTAACTATTGTTGAAATAGTCTTACCTTCTGCCTTACCTGCAATTTGTGTTGTAGCTAATCCCATAACTTTTCCCATTGATGCGATGCCTGATGCACCGGTTTGATTAATAATTTGTTTTATAACTTGTTCTACTTCTTCTTCTGATAATTGTGTTGGTAAAAACTTTTCAATTATAGCAATTTGTGCAAGTTCTGGTGCAGCTAAATCAGGTCTATTTTGTTCCGTGAAAATCTTTGCGCTGTCTTTTCGCATCTTGATTAATTTTTGAACAATTTTTATTTCATCCTCTTCATTAATCTCTTCTTTTGACCCAGTTGCGGTTTGTGCCAACAATATTTCTGATTTAATGGCTCTTAAAGCTTCAAGTGCAACAGTATCTTTTGACCGCATTGCCTCTTTAATATGATCCATTATGGTGTTTTGTAAACTCATTTTTTTTATTTTTATGTAAAAATTATATTTAAATTACTTACATAGTTTGCAAATCTAAATAAAAAACCCGAAACTACAATTGTAATTTCGGGTTTAGTGAAAAAAAAATTTTTTTTTTAATCTACATTGTCGTGCAAAAACGAATTGTTGCTTCGTAGTTGATTGTCATTATTACTATCTGTTCCTAACGATATCCGAGAATTTACAATTTCATTATAAACATCGTCAACCGTTAAGCCTTGCCTTTTATAGGCTGGAATTTTTTCTAGTTCTTCTAAACTATTGGTGTTATTATGAAATTTATAATTAAACTCTTTCATTTTTTTTCTACGATCATCAGCACGCGATTTTAAAATTTCTTCAATGCTCATGTCTATTGGTGAACTATTTTCATGAGTTGGGTAAACCGATTCTTGATATGTTTCTGATTGTTTAAGAGTAATATTTAATTCAGCAACAACTGGCTCATTTACGGTAAGTGGTTTCGATTGAATTAAATCGTTTTCCATTTCCATATATTCTTCTAGAGAATATTTAACGATTCCCGATTCATTCAACTCGGTAAGTGGAACAAATTGAACTGCTTCAATTACTTCAATATTTTTAGTTTCATTAGTAAGTTCAAATAAAGTTTTGGTTTCATCAAGTACGGTTTCTGCTTTGGCTATCGGAAAATCAAAAGTAAACAAATTCTGCTCTTTAAAAGCCTCTACAACTTGCGGAGCTACTACATTTATTTCATTAATTTCACCTTGAATTGGCGTTGTAAAACTAAATTCAACCTCTTTTATTGGAGAAACAATTTCAAATGTAACGTTTAAATTTCTAAGGAACTCGTTCATTGAAACCAACTCGTTTTCATTAATTTCTGATACAAATGGTTTGATTGGTTCAACAACTTCTTCAATTAATTCAAAAACCACTTTTTCTTCTAATTTTTCAACTGTATTTTCTGATTTAAAAGAGGCTATTTCAACATTTTGAGGAGTTAGATTTTGAACTAATTTTTGTTCTCCTTCTAAAGTAAAAAATACTTTTTTAGGTTCAGTATTAACTATTTCGTTTTGCTGTTCAATATTAAAACCAGTGGCTATTATGGTTACCGAAATACCTTCGCCATGAATTTCATCTTCACCAACTCCCATAATAATGTTGGCGTTATGACCAGCTTCATTTTGAATATGTTCATTGATTTCGCCAATTTCATCAATAGTGATTTCGTTAGTTCCTGATACTATAAGTAAAAGTACATTTTTAGCACCTGTAATTTTGTTGTCATTTAATAGTGGCGAGTCTAATGCACCAATAATTGCGTCTTTGGCTCTATTTTCACCAAGTCCAACTGCTGATCCCATAATAGCAGTTCCACTATTTGAAAGTACCGTTTTTGCATCTTTTAAATCAATATTTTGGGTGTAATGATGTGTAATTACTTCTGCAATTCCTTTTGAAGCTGTTGCTAATACCTCATCGGCTTTTGAAAATCCCGATTTGTAACCTAAGTTTCCATATACTTCACGTAATTTATTGTTATTCACCACGATAAGTGAATCAACTTGTTTACGCAATTTTTCAATACCAATTAAAGCTTGTTCAATACGCACTTTCCCTTCAAATTGAAAGGGAATAGTTACAATTCCGACAGTTAAAATGTCACGTTCTTTCGCCAATTGAGCAATAACTGGCGCTGCTCCAGTTCCTGTTCCTCCGCCCATTCCAGCAGTTATAAAAATCATTTTCGTGTTAGTATCCAACATTTTTTCGATTTCTGCAACACTTTCAATAGCCGATTGTTGCCCCACATCTGGATTTGCTCCTGCACCTAAACCTTCAGTTAAAGTAACTCCTAATTGAATTTTATTAGGCACCGGACTGTTTTGCAACGCCTGAGAATCGGTGTTACAAACAATAAAGTCAACCCCTTTAATGCCCTGTTTAAACATATGATTGATGGCATTGCTTCCGCCACCACCAACGCCTATTACTTTAATTACGTTAGACTGATTTTTGGGTAAATCAAAGGGTAAATTTCCAAATTCTGAATTGCTCATGATATTTTGGTTTTAATATATTTTAGTTATCGTGGTATTATTTACTTTTTATTTATTCTGCTTTATCAAGAAAATCTTTCATATTATCGAAAAACTTGTCTAATGTCCAGCGTTTTATTTTCTTTTCGGTGCTTTCAACTTCTTCTACTTTTGTTTCAACAACTTGCACTTTTTCCGCTACAACTTGATGAATTACTTGTTTTTGAATCGGTTCTGCTTGACGCATTTCTATCTTATAAGCACTTTGTGTTTTGTTTGAAATTCCATTCATTACTAATCCAACCGCAGTTGCGTAAAGTGGACTTGAAATTTCTTCGCTTGAATTTCCTGCTAAATGCTCGTTCGGATATCCAATTCTAGTGTCCATTCCTGTAATATATTCAACCAGTTGTTTTATGTGCTGTAATTGTGCCCCGCCGCCAGTTAAAACAATTCCTCCAATTAATTTTTTTCGTGGATCTTCGTGACCATATACTTTAATTTCGGCAAAAACTTGCTCAATAATTTCTACAACTCGAGCATGAATTATTTTAGATAAGTTTTTTAATGAAATTTCTTTAGGCTCTCGTCCTCTTAATCCTGGAATTGAAACTATTTCGTTGTCTTTATTTTCGCCTGGCCAAGCCGATCCGAATTTCACTTTTAACAGTTCAGCTTGTTTTTCAATTATGGAGCAACCTTCTTTAATATCTTCGGTAATTACATTTCCTCCAAATGGAATTACAGCAGTGTGTCGAATAATTCCATCTTTAAAAATAGCCAAATCAGTTGTCCCACCACCAATATCAATTAAGGCAACGCCTGCTTCTTTTTCCTCTTGGCTTAAAACGGCATCGGCTGAAGCTAACGGTTCTAGTGTTAATCCTGACAATTCTATTCCTGAGCTTTGTACGCATTTACCTACAATTCTTATGGATGATGCCTGCCCAACGACCACATGAAAACTTGCCTCAACTCTACCACCAAAAAAACCAATTGGCTCTTTGGTTTCCGTTTGACCATCAATTTTAAATTCTTGTGGCAAAACATGTATAATTTCTTCTCCTGGAAGCATTGCTAACTTGTTAACTTGTTCAATTAAAAGTTGAATATCTTCATTATTTATAACCTCTTCGGGCTTGCTTCTACTAATGTAATCGGTATGTTGTATACTGCGGATATGTTGACCTGCAATACCTACTACGACATCATTAATTTTGTATCCAGAATTTTCTTCAGCTTCGGAAACTGCTTGTTGAATAGATTGAATAGTTTGAGTAATATTATTGACTACGCCACGGGCAACGCCTAAACTTTTGGCTTTTCCAATGCCTAAAATTTCGAGTTTTCCGTACTCATTTTTTTTACCAATCATAGCGATGATTTTGGTTGTACCAATATCTAATCCTACTGCGATGTTTTCGTTATTCATACTCCTATTCATTTGCTTTCGCGATTCTACTTTAACTTACTTAGTGGCAACTACTTGATGCTCAAAAATTAAATTTATTGTTTTATATTTTGCTAATAAATTGCTCTCAACTGTTTTTTGAAAAAAAGCTTTGTAATTTTTAAATTTACTTTCAATATTCAATAGCTGTCCAAACAAAATTTGATAATCAAAGTTTCTATTGGTCATAATGACGCTTTGATCGGGCAAAATCTGTAAACCAGTGATGTTTTTCTTCAAAAAATCATCTTCATAAATTTGTTTTAAAACTGCTATTAAACTTGATTTGTTTTTTTCATTTATTTCCCCTAAAACTATCGCTACACGTGCCGTTTCTTCATTTGATAAAGGCATGGTATTCCCTTGAATATCAATATAAAAAGATCCTTTCTCGTTAAAAAAACGGGCGATGGGTGTCTTTTGAATTACTTTTGTTTTTAAAACACCATCAACACTTATAAACACTTCCGACGAAGCAATCATAGGGTTGTTGTTAATATCTTTTTCGAGTTTTTTCAAAATTACTTCATATTTTTCAATGGTTTTAACATCTGTTCGATTTTCTATCAACAATTTATTAACCGTTTCTTGTTTAATAAAATTCGTTTTTTCTCCAACAAAAAGCACTTCAGTACCCTTTAATTTTCGATGTAAATTTCTGTTTGAAGTAAAAGAGTATAAAAACAGTACTAAAACAAAAATTAGCACCAAACGAACATTATTTATATTGAAGTATTTTTTCATAGTAATGCGTCTTTAATTTTTGGTACTAGTTCTCCAATATCGCCAGCTCCAATTGTTACGATTACAGTTGCAGTCGATTTTAAAATTTGATCAATCAAATTATTTTTTTCGACCAGTTTTTTATTCGAGTTTTCTATTTTCGACAACAACCAACTGGAAGTAACTCCTTCCATTGGCAATTCTCTTGCAGGATAAATATCTAACAAAATAACTTCATCAAATTGTGATAAACTTTTAGCAAAATCATCAATAAAATCTTTTGTACGGCTAAACAAATGCGGTTGAAAAATAGCCAACACTTTTTGGTTCGGATACAATTCTGTGACTGCTTGAAATACTGCATTAATTTCGGTAGGGTGATGCGCATAGTCATCAATATAAACCAGTTTTTCTGATTTTATTTGATACGAAAATCGTCTTTGAACACCTTTAAAACTTGCCAAAGCCTTTTTGATTTTTTCAGAATCAGCTCCGTAAGTTTTTGCCATTGCAATTGCCATTAAGGCGTTCATTAAATTATGATGCCCAGGTAATCCAAAAGCAATATCTTTTATAACTTCACTTTGAGTTTGCACATCAAAAACGTAACTATTATTTTCAATTCGAATGTTAATTATGTTGAAAGTTGCATTTTTATTGTTGATTCCTACAGTCAATCCGTCTAAATCCATTCCTTCTGGAACAAAAATTTGTGTTTTATCGGAAACTTTATCCGCAAATTCTCGAAACGATTCTTCAATTGCATTTGCATCGCCATAAATATCTAAATGATCAGCGTCCATTGAGGTTACACAGGCAATATTTGGATGCAAATGCAAAAACGAACGGTCAAATTCGTCGGCTTCAACTACTGAAATAGTTTTTCCATTTCCGATTAAATTGGAGTTATAATTTTCAACAATACCTCCTAAAAAAGCAGTTACATCATAACCACATTCAAATAAAATGTGTCCTAAAATACTTGAAGTTGTTGTTTTTCCGTGGGTTCCAGCAACTGCAAAACAAAACGTATCTTTTGTAATGATTCCTAAAACTTCGGCTCGTTTTTTTACTTCATATTCTCTTTCTAAAAAATAATTCCACTCCGAATGAGATTTTGGGACGGCTGGCGTGATGATTACCAAAGTGTTTTCAACAAAATAGTCCTTCGGAATTAAGCCGATATTGTCTTCAAAATGAATGTTCATTCCGCCTGAAATTAATTCGTTGGTTAACGGTGTTGGTGTTTTATCGTAACCCGAAACATTTTTTCCAATATTTTGAAAATAACGAGCCAAAGCACTCATTCCGATGCCTCCGATGCCAATGAAATAGACGTTTTGTATTTGGTTTAGATTCATTATTTTTAGTTGCTGAGATTCTGAGTTACTAAGTTTTTAAGTTGTTATTTTGATAATTTTTCTTCAATTTCTTCAATGCTTGGTAATGATGATTTAAAGTTTTCGGGTAATGCCCGGGTAAATTCGTATTCCGAAATTCCGATTGCTTTGTGCGTGTCTTTTAATGTGTATTCAGCGATTATTTTGTTTTTATTTTCACAAAGAATTAACCCAATTGTTGGTTCATCCGAATTGTATTTTAAAATATCGTCTATAACGGAACAATAAAAACTCATTTTACCAGCATATTCAGATTTAAATTCTCCTTTTTTCAAATCAATTACTACAAAGCATCGCATTTTTAAATGATAAAAAAGCAAGTCAATATAAAATCTTTTCCGTCAACTTCGATGTGATATTGTCGCCCAACGTAAGCAAAACCAGTTCCTAATTCTAAAAGAAATTTTTCGATATTTTTTAATAATTCTAGTTCCAATTCTCTTTCTGCGAAAGGTTCTGTCAAGGTCAAAAAATCAAAAATATAAGGATCTTTAAGGGTTTGCTTTACCAATTCGGATTGCAAATTTGATAATCTTGCATCAAAGTTATTCACCAACGAACGGTTTCTTTCGTGTAATTTTGATTTTATCATTGATGACAAAACTTCTCTACTCCAACCGTTTTCAATTGTTTGATTTATGTACCAAAAACGGGTTTCTATATCTTTGATTTTTTCAATTAAAATAATGTTGTGAGTCCAAGGAATTGATAATAGTAATTGTGCTTTATCTAATTCTGCCACCGTTTGTGGCAGAATTAAATTTACTTCATTTTTAGACTTCCCTAATTGGGCAACAGATTGTTGCCCAATTGTAATGTCTTGATTTATTGACTTTTGTAATTCTGCCACGGGCTGTGGCAGAATTAGATATTCATTTGCAAATTGAAGCATACGCCATAAATTCCGCTCAGAAAAACCTCTTAATTCGGACATTTCGCTTTTTAAATCGGATGATAATTTCGAGATTATACTTGCTCCCCAACCTTCCACTTTTTGTTTTTCGGAAATCATCTTGCCAATGTCCCAATACATTTGAATCATTTGCGCATTGGCAGAAAGTGTGGCTTTTACTTGTGCCTCACGAATTTTCTGCTTAATGTTAGAAAAAAATGATATGTAATTGGTAACCTTCATTTATTTTATCAACTTAATTATTTCTTCAACAATATCTTTTGTCGCCTCAGGTTTTGCTAATTTTTTTATACTTTCTGATAATTGATTTTGTAAATTTTCATCTTGAATTAAATTTGAAAAAATACTTTGAAATTTTTCATCTAATTCGGATTCTTTTATTAAAATGGCTCCGCCTTTATCAACAACAGCGTTGGCATTTTTAGTTTGATGATCTTCAGCAACGTTGGGCGATGGAATGAAAATTACTGGTTTTCCAACCAAGCACAACTCCGAAACTGATGATGCACCAGCGCGAGAAATTACAATGTCTGCTGCAGCATAAATCAAATCCATTCGGTCAATGAACGAAACAACTTGAACGTTTTCAATTTCAGAAAAATGTTTATAATCTGTCATATAAAAATTACCACATTGCCAAAAAATTTGAACTCCTGTTGAAAGTAAATAATCTATTTCTTTTTCGATTAATTGATTAATCCTTCTTGAGCCTAAACTTCCTCCAAGAATTAATAATGTTTTTTTATTGATATCTAAATTAAAATACGAAATCGCTTCACTTTTCTTAGATTCGATATTTAATATATCTTGACGCACTGGATTTCCTGTAAAAACAATTTTATCTTTCGGAAAAAAGCGTTCTAAATTTTCGTAAGCCACACAAATTTTATTGGCTTTTTTACTTAATAATTTATTGGTAATTCCCGGAAACGAATTTTGCTCTTGAATAACGGTTGGAATATTTAAACTGTTCGCCATTTGTAAGAGCGGTCCACTTGCAAATCCGCCAGTACCAATAACAACATTGGGTTTAAATTTTTTAATTATTTTTCTCGATTTCCATAAACTACTTATTAGTTTAAAAGGAAACATAGCGTTTTTAAATGTCAATTTTCGTTGCAAACCTGCAATCCACAATCCTTCTATTTTGTAGCCTGATTGTGGCACTTTTTGCATTTCCATTTTATCTTGTGCCCCTACAAAAAGAAATTCAGCATCTGGAAAACGCAGTTTCAATTCGTTGGCAATAGCGATTGCAGGGTAAATGTGTCCGCCTGTTCCGCCTCCGCTAAAAATAAATTTTAATTTTGACATTTTAATTTTATCTTTTTAAAATGGGTTGCAATGGATTACTTTCTGAAATTGAATAATCCTCATCAATTACTCCTTCGGGGGCTAGGAGGCTTTCGTCATCTAATAATTGCTTATCTATTAATTTTTTTAAGGCTTCCTCTCGTTTTAGACTTTCGGCATTTGTTGCTGCTATTTCTTCTTCTTTACGAGTTACGCTTAAAATGATTCCAAGCGCAACACAAGTGACCCAAATAGAACTTCCTCCACTACTTATTAAGGGCAATGTTTGCCCAGTAACAGGAAGCAGTTCGACGGCAACCATCATATTAATTAATGCTTGAAAAATTATAGGGAACCCGAGCCCGACAACCACTAATTTGCCAAATAAATTAGTCGATTTGTGTGCCGCTACAATAAATCTAAATAGCAGTAAAAGATAAATTGCTAAAACACCTAAAGCACCTATTAATCCGTTTTCTTCAACAATTATAGCAAAAATAAAATCGGAAGATGATTGGGGTAAAAAGTTTCGTTGGACACTTTTACCAGGTCCTAGTCCGTAAACTCCACCTGATGCGATGGCAATTTTAGCTTTTTCAATTTGATAATCGTCATCACTAGGCTTGTTGTTTCTAAAACTTTCTATTCGACTCAACCAAGTATCTACTCGATTAGGAAAAGCATCAGGAAAAGCTTTTACTAACAAAAAGAAAAAAGTTAAAAATAGTATTCCAGAAACTATAATGATTCCTATATATTTTAACGGATAATGACCTATGTAAACCAACATCATAACCATTAAAAAAATGAGTGCTGCTGTTGAAAAATTTGACGGTAAAATTAAAATTAAAGTTATAAAAACTGGAATCCATAATTCTAAAATAGAAGCTTTAAAAGTAGGTTCATCGGCTCGTGTTTTGGCTAAATACCTGGCAACGTAGATGTATAAAATCAATGCTGCCATTGTAGAGGGTTGAAATGTGATTCCAATAAACGGAACTTCTAACCATCGACTAGCATTGGCACCGTCAATAACGGTTCCTTTTATCATCACTAAAATTAAAAGTAACCAAGCAATTGGTAAAAACAATCGAGACCAAAACCTAAAATGATTGTATGGAATTTTGTGTACTTGATAAATAATTAAAAAACCTATAAATAGATGAACAAAATGTTTAATTAAATAAGTTACCGCATTGCCCGATCCGTGGCGCATATAGGCCAAATTGTTACTTGCACTAAAAACAGGCATAAACGAAAATATGGCCAAAAGCGACACGAATGCCCAAATGCCTTTATCTCCTTTTAAACTGTTTATTATTTGCTTCATATGTTTTAGTTTTCAGTCTCAATTTTCAGTTTTCAGTCTCGGTTTTCAGTCACAGTTTTCAGTATGCCTGAACTGCGACTGAAAACTGCGACTGCCATCTAAACTTAAAGATTCCTAACTGCTTCTTTGAATTGATTTCCTCGGTCTTCGTAATTTTTAAATAAATCGAAACTGGCGCACGCTGGCGATAGCAAAACGGTATCTCCTTTTTCGGCTAAATGTTGTGCGGTTTTTACAGCATCAACCATCGATTCTACCTCAACCATTACATCAACAATGTTTCCGAAAGCCTCAAAAATTTTACTGTTGTCGATTCCAATACAAATTATCGATTTAACTTTTTCATTTACCAATGCCATTAATTCGTTGTAATCGTTGCCTTTATCAACTCCTCCAACAAGCCAAACGGTTGGCGTTGTCATACTATCAAGAGCATAAAAAACTGCATTTACATTGGTAGCCTTACTGTCGTTAATATACTGTACATTATTTATTTTTAGCACTTTTTCCAAGCGATGTTCCACTCCTTGAAAATTGGATAAACTTTCTCGAATAGTTTTTTTACGAATTTTTAAAATATTAGCGACTGAAGTTGCAGCCATTGCATTTTTAAGGTTGTGTTTTCCTTCAAGAGCAATGTTTTCTATTGGCATTGCTAATTCTTCTTCGGTGATTTGAACTTCCATAATGTTATTTTTTAAATAGGCTCCTTTTTCTAAAATTTTAGTTACCGAAAAAGGAATTAATTGGGCTTTTATTTGGTTGTTATTTAGTATCATAGTCGTAATGGCTTCGTCGTCAGCATCGTAAATTAAATAATCATTTTCGGTTTGATTCTGCGTTATTCGGAACTTTGATTGTATGTAATTTTCGTATTTATAATCGTATCTGTCTAAATGATCTGGACTTATATTGGTAATAATTGCAATATGCGGATTGAAGTTGAAACAGCCGTCTAACTGAAAACTACTCAATTCTAAAACATAATAATCATACTCATCATCGGCAACCTGCCACGCAAAACTTTTTCCAATATTTCCTCCCAAACCCACATTTAATCCGCCTGCTTTAAGCAAATGATAGGTTAACATTGTTGTAGTTGTTTTACCATTGCTTCCTGTAATTCCTATAGTTACTGCATTTGTAAACTGACAAGCAAACTCAATTTCTGAAATAACTGGAATTCCTTTTTCGATTAATTTTTTTACAATGGATACCTTTTCGGGAATTCCTGGGCTCTTCATAACCACGTCGGCATTTAAAATCAGGCTTTCCGTATGTTTTTCATCTTCAAATTTTATTTTGTTAATGAGTAAAACCTCCTTATAATTATCGGGAATTTTACCGAAATCAGAAATGAAAACATCAAAGCCTTGTTTTTTTCCTAAAATGGCAGTTCCTACTCC
This sequence comes from Flavobacteriales bacterium, assembly GCA_038204955.1. Lineage (GTDB taxonomy): Bacteria > Bacteroidota > Bacteroidia > Flavobacteriales > Flavobacteriaceae > Flavobacterium. The sequence continues at coordinate 15,849 of JBBRCJ010000028.1, forward strand.
ACTTTCGCCACCACCAAGAATTACTAGTCGCTTCATATGTTATCTTAATTTCAAGGTTACGATGGAAACGATAGATAACATTATAGCCACAATCCAAAAACGTGTTACAATTTTACTTTCGTGATAGCCTTTTTTCTGGTAATGATGATGCAAAGGCGACATCAAGAAAATTCTTCGTCCTTCGCCAAAGCGTTTTTTGGTATATTTGAAATAGGTTACTTGTAAAATAACTGACAAGCTTTCGGCAAAAAAGATGGCACACAAAACGGGCAAAAGCATTTCTTTTCGAACCATAATGGCTAAAACGGCAATAATTCCGCCAATGGTTAAACTACCTGTATCGCCCATAAAAACAGATGCTGGATAGGAATTGTACCACAAAAAACCAACCAAAGCCCCTACAAATGAGGCTATGAAAACCGTCATTTCCCCCGAATTGGGAATGTACATCACGTTAAGATAACTTGAAAGTATTACATTACCCGAAACGAATGTAAAAATGGCTAAAGCAAGCACGGATATTGCTGATGTTCCGGCCGCTAAACCATCTATTCCATCAGTTAAATTGGCTCCGTTAGATACCGCAGTGATAATGAAAATAACGACTGGAATAAAAATTAACCAAGCCCAATTTTCATAACCATTGCCCATAAATTTTAAGGCTCTCGCATAATCCAATTCATTATTTTTAGTAAAAGGAATAGTTGTTGTGGTCGATTTTATAGCTTTATTTTCTTGATTTATTACTTGTTCCGATTGATTAAAAGCAACTGATTTACCTATTTTTTCACGGATCGTAACTTCAGGATGAAAGTATAGAACCGAACCCACAATAATTCCCAATCCCACTTGACCCACAATTTTAAATTTGCCTTTTAAACCTTCTTTGTCCTTTTTAAGAATTTTTAAATAATCATCAATAAAACCAATAGTTCCCATCCATAACGTGGTAATTATCAATAAAATAATGTAAATGTTATTCAATTTTGTAAACAAGAAAACAGGAATTAAAGTCGCAATAATAATGATAATTCCACCCATTGTTGGCGTTCCTGCTTTTTGAGCCTGACCTTGTAAACCCAATTCTCGAACGGTTTCACCCATTTGCTTTTTTTGCAAAATACGAATGATTTTTTTTCCATAAATAGTTGATAAAAGCAATGATAAAATCAATGCTAATGCCGAACGAAAAGTTATGTATTGAAAAACTCCCGTTCCCGGAACGTCCATTGTTTTGTCTAAATATTCGAATAAATAATATAACATAATTTTTATTTTAAATCCCAAAATCCAAAATGGTCTCGGAAATATCTATTTTCTTTTTTCTATTTTCTATTTTCTATTTTCTATATTCCAAGAACTCCATAACCATTTCCATATCATCAAAATGATGACGAATACCGTTAATTTCTTGATAATTTTCGTGACCCTTTCCAGCAATTAAAATAATATCGCCTGAATTTGCCAATTGACAAGCGGTTTTAATAGCCTGTTTTCTATCTTGAATGGAAAGCGTTTTTTTGAAATTTTGAGGTTCCACTCCCGCTTCCATTTCTGCAATAATTGTTTCTGGGTTTTCCGTTCTCGGATTATCTGATGTTATGATAATTTTATCGCTTAAATCAGAAGCGATTTTTGCCATTATCGGGCGTTTTGTTTTATCTCTATCACCACCGCAACCTACAATTGTTATTAATTGTTCGTTTTTGGTTCGGATGTCGTTTATGGTTTTCAATACGTTTTCTAAAGCATCTGGCGTGTGCGCATAATCCACAATTGCTGTAATTTTATCTTCTGAAACTATAAATTGAAAACGACCCGAAACACTTTCTAATTCTGATAATAATCGCAAGGCTTCCAATGAATCTATTCCCAGTTCGATAGCAACACCGTAAATCGCCAATAAATTATAAGCATTAAAAGTTCCTATTAGTTTTACCCAAACTTCGTTTTCGTTTATCTTTAAAAGCAATCCCGAAAGTTGATTTTCAAGAATACTTGCTCTATAATCGGCATACGATTTTAAGGCATAAGTCAATTTTCTTGCTTTAGTGTTTTGCAGCATAACCGTTCCATTTTTATCATCATTATTAGTCAAAGCAAATGCTGATTTTGGCAAATAATCAAAAAATGATTTTTTAACATTACGGTATTCCGCAAATGTTGGGTGATAATCCAAATGATCGTGAGTTAAATTTGTGAAAACACCACCAACAAAGGTCAATCCTTCGGTACGCTTTTGATGAATTCCGTGCGAACTCACTTCCATAAAACAAAATCCGCAACCCGCTAAAACCATTTCATTTAAAAAATAATTTATCGTTAACGAATCGGGCGTGGTGTGCGTTGCTTTATGTTCCACTTCATCAACCATAATTTTTACGGTCGATAATAATCCTACTTTAAAACCTGCTTTTTTAAACAATTGATACAATAATGAAGCAATTGTCGTTTTGCCGTTTGTACCCGTAATTCCAACTAATTGTAATTTATTTGATGGATTGTCATAAAAATTATTTGCCATAAAAGCCAAAGCCGAATTGGTATCTTTTACTTGAACGTAAGTAATTCCAACATGAATTTCAGATGGAAAAGTATCACAAACCACAACCGTTGCTCCCAACGAAATCGCTTTTTCAATAAAATCGTGCCCGTTTGAAACTGTACCTCGAATTGCTACAAAAATATCTGAATCGACAATTTTACGAGAATCGAACTCAATTTTGTTCATTGCAACTTCTGTCGAACCTTTTATTGATTCGATGGCCACTTTGTATAATATATCTTTTAATATTAAATTCATTAAGATAATTCTAAAATAATAATCGTATTTTTTGTAGCAATTTCACCAGGTTCAATCGATTGTTTTTTAACCCGTCCAACCCCAATAATTTTTACTTTCACTTTCATATTTCCTAACAAGGCAACTGCGTCCATTGCACACATTCCTTTTAGGTTTGGAATTTTATTGGTTAATTTTTGAGCATTGTCGTAATATTTTTGATAATCAGTGTCTTGTTTAGCACTGTTTTTATCGATATCTTTTATATTATTAGTTGATGGAGCATCGGTGAATATTTTTTGAGCAATACGTTTAAAAACAGGTCCAGCCACATCGGCTCCGTAATAATTATTTAACGAAGTGTTGGGCTTGTGAACCACAACAATACAGGAATATTTGGGCGAATCAGCAGGGAAAAAACCAACAAACGACGAAATATAATGTTTTTCATTTCCTCCATTTTTACCGTAATTGGCTTGTGCTGTTCCTGTTTTACCTGCCATCGAAAAATCTTTTGAATACAATTTAGAACCTGTTCCTTTTTTTACCACACCTTTAAGTAATGCTTTTAATTTTAAAATCGTTGCTTGACTGCAAATACTTGGGTTAATAACTTGTTTATTATAAGTTTTTATAGTTTTGTTCCATTCTTTAATTTCCGACACAAAAATGGGTTTTACCATTTCGCCATTATTCGCCACCGCATTATACAAGGTCAGCGTTTGCATTGGCGTAACCGCAACTCCATATCCAAACGCCATCCAGGGCAATGAAATAGGGCTCCACGTCTTATCTGACGGATGTGGAATCGATGGTATTCCTTCGCCCTGAAAAGGCAAATGCAACGGATTATTCAAACCCATATTGTCAATTCTATCCGTAAATTGTTTCGGATTTGCTTTGTAATTGTTGTAAACCGCTTGTACCAAAACCGTATTCGATGAAAGTTCAAAACCTCGTGCCAATGAAATTTTTCCGTAACCACCTTCGTGAGAATCTCTAACTTTTTTGCCTCGAATAGTTATTTCACCACCAAAAGTGTTGAAAACTGCAGCAGTGTCAATTTTGTTATCGTCTAATAGAGCAATCATATCGACCAATTTAAAAGTTGAACCCGGCTCATGTGATTCTCCAATCGCATAGTTTATTGTTTCGTAATAATTGCCCGATTTTTCGTCAAGTCCTAAATTAGAAATGGCTTTTACTTGCCCAGTTTTGGTTTCCATAACCACAACGCAACCGTGTTCTGCTCCATATACTTCGAGCTGCTTCAACAAAGCGTGATGTGCTATGTCTTGAATGTACACATCAATTGTTGAAATAACATCGTAACCATCTTGAGGATCAACCTCGTTTATATCTCTAATGGGTTTCCATTGTCCTTTAGCTATTTTTTGTTTTAAAACTTTGCCGTCTTTTCCTTTAAGATACTTTCCAAAAGCGCCTTCAATTCCTACTTTTAGCAACTCACCACTTCCATCAAGTCGTTCATAACCTATGGTACGCTCTGCAATTTTGCCTATTGGATGCTCTCGAACGGTTTCTTGTTCAATGATTATTCCGCCTTTATAGGCTCCTTTATTAAACAAAGGAAAAGATTTTATCTTGTCATAATCCGTAAAATTTAAGTCACTGGCTACTAAATAATAGCGGTTTTTAGTAGTTCGGGCTCTTCGCAATTCCGATTGAATGGTGCTACTTGGCTTGTTTAATAAAACCGAAAGCGAATCGGATAACGGTTGAATTAATTTGTTGAAATCGGAATCTTTAGGAGAAATAGCATCAAATCGTATGTTGAAATTTGGTATTGACGTGGCAAGCAAACTTCCATCAGCAGAATAAATGTTTCCTTTATTGGCAGGAATTATAAAGTTTTTAACGGTTCTTTCTTTGGCTAAATTTCGATAATAGTTGCCCTCAACCCACTGAATGTTGGTGAGTTTTACAGTAATTGCTATTGCTATTAAAAAAATAACAAAAGCAACAACATAAATTCGGGTTGAACTATTTTTAATTTCTAATGCCATATTTTTTTTAAAAAACTGGTGTCTTTAGGTTTATTAACTTTTATTTTTTGTGGTGGTACCGATGCTGGAAAAATATTTCTTTCAATCATTTTTTCGGATACCGTTGATTCCATTTTAAGTTTCATTAATTGAGAACGTTTGTCAACAAATTTGGAACGTAATTCCTTCACTTCGGTCGTTAAATCGGCAATTGTGAATACTTTTTGTTCGTATCGATTGGTATTTGCAATTAACAAAATCGCCAAAAAAATAAGGTACAAAATGAACATCCAGTTTTTGGTTGACCCTTCATTTATTAAAAACCGTGCTTTTAAAAGGTTTAAAATTCCTCCTTTCATATACTATTGTCTTAATTTTATATTTTAATTAAAAAAATGTTTTACTTTTATGTATCTCAAATCGTTTTGGACGTATCGAGAAGGGTTGTTTTGTACGCTATGACTCGTGAGATTTTTTTAAAGCCGTCAATTTTTATTGGTGGCTTTAATTTTATAGATCGTATGAAACATTAGCCTGTTTATTTTAGTAAATAAATTAAAAACTTTAAATCCTCACCCCAGCCCTATCCAAAGGAGAGGGAGCCGAGACTCAAGAAAACTTAATGATTTTTTTATTCTGTTATTCACTTGTTTTATTTCAATATTTTTCAGCATTATCTACTCGTGGCTGCGGCGAAAGTTCGGGAGGGGATTTTATTTTTTCTCTGCCACTCTTAACTTTGCACTTCGAGCCCGATTGTTTATTTTAATTTCATCATTACTCGGAATTATCAGTTTTTCTATTATTTTAAAAGGAACTGAAAAGTTTCCGAAAAAATCTTTTTCAGGTTCACCTTCAAAAAGTCCGTTTTTTAAAAACCGTTTTACTAGTCGGTCTTCTAACGAATGATACGATATTACGCTCAATCGACCTTCGGGTTTTAAAATTTCTAGCGATTGTTCTAAAAATTCTTTCAAAACATCCATTTCTTGGTTTACCTCAATTCGGATGGCTTGGTACATTTGCGCCAAAATTTTATTACTAATATGCGCAGGTAAAAATCGACTCAAAACCGATTTTAAATCGTCAGTAGTTTTAATTTCTTTTTCTTCTCGAGCTTCAATGATTGTTCTTGCAATGGCTGGAGCATTTTTCAATTCACCATAATCTAAAAAAACGCGTTTTAGATTGGCTTCATCATATTCATTAACCACTTTGTACGCATTTAAATCGTCTTTTTGATTCATTCTCATATCTAAATCGGCATCAAAACGAGTTGAAAATCCTCGTTCGGGAACGTCAAATTGGTGTGATGAAACTCCTAAATCGGCTAAAATGCCATCGACTTGTTTTACGTTTTGAAATCGTAAAAAACGCTTTATAAATCTGAAATTTTCATTGATTAAAACAAATCGTTCATCGTCAATTTTATTTTCTAAAGCATCATTATCTTGGTCAAAACCAAATAACTTTCCGTTTGGCCCCAAGTGTTTCATTATTTCACGTGAATGTCCGCCGCCGCCAAAAGTTACGTCAACATAAATTCCGTCAGGCTTAATGTTTAAACCCGTAACGGTTTCGTTCAATAAAACTGGGTTATGATAGTCCATTTTCTTCTTCATTTTGGTTTCCCATTACTTCTTCGGCTAAATCGGCAAAATCTAAAATAGAATCGTCGATTGCTTTTTCATATAAATTTTTATCCCAAATTTCAACAATATTTACTGCCGATGAAAGCACTAAATCTTTAGAAATTTGAGCAAAACTGGTCAAATCTTTCGGAATCAATAATCGTCCTAAAGCGTCAATTTCAACCACTTTAACTCCAGCAGTAAAACGACGAATAAAGTCATTGTTTTTTTTAACAAACTTGTTGAGTTTATTGATTTTTTGCATCATTAAATTCCACTCACTCATAGGGTACAACTCCAAACAAGGCTGAAAAACAGAGCGTTTTAAAATAAATCCATCTTGAAATACTGGCGCTAGTTGTTTCTTTAAAGGACTGGGCAATAATAGCCTTCCTTTAATATCCACTTTACACTCGTATGTTCCAATGATTGCGTTCAAAAATGAATTTTTAAATTATTGATGAAGCAAAAATATAAAATATTTTACCACATTATACCACTTTTATCCACTTTGTTAATAAGTTTACCACTTTTAAACTATTTTTAGATGGTAACTATTGATTTTGTTATGTTTTAAATTAATTAACAATTGTTTTATAATGTTGATTACTTGAAAATTAAAATGTTAGATGGATTTAATTATAAAAATCCTCACCCCAGCCCTCTCCAAAGTAGAGGGAACCTAAACCGGAAAAATATAATGCATTTACTAATTGGTTTTTAGATTTGACAACTTTTGAGAAGTTGTCAAATCGTAGTTTGTTAGTTTGGCTTGCGTGAGGGATAGAAGTGGAAAGCCCACAGACGGGAGGCACGACCTGGCGAGGACTTGTAACGGATAGCCCGACCCGTAGGGTCACGCCCAAATAAATTTTAAAAAAACAATTAATTAATAGGCTTTTAGGGATTAAATAGTATTTTTGTAAAAATTGAAAGTTTAGTATTAAAATATGGATCATAATTTAAAGCACGAGGGAAAATTTAGTTATTTAGAAGTTGGTGAAGGCACTCCTATAGTGGTTTTACATGGTTTAATGGGTGGTTTGAGTAATTTTGATAGTGTTGCCGATTATTTTTCTACACGAGGTTATAAAATTGTGATTCCGATGTTGCCATTGTATACTCAAAGTTTACTAAAAACCAATGTAAAAGCATTTTCAAGGTTTGTAAAAGACTTTATAGTTTTCAAAAAATTTGAACGCGTCATTTTGATGGGAAATTCTCTTGGAGGACACATAGGCTTATACCATACAAAAATGTATCCTGAAAAAGTGGCTGGATTAATTTTAACTGGAAGTTCGGGTTTATATGAAAGTGCTATGGGTGATAGTTATCCAAAACGTGGCGATTATGAGTATATAAAAAATAAAACCGAAGGTGTTTTTTACGATCCAAAAACCGCTACGAAAGAAATGATTGACGAGATTTTTGCTTTGGTTAATGATAGAATTAAAGTAATCAAAACCTTGACAATTGCAAAAAGTGCCATTAGACACAATATGGCTAAAGATTTGCCAAAAATGCACGTTAAAACTTGTTTAATTTGGGGTAAAGAAGATAAGGTAACCCCACCAACTGTTGCTGAAGAATTTCATAGTTTGTTACCTAATTCAAGTCTTTACTGGATTGAAAAGTGCGGTCATGCTGCTATGATGGAGCATCCTGATGAGTTTAATGTACTGGTTGAAAACTGGTTGAAAAAAGTAGAGTTGTAAGTCCAACCCACCCAAAAGGAGGAAGATTATGCTTGAAATATACTTTTGCTGTTTCTTTAGATTATAAAATTACTATCTATTTTTTATATTTTACAAATGAAAATTAATACTGCCGAATTCGTAATTAGTAATTCTGATGTAACTAAATGCCCAACGGAGCGTTTACCAGAGTATGCGTTTATTGGTCGCTCTAATGTAGGTAAATCATCGTTGATAAATATGTTGACGAACCATAAAAACTTAGCAAAAACATCAGGAAGACCAGGAAAAACTCAATTAATTAATCACTTTAAAATTAATTCAAATTGGTTTTTGGTGGATTTACCTGGTTATGGTTATGCAAGGGTTTCTAAAAAAACCAAAGAAGTTTTTCAAGAATTTATTACTGATTATTTTGAAACTCGTGAACAATTAGTATGTGCTTTTGTTTTAATTGACATTCGATTAGAAGCCCAAAAAATTGACCTTGAATTTATTACTTATCTAGGAGAAACCGAAGTGCCATTTTGTATCGTTTTTACTAAAGCCGATAAAATTAGTAAAGGAAAAATAGCTGCTAGTATTGCTGCTTATCAAAAACAATTGTTTGCTAACAACTGGGCCGAAATGCCACAACATTTTGTAACATCAGCAACTGAATTCACTGGTAAGGACGACTTATTAACGTTTATTGATGGTGTTAACGAAGATGTTTTTAAGGATTTGAATTCGTTTTAAACTATTTTTTTAACTCTAATTTTTCTGCGAAATAATCGCAAAAATCTTTCATAGTATCAGTCATTTGTTGGTCTTGGGTGGCTCTCAAATAAGTTTCACTCATTGCTACAAGTGTTTGATGAAAGTACATTTTCATTTCGTCCACTGGCATATCTTTAGTCCAAAGGTCAATTCGTAAAGTTTCTTGTGCTTTACTATCCCACACGGAAAGCATTATTGCCTTGGCCTCTTCATTAGTAATTCCACCGTCTGGAGCTGTCCAATTTAATTTTTCTGGAACACGGTTTTCGTCTAATTCAACTATAAAATTTATTTCTGATTTAAAATTATTGCTCATTTTTTTTGGGTTTGTATTTTGATTTTTCAAAGAGTTGTTTTGCATTTAATTTGACAAGTTGTTGTACTGAAACGTCACTATTATTTTGCATAAAAGAACGTACTATTTGCCAACCCACCCACTGCCCTATTCGCCCAGGTGATTCATTATCAATTTCAAGATAAAATTTTGAAAAAGGTGCTAGATTAATGAATTGATTAGATAAATGAGAATCAACACTATACAAGAGTTGTTTTTCAATAAAATATTGCCACATATAAGTTTCATTATCTTTACTCCATTGAATTTGTTCTTTGGTATAACCAATTCTTTCAGCATCAGTATAGTCGGGAAGTAAAACATCTTTTAAATATAATTGTTTACCATAATAAATCATCTGCGAAAGCAAAGTCTTATCAATAGGCTGTGGTACAACACCTTCTGCAAAACTAGTTACTACATCTGGTAAAATTTGACGCATTTCAAAATTTTGTTTTATATAAGAGGGAAACTCTTGGTAAAAACGATGCTCTTTTCCCAAATACAATTCTAATGCAATAATCAATTTATCATTAGCGTAAATGGCTTTTGAGTTCATATCCATTTCACCAATAATTGTATAAATTTTTGGAGTAACAATTGTTGGAAAATAAAATTTAATATGCTTAAATAAATTTTCGAGTTCGATTTTTTCTGGCTCAAAATTTTTATATTTTTTATCAACCTCAGCTGCTAATTCTTTCCATTGTGCATCTTGAATTTTATCTAACCAAACTTTGTCATCAACACCAACAGGAAAGAAAAAAGGATACTCTAATTTTAATTTAGGCAAAGTTTCAGGTGTTGTATTAAAAAAAGATTCATCAAAACGAACAACTTGCATCTGTAGTGGCATCTGTTCTACGGCTTTTTCGACTTTTGATTTATTATTACAAGAAACAAGTATAAAAATAAATAGTATTGAGAACAACAACTTATAAAACAGGGAATTTTTCATACATTTTTAACAACTAAAAGGTAAAACAACTTCAAAAAAATTATTATTTTTGCAAATATACATTACCCATTTTAAACTCAATGTGCTATGAACAAAAAAAGTACTATTAACGTTGAAAAAGTAAATTTACACATTGTGAATTGGCTAAAAAATTATGCAGAGACCAACAAAATGGAAGGTTTTGTAATCGGGATTTCGGGCGGAATTGATTCGGCAGTAACCTCAACACTTTGTGCTCAAACTGGTTTTAATGTTTTGTGTATAGAAATGCCAATTCATCAAGCCGAAAATCAAGTAAGCCGTGGTCGTGAACATATTGAATATTTGAAAAATAATTATAAAAATGTGCAATCAATTGAAGCCAACTTGACTTCGACTTACGACTCTTTTATACAAATGTTACCCGCTGAAAACGATGAAACAAAATACAATTTAAGTTTAGCCAATACTCGTGCTAGGTTGCGAATGACTACTCTTTATTATTTTGCAGGTGTTCACTCCTATTTAGTGGTGGGAACTGGAAATAAAGTTGAAGATTTTGGAGTAGGTTTTTATACCAAATATGGTGACGGAGGCGTTGATTTAAGTCCAATAGCCGATTTAATGAAAAGTGATGTTTATGCTTTGGGTGATTTTCTTGGAGTTCCAAATTCAATTCGTATAGCTGCTCCAACAGATGGACTTTTTGGAGATAGTAGAACCGATGAAGATCAACTAGGTGCTAGTTATGATGAACTAGAATGGGCAATGGAAGAAATTATAAAACCTACTGAAGTAAATTATAAATTAAAAGAAAGAGAATATGAAGTATTAAAAATTTACAAACATCTTAATCTAATTAATCAACACAAGATGAAAGCAATACCTATTTGTAACATCCCAAAAGAGATGTGTTAATTATTTAACAAAATTTAACAGTTGTTTTAGTTTATTTTGTATTTTTGTAAAAGTGAATAGATAATATTGAACTTTTAAAAGTATGTAGTGATGATAAATGTGTGTATTGCAGATAATTTCCCAGTTGTTCATTTTGGAGTAAAATCTTATTTTAAAGACCATCCAGAGGTTTCAATTGTTTCAAATGTTGGTAATTTTAGTATGGTTACTGACGCTCTAAAAAATAAAAATATTGATGTTTTAGTTATCGATTTGGAAATTGATGGCCTTAAAAGCATTTTTGATTTAAAAGCAATCGTTAAATCATTTCCAAATACTAATGTATTGATTTTTTCTGGATTAAATGAGCAAATTTATGCTTCAAATGCAATAAAATCAGGTATTAAAGGATACGTTCATAAATCTTCAAAATTAGAAACTTTAGGACAAACGATTGTAAAGGTACATCAAGGAAACGTAATTATTAGCGAAAGTTTAAAAGAAAAACTAGAGATTTTACAACGTCAAAAGAAAAGCGATCGTTTATATCGGAAACTATCTAACAGAGAAGTTGAAGTGCTACGATATTTAAGTGACGGTAAAAAAAACAATGAAATTTCTAAAATTTTGAACCTTAACGAAAAAACAATTAGTACTTATAAATTACGTTTACTTCAAAAATTAAACGTTACTAATTTGGTTGATTTAGTAAATAAATCAAAGTCACTAGAATTGGTTTAAACTAAAATATATTTAAAAAAGTTCAATTAAATTAAATTAGTTGGGCTTTTTTATATAAAACTAGTTCGCATTCGGCCAATTTTTCGGGTAATGACAACTTTAAGTTTGTTGTAATCATTTATTAATTCTAACACTTCCGTTTTATTTTCGGTTTCTGGATTTTGAATTTGAACCATTAAATCGTTATTTAATTTATTGATTAAATATTCTCGAAAAGCTATAATATTTTCTTGCACTAAATTATTTCTGTTTTCAGGATATTCTTTTCCTTTTACAAAAACTTGTTTTTTTTCGAGCCAACCATGCAGTTGGTATTTTTCTTCATTCATTAAAATATCAGTTACGACCTCTGCAAAATCTTGCTGTAAATTATTAACGAACAGGTTTCTGTCAAAATTTTCATTTAATTGTAACTGTGAAATTAAATCGTTGTAAATAGCACTAAATACTGGATTAGCAAATTCAATCTCGTCTTCTTGCAAGCTTAAATAAATACGTTCAAATACTTTTGAAGTGGCTTTTTCAATAATTTCTATTTCTTTACCGTTTTCGTCAATTTTAATAAAAACATTTTCAATTTCAACTACTTCTGTTCCATAAAGCAGTAAAATTTCGAGAATTGCTTTTTCAAGCATTGGCAAAACTTCAAATTTTGTTGGAATTACATTTAAGTTTTCACTTTTCACAACTTCAAAAGCCTGCTGACTCTGCTTTTGCTTTTTTCCTAATTCTTGAAGGTCTTTTTGAAGCAACTGTGCTAATGTGTTAAACAAAACTTCTTCCGAAATGTCCATAATTCGAGAACATTCTTGCACATAAATTTCTCGTTTTATTCTATCTGGAATTTTAGAAATACTTGCCACCATATCTCGAATTACTTCCGATTTTTTTATTGGATCGTTCTTGGCATCTTTCATTAATAACGAAGCTTTAAATTGAATAAAATCCATTGCTTCTTCGTCAAGATATTTTACAAGTTGGTCGAGTGGCGTTTTTTTGGCAAAACTATCAGGGTCTTCACCATCAGGAAATGTACATACTTTTACATTCATTCCTTCTTCTAAAATTAAATCAATTCCTCGCAAAGAGGCTCGCAAACCAGCAGCATCACCATCAAAAAGTACGGTTACGTTTTTGGTTAATCGGTTAATTAATCTTATTTGATCGGGCGTTAAAGCCGTTCCCGATGAAGCAACTACATTTTCAATTCCGGCTTGATGCATTTGAATAACATCAGTATATCCTTCGACTAAAAAGCAATTATTAAGTTTTGCAATTGCTTGTTTTGCGTGAAAAATACCGTATAAAACTTTGCTTTTATGATACAATTCACTTTCGGGGGAGTTTAGATATTTTGCTGCTTTTTTATCGTTGGTTAAAATTCGTCCTCCAAAACCTAAAGTTCGACCAGACATTGATTGAATCGGAAACATAACTCGCCCTTTGAATCTGTCAAATTCTCGGTTTTCACCCACTATTGTAAGTCCAACTTTTTCAAGAAATTCTAATTTATATCCTTTTCCAAGCGCTTCTTTAGTAAAAGCATCCCAAGTTTCAGGTGAATATCCTAATTGAAATTTTTTAATAGTTTCAATACTAAATCCTCGTTCTTTAAAGTAAGAAAGTCCTATAGCTTTACCTTCTTCTTGATTTAAAAGCACCTCGTGAAAATATTTTGCTGCAAATTCTGAAACTAAAAAAAGGCTTTCTTTTTCGTTGGCTACTTCTTTTTCTTCATTTGTTAGTTCAGTTTCTTCAATTTCGATATTGTATTTTTTGGCTAAATAACGAATGGCTTCTGGGTAAGTAAATTTTTCATGTTCCATTACAAAGGATACTGCATTTCCGCCCTTACCCGAACTAAAATCTTTCCAAATTCCCTTTGCGGGCGATACCATAAATGATGGCGAGCGCTCATCGGAAAACGGACTCAAACCTTTAAAATTACTTCCGGCACGTTTTAGCATAACAAAATCGCCAATAACCTCCTCAACTCGGGCGGTTTCAAATACTTTTTCTATTGTAGATTTGGTTATCAATTTTTTTAGTTTCTAAGGGGCTAAGATAAAAAAGTTAAACCGTTTAAAAGTTTAAGATGGCTTAAAAGTTTAAAATGGTTTAAAAGTTTAAAATTGTTAAAAAATACCAAATTAATTTGAAATACTAAATCATTTGTCAACAATTTTTCTTAAAAAAGCAATTTCTTCCTTTAAGGTATTAATATGGTCTTTGTCTGCGTTTATAATTGTATCAACATTGAAAGCCTCAGCTTTTTCATTGTTGTTTTGATGAATAATTTTTGAAGTTTGTTCACCAAATAATTGAGATATACTAACCTCTAAAATTTCAACAATTTTTTGAAGTTTTGGAACTGTTAATCGTTTATCATCTTTTTCTAAACGACCATAATTACTTTGGTGTAAGTAACAATTCTATTGCCATTTTTTCTTGCGAAATATTTTTAGTTTCTCTTAACTTACGTATTCTTTCACCTATTGTAGTCATAATTTAAATATTTAGGTTCAAAAATACTAAATTTTATTTAATTTATAGATTATCAAATAAATATATTCCATCTAAATTTGTCAAACAAGTTTTTATTAAATTGGCTAAATAATTAAGTGCACGTGATTTTTAGGCAATTAGAAAAATTTGAATTATTTATAAGTTTCAAAAGCTTTATTTAAAAAATTTGTATTAAATTTCACTGCTGAACCTGCAGAGGGCTTTAAAAATAAAAAATACAAATAATTAAAGGTAAAGTTTTAGAAACGGGCAGAAACCCATTAACGGAAAAAAGTATAAAGCCTTTGACTGCCTTAAAGTGCCAAAAGCACTTGCAAAGGTTTAATACAAATAATTTTATTTTATGAAAAATTTATTTTTAATTTTAAGTTTAAGTTTTATTAACTCATTTGCTTTTGCAAACGTGAAAAATGAATCAACTTCCAACAAAAAAGTCTTCTTGTATCAGGTCTGGTATCATTGTGGAAATGGTCATCACGGAACCTTTTATATCAATAGCTTAGATGGCGCACAAGATGTCGCAAACATTTTATGCTCTTAAATTTTTTATGTGGTTTAAGGGTAAAACCTTAAACCACTATTTAAACAATAAAACAATGAAATATAAAATATTTATAATCACAATAATTTCAATATTAAATAATGCTTTTGCACAAAAAGTAGGGCTTGTGAATTATGGCTACATCGAAGCGCTTGGAATAGGTGATGCAAAAGGTATGGATTCAAATTCATATTTATTATTTAATAATGAAATGTCCTATTATGTGACTGCAAAAGATAGCCTTGAGGATTCTAATCCTAAAGAAAAGTCTTTTACAAAAGGCGGATCTACTTCTATATATACAGGTTTTAAGACAAGCCCACAAGGTGATCAAGTAGTTTTTAATACTAAAAAAAATACAGTTTGGTCAAATTTATATTACGGTAAACAAATTTATGTTAAAGAAATAGCAACAAAAATAAATTGGAAAATAGAAAAAGAAAGTAAAAAAATAGGAAAGTATAGTTGCAAAAAAGCGACAGCAAATTTTAGAGGAAGAGATTATATTGCTTGGTTTACCTCTGAAATTGCTCTACAATTTGGTCCGTGGAAACTAAATGGTTTGCCTGGATTGATTCTTGAAGCATATGACACAGATAAGAATGTATTTTGGTATTTTAAAAATATCGAATATCCGTCATCAACTTTGCAAAAAGTTAAATATCTTACTGTACCTAAAAATCAAAAATTTGTAAGCTTTGGCGACTTTGAAAAGTTCCAACAACAACAAATGGATGAAACTGACGACAAACAAAAAATTGTTCAAAAATCATATCCAAATGTGATTTTTGGTAAACCAATATTAAAAAATTCGTTTGTAGAATGTGAATAATTTGATAAATATAATTTTGTTTTATTTTTACTGTTTACAAGTAATTAACTTGATAGGGTGATTAAATAGGAATCTAATCAAGAATGAAACAGCATTAAATAATATTATATGAAAAAAATTATTATCGGGATTATAACATTAATCTTCAGTTATTCTCATTCCCAAAAAGGATTTGTTGAATATGGATATATTGAGTCGCTTGGATTTGGTTATGCTAAAGGCATAGACTACAATTCCGAATTATTATTTGATAAAAACAACTCCAATTTCATTACTTGTAAAACAAGTCTTGAAACTCCTGAGAAAATAAATGGATCAAAAGTCATCGAAGACGATGGGAAAGTTGTAGCAGTAATGAACGGAATGAATGTAAGTGAAAAAGGTAATCAAGTTTATTTTTCAAATAGTGATAAAAAAATGTTTTCTATACTTAATTACGACAACCTAGTATACATTAATGATGGTAACATTAATACTGTTTGGAACATTACTAATGAAACAAAAAAAATAGGTAGTTACAGTTGTACTAAAGCCACAACTACTTTTAGAGGACGTGACTATACCGCTTGGTTTACTTTAAAAATACCTGTTCCATATGGTCCTTGGAAATTAAATGGCTTGCCAGGCTTGATATTGGAGGCCTATGATACGGATAAATATGTATATTGGTATTTTAAAAATTTGGTTTATCCTTCTTTAAAAAATGAATCAATAAAAACAATTTCTGATGTTGAATCGAAAAATTACCAAGATTATTCAAACTTTAAATTATTTCAAGTAAATGCCAGAAATAAAATTGAAGATGAAAACATAGTTTTAAATAAAAAGTATCCTAAAATGACAATTGAAACACCCAAGCTAAATGAAATGTTTGTGGAATTTGAATAAATGAAAAAATATTTTATTATCGCTTTATTATCAATTATTTATAGTAATTATTCGCAAAAAATAGTAATTAAAGGTATTGTTAAAGATTTACAAAACAGAAGTGTTTTTAATGCTTCTGTTTCTTTATTAAATGAAGATGATAATTTTTTGGGGTACACCTTTTCGAACGAAAACGGAACATTTCTAATATCTTTTGAACCACCCAAAAAAGGCTCAATAAAAATTGAAATTTCTTGTTTGGGTTTCAAAAAAGTATCGCAATTTATAAATACAACAAATCAAAACCTAAATTTTAAGTTAGAAGAAAAACTAGAATCATTAAACGAAGTAGTTATTGAATCTGGAAAAAAAATAAAAATTGATCGAGATACTACTTATATAAAAGTAGCAAGTTTTGGAAATAAAACCGAACAAACTGTTGAAGATATTTTAAAAAAACTGCCAGGCATTGAAGTTTTAAAAGATGGTTCGATTAAGGCGCACGGAAAAAATATTGATAAATTACTCATTGAAGGAGAGGATTTATTTGATAAAAATTATAAACTACTTTCAAAAAATTTAGACGCCAAAGTATTGGATGTAGTTCAAATACTTGACAATTTTGAAGACAATCCAATTCTAAAAAAATTAAATAATTCGGATAAAGTTGCTTTAAACCTAAAATTAAAAAAAGGGCAAAAAAATGTTTGGTTTGGAAACGTAATTATTGGAAGTGGCATAGTATCTGAAAATCGCTGGAAAGAAAATATAAATTTAGGATTGCTTAAAAAGAAAGTAAAACTTTTTTATTTTGCAGATTATAATAATTTAGGTGAAAAATCTACCGATTTAATTAAAGTTAACAGTAATGAAATGTCAAGTTTTGGTACAAGTCGATTTGAATATAAAGCCAAAAATTTATTTTCTATCACCAACAATGAGATTCAACTTTTTAGTAAAACGCAAAGTGTTTTTAACAATGCGTTATTAAATTCACTGAGTTTTACTTCAAAAATTAAAAAAAATGTAACTATTAGAGGGTTAATGTATTTTGCAAACGATAACCAATATCAAAATTCGGCAGCAATTACTAAATACAATTTAACAAACAACCCAATTTCGTTTACGGAAGACAATTTTTTTACCAATAAAAAAACGCTTTCTTCGGGTGAAATAGAATTAAAATATTCCCCAAATGATAAAAATTATATAACGAACTTGTTCATTTTTAAAGACAACCCGAATATAAAGACTAACAACCTGTTATTTAATACTGAAGCCTTAAATCAAAACACAAATTCCGAGAATTACACTATTTACAATCATTTTAACCATACATTTCAGCTTTCAGAAAAAATAGTGTTAAATAACTATTTTTATTTAGGAAATGATAATATCGACGAAAAAACAAAAATAGAATCGAGTAAATTGAACAATTTTTTAAATATAAATTCAAATGAAATTGTTAATCAAAATGCTAGCAATAAAATGTTTTATATTGGTTTTCAATCCAAAATTATTTCAAAATTTAAAAAATTTGATTTTACAAATACTGCTCATTTAGAATATAAAAAAGAACAATTTAAAAACGATTTTATAGCAAACGGTCAAAATATTTTAATTTATCAAAATGACACGAATTTAAAATTGTTTACATTTTTTCAAGAAAACACATTACGCTATAATTTTTCTAATAAAATTGACTTAACTACAAATCTTAATTTTCAAAATACACAATTTGAAAATAATTCTGTATCAAAAAATTTATATCTATTTAATCCTTCTATTTTTTTAAATATTAAAAAAACTGGTTTTGGTACTTTTTCATTATCTTTTAATGAGACTAACTTATTGCCCGAAATAAATCAATTAACCACAAATTTTCAATTAACTGATTATCGTAGTTTTTTACGTGGAACCAATTATCAAATAAATTTAAAAAACCAAATGACTAGTTTTAATTACTACTATTATAATGATGAAAACCGTTTTTCTATAAATTCAGCTATTTATTATGTTAATTTCAAAACAGTTTTTAATACATCAAGTGATGTAACTAGTGACTTTAACTTTGATAGTTATAGTCAATCAAAAGGTGGTAATAATTATAATTTTAATTTTAGTTTTGTTAATTATTTTAGAAAAATAAAAATAGCATCAAAAATAGAAACTATAAATAATTGGGCTACTACACCTATAAATGTAAATACTACTGGATTTTCAGATGCTAAAAATTACTTTAATTCGATAAAATATTCTGCAACAACCTATTTTAAATTGCCTTTAAATTTTGACGCAGGCTTTTCATACAATTACAGCCAATCAATATTTGAAAATAATAAAACAAATAATATTACTAAAGACCTTTTTTTAAATGTGAATTGTACTATTTTAAAAACGATTGTTGCAGAGTTTAATAATTCAATGTATTTCGTAAATAATCAAAATTACTCTTTCAACAATTTAATTTTAAATTTTAATCCATTAAAAAGTAAATTTTCTTATCGTTTAATTTTTAATAACATTATAAACGAAAATAAATATACTTTTATATCTTTAAACAACTACACTTTTTATCAATCAAGTATTGCACTTGTTCCAAGATATTTGTTATTTACGATGAAATATCGTTTTTAAAATATGGTTTTTGATGTATTATGATTTTTAGCCTTGACAGTAATGTAAAGACCACAGCAAAAAAAGGTTATTTTTGTTGGCTAAAAACTGCGACCTAGGGAAGCACATTTATTGGCTTACAAAAATACCTTCTTTTGCGCGGACTTGAAATGGATGGCGAGATTAGCTACGAAAACTAATTAAAATCAAAGCGAACACCTAATGATATGTTATTTTGTTTAATGGTGTTGCTATTGAACAATGGATTTAAGTCGTACTTTAGATACAAACTCGTTTGTGAATATCCGATGTAAGCACTGGCTCCGTAAATAAAATTATTAGTATTAAAATCGCCTTTAGTTTCGGTTTCTGTATCATAACTATTCACAGAATATTCAATAAATTGTTTCGATGATAAGTTGGTTCCCAAATAACCTCCAAAACCAAATCGGAAGCTTTCGTGTGATTGAAAAAAGGGTTTCCCATTTTTTATTTTTGTTGGCGATAAATCAAATTCTAAATGCAGTGGGAAAACTAAATAAACATTTCTAAATCGAGAATCATCTTGATTAATTGAATTTGTTAATAAATTAGTTTGATTGCCTGTAACTACAAAACTACGATTCTCTGTTGGGCGCAAATTGTTCCACATAAATGAAAAACCATATTTTAAATGCACCAAATTATCTGTTTTTGCAAGACGATAATTCCAAGTCAACCCTAATTCATAAAAATGTGAACCCCAATAACGAAAATCGGAATTAGCAGGGCTTCCATTGGTTACCACATTGTTTACACCTGCTGCAAAAACCAACTGTGAGGTGGTACGACGTTCTCCTTTTCGGATAGTATCATTTTTGTGTTTTTTATATTCAATTACGCTAAACTTAAATCGATGGGCAATTATAGAATCACTTCCCTGAATTTTGCCATCAACTTTATCTTGCACCAATTTTTTTAGTTCTAATTGTTCTACTGCAACTCGATTTTCAATATTAGTAGCTCTTGTTTGAGCTAATTTTTGTTTTTTAAATTCGGCTTGGTCTTTGGTTAAAAGTCCTTTATCGAGTTCATAATTTACTTGTTCAACTTCTTTTTTCAAACCCGCTTTTTCTTCTTTGGTAATATTGTCTATTCGTTCTGCAATGGTTTGAGCACGAACTTCAAACGTTTCTTGTGCGAATGTTTTGCTTGTGTAAAGCCCTAGTAATACTGCGATGTAAATAATTAAATTTTTCATAATGATTGTGATTTTGATTAAAAATTTTGATTGATGATTAGAACCTCATCCAAACTATTGTGTGGAGACGAGATTTGAAATTGTTACTGAAATAAAATGTCTATTTGTCGTTTCGAGAAACTAAAGCACTTTTTACTGATTGAAAATTTCTTTTAAGTTTTGAAAGTTTTGTTTCTCTAAATTCTTGCGTTACTTCACCGTCAACTTCAGATAATAAACTGTTTGCGTTTACTTTAACTTGTTGTGGTAAAATTTCCAATTTCTGAATTTTTGAAGATTCAATTTGTGACAACAATGTTTCCGGATTTACATTGATTGTTGCTTTTTGAATTGCTTCGGTTTTCTGATTTACCTCTGTAAGTTGCGATTGATTTTCGTTTTCATTGATTTTCGTTTTATGATTGATGATTGATTGATTTGAAATTATATATTGATTTTCTTTATTTAAAAGTTGGTTTTTATATGAATTTGTTCTAAAATTTTTAATGATTGATTTGTTAGTTTCAACAATTGCTTTCTTCTGGATGCTAATTTGAATATTGTTTTTAATTTGATTTATTTTTTGATCATTATTGTTGCTTCCATTTTTAGTATCCTTAACAACAACACTATTAATTTTTTCAATTTCAGCTGATTGTGATTGATAAACCATTATTAGTCCACCAAATAATATCCCAACGAAACCTGCGGCAATAAATAACCAATTCCATTTTTGTTTTGATTTTTTGTTTTCAGCAACGGTTAACATAGCATCCAATCTGTCCCAAGCCATAGGCGATGGATTAATTTCACGATTATTTAACTTGTCTCGAAATTGATTTTCTACTTTATTATTCGGTTCCATTGCTGTAATTTTTTAACTTGTTAATCTGGTTTTGCAACATTTTTCGGGCGTGTGATAATTGTGATTTCGATGTTCCTTCGTTTATACCCAATATTGTTGCAATTTCTTGATGTTTGAATCCTTCAATTGCAAAAAGGTTAAAAACCATTTTGTAACCATCTGGTAAATTGTCAATTAAACTTTGAATATCATCAACCGAAAATTGACTTTCGATGTTATTGAAACTTTCCTCAAAATAGGTTTCATCTTCAATAAATTTCACTTTTTTCTGAACTCGTAAAAAAGAAATGCTTTCGTTAATCATAATTCGTCTAATCCAACCTTCAAAACTACCGTTAAACTCGAACTTGTTTAATTGGGTAAACA
This sequence comes from Flavobacteriales bacterium, assembly GCA_038204955.1. Lineage (GTDB taxonomy): Bacteria > Bacteroidota > Bacteroidia > Flavobacteriales > Flavobacteriaceae > Flavobacterium. The sequence continues at coordinate 37,462 of JBBRCJ010000028.1, forward strand.
CTTTCATAAAAGCGGTTATCATTATATCTTCCGCCTGTTGAACATCTTTAATATATTGTCGGCAAACACTTAACATTTTAGGAGAAAATTGCGAATATAATTTTTGTTGGGCCGAGCGATTATTCGCTATGGCTAACTCAATTAGTTCATTTTCTTGTTGATGTAAGTTGATTACTTTCATTATTATTTTTCAGTCTTAATATTCAGTTTTCGGTCTCAGTTTTTAGTCTCAGTTTTTAATTTTTAAAATTTGACATTGAACTTGTCATTCATTTTTGACTTTGAATCAGACTTCTATTAACATAGACGAGATTGGATTTAAAAAGGTTGCATCTATCAATTAAAAATTACGAATTAAAAATTAAAAAATAATTAAAAT
>JBBRCJ010000029.1:0-37293 GCA_038204955.1 Flavobacteriales bacterium
GTTTGTGGGGTAGTGAAATATACATACGATATCGCATTAGTACCCACAAAACTGGTGTTGGTTGTAAAGGGTGAAGGATCGCCAGAAGTAGAACATAAATTTTGACCCGACGATGGTGAGGTAATGGTTTCGCAAATGCAACTGTTAAGTGTTAAGGTAAAGGGGCCAAGAACATATAAACAAGGGGTTGATACACTTTCAACACTAACCCATATTTGTTGTAAATTGGTTCCAGGATAAGTAGTAGGATTGTTTATTTTGGGGCCAGCCGTGCCATTTTGAGCAGCAGCAGCTGTGGTATGATAAGATACTGTAAAATCCGAAGGACTTGCTCCATTTAATACGACAGGAGAATTAGCTGTTAAATCAAATGGACCGCAGCTAGAAATTGGAAGGGGAGGATTTAAAATTAATTGAGGTAAGTATTGAACAATTACACAATGATTTATTGGGCATCCTGGTCCATATGGAAAAGCATTATAACAATAATTTCCAGCTTGAGTAACATTCAAAAGAGGACTAGTTTCTCCGGTTATTAAAGTACCATTTAAAAACCATTCGTGTAGCACAGTTGCAGGGAAACCAGTATTAATTGTGCCAGATGTTCCATAACAAGGAGCTGTTCCATTAAGTACAGTTAAATCAGGAGGATAAGTAACAGGCACTGAATTAAAACTATTGGCTTTTAAAAATACAGCTGAGTCCCAATCATTATCAAAAACATTTGCAATAGCTAATTTAATATGATATGTTAAACCACACTGAACAGTTGCCCGTGCTGGAATGACAGTTGTAAAACCATCATATTGAATTGTTGGGTTTGATAAAGGACTAGATCCAGTACCATTACTAACGTAAAAAGTATTGTTTGTAGATGAATTTACATTATTTATTGAAACTGGTAATATTGTAGAGGGAATTAATGCAATATTTATCGCTCCACCTGAAAAAGGGCCAGTTATACCAGGTCCGCTTAAAAAAAAACCAAAAACATCGTTATAAATACTTAGAGCATACTCTGGGTATTCTTCCGAAGCAAATACAAAATCAAAACTTAAATTTTGGCCTTGCGGTATAAAGTCAAATTCTAAAACAGCTCCGTTTTTAACACTATTAGTTGAAAGTGATTGTAAATCAGGATCTCCAATGAATGGAGTTGAACTTAGTTGACTCTTATTTGGGGAATTATTTGGTCCAACTGCAACCTGGCTATTTCCAGTTGAAAGTAAAATTCCGCCGGATAATCCGATATTTGAACTGCCACTAAATTGACTCGCTTGATCACGAATTAAATTAGCATTAACTAATGAGCCATTAAATTTTATGTTTGTTGCTGATACTCCAGCACCTAATAAAACATTTTGAACTAGTTGAGCTGGCGTTATTGTTGCGTTGTTGACTATTAATTGTGAATAAATTGAATTAAAAAATAATAAAACAAATAAAAATAAAATCTTTTTCATATTCAAAATTATATAAAAAGTAAAATTGTGTTAATAAAAGCTATAAAAATTCAAATATAAGCAATCTAATAAATATGTTCCTTAAATTTGCAACAATAAACATACAATTATATGAAAATTACAATAAAAAATACACAAAATCCTACAATATTAAAATTTGAATTTCCCGATTTTATAACTCAAAACGAAAATTTTGAGTTTAAAAATATTGATGAAGCAAAAAATTCGCCTTTAGCACAACAATTATTTTATTTACCATTTGTAAAAACAGTTTATATTTCTGGAAATTTTATTGCTATTGAACGGTATAATATTGTAGAATGGGATGATGTTCAAGAAGCTGTAGTTGAACAAATGGAAGCCTTTGTAACGTCGGGAGGAAAAATTATTATTGCCGATGAATCAAAACCAAAAAAACAAGCCTTAACAGTATATGGCGAAACCACTCCAAATCCAGCTACATTAAAATTTGTAGTTAGCCGAATGTTATTAAAAACAGCGGTCGAATTCAAGAATATCGACGAAACTGCCGCTTCACCATTGGCTAAAGAGCTTTTTAAATTTCCATTTGTTAAAGAAATTTTTATTGATGAAAATTATATTTCTGTGACTAAATACGAGGTTGCATCTTGGGATGAAATTACCTTGGAATTAAGAACTTTTATAAAACAATTCATTGAAAACGGAGGTACAGTTTTAGATGATTCTTACATTGCTCAAAATCCAAAAATTGAAAAACAGCAAATTAAAAACTTTGATAATCTTGATACAACATCGCAACAAATTATTAATATTTTAGAAGAATATGTAAAACCAGCAGTTGCAGCTGATGGTGGAAATATTCTTTTTGATTCTTATGATGAAAAAGAAAACCGTGTAAAAGTTGTACTTCAAGGATCTTGTAATGGTTGTCCATCATCAACGTTTACTTTAAAAAACGGTATCGAAAATATGTTGAAAGATATGTTAAAAAATGACACCATCGTTGTTGAGGCACTTAACGCATAAATTAAACTAACCAAACCAAAAGAAAATGAATAAAAAAGTTTTAATAACTACAACCTTTTCTCTAATTTTACTTTTAACAAATTGTAAATCAGATAAAAAAATAATCGATTTTAAAAAAATAACAGCCGATTATTTTAACAATAAAAACATCTTAAACCCAATAGATGGAACTCAAAACGGGCAATATCAATTTAATGATAAGCTGCAGTTTGATATGACTGATGCTTTCCGAAAAAAGCAATCCAATTTTTATAAAAATTACGATAATTTATTACTCGAAATTGATAGAGAAACCCTAACTGATGAAGAAAAGAATAGTTTTGACATAATGAAATGGGAAATTAACCAAGGCAAAGAATTGTTAAAATTCGATACTAATTTAATTCCGTTCAATCAATTTTGGGGAGTGCATTTAACGATGGCTCAATTTGCAGGTGGCGAAAGTGCTCAGCCCTTTAAAACCCCGAAAGACTATAAAAACTTTGCAAAGCGTATGGATTTATATTCCGTTTGGCTTGATTCGGCTATAGTTTACATGAAAAAAGGAATTGAAAGAGGAGTTGTGCTTCCTAAAGCATTAACGGTTAAAATTATTCCTCAATTTGAAGCAATGATTACTGAAAAACCAGAGACGAATCAGTTTTTTACAGTAATTAAAAAAATGCCAAATACTTTTTCAGATTCTCAGAAATCAGATATAACCAAACAATATTCCGATATTATTTCTCAAAAAATACTGCCGAATTACAGAAAAATGGTCTTTTTTTTAAAAAACGAATATCTTCCCAAAACCCGTTCAACATCAGGAATCGGCAGCCTTCCGCAGGGGAAAGAATTATATGCTAATTATGTAAAAACGTGGACTACCACTACCAAAACTCCCGATGAAATTCATACCTTAGGGCTTTCCGAAGTCAATCGTATAAAAACCGAAATGGAAAAAGTTAAAACACAAGTTGGCTTTAAAGGCACATTATTAGAATTTTTTGATTATGTACGAAACAAACCTGAGCTAATGCCTTTTAAAGACCCAAAACAAGTAACTGATAATTTTCAAAAAATATATCAAATTATCAAACCAAATGTTGACAAATTATTTTCATTACAACCCAAAACGGCTTTTGAAATTCGACGTACCGAAACTTTTCGTGAAAAAACAGCCTCAGCCGAGTACAATCCTGGCGCATTAGATGGTTCACGACCAGGCGTTTTTTATGTGCCTATTCCAAATGTAAAAGAATATAATTATTTTGGTGACGAAGATTTATTTTTACACGAAGCCATTCCTGGGCATCATTTCCAAATTTCATTACAACAAGAAAACAAAAACCTACCCGATTTTAGAAAATACGCTTGGTTTGGAGCCTATGGCGAAGGCTGGGCTTTATACACCGAAAGTTTAGGAAAAGAACTCGGACTTTATAAAGATCCTTACCAATATTTTGGAATGTTAAGCAATGAAATGCATCGCTCTATTCGTTTGGTTGTAGACACCGGAATACACACTAAAGGGTGGTCACGAGAAAAAGCCATTCAATATTCATTACAAAACGAAGCCGAAAGTGAAGCCAGTATCACCAGTGAAATTGAACGCTATATGGCAATTCCTGGGCAAGCATTATCCTATAAAATTGGGCAACTCAAAATTTTAGAACTTAGAAAAAAAGCTTCTGAAAAAATGGCAGGAAAGTTCGATATTAAAGTATTTCATCAAAAAGTGCTCGAATCGGGTGTTTTACCCTTAGCACTGCTCGAAAATAAAATCAATACTTGGATACAATCTAATTAATTTTTGGGCGTTCGAACCGCGCTATTCATTACAAGTCCGCAGTAAAAAACCAACATAACATAACCCCAAAAAAGGCTTCTTTGGTCGCCTATTTTGGGGTTTGTTTAGTAAGGCTTTTTACTTTACGGGCTTTTCATTGCTATCGCTAACGCACTTTGGAATAAATAATAAACCTAAGTGTTTTTAAATTTACTCTAACAGTATCAATTCGCCACGATTCTCGTAAATTGTAAATTAACAATCTCAAATATTTTTTATTATCCGTGATAAACTCGTGACATAATTATTTTGTTATTATTTATTTCCAAAACTTCCGCAACCAAAGTATCTTCTTCGTTTTCAACAATTCTAATGTATTCCAAAAAAACCCGATCAGAATTAGCAGTTAATGATGTCACTTTATATTGAAGTGATGGAATTTCTGTAAAGGCTTCGTTCCACCAAGATTGTAAAGCCAATTTACCACTAACGAAACCATTGGTTTCAGGATGTCTAACCTTTAATTTCGGACTGAAATGAGTTGCTTCCTCATCATATAAAGAAAGTAATTTTTCAAGATTGTGAGTATTAAAGGCTTCAAACCAAAAATGGGCTATGGATAAATTTTTTTGTGATGTCATAAGATATAAAAACCACTACTTTTTTAAAAGTAATGGTTTAAGGGTTTAAGTCCACACCTTAGCCCTCTCTAATGGAGAGGGAGTAAAGATTGGAATATTATTATTGCTATACGTTTTTCAAGTTAATTACTTCTTGTTCGGTTAAAACTCTCCAAGTTCCTCTTGGTAGATTCTTTTTAGTCAATCCAGAAAAAGCAACACGATCAATTTTAATAACTTGATAATTAAAATTTTCAAAAACGGCACGAACTACTTTTACGTTTGGCGTTCTTAATTTTAAACCAATTTCGGTTTTGGGCTCGTTTTCAACATAACTAATTTCATCAATAAACAATCTATGACCGTCAAGAGTTACTCCACTTGCAATTTTCTCTAAATCTTCGTGCTTTAAATTTTTATCTAACGTAACTTGATAAATTTTTGCCGATTTTTGATTAGGTAAACTAAACTTACGAATCATATCTGTATCGTTTGTAAAAACCAATAAACCAGTTGTGTTTTTATCCATTCGCCCAATAGGTTGCATTCTAGTTTTTGAAGCGCCTTTAATCAATTCTTGAACATTTCTATGTTCTACTTCTTCTTCTGATGTAGTAAAGTTTTTTGGTTTGTTCAATACAAAATATTCCTTTTTTTCAGGAGTCAATGTAACGCCGTCAAAATTTACAACATCGCCAGGTTTCACTTGGTATCCCATCTCTATAATAGGAATTCCGTTTACCTTAACATTGCCCGATTGTATGTAAATATCGGCATCACGACGAGAGCATATTCCAGAATTAGAAATGTATTTATTCAAACGAATTTCATCCGTTTTTAATTTTTTTGGCGTATTTGGTGAATTTTTCTTTACAACAACTTTTTTAACTTCTTCTTTTTCAGGAGTTGCTTTTTTGTTTTGTGAACGTTTTGCCATTGCAGGTTTTGGTTTAGAAAATGCATTTTTTCTATCGCCAGTTGGTTTGCTTGGCCCCGTTCTTTTGTTGCTATTTGGTGTGCTCATTATTTTAAATTTTTTGCAAAGGTACTCATTTCAAATGGTTAAATTTGGTTTTTCACACAATTGCTTTTAAGTCAAGAGTCAAAATTTTTTATAAACTGCTAAAAATTCATTATTTAATATTGCATTTATAACTTCTGGATTTCCATTACTGAAAAAAGTTTGGGAACTTTTTGAATTCGAAATTCTAATTCCAATTTTGCTATTTAAAATCGCTAGTGTTTGTTTTGCAACTGCTTCGCCAGAGTCTATTATCTGAATTGATTTAGGAAGTATCTTTTTAATTTCAGGAATTAAGTACGGATAATGACTGCATCCTAAAACTAAATAATCAATGTTAGCAGCAATCATCGGATTCAAATAGTCTTGAAGTAATTGATTAATAATTGGCGAATCGATTTCGCCATTCTCTATTAGTTGGACTAATCCGTGACCTATTTGCTCGATAACTTTTACATTTTCAAAACTGGCTACTTTTTCGTGAAACAAATCACTATTTAAAGTACCTTGAGTTGCTAAAATTCCTATGGTATGCGTTTTTGAATTTAATGCGGCTGGTTTTATAGCAGGTTCTATACCAATAAATGGAACATCAAATCTAGCTCGTAATTCTTTAATCGCATTTGTTGTTGCTGTATTGCAAGCCACAACAATTAGTTTGCATTTTTCTTTTAATAAAAATTCTGTATTTTTAATACTTAAAGCAATAATTTCGTCCTTTGATTTTTGTCCATAGGGGGCATTTTTACTATCCGATAAGTAAATACAACTTTCATTTGGGATTAATTTATGAATTTCTCGCCAAATTGAGGTTCCTCCAACACCCGAATCAAAAAGCCCAATTGGATTATTATTTATCATAAAACAAATATAAAAAAAACTGCTCTAAATGTAGAGCAGTTTTAATTTTTTATAGTGTTTAAGATTAAAATCCTAAATCTTTTTTCACATCAGCAGTTAAATCTGGACCATCTGCCAACAATAATTGTGCAGCATTTAAAATGTATTGAAATCCTTTTGCTTTACCAACTTTTTTAATTGATGCTAGCACTTTGTCGTTTAATGGATTCATTAAATCGGCTTCTTTTTTCTGCAAATCTTTTTGTGCAGTTTCTTGATAATCACCAATTCGTTTCGCCATATCTTGAACTTCTACTTGACGCTTTTGATTTTCAGCTTCACCAGCAGTATTGGCTTCACCATCATATTTTTTAATTTTTGCTTGATATTCGTCAACCATAGTTTTGTATTCACCACTTTTTACGTCACCTATTTTTTTAAGTTCGGCTTGGGCAGCTATTACAGCAGGCATTTTTGATAAAACTTCTTGAATGTTTACGTGTGCTGTTTTTGCTTGTGCATTAATTGATTGTACTCCAAGTAAAGCTATTACTGCGATTACGAAAGTTTTAATTTGTTTCATTGTTCTAATTATTAATTGTTGTTTAAATTTATTTGGGTTTTACTTATTTACTTTTAACGCTTCTTCTTTAGCTTTTTTTGCGGCTTCTCTGTCTGCTACTATTTTTAATCTTTTTTCCTCAGCGACTTTTTTTCTATCATCGATAATTTTTTGTCGGTCTTCTAACGATTTTTTACGGTTTTCTTCGAGTTCTGTTTTTTTACTTTCGGCTGCTTTTTTTATTTCTTCAATTTTAGCTTGATTTGCTATTTTTGTATCAGTTTGGCTTGTTGTTTCGCCTTCTTTTTTTACATTATCAGAAACTGTGCCATTTTTTTTAGCCAAGTTATTTGCAATTAAAAGCTTTCGTGCTTCTTCATCTGCTTTACGCTTTTCTAATACCGCTGTTTTTCTATCGTCAATTGCTTTTTGGCGGGCTTCTTTGGTTTTTTCTAATAGTTTTTGATTTTCAACTGCATCAGGATTGGAATCAATTAAATCTTGCTGTCTTTCTTTTAATGCTTCAGCCTTTATTTCCTTTTTATTTAATTGCTGACGTCGTTCTAACTGTGTTAATTTTCTAATAATTTGATCGCTAATATCCAATCGCTTCGACGCAAACAAAATAGTTAAATCGGATGATTTATCAAATATGTAATCGTATTTTTTTGCTTCTGCTATATCTTGAACGGCATTAAAAACTTGATCTTGAATCGGTTTAACTAAAACTGTTTTTTGATTAATTAAATCGCCATTGGGACCAAATTTTTTTTGTTGAAAATCAAGTAATTCTTTTGTTTGAAATGCAATTTCTTCTTCGCGTTCGTCAATTAATTCTTTAGTTAACAACACTTTTTCCGTTTTTAAACTTTCTTGTAGTTTTAGTAATGATGCTTTTTTAACTTCAATTTCTTGTTTCCATTTTTGCGCTTTTTCTTCTAATTGATTTTTTGCGTTTGCATAATCGGGCATTTTTTCTAAAATATATTCCATATCAATATACCCAATACGAATATTTTTGGTTTGAGAAAATCCAAAATTAGAAACTAAAAAAGAGACTAAAAGTAAAAAACAATATTTTTTCATTTCAAAAGGATTCGTTACTAATTGCAAATATACTAAAATTGTTGACCAATTATAAAATGTGTTTGCCATCCGCTTTTTTCAATTTGACCAGGAACAGGATCAAATCCGTGAGCAAAATCAATTCCTAGCAATCCAAAGGCTGGCATAAAAATTCGAATTCCAACACCTGCCGAACGTTGTAAAGCAAATGGATTGTATACTTTAAAACTATCATAAGCGGCTCCAGCTTCTAAGAACGATAAGGCATAAATTGAGGCTGATGCTTTTAAAGTTAATGGATAACGAAGTTCTAACGAAAATTTATTAAATATGGTTCCACCATTTGATGATGATAAGGATTGATTTGGATAACCACGTAATTGAACTGTTTCACGACCATCCAAAGAATAATTTGCCAATCCATCACCACCAACATAATATCTTTCAAACGGAACAATTCCTCTTTTGTTGTTGTAAGAACCTAAATATCCAAATTCACACAATGATTTTAAAACTAGTGCTTTATCATTTGCACCATATAATTTAGTATACCAATCGGCTTTGAATTTGAATTTGTAATATTCCAACCATTTGAATTTTTCTTGGTCAACTTTGGCAATGTCTGCCTCAGCTTCTTGATAAGTATTTACTTTTTTATATACCGCTGGAGATGTTTGAGTTGCTGGTGATTGTATAGCAACATAATCTCCTTCAACAGGTTGTTGACCAGTTAGCGGGTCTGGATATGGAATACCCAATGATGGAGTATATTTTAATTTATTTTGTTGTTGTTTTTCTAATTCACCATAATCAACACCATTAAATAATGAGTAGGGTAAAGTGAATTTAGTACTTAAATCAAATTCGGCACCTTGAGTAGGGTATATAGGATTGATTCCTTTGTTATTTCGGCTCAAACCTATATTGAAAGCTAAATTTCTTGATGCTCCATTACCAAAACGGAATAATCCTGAAAAATAATTATTCAAATCGTAATATTGAAAACTCACCGAATTCGATAAGGTAAAATAGTCATCTGGAACGGTTAATTTTTTTGCAGTTCCAACAGATAATGAGGTTATATTAAAACTTTTACTTTTGTCAACACTACCAGCAGTACCTCCAAATAAAAATTGTTTACTGTGAGATATTGAGGTAAAAAAGCTTACTGGTCTTTTACCACCAAACCAAGGTTCTGAAAAAGAAACACTATAGGTTTGATAAAAAGTACTGGCTTGTAAACGCAGTGACACCTTTTGTCCGTCACCCATTGGTAAAGGGCGATAGGCTTTTCCGTTCAATAAATTTTTTGCAGAAAAATTATTGAATGACAATCCTAAAGTTCCTATAAATCCACCGTTTCCATAACCACCTTGTAATTCAATTTGGCTAGCCCCTTTTTCTGCTAAATGATATTCAATATCAACTGTTCCTGCATTGGCGTCTACATTTTTAAATTTTGGGTCAATTGCTTCGGGGTCGAAAAAACCTAATTGACCTATTTCACGAACCGTTCTTACAACATCTTCTTTACTGTATCGCTCACCTGGACGAGTCCGTAATTCTCGGTAAATTACTTTATCGTTAGTTTTATCATTTCCAACAACAGTTATTTTGTTAAAATAAGCAACTGGACCTTCAGTAACTCGAATTTCAAAATCAATGACATTATCAGTTGTTTTTACTTCAACTGGATTTATGTTTGAAAATAAGTATCCATTATTTTGGTATAAATTGGTTAAATCATCTCCATCTGGACGGGTTTTATCAGCAATTCTTTTTTCAAGTAATACTCCATTATAAACATCTCCTTTGTTTAATCCTAATACAATGGCTAATTGTTTGTCAGAATACACAGTGTTCCCAATAAATTTAATATCACCAAAATAGTATTTTTTCCCTTCTTCTACTTTAATATCAATAGCGATTTTATTTCGTTTTTTATCTAACCAAACAGAATCAGACACTATTCGTGCATCACGATACCCTTTTTCTTTGTATTTGTCAATAACTTTATCTAAATCTTTTTCATATTTACTTTTAATAAATTTTGACGCTTTAAAAATCCTTAGTCTATTGATTTGCTTGGTGTCACTCATTACTTTTCGCAATTTACTGTCTGAAAATTTTTCATTTCCTTCAAATGTGATTTTTTCAATCTTAATTTTATCACCTTTATCAATATTGATAACTAAATTAACTTTGTTGCCACCAACAGTATCTAAAATAGGTCGAACTACAGCTTTGGTATTAAAATAACCGTCTTTTTTATATTTGGTTTCAAGATAATTTTTAGTAGTTGTAAGTAAATTTTCATTTACAATTTTACCTTTAGTTAAGCCATTTTCTTTAATCAATTCTTCGACTTTTCCTTTTTTAATACCTACGAATTTTACTTCATTTAGTTTAGGAAGTTCTTTAATTTCTAAATCCAAGTAAATGCTATCGCCTTTAATTTCATTAATATAAAAATCAATATCGCTAAAAAGACCTAATTTACCTAGTTTTTTTATGGCATTTGTAACTTCTTCTCCAGGAATAGTAATGTTTTGTCCTTTTTCTAAACCAGCAAATGTAACAACCGTATTTTCGTTGTAACTGATTTTTCCTTTAACCTTAACTTGGGCTAAAATGTATTTTTTTCCTTGATCAAATTTGGGTTCGTCTTGGGCGTTTATGGTAAAAACATTTCCTAAAATAAAAAGTAATAAAAATGTTTTGAAATAATAATTCTGCAAAATACTAGGGTTTAATTTGTTCACTTGTTTTTCCGAACCTACGTTCGCGTTTTTGATAACTAATAATGGCTTCATATAAATGTTCATCGGTAAAATCGGGCCATAAAACTTCTGTAAAAAATAATTCAGCGTAGGCTATCTGCCATAACAAAAAATTGCTTATTCGGTGTTCGCCACTGGTTCGTATTAACAAATCTACATCGGGTAAATTGTGCGTGTAAAGATGCTCATTTATAATTGATTCATCAATAGTGTCTATTGAAATTATATTATTTTTAACTTTATTACTGATGGTTTTAACTACATTTAACAATTCTTCTCGTGAACCATAACTTAAAGCAAGGGTTAAATTGGTTCGGGTATTGTTTTTAGTTTTTTGTATTACTTCATTTAATTCTTTTTGAATATTTTTAGGAAGTTTATCAGTGTTTCCTATAGTTTGAAGCCGAACATTATTCTCTTGCAAGGTTTTTAATTCGTTTTTTAAAGAGTGTACTAAAAGTTGCATTAAGGTATTTACTTCTAGTTTTGGGCGGTTCCAGTTTTCGGTAGAAAAAGCATACAACGTAAGGTTTTCTATACCTAACCTGGCACAAGCTTCAACAGTTTGTCGAACTGATTTGGTCCCACTTTCATGTCCCATTGCTCGCAATAACCCTTTTTGTTTTGCCCACCGTCCGTTGCCATCCATAATAATTGCAAGATGTTTGGGTAAATTTTCAGGTGATATGGAAGCTAATAAACTCATAAATTAATTACGGCAGTAACAGGGTTTTTCGCCAAAAGTATAGGTTAAAGTAAAACCAGAAAAAACATACCAGTCACGGCTGTTTGTATTTCCAAATTTTAATGTTTTTAAATTTTCGTTTTTCGGATTGCTTCCATCCAAATTATCAGTTAGTGAGTAACGTGCTCCTATTTCACCTCCTAAAATAAAATTTTGATTCAATTTAGTTTTTAAGCCAAAAATCATTGGTATTGCAAAAACATACTTATTGGTATCGGTTTTTGAAACCCCATTTTCAAAATATTTCTCATCGTAATTGGTGTAGGATATACCAGTGTATATATAAGGTGTAAACTTTTTATTAAAATCGTGCAAGTTAAAATCGAAAAAATTAAACTCCAGTCCCGCCGAAACTTCTTTAATATTGTTAGTAAATTTATAGTTTCTTTGAATTCGAGCAGGCTCGGTTGCATTCAAGTCGTTTCCGTTTAGTTTGGATTGAATATACGATATTCTCCATGCATGACGTGGGCTTTGGTTCCATTTATATATAATGCCATAAGCCATTTCATTGGGTCTAAAATAATCGGTTCGACCAACATCGCCAATAAAATTACTGCCGCCAAGAAAAACACCTATTTCGTGAATTTGGGCTGATAGGCTGGTTAAACCAAAACTTATTAAAATAAATGGTACTAAAAGTATTCGTTTCATCAATTAAAAATTGCGTGCAAATATAATAATTTAACGTATGCTAAAAACACGAATTGTGTTTTTATATAAAATTAAAATTGTACAGGTTAAAATTAAAATTGTCTTAATTAAAATTAAGACTATCAATGTAACGAAAAACAGAGTAAAGTAGTATTTTTTGAACCATTTTAATTTCGCTTGTCTTCGCCCCAAAGTAATTTTTTGCGAAGGGTTTTAAAGAAAGTTTCTTGTGAAATTTCAACCATATTAATTTTAAATGGTGTTTTTTTAATTTTTAATATCGCATTATTGCTTACCGATGCAATTCGAGAATCTAATGAAACCAAGTAATTTTCTTCACGACCCGAAACGCGCAATTCAATTTCAGTTGAATCGGGAATCACGAGCGGTCGAGCATTTAAATTGTGTGGAGCAATAGGGGTAATTACCAGCGCTTTAACATCTGGAGTTAAAATTGGTCCACCACAACTTAATGAGTACCCTGTTGAACCTGTTGGCGTTGCAATTATTAAACCATCTGCCCAATAGGAATTCAGATATTCACCATCTAAATAGGTATCAATTGTAATCATTGATGTAGTATCTTTTCGGCTAACGGTAACTTCGTTCATTGCAAAATTCAAATCGGTAATTTCATCAATTTTTGGATATGATTCCAAACTCAATAAGGTGCGTTTTGAGAGAGTATATTTTTTTTCAATAACCAATTGTAAAAAAACACCAATATTTTCTTTTTGAACTTTTGCCAAAAATCCTAGTCTGCCAGCATTTACGCCTAAAATTGGAATTCCCGAATCACGAACAAAAGTAGCTGCTCGCAAAATAGTTCCATCGCCACCAATACTAATTAAAATGTCGAACGAAGCATTTAAATCTGAATAAGAAGCAAAGGTTTTATATTCTTTTTTAACAATTTCTTCTTTATATAAAATGGCTAAAAACTTTTCTTCAATTACTAAATCTACATTATTTTCATTAAAAAACACAAAAATATCACGAATAATGGGTCGTGTGTCGTTTTCATAATATTGTCCGAAAATGGCAACTTTCATAGAAATTTTATATTTTAGAATTCAGATTTTAGATTTCAGAATCTCTATATTCTTTCGTCTTTTTTCTAATTTCTAATTAAATATTCAAATATTTTTCCAAATACTCCGACCGTTCTTTTAAAGCACTCAAATAATTGTCTTCTTGATGTTCCGAAATAATTTCATAATTGTATCGGCGAAAGGTTTGAATAATTTCATTAATACTTCCCATCGCAATTTTAATTGTAATTTCAACTGTTGAAGCATCGGCATCTGAAACAAAAACACCTAATACTTTTCCATTATTACTTTCCACAATTTGAGTAATTTGACTCATTGAATAGTCTAAAATTTCTTTCTTTACCACTATAATTCCACCTTGCTCTTTTAAAAATGGAGTTTCAGAGAAAAATTTAACCACATCTTCCAATTCATAATACCCTGAATATAAATTATTTTCATCTAAAACCGGTACAACATTAGTATCGTTTTTTGCAAAAACTTCCATAACATCAAGCCAAATCATATTTTTTCTAGCAAAAAAGCCTTCTAAACCATATTTATAATCCGAAACTTGTTTATCAGAATCAAAGGTTTCAACATCATCAGATGCAATGCTACCAATATAAACACCTTCATTAAGTACTGGAAAATGAGAATAGGGAACCTCGGTAAAAAAATCTTGCACAAAGGCAATAATTTCTTGGCTGTCAATGGCTTTAAAGTCGTTATTGATGTAATCGTTAATTTCAGAAATCATAGCACTAAAATATTTGTTGCAAAATAATCAAATTTTAAGACATAAATAGAAATTTGACTTTGTATTTTTGTAAAAGTAAATTTAAAATTTGCCAAATCAATATAAATTATGACAAAGTTAAGTGTAAATATCAACAAAATTGCAACCCTACGAAATGCTCGTGGTGCCGATTATCCAAATGTAGTTCAATTTGCCAAAGACATTCAAAAATTTGGTGCTCAAGGAATTACAATTCATCCTCGCCCAGACGAACGCCATATTCGCTATCAAGATGCGCGTGATTTAAAGCCAATTGTGTTTACTGAATTCAACATTGAAGGCAATCCGCAACACAATTTTATTGATTTGGTTTTGGAATGTAAACCTACGCAAGTAACCCTAGTACCAGATGCTATAGGTGCATTAACATCAAATGCAGGTTGGGATACCGTGAAATTTCAATCGTATTTAACCGAAGTCATTCAAGAATTTCAACGTAACGGAATCCGAACTTCAATTTTCGTTGATCCGAATTTAGAAATGATTGAAGGTGCCAAAAAAACAGGAACGGAACGAATTGAATTATATACCGAAAATTTTGCGCATCAATATGGTTTGGGTAACAAATTAGCCATTGAACCTTACACTAGCGCAGCAATTTTAGCCAATGAACTGGACTTAGGCATTAATGCAGGTCACGATTTAAGTTTGGATAACATTAAGTTTTTTAAAGATAACATTCCTAATTTGTTGGAGGTTTCAATCGGTCACGCATTAATTTCAGAGGCTTTATATTTAGGTTTGGACAATGTTGTTAATATGTATTTGCAAAAATTGAAATAATTTTTAGGGTTTTAAATTTCTGAAATCAAAAATCTTTAATCAAAAATCTTAAATTTTTATGCTTTATTCAAAAATAGAAGGAATCGGAAAACCACTTATCATAATTCACGGCTTTTTAGGAATGTCTGATAATTGGAAAACATTATCAAGTCAATATGTTGAATTGGGTTTTCAAGTTCATTTATTAGATATGCGAAATCACGGAAGAAGTTTTCATTCCGATGAATTTAGTTATGAAGCAATGGTTCAAGATGTTTTTTATTATTGCCAAGAAAATAATCTTGATAAAGTGAATATAATTGGTCATTCGATGGGCGGAAAAGTCGCAATGCTTTTTGCAACATATTATTGGGAAAAGGTTGAAAAATTAATAATAGCTGACATAGGTTCAAAATTTTACGCTCCACATCATCAAGATATTTTGGCGGGTTTAAATGCTGTTGATTTTTCTAAAAAACCAAGTAGAGCGGAAGTGGAAGAGATTTTGTATCCTTATATTCCTGATTTTGGAACCCGACAATTTTTAATGAAAAACTTGTATTGGGTGGAACCAAGTCAACTCGGATTTCGATTTAATTTAAAAGTATTCAACGAAAAAATATCAGAAATTGGTGCTGCTTTACCTAAAAACGCAGTTTTTAATAAACCAACTTTGTTTATTCGAGGGGGCAATTCAAACTATATTTTAGACTCCGACTTACCCGAAATAAAAACACATTTTCCGATGTTGCAATTGGCTACAATACCTAATGTTGGGCATTGGTTGCACGCTGAAAACCCTAAATTATTTTTTGACGAAACAGCTGTATTTTTGAAATAAAAAATTATATTTGAATTGAAACAAAAAATGTGCGTTTATGAGTGAAGTTCTTTCAAAATACTTGCCCGAACATTCGGTAAACGTATGCTTTGAGTTGATAAAAGCCAATAATGTACATTTAAAAATTGTAAACGAGCGGCAAACGCGTCACGGCGATTATAGAAAAGCAATTTCAGGAAAACACGAAATCACAGTAAATTCAAACCTAAACAAATACCGATTTTTAATTACTTTAATTCACGAAATTGCACATTTAGTGGCTTTCGAAAAATACGGTAGAAACATTAAACCGCACGGTGACGAATGGAAAATTACCTTTCAACATTTAATGATTCCGTTCATTCGACCTGAAATTTTCCCCAATCAATTACTACCATTGTTGGCAAGGCATTTTAAAAACCCTAAAGCTAGTAGCGATACCGATGCTACTTTGTCATTAGCGTTGAAACAATTTGACACGCAAGATTCCGATAAAAATTATATCTTTGAAATTCCGTACGGAACAATTTTTAAAATTAAAAACGGTAAGATTTTTAAAAAAATTGCTTTACGAACCAAACGATACGAGTGTTTAGAAATAAATTCGGGAAAATTGTATTTGTTTAATCCAAATGCAGAAGTAGAAATTTTAGCAAGTTAAAAATAAAAAAATAATTGATATTAATTAAAAACTGAAAACTTTAAAAGGTATTTTATACGATTTAAAATATAATGGATTACCTAAAATTGAAAAAGATAGAATAGACTAAAAATGGAAAATAAAAATTATTACGCAATTATTATGGCTGGCGGAGTAGGTTCAAGGTTTTGGCCTGTTTCAACTACCGATTTCCCTAAACAATTTCACGATATGTTGGGCGCTGGACACACTTTGATTCAAAAAACGTTCAGTCGTTTATCAAAATTGGTTCCTGCCGAAAATATTTTGGTTTTAACCAACGAACGTTATAACGATTTGGTTTTAAAACAATTACCATTAATTAAACCAGAACAAGTTTTGCTAGAACCTGCAATGCGAAATACGGCACCTTGCATTTTGTACGCTTCTTTAAAAATCCAAAAGCAAAATCCGAATGCAGTTATGGTCGTTGCACCAAGTGATCATTGGATTGAAGATGAAAATGAATTTGCTTCAAACCTTAAAAATTGTTTTGATTATTGTGCCAATAACGATGCTTTAATGACTCTAGGGATTCAACCTACGTTTCCAAATACAGGTTTTGGCTATATTGAATATGATAAATCAGATGAAAATCCGATAAAAAAAGTAACCCAATTTCGTGAAAAACCCAATTACGAAACTGCAAAATCATTTTTAGAGCAAGGTAATTTTCTTTGGAATGGTGGTATTTTTATTTGGAGTGTCAATGCAATTACAAGTTCGTTTGAAAAATTTCAACCACAAATGAACGCCCTTTTTCAAAAAGGAATTGCGCACTACAATTCTCCTTCGGAACAAAAATTTATAAATGAAAATTATAATGATGCCGAAGATATTTCAATAGATTATGCCATTATGGAAAATGCCAAAAATGTTTTTGTTTTACCAGCAACTTTCGATTGGAACGACCTAGGAACTTGGGGTTCATTACACGATAAATTGGACAAAGACGGAAACAATAATACGGTTGTAAACGCAACAGTTATTTTAGAAAACGCTTCCAATAACATCATACGTTCCGAAGCCGAAAAACTGGTTGTAATTGACGGTTTACACGATTACATTATTGTTGATAATGAAAATGTACTTTTAATTTATCCAAAAAGTAAAGAGCAAGATATTAAACGAATTACTACATTAGCAAATAATTTATAAACTTAAAAAAAGACTATGATTTCTAATTTTTTTGATTCAAATACCTACTTCATCGATGAAAAAGTAAATTTTTTTAAATTTGAAAACGTTTACAATATTTATGATGGAGAAGGAAAAAATGTTGGAGCAGTAAAGCAAAAATTGACAACAGGACAAAAAATGTTACGCTTGTTGCTTAAAAAACCAATGCTTCCTTTTTTGTTAGAAATTAAAGATGAAATTGATCAAGTAGAAGCTACTATTTCAAGAGGTTGGACTTTTTGGATGTCAAAAATTACGATTGCCGATGCCGATGGAAATAAAATAGGAATGGTTACTCAAAAATTTAAGTTTTTTAAACCAACATTCAATATTTCCGACAAAGATGATCAACCAATAGCAACAATTACTGGCGATTGGAAAGCTTGGAATTTTGTTATTAAAGATGCCCAAGGTAAAGAAATTGGTAAAGTATCTAAAAAATGGGCTGGTTTAGCTCAAGAAATGTTTACCACAGCCGACAAATACAACGTAAATTTAAATGAAGATATTACGAACAGAGAACACAAAATGGCAATTTTAGCAAGCGCAATTACTATTGATATGGTGTTGAAAGAAAGTAAATAAATTAAAACAGTACATTAATAATCCGACGTACCAATAGATTGATTTGCAATGGCTTTTGCCGATGAAGTTCCGATTCGTTTTACACCCAAACGAATCATAGAAAGAGCTTCGTCGTACGATTTAATGCCACCAGAAGCTTTTATTGATAATGGTGAACCGTTTTCCAACATAATAATTATAGTTTCAAAAGTAGCTCCGTTCGGCAAATTATTTTCGGTTTTAAAAAAACCGGTTGACGATTTTATAAAAACATTTTGATAGTCAATTTCTTTAAAATTAGACATCACAACGTTTTTAATTAGAGTGCAAATTTTGATAATTTCACTATCATTTAGCGCTGCAGTTTCTATAATCCATTTTACAATTTTGTTGTTTACAATTCCTAATTTAGTGCATTGCAACACTTCGGTTTTTACCAAATCAATTTCATTGTTTTTAAAGGCTTGGTAGTTAATTACAAAATCTAAATCGTCGACGCCATTTTCTATAGCATTTTCAGCATCATCTAACTTTTGAGTAATTGAATCCGTACCTTCAGGAAATGAAATTACCGTTCCAATTGTTAAATTCGATTTTGATTTTTGAATCATTTCATTTGCCATCGAAACATAATTTGGGCGAATCATTATCAATTTAAAACCCTCTTCAATAGCTTCATTAATTGCATTTATCACTAATTTTTTATTTTCTGTTTCCGATACTTTGGCTTGCTCGGCAGTTTTTAAATAAGTTGAATCGAGAAAGTTTTTTAAATTTATCATAAAAAATAAAATTGGTTTTGTAAAATTACTAAAAATTGTGGTTTCATAGTTTTTAAATTCTAATTTTGAAAAACTATTTCACAAAATGTTTTCTTTTAATTTTAAGTAAATTACCTTTGCAAATTATTAAACAGAAGTTAAAATGCACAAAGATAGTAAACGACGCGAAGCACTTTTATACCACGCCAAACCAACTCCAGGAAAAATTCAAGTAATTCCAACTAAAAAATACGCAACCCAACGTGATTTATCTTTGGCCTATTCGCCAGGTGTTGCCGAGCCTTGTTTGGAAATTGCGAAAGACGTTGACAATGTATATAAATACACTGCCAAAGGAAATTTAGTTGCTGTAATTACGAACGGAACAGCAGTTTTAGGTTTGGGCGATATTGGTCCCGAAGCCTCAAAACCAGTAATGGAGGGTAAGGCATTATTGTTTAAAATTTTTGCAGGAATCGATGTTTTCGATATTGAAATAGGAACCAAAGACATTGATGCTTTTATTGAAACCGTAAAAAATATTGCACCTACTTTTGGAGGCATAAATTTAGAAGATATTAAAGCACCCGAATCGTTTGAAATAGAACGCCGTTTGGTTGAAGAATTGAACATTCCGGTAATGCATGATGACCAACACGGAACAGCAATAATTTCATCGGCAGCCTTGTTGAATGCTTTGGAACTTGCAGAAAAAAATATTGAAACTGTTAAAATTGTAATTTCTGGAGCTGGTTCAGCGGCTTTGGCTTGTGCTAATTTATATGTTTTGCTTGGTGTAAATGCCGACAATATTATAATGTTTGATAAAGATGGTGTTTTATCAGCAGAAAGAACCGACTTATCCGATTTACAAAAAAGGTATTCAAAAGGCAAAAAAGGAATTGACTTAGGCGAAGCACTTCAAAACGCCGATGTTTTTTTAGGATTATCAGCAGGAAATATTTTAAAGCCCGAAATGCTTTTGGCAATGGCTAAAAATCCGATTGTTTTTGCAATGGCAAATCCGGAACCTGAAATTGATTACAATGTTGCTGTTGCCACCCGTAAAGATATTATTATGGCAACGGGTCGTTCTGATCATCCAAACCAAGTTAATAATGTATTGGGGTTTCCATATATTTTTCGTGGAGCGTTAGACGTTCGCGCCACTAAAATTAACGAAGCTATGAAAATGGCAGCCGTTAAAGCTTTAGCATCTTTGGCAAAAGAAAGCGTTCCAGAACAAGTTAATATTGCTTATGGTGAAATGCGTTTGAATTTTGGTAAAGAGTATATTATTCCAAAACCATTTGATCCACGATTAATTACTGTTGTTGCCCCAGCAGTAGCTAGAGCTGCTATGGAGTCGGGTGTAGCATTAAACCCAATTTTAGATTGGGAAAAATACGAAGAGGAGCTTTTAGAACGATTGGGTTCCGATAATAAAATGGTGCGATTGCTAACGAACAGAGCAAAATCGGATCCAAAAAGAATTGTTTTTGCCGAAGCCGATCATTTAGATGTTTTAAAAGCTGCCCAAATTGTGCACGAAGAAGGAATTGGTTTTCCGATACTTTTAGGCGACAAAGAAGTAATTTTAGAATTAAAAGAAGAACTAGGTTTTGATGCCGATGTGCCCATTTTTGACCCAAAAACATCGGAAGAAGATCAACGACGATTACGCTACGCCGACCATTACTGGGAAACTCGAAAACGTAGAGGAATTTCACTTTTAGATGCTCAAAAATGGATGCGTGAACGTAATTATTTTGCTGCAATGATGGTAAACGAAGGCGATGCCGATGCAATGGTATCGGGCTATTCAAGAAGTTATCCATCGGTTGTAAAACCTTTAATGCAGTTGATTGGTAAAGCACCCGGAATTTCGTTAATTGCTACTACCAATATGATGATGACCAATCGTGGTCCAATGTTTTTGTCAGATACCGCAATAAACCCGAACCCAACGGCGGATGATTTAGCAAAAATTGCTTTAATGACCGAAAAAACCGTTCGAATGTTTGGTATAGAACCTGTAATTGCAATGGTTTCTTTTTCTAATTTTGGTTCGTCACAACATGAAAGCGCAACCAAAGTGCGTGATGCTGTGGCGTATTTGCATAAGTATTATCCCGATTTAATTGTTGACGGCGAAATTCAATCCGATTTTGCTTTAAATCCAGATTTGTTAAAAAAGAAATTTCCGTTTTCAAAATTGGTAAACAAAAAAGTGAACACATTAATTTTCCCTAATTTAGAATCGGCAAACATAACCTATAAATTATTAAAAGAGTTATATAAAGTGGATTCTGTAGGTCCTATAATGTTAGGAATGGAAAAACCGGTGCACATTTTTCAACTTGGTGCGAGTGTGGAAGAAATGGTAAATATGGCAGCAGTTGCTGTGGTTGATGCGCAGGGAAAAGCTAAAATCAATAAGTTAAAGGTTAATTGAGTATTGCACAAAACAGTTTATAAAATACAATTATCAACTTTTAAAAAGGGTTAACACTTTCCAATACATCTTTTTTATTATATTTGGGGCTTATTTAAAATTATGATCGCTCAAATTCAAGGAAAGTTAGTCGAAAAAACCCCAACTGATGTTGTAATAGATTGTGGTGGAGTAGGTTATCAAATAAATATTTCGCTTCATACTTATGGTTTATTGCCCAATTCCGATTTAATAAAATTGTTTACACATCAAATTATTAAAGAAGATTCACACTCTTTATATGGTTTTGTTGAAAAATCGGAACGTGAAATTTTTAAAATGTTATTATCCGTATCGGGTATCGGTGCCAATATTGCCCGAACTATGTTGTCTTCAATCGAGCCAAAACAAATTATTCAAGCTATCGCTACTGCCAATGTAGTAGCAATTCAATCTATTAAAGGAATTGGAAGCAAAACAGCACAAAGAGTAATTTTAGATTTAAAAGAAAAAGTGTTAAAAATATACGATTTAGACGAAGTTTCGATGATTCAAAACAATACTAATCGTGATGAAGCGTTATCTGCTTTAGAAGTTTTAGGTTTTATTCGTAAAATGTCAGAACGTGTTGTAGATAAAGTAATTAAAGATAATCCAGAGGCTTCGGTTGAAATCATCATCAAGCAAGCATTAAAAAATTTATAGTTTTTGAAAACAATTACTCCATTTAATTCTAGGTTTTTTAAAGCCCTTTTTGTTGTAGTTATAAGTTTCATAACACAATTTTCATTTTCACAAGATACAGAAAACGATACAATTAAAGGTTTTAATAAAGGTAAAATAAAGTTAGCAAATCCTCGAAGTATTGTTGAAGCGTATACCTACGATGCCAATATTGACAGGTACGTTTATACTAAAACTTTTGAGGGTTTCAATATTAATTATCCGGTAATGCTTACTCCTAAAGAATACCAAAAATTAGTGCTTCGGGAGTCAATGCGTGATTATTTTAAGAAAAAATCAGATGCTATTGATGGCAAAAAAGAGGGAAGTGAGGCAGCAAAAAAGAATTTACTTCCTAGATATTATGTGAATAATAATTTTTTTGAAACTATTTTTGGAAGTAACACTATTGATGTAAAACCAACTGGTTCGGTCGAAATTGATTTAGGAGCTCGTTATACTAAACAAGACAATCCAGCATTTTCTCCCCAAAATCGTTCTACAACAACTTTCGATTTTAATCAACGAATTAGTATGAGTTTGACTGGTAAAGTGGGAACTCGTTTAAGTGTTAATGCGAACTACGATACCCAATCAACCTTTGCATTTCAAAACCTAATAAAACTGGAATACGCTCCAACTGAAGACGATATTATTCAAAAAATTGAAGTTGGAAATGTCAGTATGCCATTATCAAATTCTTTAATTCGAGGAGCACAAAGTTTGTTTGGGGTAAAAGCACAATTACAATTTGGTAAAACTACAGTTACAGGCGTTTTTTCGGAACAAAAATCGCAAACCAAAAGCGTAACTTCTCAAGGCGGCGGAACTATTCAAGATTTTGAACTTTTTGGCTTGGATTATGATGCCGATAGACACTTTTTTTTATCACAATATTTCAGAAATAAATACGATGTTTCGTTACGAAATTATCCTGTAATTGACAGCCGTGTTCAAATTACTCGATTGGAAGTTTGGATTACTAATCGACAAAATAGGATTTTGCCAGCCAATAACAATCTTAGAAATGTGGTGGCTTTACAAGATTTAGGAGAATCACGATTAACAGGACTTACAGATGCTCAAATTATTGCATTAAATGTTATTCCTCCAAGTTTTTTCACTGCTCCAATTGATACTCCTTCCGATAATGCCAACAATCAATACAATCCATTAACCATTGGAACTACTGGATTATTAAACGCTGGTATTCGAGATATTACTCAAGGAACAGGTGGTTTTAACAACGGAATCAATATACAAGAAGGACGTGATTATTCAAAATTAGAGAACGCTCGAAAATTAGCACCTAACGAATATACTTTTCATCCACAGTTGGGTTATGTTTCTTTACAACAAAAATTGGCTAACGACGAGGTTTTAGGTGTTGCTTACCAGTACACTATTGGAGGCACTGTTTATCAAGTAGGAGAATTTGGAACAGATGGAGTAGATGCTACTCAAGTTACTGGTGGAATTCCAGTTTCTCAAAGTTTAATTTTAAAAATGCTTAAAAGTAACTTGACAGATGTAAACAAACCTATATGGAACTTGATGATGAAAAATATTTATCAAATTCCAAGTGCTTATCAATTGCAACAGGATAATTTTAAATTCAATATTTTATATACCAATCCTTCTCCATTAAATTATATTGCTCCAGCAAATGCTGCTTCTCCATTGCCAGTAGGTGTAGCCGAAACTCCTTTGTTGAAAGTATTTAATGTTGATAAATTGAGTTTCAATAACGATCCACAACCCAATGGTGACGGTTTTTTTGATTTTATTCCAGGATTAACTATTGATACCCAAAACGGGAGACTAATTTTTACCAGCATTGAACCCTTTGGAAA
Source organism: Flavobacteriales bacterium (assembly GCA_038204955.1). Taxonomy (GTDB): domain Bacteria; phylum Bacteroidota; class Bacteroidia; order Flavobacteriales; family Flavobacteriaceae; genus Flavobacterium. The sequence continues at coordinate 24,132 of JBBRCJ010000029.1, forward strand.
ATTACTGTTTGAAAAATTACGAACTAATCCGACCGAAGATTACAATAGCACCTTTTATAATGACAACCAAACCAAGTACGTTTTTAGAAATATGTACACTAAAACGCAGGCATCGGCTTTGCAAGACAGTGATAAAAATAAATTTTTATTAAAAGGAAAATTTAAATCCAGTTCGGGCGATGGAATTCCGATAGGAGCATTTAATGTTCCAAAAGGTTCAGTTGTAGTGACAGCTGGTGGTCGTCGTTTGGTTGAAGGCATTGATTACAGTGTAAATTATCAAGCAGGACGTGTACAAATATTAGACCCATCTTTAAAAGCTTCCAATACACCAATTAATGTTTCGGTCGAAAATAATTCGGTTTTTGGGCAACAAACCCGACGTTTTTATGGAGTTAATGTTGAACATAAATTTTCTGATAAATTTTTAATTGGAGCAACAATGCTTCGATTATCGGAACGCCCTTTTACTCAAAAATCGGTTTACGGACAAGAATCAGTGAACAATACCATTTTTGGATTCAATACCAGTTTTTCAACCGAAGTGCCTTTTTTAACCCGAATGGTTAATAAGTTGCCCAATATGGATACCGATGTACCATCAAATGTTTCATTTCGTGGAGAAATTGCATATTTAAAACCCGATACACCTGATGCAGATAAATTTGATGGTCAATCCACAGTTTATGTTGATGATTTTGAAGGTTCACAATCCAACATCGATATGTCGGCAGCTTACGCATGGTCTTTAGCATCAGTACCGGTTAGAAATCCTGGAGTTATGGATTATCCTGATTTTAACGAAAGCTCGGTAACAACAAGTTATGGTGAAAAAAGAGCTAAAATAAACTGGTATTCAATTGATCCTATTTTTTATTCGAGTCGTCCGTCAGGCACCTCTACAGATGATTTATCGCTAAATTCAACACGACGCATTTTCACTACTGAGTTGTTTAATGTTGATATAGCTACTGGGCAAACACAAGTTACCAATACTTTAGATTTAACGTATTATCCAACCGAAAGAGGTCCATATAATTTTAACTTAGCGGCGTCATCAACAAATATTTTGCCTAATCCAACAGATAATTTTGGCGGAATTATGCGCTCTATAAATGCTACAAATTTTCAGCAAAGTAATGTAGAATATATTCAATTTTGGATGTTAGATCCATATTACGACCCTAGAGTTGCAGCATTTGCAGGCACTCCAGAAGGTCCAGCTGCTGCATTGAATACTGGGAAAATTTTATTTAATTTGGGTGAAATTTCAGAAGATGTTTTAAAAGACGGACGCAAGCAATTTGAAAATGGGCTAGGAGCAGGGCAAATTACAGTGCAACCACAACCCATTTGGGGAAATGTTCCAGCCTCACAATCTTTAATTTATGCCTTTGATACTGATGTTAATAACCGAACAGCTCAAGATATTGGATTGGACGGATTAAATGATGCCGAGGAAGCAGCAAAATTTCCAACATTTGCTGGTCAAGCCGATCCATCTGCGGATAATTACCAGTATTTTTTAAGTGCTTCAGGAAATTTGTTTGACCGTTATAAAAATTACAATGGGCTTCAAAGCAATTCACCAATTGATGTAACTGACACCAATCGCGGAAATTCAACTGTACCCGATGTTGAAGATATTAATCGTGACAACACAATGAATACTATTAATGCGTATTATGAATATGGTATAAAAGTGAGCCCAACTGATTTGGCTACTGTAGGGCAAAATTACATTACTGATATTCAAAACAGAGACATTTCAAGTTTAGCAAATGGTGAAACAACCAAAGCACGTTGGATTCAATTTAAAATTCCGATAACAAATCCAGACCGAATAATTGGAGGTATTTCTGATTTTACTGCGATTCGATTTATGAGAATGTTTATGACCGGATTTTCAAATAAAGTTACAATTCGTTTTGGTTCTTTAGACTTGGTTCGAAGTGAATGGCGCAAGGCCAATAATACTTTAGGGATTAATGTTCCAGTGCAACCCGCTCCACCATCACCTGTAATTCCTGATCCAACCGCATTTAGCGTACAAGCTGTAAATATTCAAGAAAACGGTGATCGAGTACCCATTAATTACGTTACACCACCTGGAGTAGTGAGAGAAGAAATTTATAACAACAATACCTTATTGCGTCAAAACGAGCAATCACTATCACTACGAGTTTCTGGAACAGGACTAGATGTTACGGATTCAAGAGCGGTTTTTAAAAACATTAGTGTTGATATGCGCCAATTTAAACGATTGAAAATGTTTTTACACGCAGAGGCTTTAACTAATGATATTTCGCCATTGCAAAATGATGAAATGGTTGGTTTTATTCGTTTAGGAAATGACTTTTCAGAAAATTTTTATCAAGTAGAAATACCTTTAAAAGTTACTCAAGCTGGAGCTACTAATCCTTATGATATATGGCCTCAAGCTAATGAAATGGATATTTCGTTAGAATTGTTAACCAAACTTAAAATTTTAGCATTAAATCATACCTACGCTCCAGGTGAAATTTTTTTTAAAGACGAAGATATTCTTGATCCATCATTAAGCGGGAAAATAAATAAATTGAAATTAGGTATCCGTGGAAATCCAAATTTTGGATTAGTACGATTATTAATGATTGGAGTAAAAAACAAAACTACACAAAAAATTAAAGGTGAAGCTTGGTTTAATGAGTTACGATTGTCAGAAATGGACAACAAAGGCGGCTGGGCAGCAGTAGCTAATTTAGATGCCAACTTGGCTGATTTTGCTACTATAACCTCTTCAGGGAAAATGTCAACAGTAGGTTTTGGAACTTTAGAACAAAAACCAAATGAACGCAGTAGAGATGATATTAAACAATATAATATTGTAACTAATTTAAGTTTAGGAAAATTATTGCCAAAACGTTGGGGATTGAATTTACCTTTTAATTATGCAATTGGTGAAGAATTTATAACCCCTAAATACGATCCATTTAATCAAGATATTGAATTGCAACTTTTAGTTGATAACACTCCCGGAGAAACTGAGAAAAGTAATATACTAAATCGTGCCATTGATTATACTAAACGGAAAAGTATTAATTTTATTGGCGTAAAACGGCAACGAAGTGAAAAACAAAAACCTCATTTTTATGATTATGAAAATGTAACTTTATCGCATTCATTCAATGAGGTTGAACGTCACAATTTTGAAATTCAAAGTTTTTCTGATCAGCAGGTCAACACTACAGCCGATTATACTTTTGCTTTTCAACCGGTTCCATTAGAGCCGTTTAAAAAAGTAAAAGCGTTTAGTAAAAGTAATTATTGGCAATTATTAAAAGATTTTAATTTTAACTACTTACCATCAAGTATTTCATTTAGTTCCAACATTATCCGTCAGTACAACAAGCAACAATTTCGTTTAGTTGATGTTCAAGGTATTGGATTGGATGCACTCTATCGACGCAATTATCTGTTTAATTACCAATACGGATTTAATTTTAATTTAACTAAATCGTTAAAACTAAATTTCAATGCTACCTCAAATAACGTTGTTCGTAATTATTTAGATGCGAATAATAATCCAGATAATAGTTATACCATTTGGACTGATTATTGGAATGCTGGTGAACCTAATCAACACACTCAACAGCTAGGTTTAAATTATGAAATACCAATAAATAAAATACCACTTTTTAATTTTGTAAAAGCCACTTACAACTATACGGGTGATTACAATTGGCGAAGAGCATCCTTAGCGTTATCATCATTTACAGCTCTAGATGGTACTACTTATAATTTAGGAAATACAATTCAAAACGCTTCAAGCCACAAGTTGACGGTTAATTTAGGAATGGATAGTTTTTACAAATACATCGGTTTAACTAAAGGAAGTAATAAATCAAGAGTAACTCAACCAAACGTAGCTCCTAAACCAGGTGAAAAAATTGCAGCCGTAAAACCACAAATTGCCCAAGACAGTAACCTTTTTGTAGATGGATTAATAGGGGTTTTAACTAGTGTAAAAAATGCTACAATTAATTATACTGAAACCAAAGGTACTGTTTTGCCAGGATATACGCCAGGAATTGGATTTTTTGGAACCTCAAAACCTACCTTAGGATTTACTTTTGGAAACCAGGATGATGTTCGTTATGAAGCTGCAAAAAATGGTTGGTTGACTAATTATCCTGATTTTAATCAAAGTTTTACCCAAGTTAAAACCAAAACATTAAAGTTTACTGCTAATGTTGATTTGTTTCCCGATTTTAAAATTGATTTGAATGCAGACAGGACTTATTCTGAAAATTTTTCAGAGCAATATGATTTTTCAAACGGACAGTACAATTCTCGATCTCCGTTTACAACAGGAAACTTTGCAATTTCAACCATTTTAATTAAAACCGCCTTTAAAAACAGTGATGAGTTTGAATCGTCCCCGTTTGAAGATTTTAGAAACAACCGTATTATAATTGCCAATAGATTAGCCGAAAAGTATTATGGAACCGCGAGTTTTCCAACAAATGCTGATGGTTTTCCGGTAGGTTTTGGAAAAAACAGCCAAGCAGTTTTATTACCATCATTTTTAGCCGCTTATTCAGGAGTTATAAGTAGTAAAAAGGGGGAAGATGCTGCCAATGGGTCATTAAATATTTTCAGAAATTTTCCAATTCCAAACTGGAATATAAAATACACTGGATTAATGCGTTACGAGTATTTTAAAGAACATTTTAAACGATTTTCAATTCAACATTCCTATAAAGCGTCGTACACCATTAATTCATTCCGTTCCAATTTGAATCCGAATCCTACTGATGCTAATGGTAATTTTTACAGTCCAACATTAATTTCAAATGTAAATTTAGTAGAACAATTTAGCCCCTTAGTTAAACTTGATTTTGAAACTAAAAGTTCGTTTCAAATGACGGCAGAAATGAAAAAAGACCGAGCCTTATCAATGAGTTTTGATAATAATTTGTTGACCGAAGTTAAAGGAATTGAGTATGTTTTAGGAATGGGTTACCGAATTAAAGACGTTATTTTTTCTACTCGATTGTCAGATGATCCAACAGGAATTATTAAAAGTGATATCGATTTAAAATTAAATGTGTCGTATAGAAATAATAAAACAATTATTCGATATTTAGATTATGATAATAACCAGTTGGGAGGCGGTCAAGACATTTGGTCTGCTAAATTAACTGCCAATTATTCATTTAGTAAAAATCTTACTGCCATCTTTTTTTACGATCATCAGTTTTCAAAAGCCGTCATATCCACTTCGTTCCCGTTAACTAACATTCGAGCTGGTTTTACAATCCGATATAATTTTGGAAATTAATTGTTGCAATTATTTTAAAATTACGTTACAAAACTATACATTTGAATAAATAAATAATTAAACTAAAAATCAATACAATGAGTATTCCAAGTAATTTAAAATATACCAAAGATCACGAATGGGTTTCAATGAATGGCGATGTTGCAACGGTTGGAATTACCCATTTTGCACAAAGTGAATTGGGTGATATTGTTTACGTTGAGGTTGAAACTTTAGACCAAACTTTAGATAAAGATGAGGTTTTTGGTACAGTTGAAGCAGTAAAAACAGTCTCAGATTTATTTTTGCCCTTATCAGGCGAAATTATTGAATTCAATTCTGATTTAGAAGCGAATCCTGAAAAAGTAAATTCTGACCCTTATGGAGGTGGTTGGATGGTAAAAATTAAAGTTTCCGATCCATCACAATGGGATGATTTGCTTACTGCGGAATCTTACGGAAGTTTAATAGGTGCTTAAAACAAATAAAATAGTTTACGTAGCTGTTTTTTGGACCATTGTTATTACAACATTAAGTTTAATAACCATTGGAGAGATTGGTGAATCTATAGCTATTTCAAATAAAGACAAATACGTTCATTTTTTGTTTTACTTTGTTTTTACAATTTTATGGACTTTGTTTTTTAAGTACAAGCAATTTTCAAATTTAAAAATTGTACTTTTTATAGCAATTTTTTATGGTATTTTAATGGAAATTTTTCAAGGAATTTTTACCACAACCAGGCAACCAGATGTTTATGATGTTTTAGCAAATTCTTTAGGAGCATTTACTGGATATTTTTTAATGACAATAAAAAAACCACTTTAACGAGTGGTTTTTTGTTTGGTTTAAAAATTAATTTTATTCCTCTCTATGTACTTTTAAAAAATCAAATGCGGGTCGGCATACCGAAACATATTCGCAAGGTTCATCAAAAGGATTGGAGTATTGCACTCTGGTGTTTTTTTCAATTTTAATCGATTGTCCTGCCTCCAAAATTAGAGTTTCGCCATCAATAATAAATTGTTTTTTACCTTTAAAGATGAAAGTATATTCTTCAAATTCTGGAGTTTGGTATGGTTCACTCCAATGAGGTGGTGCAATCATGTGAGCAATCGAAACATCTTTATTTCCTGTAGTAGGAATTCCGTGGTGTTCACCAATATATTTTCCATCGTTGGTAGGTACTACTAATGGTTCTTTTTGAATTAAATAATTTTTCATTTTAATTTTTCGTTTTCGTGATGGCGGTTTTTATCTCTTTCGGATTTTAAATCTAATTTTTTATCAAAAGCATCTTGTAAGTCAATTCCCGTTTGATTGGCTAAACACAGAACTACAAAAACAACATCGGCCAATTCTTCGCCAAGATCTTTATTTTTGTCGCTTTCTTTTTCAGATTGTTCGCCATAACGACGCGCAATAATTCGGGCAACTTCACCTACTTCTTCTGTAAGTTGCGCCATATTGGTGAGCTCGTTAAAATAACGAACTCCGTGGGTTTTAATCCAGTTGTCTACTTCTAGTTGTGCATTTTTTAGGTTCATAGGTCATTGCGAGGTACGAAGCAATCTGTCAATTAGGGGGCATTGAGATTGCTTCGTTCCTCGCTATGACAGGTTATCTCAATGATAGTTTGTTTTAAATGATTCTAAATTTTCATTATATCAATTATTTCTTCTTACAAATCATTCCAATCTGGATTGATATTGTTGATTAAATTTTCTTTTGTTACTCTATTTCCTGCTTTCAATTGTTTTTCTCTTCCTATTGCGTCGCCTATCATTTGAAATTGTTCGAAATATACTAATTTATTCAAATTATACCTTGCTGAAAATGAATTTTGATAATACTTTTCTTTGTGCTGTTTTATTCTGTTTGACAAATGTGATGTTACACCAATATACAATGTTGTATTGTTTTTGTTTGCTATTATGTAAATGAATCCTGGTTTCATTATATTTTTGTTTAAGACATTGTATGGTATAAAGAGCACTTTTGAATCCAAACGTTACTATTAAGAGACTGCTTCGTGCCTCGCAGTGACTTTGTTATAGTTTGACCTTGTTTTAATCGATTGTCATCTAAAATGAAACCTTTAATAATATATTCTTTTAAAGCCTGTGTTGCCCATATTCGAAATTGGGTTGCTTTTGATGAATTAACTCGATATCCAACCGAAATTATTGCATCGAGATTGTAAAATTTAGTTTCATAATTTTTACCATCTACGGCAGTATGTTCCAAAATGGAACTAACTGAATTTTCATTCAATTCGGCTGTTTCAAAAATATTTTGTAAATGTTTTGTAATTGCTGGTCTTTGTACACCAAATAATTCTGCAATTGCTTTTTGAGTTAACCAAACTGATTCATTTTGCAATAAAACATCAACTCGAACTTCGCCATTAGGTGCGGTGTATAATAGAAATTTTTTTAAATCTTCGTTCATACTTATTCAATTTCTATTAAATCAATTTCTTCCATCAATCTATAAGTTTCGGTAAGTGCAACAATAATTTTTTGATAATGAAAAATGTCATCAAAATTTAATGTTTTTTCTTTTCGGTCTTTTAGCCATTTTTGAGCTGGTTGATAACCACCAATGTAAAAATTCCAAGCAATTTCAGGAACGTGATCAAAATATTGGGTATCGTTTATGAATACTCGTCCTAAATTCCCCTCCTTTGGAGGGGTGCCCGCAGGGTGGGGTGGTTTTTCTATTTCACCATAATTTTCTATAATATAGTTCTCTAAATCACTTATTGCTTTTCCCATATTCTGCAATACATCAGTAACAGGAATTCTAAATATTTTGAGTCCCAAGGATTTTAAGTAATTTTCTCTTTGAGCATCATAATCTTCTTTCCCGATATGGCTTGAACCATCAATTTCAATTACTAAACTTAATTTTTTTACATAAAAATCTACAATATAATTTCCAATTATTCTTTGTCTATCAAAATCTATCTTATAAAAATGTCCTTTGTGAACTTGCATCCAAAACAACACTTCAGATAAGTTTTCGGCATAACGAAGGGCTTTTGCTCTATCTTTTAGTTTTGGATTGTATGGTAATTCGGTAATTGTGTTATGGTAAATTTTTGTATTTTTAATTGTGAAATATTCTTCTTTAACACTATTTACCACCCCGCCCTTCGGGCACCCCTCCAGAGGAGGGGAATTTCGAGCCGTTGAAGTATTGTTATTAAGTTCAAAACGTGGTTTTTCAACAACATTATCTCCATCTATTGGATATTGAGTACTATAATTTTCTACAACTTCGCTTTCTAATAAATGAATTTCACGAATTTGTGAACCTAATTGTACCAACTTCCAAAATGTGTTTACATCTTTTGGATAAGGAATTTTTGGAAAATCTATTTTTAAAAACTCTTTGTATTTTTCTCTATAATTTGGTGAATGTAAAACCGCATAAATATAATCGAGAATATCAATAGGAGCGAAAGTTGTGTTATTTACCACCCCGCCCGTTGGGCACCCCTCCAAAGGAGGGGAATTGCGGGCCGTTGATTTTTCGGCAACAAACTCCAAACCTAATTTCTTGGTAATCTCCGCTACAATTTCAGGTTTTAAATTTGGTTTTCGGCTTTCGTCTAGTTCTGTTGAAAGTTGTCCGTTTGTTTCTGGATAAAGATATAATGGAAAATAATATCCTGAACCATTTGTGCCTGCATTACCAGTTAAATTGAAATCTCCAATTAATTTTGAAATAAAAATATGTTTCCATTCACTTGTTGATTGGCGAGAACAAATTAATGATAAATTTTCCTGTAACAAATGTGTCATAATTTGTCTGACTGGCCAACCAATAAAGCCTTTAGTTTCACCTGTGTAATATGTCCATTTCTCATCAAATAGTCTATAATTATATTTGACAAACAACTTATCATTTAAACCAAATTTGGTAACATTTTCTTTGACAAATTCAACTTTCCCGTCTCTACTTTCCCAACTAATATCAGAATATTTCTTTTTAATTTCTTCACAAGATAAATTACTAATATCCTTAATTTTTTCAATTATATCATATTTTGTATTTTGAAAAGCTAAACTATCTCTCTTACTAACTATTCCAGAACCGTTTAACAAAAACAAATCTTTTATAGAAAATCCTCTGTCATATATTTTTTGTTCATCAAAATCTTTACTTACAAAAAAATAATTTGGTGCAACATTCTGTAATTCTTTGTATTCAATATTTTTTATTGAATTTTCTGTTAGAAAATCATATTTAAAATCTCGTTTCCCATACAAATCATAATGAAATACTTTTCCTAATTCGGTTGGTTTTTTGTTTCCTGTTTTTATAAATAGGTTTATAGAAACGCCTTGCATAATATCAAACACATTTACATCAGCAGTTCCGTCTGGAGAAACTTCTTTTTTCTTGCTGTTTCCGTGTAAATCAATAGTATAAATTTTGTCATACGTTTTTAATAAATTCCAACGCATTCCTCGAAAAGTTGGATTATCTAAAAATCCGTGCGGATTGATAAAAGCTAAAATTCCGCTTCCGTTTTTTTCTATAAAATGTTGACCATAGCGCAAAAATTTTACATAATCGTCGTTTATCCATTTTGGATTTCGCTCTTTTAGTTTTTCTTTTCCGCCTGGTTCTTTTTTGTAATCTTCCATTAGTTTCATAATCCAATCGCCTTTGTTAGAGCTTTCGCCACTATATGGAGGATTTCCAATAATGCACATTACTGGCGAATCTCGTTTTATGAAATTGGCTTCGTTGGCTTCGCTACTCAACCAATTGGCAAAAAGTGTTCCTGTATCAGGATGACTTTCTTCGAGAGAATTGGTAAGGTAAATGCGTAATCTTTGACCACCCCGCCCGCTGGGCACCCCTCCAGAGGAGGGGAATTTATCGGAGGGTTTGTAACCTGTTTCGGTTAGCAGCAAATCCATTTGCAAATGTGCCATTGCGTAACTTGCCATTAGTAATTCAAAACCATTTAATCGTGGCAACAAATGCGTTTCGATATAATTTGACCAAATGCCTTGTTGACCGCCAAATTTTTTGTGTATGTGCTTTACCACTTCGGCAAGAAAAGTTCCTGTTCCTGTTGCTGGGTCAAGAATTTGTACTTTGTGAACTTCTTGTTCCACTTGTTTGCCTTGTAAATCTATTTTTATTTTGGTTTTGCTCCTGTCTGCCAAACCTTGAGGCAAATCGAATTCGGTTTTTAAAATATCATCAACCGCACGAACTATAAAATTTACAACTGGTTTTGGCGTGTACCAAACGCCTTTTGCTTTTCGCAATTTTGGGTCGTATTCGCTCAAAAAAGTTTCGTAAAAATGGATAATTGGATCTTCCATTTTTGTGCTTTTCCCATAACTTTTTAGAATTTCTTCTACATTACACGCCAAGAAAATATCTACTAAACTATCAACAACCCATTTAATTCTGTCGTCAATATCTGGACCGGCAATGTAGCCAAACAATTTTCGTAAAAACGGATTTGATTTTGGAATTAATTCGGCTGCTTCTTGTCGTGAAAAAGTTGGCAAAGTTGGGTCGTGCAAACGAGCGCAAAACATTCCGTAAGCAATAGTTTGAGCGTAAACATCGGCAAAACCTTTGGGCGAAATGTCGTGAATTAAGATTTCTTTGAAAGCGTTCATTTGGTCTTTCAGCGTACTATCTTCGCTTTTATTTTCGTCATTTGTTAAAGCCAATTCAATAATATCAGCCAAAAGGCGAGCTTTGCTCGCCATCATTTCGGCTAATTTTTTGGAACTTTTTATGGTTTGTCCAACGTGTAAACAAAAGTTTTTAATGAGATTGGTAAAGGTTGCAAAATTTTCGGGCAATGCAACTATTTCTAATTCCACTCCTTTGGAGGGGTGCAAGGCGGGCGGAGTGGTAATTTCTGCAATTGCAATTTTGGTTATGAAAACATCATATAAATAAAAGTGAAAATCAATATAATCGGTAAAAATTAAATTGTCTAACGAACTTTTGTAGCGGTCAAATTGTTCTTTATTTCCTGTTTTTTTAATTCCTGATAAATCTTTGTCGCCAACATCTTTGGCTTCAATAAATCCAAACGGAATATCTTTTCTTGTTAAAACATAATCTGGTGCCCCACACGAAATTCTTTTCGGTTCGTTTGTCGCAATTATGTCTTGAACAATACTTTCTAAAAGTTGTTTTAAATCGCCACGATACGTGTGTTCGGTTGCAGTTCCACGTTTGTACGCTTGGTTTATATTGGCGATGTATTGTTCTAGAGTCATTAATTTTTACGTTTAAACAAATATAAAATATTTAAGTTAAATTATTAAATTTTGTATGCTTTGTTTAAACAATATGTAAAGAAAATCATTCTCTATTTTTACTATCAATTAGTATAGTTACTGGTCCATCATTAACTAAACCCACTTTCATATCGGCGCCAAAAATACCAGTTTGCACTTTTTTATTCAACTCCATTTCTATTTGTTGTACAAATTTTTCGTACATCGGAATGGCAATTTCGGGTTTTGAAGCTTTTATATAACTAGGGCGATTTCCTTTTTTAGTGGCTGCGTGTAAGGTAAATTGACTCACAATAAGTATTTCACCATTATTTTCTTTTACAGATAAATTCATAACCTGATTCTCATCACCAAAAATACGAAGGTTTACAATTTTTGAGGCCAACCAATCAATATCTTCTTGATTATCTGCGTCTTCAATACCCACTAAAACCAATAAACCATTTTTAATTGATGAAACAATTTTATTTTCGATAGTTACCGATGCTAAAATCACACGTTGAATTACTACTTTCATTTTTTAATTAACTCTTTACATTATATTACTGCAAACTTAACCCTGAGATTAAAAACTGAATACTATTTTCTGGTTTCATCACTAGCAATTCGGTCGTCATTGTAAATATCGGTGCGAAAGTGTTCGTCGTCACCTTCTAATATTTTTAAATAACTATTATATCGTGTATATGAAATTTTATCTTCGTCTAATGCTTTTTTAATAGCACAATGCGGTTCTTCTTTATGCAAACAATTATTGAATTTGCATTGGTCTTTGAGTTTAAAAAACTCAGGAAAATAACCTGAAATCTCTTCTTTCTCCATATCAACAATTCCAAAACCTTTGATTCCTGGAGTGTCAATAATTTTAGCATTAAAACTTAAATCGTACATTTCGGCAAATGTAGTTGTATGTTGCCCTTGTTTGCTGGCTTCTGAAATTGTTTTTGTTTTTAAATGCAAACTCGGCTCCATTGCATTTACTAGAGTTGATTTTCCAACGCCCGAATGCCCAGAAAACATACTCACTTTTCCTATCATCATTGCTTTTAAATCGTCAATTCCTTTCATTTCGATGGCCGAAACTCGCATACATTTATACCCAATTTGAGTGTAAACGTGTTGCATATACAATTGGTCGTTTACAGTTTCCTCGTCAAAAGTATCAATTTTGTTAAAAATTAAAATGGTTTCAATTCCATAGGCTTCGGCTGTAACTAAAAACCGATCAATAAAATTGAAAGTTGTAGGAGGATTATTGATGGTTACTAATAAAAATACTTGATCAATGTTGGAAGCAATAATATGCATTTGATGCGATAAATTAACCGATTTTCGAACAATATAGTTTTTTCGGTTGTGAATTTTATTTATTGTTCCTGTTCGCGCATCCGAGTTTTCGTCAATTTCATAATCTACAACATCGCCTACTGCAATTGGATTGGTACTTTTTATTCCACTAATTCGGAATTTTCCTTTTATACGACAATCCATAAAATCACCTTCTGATGATTTTACAGTATACCAACTTCCTGTAGATTTATAAACGATTCCAGTCATTTTTAAATTG